>JBBQEX010000005.1:0-212473 GCA_038321315.1 Haliangiales bacterium | reverse complement strand
CTCGACACCACTTGCGCCGCTGCGGCCTGACCGATCACCGACGACGAATCCCGATGTTCCCCCTTCAGGCAATCACACAAAAAAAGGGACTTGACCGAAGATCGCTCGATGACCGGTTCTGTCCACGCACGACCGGTTGGTTCGCCCACGTTGCAGCGTTGATCTCGGCTGCTTGACTACGATCGAGCAACACCTCCCACACGACCTGACCTCGAAGGTAAGCGCGCCGACACCGGATTTGCGCGAGTGTGACCATCGGGATGCACCTCGGCCGATCGCGCGTGATGCGCGAGATGTGCATCGCGCGATGGCATCGACCATGAACGAAGCGACCGCCATGATGAGCCGCTGTTCCCAGATCCTTGCCCTCGGATCGTTCGCCCTGTCTGCGTGTGTCGCGTCGGTCGCGACCGAAGATCTGCCAACGGACGATCCCCATCCCGACGTCACATTCAGCGATCGCGTACACGCGATGTCGGTCACCGGTGCCGACACGCACGCGTCGGACCCGACGCTACTCGCGCCGGCGTCCGCGGCTCACCTGACTTACTACGGCGGGAAGGTCGTGCAGAACGCGAGCGTCGTGCAGGTGCTCTACGGCTCGGGGACATACATCTCGCAGGTCAGCGGGACCGGCACCGGCACGATGGCCTCGTTCTATCAGCAGGCGATGTCGAGCGGCGTCTGGGACTGGCTGGCCGAATACAACACCAGCTCGCCGTCGCAGACGATCGGACGTGGTGGATTCCTGCAACAGGTCCAGATCTCGCCGACCAGCGCGCACAACGGCGCGACGGTCACCGACGCGAGCATCCAGGCCGAGCTCGCAGCGAAGATCCAGGCGGGCACGTTGCCGGCGGCGACCAACAACACGATCTACATGGTGAACTTTCCGGCGGGCAAGACGATCACCGATCCGAGCGGCGCGCAGTCGTGCCAGGTGTTCTGCGCGTATCACGGTACGTTCACGATCGGCTCGCAGAACGTCTACTACGGGGTTCTCCCCGACATGACCGGCAGCTGCGCGTCTGGGTGCGGCTCGTCGCCGTCGGCGTTCGCGAACCAGGCCTCGGTGGCCTCGCACGAGCTGGTCGAGACGATCACCGATGCCGAGGTCGGACTCTCGACGACGGTCGGCCCACCGCTCGCCTGGTACGACACCACGAACGGTGAGATCGGCGACATCTGCAACGCGCAACAGGGCACGTTCACCGGTGGCGACGGGTTCAGCTACACGGTCCAGAAGGAGTGGTCCAATCAGCAGAATGCGTGCATCACCACGCGCGCCACCTCGACCTCCCCCGACTTCAGCGTCGCGGACTCGCCGACCAGCTCGACGGTGGCGCCCGGAAGCTCGGTCGCGATCCACGTGACGACCAGCGCGATCGGCGGCAGCTCGCAGAGCATCGCGCTGTCGGTCTCCGGCCTGCCGAGCGGCGTGACCGGTGCGTTCTCGCCGACGACGGTCACCGCCGGCGGCAGCTCGACGCTGACGCTGACGGCGGCGTCGACCGCGAGTGGCTCGGCGACGTTCACGGTCAAGGGCACCTCGGGCTCGACGTCGCACACCGCAACGGCCTCGGTCACCGTGAGCGGCGGAACCACCGGTGGTGGCTCGCTGTCGAGCGGGGTCCCGGTCCCGAACCTGTCCGGCGCGACCGGTGCGCAGGCGAACTATACGATCGTCGTCCCGGCCGGCCAGACGTCGCTGACGGTCACGCTGGTTGGCGGCACCGGGGACGCCGATCTCTACGTCCGCTCGGGCTCCGCACCGACGCTGACGACCTACGACTGCCGGCCGTACGTCAACGGCAATAGCGAGACCTGCACGTTCGCGAATCCTGCCGCCGGCACCTGGTACGTGATGCTGAACGCCTACGCGACGTACGCGGGCGTGACGCTGACCGCGACCTACGCGGCGTCGACCGACACGACGACCGCGCTCGGCAACAACGTGCCGGTGACCGGGCTCGCGGGCGCGACCGGCTCGACGAAGTACTGGAAGCTGACCGTCCCGGCGGGCCAAACGACCCTGGTGTTCTCGACGAGCGGCGGCACCGGTGATGCCGACATGTACATCAAGGCGGGAGCCAAGCCGACGACCGCGACGTACGACTGCCGGCCGTACGTCAACGGCAACACGGAGACGTGCTCGTTCAGCAACCCCACGGCCACCGACTACTACGTGATGCTTCGCGGCTATGCGGCGTACACCGGCGTGACCCTGGTCGGCCACTATCCCTAGGCTCGGCGGTAGGTCCGTCAGTCCGTGGCGATCACGCTCTTGCACGCCGCGATGACCTCGGCCGCGATCGGGGCGTCGTACGAGTTGCCTTCGCACCAGTACGCGCGCTTCTTGCCTTCCGTGACTGCCTGGATCTTGTGTGACTTCGCGTCGGCCTTCTTCGAGTACTGGAAGAACCGCCCCTTGCCACCGGCGAACTTGCCGGTGCCCTCACCAGTCTCGTTCTTGTACTGGAGCTCCATGTTGGAGACGAACCCAACGGCGTCGATCGTGGCCTCGGTGCGCTTCGGGTACCAGTAGACCTGGAACATGACCTGGCTGGTGTCCGAGTCAGGCTTCTTGAACCAGATCGTCGACTTGGGGTCGTCGTCGGCGTTGGTCTCGACCGGGCTGGCCGTGAAGCCCGTTGCCTCGACGCAGAACAGCCCGCTGGGCTCTTTCCACGCGGTGGCGGAGCACGGAGTCGTGGCCGTCTCCGCGCTCCCCGGTGCGGGCTTGTCGGTGCTTCCGGTGGTCGCGCTGCCCGCCGTGGTGGCGCTGCCCGCGCTGCCTGCACCCTGGTCTCCTCCCTTCTTCTTGCAAGCACCCATCAACAAGAGACCCGCCACGAGCAGTGATCCGACTTTCTTCATCACGGCGATGCTGACACGGGGTGCGCTGCGCGACGTCCGACTGGTTTGCCAAAGTGCAGGACCCAGCCCCCGCTCCTGGGAGAGGATGCCCGCATGCGCGACCAGCAACCCAAGCCGATCTGCGACGGTCACGCCGCGATCGCGAGGCTCGCCGCCTACCTCGCGTGCGTCGCGCTCGCGGGGTGTTCGTACTTCGTGCAGACGACGCCGATGCACGACCCCGGCACGCGCCCGGTCGCGTGTTCGACCGATGACACGGCGCCACGCGTCGACGTGGTCGGTGCCATCGCGTTCGGCGCGCTGTCCGGACTCGCGTTCGTCGCCTACGAGACGACCCCGGGTGGGGAGACCGATCACGTGCCGATCCTCGGTGTGCTCGGGGTGGTGTTCCTGATCCCTACCGTGATCTACGCCGTCTCCGCGCATGGCGGGTTCGCCAACGCGTCGCGCTGCGAGGAGTATCAGCGCCCGCTCACTGCGCGATGAGCGTGTGGCGTTCACGCGCGCTTGCGCGTCTTCGACTTCGTCGGCGCCGGCTTCTTGGTCGTGCGCTTCTTCGCAGGGGCGGTTGCGCGAACGCGGGCTGCGAGCTCGTCAGGGAGTAGGTCGACGAGGGCGCGGCGAGCCACGGCGGAGAGCAGCGAGAGGTCGGCGCCACGCTCGACGAGGAACGTCGCGCCGTGACGCGACATCCGTTCGACCGCGAAGGCGAGCGCGGTGCGGCGGCGTGCGTTGACCGTGTCGATCGAGGCGCCGCGCTCGAGGAGCCAGGCCGCGGTGGCGCGACAGGCGTCGGCGTCGAGCGCGGCGGACCAGACGGACCAGATCAGCGGCGACGTCGCGCCCGCCTTGCGCGGCTCGACGGGGACGCCGGCGTCGGCGAGGAGCTGCATCGCCTCGAGGCGGCCGTAGGCGGCGGCGAGGCACATCGCATCGCGATCGTTCGAAGACGGCCCGGCGGAGGCCACGGCGTCGGCGGCGCGCAGGGCGGCGAGGAGGTGGGTGCGCGCACCGAACGCGGCGGCGCGGCCGATGAAGTCGGAGGGCAACTGCGCTCCGAAGCCGAGCAGGAGATCGAGCGCGACCTCGTTGTCACTGCGCAGCGCGGCGTTGATGACGTCGTCGTGGGCGAGGGCTGTCCGGAACGCGTCATCGCCCGTCGCCAGGTCGCGTAGCAGCTCGAAGTCTCCGGCGAGCGCGAGCGCCTTCGCGAGCTCGTGGTGGCTACCATCGGGGACGCGTGCGCCGGCCTGGAGCAGCACGCGGACGACCTCGCCGCGGTCGAGCCGTGCCGAGTTGACGACGATCGCGCAGTCACCGACCTCGCCGTCGATGTTCGCGCCTGCCGCGATCAGCCGCCCGGCGACCGCGCCGGTCGACGCGAACGCGAGGGCCGTCGTCTTCTCGATCGTCGCCGCGTCGACCGGGACTCCGACCTCGAGAAGGAACGCCACCGCGTCTTCGGCCCCCGCGCGCGCGGCGATGTGCAGCGCGGTCACCTTCAGCGGACCGAGCGGCTGCGCCATCGCGGTGCCGTCGGCGGCGAGCGCGCGCAGGGCGTCGACTGACTTCGCGCCGGCGAACAGCTCCCAGCGCCGGTGGCGCGCGGGCAGCTTCGCGCGTGGCTTGCCACCGTGCGGGATCCTCGCGGCCGTTCGCCCGTGGTTGTCGAGGACCGTGAGCTCGCCGTCGATCGCGGCCTCGGCGAGCATCGCGAAGTCATCGACGTAGCGCTGGTCGAGACCTCGGTAGGCCATCGCGCGAAACTCCACGCAGAGGCGCAGCCCGTCGAAGGCGAGCACCGCGAGTGGCGTCAGGATCGACTTCGATTTCATGAAGCGGTCGATCGCGTGCTCCATCGCGTGGGCGCTCTCGTAGATCAAGGTGCCCGCGAACACGTGCTCGTCCATGCTCCGTGATGAAACCACGGCCGCGCGTCGATACCCGATGCGGGCGACGAACTCCGGACAGCGCCCTTCTTATTTGGTGGCGAACGATCAAGGCTGCGACGTGGCCACCTCCGAAGCAATCATGACCGCCTTCAACGCGAACTATCTGCAGCTCTCCGGTGCCCGCGCGCAGCTCGGGCACGTGAAGGACTCGACGTACAAGGCCCAGCACAAGGCGCAGTCCGTCGAGTTCGACATCCCGGCCAGCATGTCGAACATGCAGCTCGTGGGCGCGACCGCCGATGCGGCGAACAAGCTGTGGCGGCTGGTCAACGTGTAACGCGACGATCATCGGCTCGTTCGGGTCACCGCGTTCCACACGGCGAGCTGGAGCGCCTGCGCGCGCGTCACGTGGCCCCGACGTTCGTGACGCCACGCCGCATCGTCGTGCGCCGAGGCTCGCGCGACCGGCCCGCGCCGATCGACCTCGTAGTCGACGGCCTGGACCGCCTCCTCGAGGGTGGAGAACCGATCCATCACCTGATCGTCGACGGCGACCTCCCAGCGCTTGCCGCGTGTCGGGCGCGCGAGCACGGTGACCGAGCCGACCGGCGAGCCCGCTCGAGGGATGAAGTGCAACCCGACACCGTGGCGACCGAGCGAGAACCACGCGTTCTGCGAGATCGCGCGGACCTCGTGGTGCAGCTCGAGCGTGAGCGGATCGAACGCCTCGGCGCGATCCTGGATCTCGCGCAGCGTGAGCGCGCCGGCCTCGAGCTCGAGCTCGGGGTAGTCGAGCTGGATCTGCATCCACGCGCGCGCGGCGTCGCTCGCGTCCTCGCCGCGCAGATCGAGATCGCGCGGACAGCCGAACAGCGACGGCAGCGTGCACAGGCTGAGCGTCGAGACGTCGACGAAGTCGAGGATCAGGCAATCGCGCTTGTTGTCGGCGAGCCGCGTGCCGCGACCGACGCACTGCGCGTAGAGGCCCTCGGAGCGGGTCGGGCGCGCCATCGCGATGCACGACACGCCCGGATCGTCGAACCCCTCGGTGAGCACGGCGACGTTGGCGAGCACGTGGATGCGGCCGTCGCGAAACTCGGCGAGCGCGCGTGCGCGATCGGCGGGCCGCATCTCGCCGTGGACGATGCCGGCGGGCACGCCGAGGTGGTTCAGCGCGCGCGCGAGGTTGCGCGCGTGATTCACCGTGACGCAGAACGCGATGGTGCGCCGATCGCGCGCGAGCTCCTGGATCGAGCGCGCGACCAGCGCGTTGCGCTCCTCGATGTCGACCGCCTCGGCGAGCTCGTCGTCGGTGAAGTCGCTCCCGCCGGGCGACAGGCGCGTGAGATCCGCGGCGGTCGCGATGCGAAAGCCCTTGAGCGGCGCGAGGAAGCCCTCGGCGATCAGCTCCGGTAGCGTCCGCGAGTACACGATCTCCTCGAACACGGTATCGAGGCCCTTGCCGTCGCCGCGCGCGGTGGTCGCGGTGAAGCCGAGCAGCGTGCCCGGCCAGTCGGGTTCGAACGCACCGATCGTGCGCAGCACGCGCAGGTTGTCCTCCGCGGGCGCGTGGTGGCACTCGTCGTAGATGATGAGCCCGAGGTCGCGGCCGGACAGCACGCTGCCGATGCGATCGGGATGCAGCGAGCGCAGCGACGCGACGAGCACCTTGGCCTCCGCTGGCGCGCGCGACGTCCCACGCTCGAGGCCGACGACGCGCGTGTCGTCGAGCGCGCGCGACAGCTTGTCGATCGCCTGCGCGAGCAGCTCCTCGCGATGCGCGAGCACCAACACCTGCTTGGTCGCGAGCCGCGCGAGATGCGAGAAGATCACGGTCTTGCCCGCGCCGGTCGGCAGGCACACGACCATGCGGCGGATGCCGCGGCGTCGCGCGGCGATCACCGCGTCGATCGCTTCGCGCTGATACGCACGGAGCTCCGGCGCGGTCATGTCGCGACTCTACTTCTGTTCGAAGGTAAGGTGCGCGGCGATGACCGAGGCGCTCGTGCTCGCACCGACCGCGGATCCGAAGGTGTTCGTCGCGCCCGATGGCTCGCGCATGTCACCGCCCCCCACGTGGGCATGTCTCCCGCCGGGAGATGCCGGCCTCACGCGCCGCGTGAAGGCGGCCGGGCCGTCGTGGGCGGTGATCGAGAAGCAGGGCCGCAAGGCGTTCTCGAAGGGCTTGTGGGCACCGGCCGCGAACATCGACGCGGCGCGCGCCGCGCTCGACGCCGAGCGCGGGACGGACAGCTACGCCAGGAAGCGGGCCGGAGACGTCGCCCGGCGCGAGCGGACGCAGGCCGCGTACGTCGTGACGTTCGAGGAAGAAGTGCGCGCGTTCCTGCAGTTCTCGACGAGCTGGGCCGCGCAGGGCCAGCGAATGGCGCGCCTCGTCGCCGAGCACGCGACGCCGGTCGGCAGCGGCACTGTCGCGCGCACCCAGCGGATCCCGGTCGCCGAGCGCGCCGAGGCGGCGGTGATCGCGTGGATGCGCCACCAGACGACGGCGTACGACCGCATGACGATCGCGCGCGTGAAGGGTCGCCGGCGCGAGGTTCGCCGCGAGCTCGCGCAGATCTCGCGGGCCCTGCTCGACCTGCATCGCCGCGACGTGCCGCACGCCGCGCCTGCATGTCCGCTGTGCGTGTCGCTCGCGTCGCGCTGACATCCGGCCACGTGCCGGAGGGACCGGCGCGCCGCGCTGGCACGGGGCCGCGGCGGCAGCACGGATCCACGCGAGTTGGTCGACGGCACGATCTCTGCGAGCCGACCCTGCTATGTGCCCCACATGGATGCTGAGTCATCCAGAGAACGACCCGTCCGCGAATCCCTATCGGACCGAATTCGGGAGCGCGCTCGTCGTGCTGGTGATCGCGTTCGTCGCGTGGCGGCGCATCCGACCAGAGGCGCGGGCGCACCTGCGCGAATTCGCGTTGATCTGTGCGGCGACCACGTACGGCATTGGTCGCGCTCGTCGGCTTCGTGGCGGCGAGCTTGCGCGCGACGATCGCTCGAGCTCGTGTGAGGAGAGGCCAGCCATGGTGGTGGTGAACGCAGATGTCACGCCGCGCGGCGGGCTGCGCGGCGCGACAGCACGACGCGCGCGCCGTTCGACGGTGCGAGCGTGATGCCGCGCCGCACGATGGTCGCCGCGCCGTCAGCGAGTCGCAGGTCGGCGTGCGGCAGGATGGTCGACAGCACGATCCGCATCTCGAACAGCGCGAACGCCATCCCGATACAGCGTCGGATCCCACCGCCGAACGGGAACCAGGTGTACGGGTCGGGCTTGACGCCGAGCCAGCGCTCGGGGAGAAACCGCGTCGGGTCCGGATACGTCGTCGCGTTCATGCCCGACAGGTAGATCGACGGCGCGAGGCGCATGCCGGTTGGGATCGTCCAGCGCCCGAGCTGATAGGGCTTGGCGACGTGGCGACCGACCATCGGGATGATCGGTCGCACGCGCAGCGTCTCGCGGATCACCGCGTCGAGATACTCCTCGCGTCCGGCGGCGAGCTCGTCGCGCAGCTTCGCGAGCACCTGCGGATGCGCGAGCACGCGATCGAAGATCCACGCGAGCGTCGTCGCGGTGGTCTCGTGGCCGGCGAGGAGAAGCGTGAGCAGCTCGTCGTGGATCTCGACGTCGGTCATCCCGGCGCCGGTGTCGTCGCGCGCCTCGAGCATCATCGCGAGCACGTCGCCGGTCGCGGTCAGCGCCCGCCGGCGATCCGCGATCATGCGATACAGCGTCTCGTCGACGCGCTTCTTGAGCCGCGTGATGCGAAGCCACGGAACCTTGAACGGGTTCAGGCCGACCAGGCCGGGGAAGATGAGCCACGGGTTCGCCGCGATCTCGAGGAGATCGACGAGCGCCGCGCGCAGGTGATAGCGATCGTCGGCGCCGATCCCGAACACGGTCTGCAGGATCACGTCGAGCGTGATCGACTGCATCATCGTGTGGATCGAGAACGGGCGATCGATCGGCCACGACGCGAACGAGGTCTCGGTGATCTCGCGCATGATCGCGGCGAACGCGTGCATCCGCTCGCCGTGAAACGCCGGCAACAGGAGCCGCCGCTGTCGCAGGTGCTCGGCGCCGTCGAGCGTGAGCAGCGAGTGGCGACCGAGCATCGGCTCCAGGATCGACGCGTTCCCGACGCCCGCGAGCAGGACGTCCGGATCCGCCGTGAAGATGCCCTTCACGAGGTCGGGATCGGAGACGACGATGATCGTCCCCGTCCCGCCGGGTGCACGCAACGTGAACACGTCGCCGTAACGCGCGTGGCAGCTCTCGAGCAGCTCGATCGGGCGCACGATCCAGCGGCCGATCTGGAGGAGCGCGGGTGCGTTCGGTCCGGGTGGCAACACGCGTCGATGCTACCCCGGCACGAGTCAGTCGCACTTCACGAACAGCCCACCCTGCGCGAGCCAGTCGACCGCGACCGTCCCGTTGTACACGCGGTGCACGATCCACTCGCGCGCCTGGCAGTACGGACGGTCCTTGAACTTGACCAGCATCCAGCCGCGCTTGTAGCGATCCTTGCCCTTGCTCACCCGGTAGTAGTCGTAGGTCGAGTCGCTCTTCACGAAGGTCTTCTCGTCGTACGCGACCCAGTCGACGTAGTCGCTGCCGATCTTCACGACGGTCGCGTTCGGGCGCGTCGCGGCGAGCTTGGCGATGACGAGCTTCTGCGCCGCGGCATCCTGGTGGGGTGACATCTCGAACTTGTTCGTGGTGCCGACCTTGTCGATGAAGGCCTTGAGCTCGGGCACCATCGCCTCGACCGGCTTGTAGATATCCGCCGGCACCGACTCGCCGTTCTTGCCGAAGATCGGCTTGTAGAACGCGTCGCGGTCCTTCACCCACCCGTCGTGGTCGTAGACCAGCTTCTGCGTGTCGTCGTCGATCTGCTTGTCGGGGTTGGACATCATGTCCTTGATCGACTGGATCGCGGTGCCGTTGTTGATCTCGACCGACGTCATGATCATCCCGTGATGCGCGAGCTTGACCATCGGCTCGATGCCGCCCGCGGCCATCTTGCACACGACGACGGGGCGATCCATCGCGTCGTTGCGTGGATGCGGTGGATCGACGAGGTCGGGGAACTGCTGGCAGATCTTCGCGACCTTCGGCAACTCGCTGCGCATCTGATCGAGCAGACCGTCGCTGAACCCGCTGGCCGGCATCGTTGGATCGAAGTACGGCGCGAGCGTCGCGATGGTCGCGGAGTACGGCTGGGCCGCGGCGCGCCAGGCCGCTCGCCGCGCCTCGCGGTCCGCCTCCGCCTTGTCCGCAGTCGCCTTGTCCGCTGTCGCGCCCGCCGCCTGCTTTCCGACCGCGTTCGCCACGGTCTGCATCGTCGCGCAGTACTTGTTCAGCGCGTCGAGGCGCGCCGGGACATCCTTGCCGTGCTTGGTCGTCACGAGGCCTGGCGTCTCGGTCAGCATCTGCTTCACGACGCCCGCGGTCCGCAGGCACACCTCGACGGATGCGAGTGCCCGAGCCGGATCGGTGCCGGGCTTCGCCACCTTGCCGTCGAACCAGTCGGTCGGCTTGTTCGCGTCGTAGTCGTCGAGCTTGTACTCGGCGTTCTCGCCTTGCATATCCGTCCGCCGATCGGCACCGGCCACCCCGACGATCGCGAGGTTCGCGACCATCACCACAGTCCAAGGAATTCGCATCGGGCCATCATACGTCGACAGCCCACCCGGCGTCCGGCGCTTCGACGGTGATGTCTGATTCGGCAGGATCATCGAGACCTATAATCGCCGAATCGGACTCTTCACCGGTTGTTTTGGCAACCGCCAGTACGGAACCCTCGCGAATGATCGCCCGCGGTGAGGTTTTGTTGGCGCCTCGGTGAACCGGGCTTCCCGTGGGAAGTGTTCACGTTCTCGTGTTTTCCCGTCGACGATCTAAATGACGCAGTGCATTATTTACGGCGCGGCAACCTGCCCGAAACATTCGAACGCCTAGTGTGGCGGCACAAGAAGGAGGAGGAGATGAGGTCGAATGCTCTCGTCGCGGCGGGTGTATTGTTAATTTCGGCACACGACGTCAGTGCTGATGTGGAGTCACCACAAGCCACCACCGATCCCCCATCGGAGGTCGGGCCACCTGCTGAACCACCACCACCCCCGACAACCCCACCACCAACACCCGCGACCACGGCCGCCGTCACGTCCAAGGCCGCACCCGATGTCGCCGCGAGCGCACAGACGACCTCGCCGACGATCGCTGGCGTCACGATCTCCGGATCGCTCGACGCGTACGCGACGTTCAACCCAGCGCGCAGCGCGACCAACACGTCGCCGAACGAGCTGTACGCGTTCGAGACCCAGGCCAACGGCGCGTCGGTGTCGTTCGCGAAGATCACGCTCGAGCGCAAGCCCGGGCCGGTCGGGTTCCGGCTCGACGTCGGCTTCGGCGAGACGATCGACCTCGTCAACGCGACCGACACCGCGTCGGGCATGGGCCACGACGTCATGCGCAACCTCGAACAGGCCTACGTCGCCTGGGCCGCGACGCCGGCGCTGACGCTCAAGGTCGGCAAGATGGTCACCCACCACGGCATGGAGGTGATCGAGTCGCAGGCGAACTGGAACTACACGCACTCGTTGCTGTTCACGTGGGCGATCCCGTTCACCGAGACCGGCATCGCGGTCGACTGGGTCGCCAACGACCAGCTCGAGATGACGCTGTTCGTCGTCAACGGCCTCAACAACACGTTCGAGGGCAACGCGTTCAAGAGCCCGGGCCTCTCGGTGATCTACAAGCCGACGCCTTCGCTCGCGCTGACGCAGAACTTCAGCGCGTTCAACGAGCAGCCCGGCGACAAGGGCAAGCTGACGAGCTTCGACCAGGCGATCTACCTGTTCGACACGATCGCGACGTGGACCGTGTCCGACGCGTTCGAGCTCGCCGCGAACAGCGACATCGCGATCGACGCTTCGCTGCCGAGCGACAAGATCTTCGCCGGCATCGCCGGCTACGCGCGCTGGCATTCCAGCCCGAAGTCGGCGGTGTCCGCCCGCGCCGAATACTTCCACGACAACGACTCGCCGACGCTCGGGATCCTGTTGCCGATGAAGGGCAACGTCGTCGAGGGAACCGCGACGTTCACGTACGCGCCCGCGGCCGGGCTGCTCCTGCGCGGCGAGGCGCGCCTCGATCGCGGGCTCGGTAGCTACAAGCCGTTCTCCGGCAGCGATGCGATGCCGTACTCGACGTCGCAGCAGGTGACCTTCACGCTGGGCGCGGTCGCGGCGTTCTGACGATGGGGGGCTCGTTCGGCACCATGCTCGTCGCCTTGACGGTGATGCTCGTCGCCGCGAAGGCGATGGGCGAGCTGTTCGAGCGCCTCGGACAGCCCGCGGTGATCGGCGAGCTCGTGGTCGGCATCGTGCTCGGCAACCTCCAGCTGCTCGGCATCGACATCGCCGAGCCGCTGCGCGACGCGCCGCTGTTCGAGGCCGTCGCCGGGATCGGCCTCCTGCTCCTCCTCTTCGAGGTCGGGCTCGAGTCGAGCGTCGCGCAGATGCTCGGCGTCGGTGCGACGGCGTTGCGCGTCGCCGCACTCGGCGTGATCGCACCGATGGCGCTCGGCGGGCTCGTGCTCCACTGGGTGCGTCCGGACCTCCCGCTCGCCGCGGTGCTGTTCGTGGCCGCGACGCTCGCGGCGACCTCGGTCGGCATCACCGCGCGCGTGTTCAAGGACCTCGGCGCGACCGCGCGCACCGAGGCGCGCATCGTGCTCGGCGCCGCGGTGATCGATGACGTCATGGGTCTCGTCGTGCTCGCGATCGTTCAGGGCATGGTGATCGCCGCCGCCGGAGGCGAAGGGCTCGCCGCCGGTGGAGTCGCCATCGTCGTGATCAAGGCGATCGGCTTTCTGGTCGGTGCGATCCTCATCGGAGGCAGGCTCGCGCCGCACCTGTTTCGCGCGGCGTCGTTTCTGCGCGTGCACTCGATGCTGCTGGTGACCGCGCTCGCGATCTGCTTCCTGACGTCGTGGGCCGCGGGGGCCGCGGGGCTCGCGCCGATCGTTGGCGCGTTCGCCGCCGGGCTCGTGCTCGACCAGGTTCACTTCAAGGACTTCGCCGACCGCGCCCCGCGCTCGCTCGCCGACGAGGTGCGCCCGCTCTCGACGGTGCTCGTGCCGCTGTTCTTCGTGCGCATGGGCCTCGGCTTCGACCTGCGCGTGTTCGCCCACGCGGACGTGCTCGCGATCGCCGGCCTCCTGTGCGGGGCGGCGGTCCTCGGCAAGCAGGTGTGTGGTCTCGGGGTGTCCGATCGTGGCCTCGATCGCCTCGCGATCGGCGTCGGGATGATCCCGCGCGGCGAGGTCGGCCTCATCGTCGCCGATGTCGGGCGCCACCTGTCGATCGGCGGCCGACCGGTGATCGACGACACGATGTTCTCAAGCGTCGTCATCGTCGTGCTCGTCACGACGGTGATCAGTCCTCCCCTTCTCAAGTGGGCACTCGCCCGCAGATCTCTGTTCACTAACCAGGAGAATAGTCATGCCAGATCCGTCAGTGTCCGACCTCGCTAAGCAACTCGCCGACACCCAGGTCAGCACCAACATCATGTGGACGCTCATCGCGGGCTTCCTGGTGATGTTCATGCAAGCGGGCTTCGCGCTCGTCGAGACCGGCCTCGTACGCGCCAAGAACGTCGCGCATACGATGGCGATGAACTTGTCGGTGTACGCGATCGGCATCCTGGGCTTCTGGGCCGTCGGATTCGCGCTGCAGATGGGCGGCGTCGGCTCGATCTTCGGCGGCGACGCCACCCTCGACCACGAGTTCACGGTCACCCTCGCCGGCCACACGTTCGGCCTGTTCGGCATGAAGGGCTTCTTCTTGCCGACGACGATGTTCACGGGCCCGGTCGCGGCGATGTTCCTGTTCCAGATGGTGTTCATGGACACCACGGCGACGATCCCGACCGGGGCGATGGCCGAGCGCTGGAAGTTCAGCTCGTTCGTGCTGTTCAGCTTCGTGATCTCGACGCTGATCTATCCGGTGTTCGCGAACTGGGTGTGGGGTGGCGGATGGCTCTCCACGCTCGGCACGAACTTCGGGCTCGGCCACGGGCACGTCGACTTCGCCGGCAGCTCCGTCGTGCACATGACCGGCGGCGTGATCGCCTTCGTCGGCGCCAAGCTGATCGGCGCGCGACGAGGCAAGTACAACAAGGATGGCACCGCGAACCCGATCCCCGCGCACAACATCTCGATGGTCGTGATCGGCACGTTCATCCTCGCGTTCGGCTGGTTCGGCTTCAATGCGGGCTCGACGCTCTCCGGCATGGACTCGCGGATCGCGGTGATCGCGGTCAACACGATGCTCGCGTCTGCCTCCGGCGCGTTCGTGGCGTTCCTCGTCACCAAGTTCCGGTTCGGCAAGCCCGACGTCTCGATGATCTGCAACGGCATGCTGGCCGGCATGGTGGCGATCACGGCGCCGTGCGCGTTCGTGGCACCGTGGGCAGCGGTCCTGATCGGCGCGATCTCCGGCGTCCTCGTCGTGTACGCCGCCCTGTTCATCGAGAAGAAGCTCAAGATCGACGACCCGGTCGGCGCGATCGCGGTCCACGGCGTCAACGGCGCGTTCGGCATCGTCGCGCTCGGCCTGTTCGCGAACGGCACCTACGGCGACGGCACCAATGGCGTCGCCGGCAACGTGACCGGCCTGCTCTACGGCGATGCCGGTCAGTTCGCCGCCGAGTGCATCGGCATCGTGATCAACATCCTGTGGGTCGCGCCGGTGACCTGGGTCGCGCTCAAGGTGATCGGCAAGCTCGTCGGCAATCGCGTGCCAATCGAGGACGAGATCGGCGGCCTCGACATCCCCGAGATGGGCGCACCGGGCTACGCGACCGAGAGCGGCAAGCCGGTGCTCGTCGAGCCCTCGGCGCCGATGGCAGAGTCCGACGTCGCGACCGCACCGGGTCTCGTGGCCTAGCGCGGACGGTGGAATCGGTGCGCTGATCCGATCGGTCGCGCCGCTCGGCCGGCTATCGTCGGTCAGATGGCCGCGCAACCTCGGTCGCCGACGCGGTCGCTGACCGTGCTGGTCGTTCGCGCGAACACGCCCGACGAGATCGATGCGATGAGCTGGAGCGCGCGGCGAGAAGGCGCCTGGACCCGCCTCGACCTCGTGCATCCCGGGGAGCCCGACGTGCTGCTCCGGCGGACGCTCGATCTCGATCAGGGCGTCTACGGATCGCCGCGCGCCTGGGACGACGACGACAGCGCCGTCGTGGTGACGTCGCTCATCACGAGGGATCATCTCGAATTCGCGGATGCCCTGCTCGAACCGCACGTCGCCGATCCGATGATGCTCGCGGATCGCCTCGTGCGCGCCGCGGGCGACGGCGAGGATCGGGAGCGTGTCGCGCGCGCACTCGTCGAGCAACTCTCCGAGCCGGCCGTCGGGCGCGCCGAGGAGGCGGCCGCGTACGTGCGGATCTTCCGCGCGAACGTGCCGGCTGCGCGCGAACAACAGATGGGGATCGCGTGGGAGTCCCGCACCCCCGCGCCGTGTTCGTGCGCGGTCTGGGATGGGATGACGAACGGCGACATCCGCGCGTTCCCGCGGTCGCAGTTCGTCACGCTCACGAGCGTGGAGACCGGGGACGCGTGGCGTGCCGGGCGCTTGCGCTGTACGCGCTGCCGCGCGACGTTTCAATTCATCTCGACGTCCACGTACGCGCACGTGACCCGCGAGCCACCGCGCAGCACGCTCGAGCTCGGCGCGGACGAGATCCAACGCGTGATCGCCGGGATCCGAGACGGCATGCAGGTCGTGATCGGGGGTTCGCGCCTGCACACGACGTACCTCGGGCGAAACGGCGAGCTCTTCATCGAAGACTTCGACGAGGGCGTGACCAGCGAGCGCGCATGTCCCGAGGCCGAGCTACAGGCGATGATCGCCGGCGGCTCGGCCGAGTTCCTCGAGGTGCTGCGCCGTCCACTCCGCGAGGTGTTGTGTCGCACGCTGGTCGGGTTGTCGGCCGTGTCGCCGCACGAAGCGCTGCGCGACCTCCTTGTCTACGGCGACTGTCTGAGCCATCGCCGTCTCCTCGAGGTCGTCATCGACTGGCCCGATGCGGCTTCGGTGGAGGTGGACGCACCCATCTTGTCGGCGGCGGCCGAAGCGGAGCTGGCCACGTTGAAGGACGGGGTCGACGTCTATCACTTCATCCGATCGTCGGTCGGCTACGAGGCGAGCACGCCGGCGACCGGGAGGTTCGGGCTTCGCGTCTTCGCGGCGCTCGCGGAGATGCTCGGGCGCGAGCTGCCCGGCTGGCGGCGGTGGCGCTCGGAGTTTCGGGCGATGGCCGGCGACGTCGAGGGTGCCATCGAGGATCTCGCGTGGGAGCGCGCGCGGCTTCCAAAGGACGACGACGACCGGCCGTATCTCGAGCGCGCGATGGCCAAGCTCGCCGACGCGAGCATCCTCGCGCAGATCGCGGCGACCCCGGACGACGACGCGCCGCGGCTCGTGTGGGCCGACCTCCTCACCGAACGCGGCGACCCGCGAGGCGAGCTGATCGTCGCGCAATGCAGGATCGCCGGCCTCCACGAGGACGATCCGGAGCGCGAGTTGCTAACCATCCGCGTCGAGCAGCTGCTCGCGCAGCACGGGCGCGCGTGGGGCAAGCGCGGATATCGGTGGGACCGCGGGTTCGTGGAGGGCATCGAGGTGCGCTGGGGCACGTACGCCGCGAATCTCGACGAGGCCTTCGCGCTCTCGCCACCACTGCAGGGCCTTTACTTCAGGAGTTACCGCAACGAGGTCATCGATGACCCGGCGCGCGTGCTCGACGATCCGAGGCTCGAGCGACTCACGATCCTCGATTTCAAGAGGCCCGTGTTCGCGGTGGATGGACCGGACGGCGAGACCCTCGAGCGATTCGGAGACCAGATCGTGCGTCGGCTCGCGGGACGGTTTCCCGACCTCCGCGAGCTGGGGCTGCGCGGTGCGCAGCTCTCGATCGAGGAGGTCGGATCGATCGGGCCGCGAGACCAGCTGCAAACGCTCGACCTCGGTGAAGTGGCGCTCCGCGCCGCGACGGGCGCGTTGTTCGGCGCGGGAGGCGCGAGCCGCTTCACGAGGTTGAAGGACCTGAGGCTCGATCATTGCCAGCTCGCCGATGACGATGTGGCGCCGTTGACGCGGCTGCCGTCGCTCAAGCACCTCGATCTGGGCGGCAATCCGATCGGGGTCCGAGGCGCGCGGACGCTGGCGAAGCTTGGCGTGGAACGCTTGCAGCTCGGCGGAATCGCCATCGGTGACGGGGGTGTTGCGGCGCTCGCCTCGGCGTCCGGGCTCGCGTGGCTCGATATCTCGAACGTGGGTGTAGGCAATGTGGGTGTCGCGGCGCTTGCCGAGCTCGAGCTCGTGAGTCTCGACCTCGGCGAGAACCGGTTCGACGAGATGGCCCTGGGCGCGCTCGCACGCGGGCGCGTCGCGAAGACCCTGCGCCGGTTGGTGGTCGGCCCGTGCGTCGATCGCCGTCTCGGCCCCGAGATCGTGCGTTCGCTCGCCAGCCTGCCACTGCTCCGCAGGCTGCTGTTGCGGGACTGCGAGCTGGGCGCCGACGGAGCGATCGCTCTCCTCGACGCCCTCCCAGAGCTACGCGGGATGACCCTTGCCGCTGCGCGATCGACGATGCCGGCCTCGCGAAGATCGTGGCGCACCCTGCCTTCGCGCGGCTCGACGTGATCGAGCTCGATCACAACCAGCTGGGCCCCGAGGCTGGCGCCATCCTCGCGCGCGCCCCTCGCCTGCCGCTCAGGATCTTTCTCAACGGGAATCGGCTCGGTGACGCCGGCGCGCGCGCCCTCGCCGAAGCCCCAGCGGCTGCGCGCGTCGTCGATCTGCTGTTGCAAGACAACGCCATCACCGATGAGGGAGCGCACGCCCTCGTCGGCGAGTCTTCGCAACTCGTTCCGACCATCTCGCGCCTGTGCCTCCACGACAACGCGCTCGGCGTCGCCGCCGCTCGGGACTGTACCGAGAAGCTTGGCCCGCGCTTCTGCTATGCCGCGCCGCTGTAGTTCCACCGATTCCGGTGATGGCGCGTACACGAATCGCGCGACCGCAGCGCTGTAGCGGACTCACCATCTGATAATTCACAACGATCGCAGAAATCTCATCTTGGATTTCGACTGTAATGTTGCACTCCTAGTCTCGCTTCACGACATGCCGCGTCAAAACTTCTTGACCCGGTGCGGCATTTTCCTTAGCGTGATCAGGCGATGCAGTTTGACGCGAACGACTCGCCGACGGAGATGCCGACCAGCATCTACGGCGGGGCGTGCGTAGCGCCGGCACTCGTATCGCTGATCGCGCTCGGGCTCGAGGGACTTCGCCTTATTGGCATCTCCCTGATTAGCCCCGGGTGCGGGTAGCCGATCCTGAACTAACGAGTTCACGACCACTGGCCCCGCACCCACTCCTGGGTGGCGGGGTCTTTTGTTTTTCCGACGAGGAATTCAGAAGCCACATGAGAAGCGATCAACTGAAGAAGGGCCCGAGCCGCGCGCCCGCACGCGCCATGCTCAAGGCCACCGGACTCACCGACGCTGACCTCGAGCGGCCGCTGATCGCCGTCGTCGGCAGCCACACCGACGTCATGCCGTGCAATCTGCATCTGCGCGCGCTCGCCGAGGAGGTCAAGCGCGGCGTGCGCGCGGCCGAAAACACCCCAATCAAGTTCAACACGATCGCGGTGTCCGACGGCGTGACGATGGGAACCGAGGGCATGCGGGCCTCGCTCGTGTCGCGCGAGGTGATCGCCGATTCGATCGAGCTCGTCGCGTTCGGGCACATGGTCGACGGCGTGGTCGTGCTTGTCGGATGCGACAAGACCCTGCCGGCCGCGGCGATGGCGCTCGCGCGCCTCGACCTGCCCGGCCTCGTGTTCTACGGCGGGCCGATCCAGCCCGGTCGGTTTCGCGGCAAGGACGTGACGATCCAGGACGTGTTCGAAGCGGTCGGCGCCCATGCGCGCGGCGCGATGACCGACGGAGACCTGCGCGCGCTCGAGGATGCCGCGTGCCCCGGCGCGGGCGCGTGCGGTGGCCAGTTCACCGCCAACACGATGGCGACCGCGCTCGCGGTGCTCGGGCTCTCGGCGATCGGCGCCGGCGAGGTTCCCGCGACCGCGCCCGACAAGTCGCGGGTCGCGCGCGAGGCCGGCGAGATGGTGATGGCGCTCGTGCGCGACGGGCGGAACGCGCGACAGTTCCTGACGCCGACCTCGCTGCGCAACGCGATCGTGTCGATCGCGGCGACCGGCGGCTCGACCAACGGCGTGTTGCACATGCTCGCGATCGCCCGCGAGGCCGGGCTGCCCCTCACGATCGACGAGTTCGACACGATCGCCGCGCGCACGCCGGTGATCGCCGACTTGAAGCCGGGTGGGCGCTTCGCCGCCGCCGACATGTACGCCGCCGGTGGCATCGGACTCCTCGTGCGCCGGTTGCTCGACGCGAACCTCCTCGAGGACGCGCCGACGGTCACCGGCAAGACGCTGCGCGGCGAGGCCGATGCGGCGCGTGAAGCCGACGGCCAGCAGGTGATCGTCGCGGTCGGGGCGCCGATCAAGGCGCGCGGCGGTTTCGCGATCCTGCGCGGCTCGCTCGCTCCCGATGGATGCGTGGTGAAGCTCGCTGGCCACGACCGCGAGCTCCACGAGGGGCCGGCGCGCGTGTTCGACAGCGAGGAGACCGCATACGCCGCGGTCACCGCCGGCACGATCGTCCGCGGCGACGTGATCGTGATCCGCAACGAGGGTCCACGCGGCGGCCCCGGGATGCGCGAGATGCTCCAGGTCACCGGTGCGCTGGTCGGCGCTGGCCTCGCCGACGACGTCGCGCTCGTCACCGACGGTCGGTTCAGCGGCGCGACGCACGGGTTCATGGTCGGCCATGTCTGCCCGGAGGCCGCCGCCGGTGGCCCGATCGACCTGCTTCGTCACGGCGATCGGATCCGGATCGACGTCGCCAACCGCCGGCTCGACGTGCTCGCGGATCTCACCGGACGCGTGCCGTTGCAGCGCCCACAACGCCCGCTCATCGGCGTGATGCGGAAGTACGCGGCCACCGTCTCGAGTGCCTCCGACGGCGCGATCACCACGGACGTCAAGACCTGGAGGCTCACGTGACCGATGGGCGTCGGCTCACCGGCGCGGAGATCCTGTGGGAGGCGCTCGTCGCCGAGGGCGTCGAGGTCGTGTTCGGGTATCCGGGCGGCGCGATCATGCCGGCGTACGACGCGATGCTGAAGTACGCGGATCGGATCCGCCACGTGCTGGTCCGGCACGAACAGGGCGCCGCGCACATGGCCGACGGCTACGCGCGCGCCTCGGGCAAGGTCGGCGTCGCGCTCGCGACCAGCGGCCCGGGCGCGACGAACCTGGTCACCGGGATCGCGACCGCGATGATGGACTCGGTCCCGGTCGTGTTCATCACCGGCCAGGTGTCGTCGACGCTGCTCGGCAGCGACGCGTTTCAGGAGACCGACGTCACCGGCGTGACGCTACCGATCACGAAGCACAACTACCTGGTCACCAGCGTCGACGACATCGCGTCGACGATTCGCGAAGCCTTCTTCCTGGCGCGCAGCGGTCGACCCGGGCCGGTCCTCGTCGATATCTGCAAGGATGCACAGCAAGCGACCGGCACCTGGCGCTCGCCGACCGGCGCGCCGACGCTGCCCGGCTACCGACCGTCGTCCCACGCGCCCGACGAGTTGCTCGCGCGCGCCGCGGATCTCATCGATCGCGCGGAGCGTCCCGTCGTGCTCGCGGGCCACGGCATCGTCAAGGCGGGTGCCGGTGACCTCCTGCGCGCGTTCGTCGACAAGGCCCACATCCCGGTGGCGGCGACGCTGCTCGGCCTCGGGGGGTTCCCCGCGAGCCACCCGCTCGCGCTCGGCATGATGGGCATGCACGGCGAGGCGTGGGTCAACCACGCGATCCAGGAGGCCGACCTGTTGATCGCGCTCGGCATGCGGTTCGACGATCGCGTCACCGGCCGGCTCGCGACCTACGCCCCGAGCGCGCGCAAGATCCACGTCGAGATCGATCGCAGCGAGGTCGGCAAGAACGTCAAGGTCGACGTCGCGCTGGTCGACGACGTCGGTCGCGTGCTCGAGGCCCTCACGCCGCGGGTCGCCGCGCGCCAGCGCGCGCCGTGGCTCGCGCACATCGACGCGCTCAAGGGCGACAGCGCGGTGCGCGACATCCAGGGCCTGCCCGACGAGGGTCGGCTCTACGCGGCCCACGTGATCCACGATCTCTGGCGGCTCACCGAGGGCCGCGCTCTCGTCGTGACCGACGTCGGCCAGCACCAGATGTGGGAGGCGCAGTACTACAAGCACGACTACCCGCGGAAGCTCCTGACCTCCGGCGGGCTCGGCACGATGGGGTTCGCGCTGCCCGCCGCGATCGGCGCGCGGTTCGCGTGCCCCGACGAGGAGATCTGGGTGATCGCCGGCGACGGCGGCTTCCAGATGACCGCATGCGAGCTGTCGACCGCGGCGCAGGAGGGCGTGAAGGTCAACGTCGCGATCATCAACAACGGCTATCTCGGGATGGTCCGGCAGTGGCAACAGTTCTTCTACGGCGGTCGCTACTCGTCGACGCCGATGCGGTCGCCCGACTTCGTGAAGCTCGCCGAGGCGCACGGCCTCACCGCGATGCGCGTGACCAAGCGCGCCGAGGTCGAGAGCACGGTGCGTGCCGCGCAGGCGACGCCCGGCACGGTGGTGATCGACTTCCGCGTCGAGCAAGAGGACTCGGTCTACCCGATGGTGCCGAGCGGCGCGGATCTCGCCGAGATGATCCGCCGCCCCAAGCCTACCAGCGCCCTGGTCGAGACCGCCGAGGACCCCTGACATGACCAAGACCCACACGTTCATCGCGCGCGTCGAGGACAAGCCCGGCGTGCTGAACCGGATCGCGTCGCTGTTCCGGCGCCGCGGGTTCAACATCGCGTCGCTGACCGTCGGGCGCACCGCCGAGCCCGGCGTCTCGCGTCTCACGCTGGTGATCGAGGCCGACGAGGACAGCGCGCGGCGGATCGAGGCCAACCTCTACAAGCTGGTCAACGTCCTGCTCGTCGAGGACGTCACGTTCTCGCCGTCGATCGCCCGCGAGCTCGCGCTCATCAAGGTGCGCGCCAGCGCCGGCTCGCGTCCTCGGATCCTGCAGGTGTGCGAGGTGTTCGGCGCGCGGGTCATCGACATGACCGCCGAGCTCGTCACCATCGAGCTGACCGCGACCCACGACAAGATCGACGACCTCGTCGGCGTACTCGCACCCGAGGGTGTCCTCGAGATGGTCCGCACCGGCGTGGTCGCGATGACCCGCGGCGAGCCGACGCCACGATCCCCCTCTTCGACTTCCGCAGAAGCCCAACCACAAGGAACCTCCCCATGGCCCGCATCTTCTACGACCGCGACGCTGATCTCCGTCTGATCCAATCGAAGAAGGTGGCCGTCGTCGGCTACGGCTCGCAAGGGCACGCGCACGCGCTCAACCTGCGCGACTCCGGCGTCGAGGTCCGGGTCGGCCTCGCGCCGACCTCGCGCCGGATCGCCACGGCGAAGGAGGCCGGCCTCACCGTCGGGTCGGTCGACGAGGTGGCCGCGTGGTGCGACGTGCTCATGATGCTCGCGCCCGACACCGCGCAGGCCGAGATCTGGCGGGACCGCGTGGCCCCACAGTTCGCCGCCGGCAGCGGGAAGACGCTCCTGTTCGCGCACGGTTTCAACATCCACTACGGCACGATCACGCCGCCGGTCGGCGTCGACGTCGCTCTCATCGCGCCGAAGGCGCCCGGCCATCGCGTCCGCGAGACCTATCGCGAGGGCGGCGGCACGCCGGCACTGCTCGCGGTCCATCCGGCGTCGTCGCCCGCGGCCCACGCGCTCGCCCTCGCGTACGCCTCCGCGCTCGGATGCGCGCGCGCCGGGGTGCTCGAGACCACGTTCGCCGAGGAGACCGAGACCGATCTGTTCGGCGAGCAGGCCGTGTTGTGCGGCGGCGTCTCCGCGCTCGTCAAGGCGGGCTTCGAGACGCTGACCGACGCGGGCTATCAGCCCGAGGTCGCGTACTTCGAGTGTCTGCACGAGCTCAAGTTGATCGTCGACCTCATGTACCGCGGCGGACTCAACTACATGCGCTACTCGGTGTCGGACACCGCCGAGTGGGGTGACTACGTCGCCGGCGACAAGGTGATCGGTCCGGAGGCCAAGGCGGCGATGCAGAAGCTGCTCGCCGACATTCGCAGCGGCAGCTTCGCGAAGGCGTGGATCGCCGAGGTCGGAAACGGCTCGCCCGAGTTCAAGGCACGCCGTCGCGCCGAGCAGGAACAGCCGATCGAGAAGGTCGGCGCGGAGCTGCGCGCGATGATGCCGTTCCTCGATCCCGTCACCGTCAAGCCGGGGGAGTGAGATGTACATCCGCATCTTCGACACCACGCTGCGCGACGGCGAACAGGCGCCGGGCGCGACGCTCCAGCCCGCCGAGAAGCTCGAGATCGCGCGCGCTCTCTCGCGCATCGGGGTCGACGTGATCGAGGCCGGCTTTCCCGCCGCGTCTCCTGGCGATCTCGAGGCCGTGCGTGCGATCGCACGCGAGGTCGGCATGCCGCACGACGCGAGGCCCGAGCCGCCGATCATCGCGGGCCTCGCGCGCGCGACCCGCGTCGACGTCGATCGCGCGTGGGAGGCGGTCCGCGGCGCCCAGCGCCCGCGCCTCCACACGTTCCTCGCGACGAGCGATCTGCACCTCGAGCACAAGCTGCGGATGTCGCGTGTCGACGTGAAGACCCGCGTATCCGAGATCGTCGCCTACGCGAAGACCTACTGCGATGACGTCGAGTTCTCGCCCGAGGATGCCGGTCGCAGCGATCCCGCGTTCCTCTACGAGGTGCTCGAGCGCGCGATCGCGGCGGGCGCGACGACGCTCAACATCCCCGACACCGTCGGCTACACGCTCCCCGACGAGTTCGGTGCGCTGATCACCGGGATCCTCGCGAACGTCCCGGGCGCGAGCGGCGTGATCATCTCGGTTCATTGTCACGATGACCTCGGCCTCGCGGTCGCCAACACGCTCGCGGGTCTGCGAGCGGGCGCGCGCCAGGCCGAGGTCACCGTGAACGGCATCGGCGAACGCGCCGGCAACTGCTCGCTCGAGGAGCTCGTGATGGCGCTGCGAACGCGGCGCGCGGTGATCGGGCTCGACACCGGGATCGAGACGCCACAGCTGACACGGCTGTCGAAGCTGGTCGCGAGCTGCACCGGATTCGTCGTGCCACCCAACAAGGCGGTGGTCGGAGCCAACGCGTTCGCGCACGAGTCGGGCATCCACCAGGACGGGATGCTCAAGCACCAGGCGACCTACGAGATCATGCGACCCGAGGACGTCGGCGCGCTTGGCAGTCGCCTCGTGCTCGGCAAACACTCGGGGCGTCATGCGTTCGCCGACCAGCTCGCCGCCCTCGGCATCAGCCTCGACGGTGCGGCGCTGGCGCGCGCGTTCGAGCGCTTCAAGGCCATCGCGGATCGCAAGCAGTACGTCGGCGAGGCCGACCTGCTCGCGCTGGCCGCGAGCGAGCGGGGTGCACCATCGGCGCACTACGTGCTCGACGGCATGCAGGTCGGCTGCGGCACGACCGGGATGTCGACCGCCACCGTGCGCCTGCGCGGACCCGACGACCAGCTCGTGGTGCAGGCCGCGATCGGCACCGGACCGGTCGACGCCGCGTTCAAGGCGATCGACGCCATCGTCGGAGTTCGCGTCGAGCTCCTCGAGTACCACGTCGATGCCGTGACCGCCGGCATCGACGCACTCGGCGAGGTCAGCGTCCGCGTTCGACCTGGAGCCGGCACCGGCATCGCCCGCGGGCACGGCGCCGACACCGACATCGTCGTCGCGAGTGCGAAGGCGTACCTCGCCGCCGTCAATCGCGTGCTCGACCGCGCGCTCGACACGCGGCCGCCACCACGCACGCTGTTCGCCAAGGTCTGGGACGCGCATGTCGCGGCGTCGCCGCCCGATGCGCCCGCGATCCTCTACGTCGATCTCCACCTGGTTCACGAGGTCACGTCGCCGCAGGCGTTCGCGGGCCTCGCGACGCGCGGCCTGCCCGTCCGGCGACCGGCCCGCACGGTCGCGACGATGGATCACTCGACGCCGACGCGCGCGGGCGGACTCGCGATCGCCGACGACGCCGCGCGCGCCCAGCTGCGCCGGCTCGAGACGAATTGCGCCGAGCACGGGATCACCCTGCACGCGCTCGGTTCGCCGGGTCACGGCATCGTGCACGTGATCGGCCCGGAACAAGGGCTCACGCAACCCGGGATGACGATCGTGTGCGGCGACTCGCACACGTCGACGCACGGCGCGTTCGGCGCGCTCGCGTTCGGCATCGGCACGAGCGAGGTCGAGCACGTCCTCGCGACCCAGTGCCTGCTGCAGCGCCGGCCGCGCACGTTGCGCGTGACGTTCGACGGTCTACCGGGCCGTGGCGTCACCGCGAAGGATCTGATCCTCGCGATGATCGCGAAGATCGGGATCGGTGGCGCGACCGGCCACGTGATCGAGTATGCCGGCGAGGCGATCCGCGCGCTCGACATGGATGGCCGCATGACGGTCTGCAACATGTCGATCGAGGCCGGTGCACGCGCCGGCATGATCGCGCCTGACGACACGACGTTCGCGTACCTCGCGGGCCGGCCCCACGCACCGTCGGGCGCGGACTGGGATCGCGCGGTGGAGCGCTGGCGCGCGCTCGCCACCGACGACGGCGCGGTCTTCGATCGCGAGCTGCACATCGATGCCACGGTGCTCGAGCCGATGATCACGTGGGGCACCAACCCCGGCCACGGGATCGGGATCACGCAGCGGGTGCCCGAGACGTCGCCGCAGCTCGAGGCCGCGGTGCGCTACACGCGCGTCGCGCCCGGCGTCCCGCTGCTCGGCATGAAGGTCGATGTCGTGTTCGTCGGCTCGTGCACGAACTCGCGGATCGGCGATCTCCGCGCCGCGGCCGACATCCTGCGGGGCCGTCGGGTCGACCGCGGCGTGCGCATGCTGGTCGTGCCAGGCAGCGCCGCGATCAAGGCCGCGGCCGAAGCCGAGGGACTCGATCGCGTGTTCCGCGACGCGGGCGCCGAGTGGCGCGAGCCCGGATGTTCGATGTGCATCGCGATGAACGGCGACCAGCTGCAGCCCGGCCAGCTGGCGGTGTCGACGTCGAACCGCAACTTCGAGGGTCGCCAGGGCCCTGGTGGCCGCACGCTGCTCGCGTCGCCACAGACCGCCGCGGCCTCGGCCGTGACCGGTCGAGTCACCGACCCGCGGACGTTCCTGCCCGAGACGAGGACCGCATGACCACCCCACGCTTCACCCAGCTCGTGGCACGTGCCGTCCTGGTGCTCGACGCCGATGTCGATACCGATCAGATCATCCCCGCGCGATACCTGAAGGGCACCGACAAGGCCGGGCTCGCCGACGCGCTGTTCGCCGACTGGCGCGCGCGTCCGGACTGCCCGATCGGGGCGCCGCACAGCGCCGGCGCGCAGATCCTCGTCGCCGGCGACAACTTCGGATGCGGCTCGTCGCGCGAGCACGCCGCGTGGGCCCTCGTCGCCGGCGGGTTTCGCGCCGTCGTCGCGCCGTCGTTCGCCGACATCTTCCGCGGCAACGCGCTCAAGAACGGGCTCGTCCCGGTGGTCGTGCCGAGCACCCTCCATGCCCAGCTCGCCGCGGCGATCGCCGCCGATGCCGCGCTCGAGATCACGATCGATCTCGAGGCTCGGGAGCTGCGCGCGCCGGGGTTCGCGACCACCGCGTTCACCGTCGACGCGTTCGCGCGCCGCTGCTTGCTCGACGGCGTCGACGAGCTCGGGTTCCTGATGACTCACCTTCCCGACATCGAGGCGTATGAACGCCGACGTTGATCGGGTCACGATCTACGACACCACGTTGCGCGACGGCGCGCAGCGCGAGGGGATCTCGTGGTCGCTCGAGGACAAGCATCGGATCGTGCGGCGCCTCGACGCGCTCGGGGTCGATCTGATCGAGGCCGGGTGGCCGGGATCCAATCCGAAGGACGCGGCGCTGTTCGCGGCCAGCGATCCGCGCACGCTGGTGCACGCCCAGCTCGCCGCGTTCGGTGCGACCCGCCGCGCCGGGGTCACCGCCGAGGACGATCCGCAGGTGCAGGCGCTGCTCGCCGCACGCACCCCGGTGTGCACGATCTTCGGCAAGAGCTCGACCCTGCACGTGCGCGAGGTCCTGCGCGTCTCGCTCGACGACAACCTCGCGATGATCGGCGAGACCGTCATGGCGCTGCGCTCGGCCGGCCGGCGCGTCGTGTACGACGCCGAGCACTTCTTCGATGGCTACGCGCTCGATCCGGCGTACGCCCTGGCGACCCTCGCGGTGGCCGAGGCGGCGGGCGCCGACACCCTCGTGCTGTGCGACACCAACGGCGGCTCCCTGCCGTGGGAGGTCGCGGCGATCGTCCGCGCCATCCGCGCGCGTGTCCGCGGCACGATCGGGATCCACGCCCACGACGATGCCGGCTGCGGTGTCGCGAACTCGCTCGCGGCGATCCACGCCGGTGCGCGCCACGTCCAGGGCACGATCAACGGCTACGGCGAGCGCTGCGGCAACGCGAATCTGTGTGCGGTGCTGCCAGGCATCGCGCTCAAGCTCGGGCTCGCGGCGTTGCCCGAGGGCCGGCTGCGCGAGCTCCCCGAGGTCGCGCGCGTGGTCGCCGAGCTCGCCAACCTCGCGCCCGACGAGCACATGCCCTACGTCGGGCGCTCGGCGTTCGCACACAAGGGCGGCATCCACGTCGCGGCGATGCGGCGCACCGCCACCAGCTACCAGCACATCGATCCGGCGCTGGTCGGCAACGTCTGTCGCGTCGTGGTCAGCGAGCTGTCGGGCCGCGCGAACCTCCTCGCCCGCGCCGACGAGCTCGCCATCGACGGGCTCGACGCACTCGCCGGCACCGCGCTCGCCGCGCTCAAGCAGCGCGAGGCGTGCGGTGCCAGCTTCGAGGCTGCCGACGCGTCGGTCGAGCTGCTCCTTCGCCGCCACGCGCCGAGCTACGCGCCACCGTTCTCGCTCGTCGAGTATCGCGTGCTCTCCCGAGGCGGCGATGGTGGTGCGGCCGCCGAGGCGACGGTCAAGCTGCGGATCGGGGAGCGCGTGTTCCATACCGCGGCCGAGGGCGACGGGCCGGTCCACGCGCTCGACGCCGCGCTTCGCAAGGCCCTCGTCGCGACGCACCCCGAGGTCGCGCGGATCGCGCTCGCCGACTACAAGGTGCGCATCCTCGATGGCCACGCCGGCACTCGCGCCGTGACTCGCGTCCTCATCGACTTCACGGACGGAGACCACCGGTGGTCCACCGTCGGCGCGTCGGCTTCGATCCTCGAAGCGACGTGGACGGCGCTCGCCGACGGCATCGAGTTTGGCATCGCAACCGCGGCACGACCCGCAACACAACTCTTGGAGGCACGCGCATGAAGGCCACGATCGTCTTGTTTCCCGGTGACGGCATCGGCCCCGAGGTCGTCGAGGAAGGCCGCCGCGTCCTCGACACCGTCGCGAGCCTGTTCGGTCACCGCTTTCAGTTCGTCGAGCAGCCGATCGGCGGTGTGTCGATCGACGCGCACGGCACCGCGCTGTCGGATGCCGCGCTCGCGAGCTGTCGCGAGGCCGATGCCATCTTGCTCGGGGCCGTCGGTGGGCCGCGCTGGGACGATCCGAACGCCCCGGTCCGGCCCGAGCAGGGCCTGCTCGCGCTGCGCAGGCAACTCGGGCTGTGGGCGAATCTTCGTCCGGTGCGACCGTACAGCGAGCTCGCCGGCTGCTCGCCGCTCCGCCCCGAGCGGCTCGCCGGCGTCGATGTCCTCGTGATCCGCGAGCTGACCGGTGGGTTGTACTTCGGCCCGCGCCGGCGCGACGAGCACGCCGGTCGCCGGCGCGCGGTCGACACGCTGGAGTACTCCGATCACGAGATCGAGCGCGTCGTCGAGCTCGCGTTCAAGCTCGCGCGCGGCCGGCGGGGTCGCGTCACGTCGATCGACAAGGCGAACGTCCTCGAATCCTCGCGCCTGTGGCGACAGATCGCGACCGAGGTCGCGGCTCGCTACCCCGACGTGCAACTCGACCATCAGCTCGTCGATTCGGCCGCGATGCGCCTGATCACCTCGCCCGCGCAATTCGACGTGATCGTGACCGAGAACATGTTCGGCGATATCCTCAGCGACGAGGCCTCGGTTCTCGCGGGCTCGCTCGGCTTGTGCCCGAGCGCGTCGCTCGGAGACGGCCGGTGCGGCTTGTACGAGCCGATCCACGGCTCGGCGCCCGACATCGCCGGCACCGGCGCGGCGAATCCGATCGGCACGGTCCTCAGCGCCGCGTTGCTGCTCCGGCACTCGCTCGGGCTCGACGCCGAGGCGCACGCGGTCGAGGACGCGGTC
Organism: Haliangiales bacterium; assembly: GCA_038321315.1. Classification (GTDB taxonomy): domain Bacteria; phylum Myxococcota_A; class Polyangia; order Haliangiales; family Haliangiaceae; genus JABFXX01. Next base: position 183,176 of record JBBQEX010000005.1, on the reverse strand, counting down.
GCAGCGACGATCGCAGCAGGGAGCCGGACCGCCGACATCGCGCCACCCGGATCTGGCGGCGCGGTGGTGTCGACGAGCCGCATGGGCACGCTGATCCGCGATCGGCTCGATGACGCCGATCGGTTCGGCCCGATCCGCTGCGGCGCGTGGTGAGCTTGCTTCGAGCTCTGTCACATCGGAGTTCGACCGCATCTAGCGGGTATGAACAAGATCGCCCTCTCGCTGTTCCCGCTGCTGCTCTGCGTCGGTTGTGTCGACACCGCCGATCCTGCTGATGGCACGGTCAGCCAGGCCGACACCATCCCGAGCCCGGACAACCCCGTCGACGCTTGCCACCACATGGCGAACGGCGGCGCCCAGGTCCTCGGCGACGCCACCCATCCCGTCAACATCTACAATCTCTACTGGGGCACCGCGTTCTGGAACGAGACCGGATTCGGTGGTGGCGCGATGTGGCGCGACCAGATCGACACCGCGTGGCGATTCCTCGGCAACGACCACGCCTACTTCAACGCGGTCCAGCAGTACGGGACCGGCACCGGTCGGTTCGCCGGCTCCCTCGTGACGGGCAACCCGCCCGCGACGGTGAACAACGACGACATCCAGAACTTCGTCACGAGCGTGACGTCGAAGTACACGCTCACCGGCATCGCGCCGACGGTCAACGACGTCTATGTCGTCTACCTACCGAACGGTGTCGTGTCGACCGGTGACATCGGCCTCGGAGGCCATCACTGGTTCTTCTATCACCCCGAGGATGGCCGTCGTGTCGTCGGCGCGACGATCCCATGGGCGGGTGGCGACAGCGTCTCGATCAACATCGACCGTTTCACGACGTATGCCTCGCACGAGCTCTTCGAGGCGATGGCCCACCCGATCTCGACGGAAGCTGGTTGGCGCGAGGTCGGTGACCCGTGCGAGACGCTGCCGGCGTGGAGCCTCGATGGCTACGACGTCCCGCGGATCTACTCGAACCGGTCCTGCGGGTGCGTCACGAGCGAAGGCGTCGGCGCCGGGCTCAAGGACTTCAACGGCGACGGACTGAGCGACATCCTGTGGCAAAATTCGTCGACCGGAGCCGTGGCGTTCTGGTCGATCGGCCGCGACAGCAAGGTCGCCAGTGCGGCAACTCTCAACTGGACTGCGAACACGCCGTGGCTCGGGGTTGGCGTCGCGGACTTCAACGGCGATCACAAGCCCGACGTGCTGTGGCACAACCCGTCGAGCGGTGAGGTCGGCATCTGGCTCGTGAACGGGACGACCGTGACGCGCGGGTTCGACCTCGAGTGGAACGTGCCCGGCACCACGTGGCAGGTGCGTGGCACCGGTGACTTCAACGGTGACGGCAGCGCCGACATCCTGTGGCACAACGCGACGACCGGACAGCTGAGCGTCTGGTACCTCAGCGGTGGACACATCATCGGTAGTGCGGCCCTGTCGCGCACTTCCGTCGGAACTGCAAATTCGGTCATGGGCACCGGCGACTTCGACGGTGATGGCAACGTCGACGTGCTGTGGCACAACCCGACGACCGGGGTCGTCAGCGTGTGGCTGATGCGCGGTACCACCGTGCGCAGCATCGAGTCGCTCGACGGCTCGTACGCGGGCACGGACTGGAAGTTGATGGGTACCGAGGACTTCGACGACGACGGCCTGATCGACCTCGCGTGGCACAACACGACGACCGGCGAGGTCGGCATCTGGTACCTGAGCGGCATGAAGGTCCGCGACTACGTCAACGTCGACTGGACGGCCGCGCCTCCGTGGCGCGTGATCTCGCGCTGAGGGCGATCGCGCTAGCAGCCACTCGCCGAGGCGTGACACACGAGGCCGGCGATCGCGCCGAGGGTCGCGGTCACGAGCAGCGCGCCACCGAACACCTCGAAGATCTCCCAGTTGACGTGGTGACGCGTGTCGATCCGGAACCGCTCGACGGTGGTGTCGAGCAGCAGGCAGCGGGTCGGCGACCCGGGCTGACCCGCGAACGGGACGATCTCGGGGCAGCCATCGATCATCTGGCGCAGCGTGATCGTCGCGGGCTTGTCGTGGAGTGTGACATCGAACACCCGATCGGCTGACAGGTCGTAGGTGTCACCGTTGCCGACCGAGACGTGGGCATGGCCCGTGATACGCAACTCACGAACGCGGTGCAGCAACTCGCGCGGGGTCACGGAGACCTGCTCGGTCACGCAGCCCACGAGCAAGAGCAGGGCGAGGCCGCGCATGCCTCGATCCTAGCTCGGTCCACCTCGATAGCCCGCACATCTGCAAGACCACCACCCCCATACCAGGGGTAGCGAGCGGGGGTGTCGCAGCGACGTGCGATCGAGTGTCAGCGATGGGGCCACGATGATCGGGAGGATTTGCTCGCGCTCGCATTCGCCGACCCATATCCTAAGACATTGGAATCCGAACCATCCGAGAACGCAGCCCTCGCCGGGCTGCTCGCGACGATCTCGGACCGTCGCATCCGAAGGAAGATCCAGAAGCTCCTCCAGTTCGGCGAAGACGCGGTGCGCGCGCTCGGCGAGCTCGACGCCGCGCTCTACCTCCGAGAAGATGGCGAGGAGCAACTCCAGATCGTCTCCGACGCGGTCCTGAGTCACTTCCGCCGCCTGCTCGAGTACCTCGCCATGGTCGCGCCCGCGGCGGCCGCGAATCCCGACGAGGGAGGCACGGATCTCGAGCTCGACGACCGCCCGGCCGCCCCGCGCCCCGGCTCGATCTCGTCGCGCGCCTTGATCCCCCATCGCCAGCGGACGGACGACGATCGCTGGGATGCACTCTCGGCCGAGATGTCGACGTTGCAGTACGGGCTGGTCTCGGAGCTCCGGGAATTCGAACGCCGGTTCGCGCACGCGCTCAAGAACGACAAGAAGGAGCAGGCCGTTCGCGATCTCAACGACGCGACCACCGGCCTCATGGATGGCGTCTTCGCGGTGATGACGACGGTGTACGAATGCTTCTTAGGCTACGCCGAGCCCGAGCGCATGGTGTCGGGACACCGCGACAGCCTCGGCAAGGCCCTGGCGATCCGGCGCGCCCTGGCGGAGCTGCGCCGCGGGATCCGTGGGCTCAACCGGCGCGTCCAGGATCGCACGACGCCACCCGACGTCGCGGAGACGAACTACCGGCGCATCGTCGAAGCGATGAGCCAGTTCGTCGACGCCGACGTGTTCAACTACCTGCGCTCCGACACCCGCCGGGACTTCTGGCAGATCCGCGAAACGCTGACGAACGGGAACTCGGTGCAGAACCGGCTCGACTGTGAAGGGTTCGACAAGTACCTCGACTCGCTGTCGTTCGTGTCGCAGCGCGGGGTGCTCATCAAGCACGACACCGATCTGAAGGCCAAGATCACCGGCGAGCTCGAGCGGGCCGTCAAGTTCGCAGCGCTCTTGCCCGAGGTCGCGTGCGATGTGATCGAGCAGGCGTTCGTGAAAGCCGAGCGCCTGTCCGGCCTGAACGACGAGATCGACGGACTCGTGCTCCAGTGGTCGTCGTTGACCCCGGAATCCCGCGCGGACGCCGACGAGGTCGTGGCTCTCGGCCGTGCGCTGCTCGATCTGATCCGTCCGGCGACTCGCCCCGCGCCTTCGATGGACGGGGACGGCTTCTGACCAGGGAGCGCGTGCGGTGTGCTACGAGATCGAATGGGTCTCGTCATCGGCGCCGCGCTGTTCGCACCCGTGTTGCTCGTCCTGCGCCGACGGCGCTTCGCGATCGACCTCCCGAGGGTCTTGCTCGTCACGATCGCGACGACGCTGCTCGCGACGACCCTCGCGCTCACGCTGATGCTCACGAACGTCGACGACACGCCCGTCTTCTTCCTGATCTTCTTCGTCGGCGCGCCGTGTGTCGCGATCCCGATCGCGGCGGTCGCCGCGAGCTCCATGGTTCGCGCTCCCGGCTACGGCATCGCCGCGGCACTCACCGGACTTGCCGGGTGGGTGCTGGGCATCGTCGTGTTGGGCTTGATCGCGTTTCTCCATCCGCAGGCCCACGGCATGTTCTGGGAGCTCATGGTCCTCCTCTCGATCCCCGCGAGCTACGCCGCGACGTGTGCGGTCTACGCGGTCGCGCTCGGCAAGCGCCGGACCTAGCGCAGGTCGCAGCCGATCGGCCCGGCTCAGCTTGCTTCGACGAGCTCGTCGGGGAGCGTACTCCCCGCGACCAGCCGACTCGCGCCGAGGAAGACGCCGACCGCGACCACCGCGATCCCGGCTTCGACGAGCAGCATCGCGATCGGCCCGTGGCGGTCGGTGATGTATCCGAGCGCGAGCCCGAGCCACCACGTCGGGAAGTTCGACAGCGAGGCGAACAGGCTGTACTTGGTCGCCGCCGAGCGCGCCCCCATCGCGTTGAGCACGACGACCGTCCAGCCCGCGAACACGACGCCGTACATGAACCCGTAGAGCAGGTTCAAGGCGACGTACGCGGTGACGGTCGCCGGCACCACCGCGATCGCCACCGCGACCGCCGCGAGCAAGAGGACCTGGGCGACGTAGGCCGGCCGGGGTCGCATCCGCGTGCTCATCCAACCACCGGCGAAACATCCGAGCGCGGTCACCGCCGCGCCCGCGTAGCCTTGAACCCATTCGACCTGGCTGGCCGTCGCGTGCCAGTGATCGGCGACGCGTGCCTGGGTCAGGACGCTCTGCGCGGCACCGGTGCCGAACGGCAAGAAGCAGAGGAGCGTCACGAGGATCCCGCCCTTGCTGCGCGCGAGGTTCGCGATGTCGTGGAGCACGCCGCGGATCGACGGGCGGGTCGTGCTCCGATGCGCCGCGATCGCCGGCACCGCGAGCAACCCGAGGCTACACAGCATGAACAGCGTCGCGAGGATCGCGCCGGCCATCCACGGTTCGGCCATGACCTCGAGCAGCGTCAGGCCGAGCCCGCCACCGAGCGCCGCGCCGCCGAGATTGCCAACCTGGAACCACGCGCTCGCGCGCCCCTGCCCTTCCGGCGGCGTGGTGGCGGCGAGCATGGCCTCGAGCGACATGCCGACAAACGAGCGGAGGAGGCTCGTGCTCGCGATCACCGCGAGCAGCGCGGGCAGCGTGGCCTCGGTCATCGGCATCGCGGCGAGCGCGAATACGCCGAGCGCCGAAGCCGTCGTACCGATCAGGTACCAGATCTTCGGAGACAGCGTCACGTCGACGGCCGGGGCCCAGATCCACTTGAGCCACTGGCTGATCAGCGCCGCCGCCGGCAGGAACGAGGCCTCGGTGATCGACAGCCCGTGCAGCGTCGCGAGGAACGTCAACGCGACGTTGACGAAACCGGACATCGCGCCGAACGGCAGGTAGAGCACCGTCCACACCGCGGGGTGCCGCACCGTGAGCGGAGCGTCGGACACCCGCTACTTGCAGGCGCCGCTGGGATCGCACGTGCACTTCTGCGCCGTGAACGAGCCCTTGTACGCGTAGTCGTTGTACTTCGTGTCGAAGGTGCCCGCGATCGTCGTGGCGGTCACGTTCGTGATCTCGAGCTGGTCCTTCTCCTGATAGGACTGACCACCGACGGTGCGATCGCCATTCGTGTACTCGATGAAGCTGTTGAGTGGCTCGGTCTTCGAGCCGTACTTGCCGGGCACGAGCTTGAGCGGACCCATGTTCGCCTTCTGCTCGCCGTGCTTCGGGTTGAACGCGATGTGCATCATCGTGTAGCCCTTGCAGAGCGCGTCGAGGCGATCCGGCTGGAGCTGATCCGACGCGACCACGGCGCAGTCCTGCGCGATCTTCGGGCAGTTCGAGATCATCCAGATCTGGAGATTGCCGCTGCCATCGTCGGTCCACACCTGACGATCGAACGTGAGCGGGCCCGCCTTCCCGGGGCCCTTGTCGTTCTTCCACGACGCGGCCTCGAGTCCGTCCTTCGCGGCCGGCGCGGGCGCCGCAGCCGAACCGACGGGCGGCGCGACCGGTGCAACCGCGCTCCCCGCGCTGCCCATGGTCATGTCGTTGGAGCCGCTGCCCGCGGCCGCGTCCGGCGCCTTCTTCTTGCAAGCCGCCGTCGTGAGGACGGCGCCGCACAGGAGTGCCGTCGTGAGCCAATGCTTGTTTGTCATTGGCGCGGACTCTACATCGCGGCGCGACCGAATGCGCGCGGTGCGATCGCCGCGGTTGCCAGATACAAGCCGGCGGCGAGGAACAGGGCCTCGGTAGATCCGGCGACGCGCAGCGCGAGGACGGCGACGATTCCGCCGGCCACCGACGCCGCTCCGTTGATCGCCCACAAGCTGGCGATGCGATCGGTGGGCTCGCCGTGGTGCGCGAGCAGCACCGGAAACGGACCGCCGAGGGCGAGCCCGACGGGCGCGAGGATCGCCGTGATCAGCAGCAGGCGACCGGCGTCACTGGTGATCGAGTCGAGCCACGCGAGATCGCGCGCGATCAGGCCAGTCGCGGCGACGGCGAGCCCCGCCGCGAGCGATGCCCACGCGACGCCGCGGTCGAGCCGCCGCCACCAACCGCCGAGGATCAGCGCGCCGGCGGCGCTCCACGCGAGCAAGCTGAACAGCACGAACGACACGGCGTACAGCGCCCCGCCCGCCGCGAGCGTGAACCGCTGGATGAGCGCGAGCTCGACGCACAGAAACGCCGCCCCGAGGCCGACCGCGACCCCGGCCGGACGGAGGAACGCGCGGGTGTCGCGACCGCGCTCGATCACGAGCACGAGCACCAGCAGGATCGCGCCAGCGAGGACCCACAACCGGCCGGGTTGGGCCAGCGCGGTCGCGCGCAGCCCCTTGGTGTTCTGAAAGAAGTACGGACGCTCGTCATGCACCGGGCTCAGGTCGTCCGCGTCGGTCACGCCGAGCCGCTTCCGATCGAGCAGCTGGACGCTGCGCTCCGGCGGATCTCCCGGTCCCCACAGGAGCTCGGCCGGTGAGACGTCGAGGCCGTCGACCACGTCGAGCGGCATCGGCGAGGTCCGGACGACCAGCAGGTACTGATAGGCGGTCCCGGGCCGCGGATCGCGCAGCACGGCGATGCCTTCGAGCGCGTGCGCGCGACTGATCCCGATCGCCTCGAGCGCCTCGAGCACGGTGATCAGCTGGCGATACGCATTGCCCGGATCGCTGTGGATGAGCACGAGCGCGCCCGTCGGGGTCAGGTGACGCAGATACAACCGGACCGCCTCGACCGTGTACAGGTGCGCCTCCATCCCGGCCGGCTGCGCGTGCTCGTTTCCGGTCAGCGCGAGCGCGAGCTCGATGAGGTCGTAGCGCTCGGTGGTGTCGGCCAGGTGTCGGCGCGCGTCGTCGATGAACAGGCGAACCCCGGGCTGGCGGTAGACGTCACCGGCGAACTGCCTCCAGCGCGCGAGGAGATCGGGAATCGCGGGATTGACCTCCACCGCGTCGACGCGCGACGAGCCGTACTTCTTGGCCAGCCACACACTCGCACCTGCGCCGGCGCCGAGCACGAGGACGCGGTCGGGGTGGAGCGCGCGATAGGGCAACGACATGAGCAGGCCCCACGTGGTCTCGAACGAACCCACGTTCGCTTGTTGCACCATGAACGTCGGGCTCATGCCGTCGGTGTACACACCGAGTCTCGCGTCGTGCGTGCGGTGGACGTCTAGGCGACCGAGCGGACTCCACGCCGAGTCGACGATGTCGCGCGACGATGCACCGGTGCGGGCGAGGGCCTTCTCGGAATGCGGTCCGGCGTCGAGGACGACCTCGAGCGCGCCGTCGGGGAGAGCTCCCGCCCGTCCGGCAATCAACAGGCCGACGTGCGCCACCGAGATCACCGCGATCGCGGCCACGGTGCGCGGCCGACGCACGACCACGATCGCCGCGAGCACGCAGCAGATCAGGCCGAGCCCCAGCACGATCTCGATCGGGCCGAGTGGCCCGATCAGCCGAGGCGCGACGAGGCAGCCGCTCGCCGCTGCGAACAGGTCGATCGCGTAGGTCGCGCGCGCGCCCTCGCGGCCACGCGCGGCATACGCGTCCGAGACCAGCGTGCCTGCGAGCGCGAACGGCACGAGCGACAGCGCCACGAGTCCCGACATGGACGCGCCCGCGATCGCGGCCGAGGCCAGGCCGAGAAGCGCGATCGCGAGCCCGATCGCGGCGCGACCCGGCTCCACCCAGCGTGGGAATCGCAAGCGAACGAACGCGCCGACGCCGAGGCCGAGGAACGCGATCGACAGCGCGGTCGCGGTCGCGTGCGAGCTACCGATGTACGCGAACAGCCGGGTGGACGTGAGCTCGAGGACGAGCACCACGAACGTGACGATCGCGATGGTCGCGACCGGTCGCTGCCTGTTCGGATCCAACGCCGAGCCTAGGGGCAATCGCCCGGGCAACTCGCCGCGGTCTCGGTGCCGGTGCACTGCAGGTCACCGCAGATCGGCACGCAGGCAGTCGTGCAATCGAGCGGGCAACTCGCGCAGGTCTCGAACCGCGCATCGCACGTGCCATCGCCGCAGCGCGGAGCGCCCGGATCGCACGTGCTCGCCGGCGGGCAGGTCGGATGGCAGTCGTACCAGCAATCGTCGTCGGCACAGCCGATCTTGCCGTCGTGATCGCCATCGCTGTGGGCGCACGTGTCCGCGGGCGCGCCATCCCAGCGCAGCCGCGCGAGCGAGGCGAGCGTCGTGCCGTCTCCACCGATACCCCCGAACATCACCACGCCGGCGCCGCTCGGATCTTGCTCCATCACCGCCGAGTTCCGGGCCGCGATCGGGTTCGCCGCCGCGAGCAGCGTCCAGGTGTCGCCGGCGAGCTCCCACACGTCATTGCCCCTGCCGGTACCGATGTCGAAGAGCACCATCACGCGTCGCGCCGGATCCCAGGCGATCGGCGCCGACGCCGGAGGCGGATGCACCGCGTCGCTCACCTCGGTCCAGGCGTGGGCCGTGCCATCCCAGATCCACGTGTCGTCATAGCTGTGGGTATCATCGCCACCACCGAACAGCACGACGCGAGCGCCGACCGGATCGTAGGCGAGGCCGACGTTGCTCCGTGCGGCCGGGCCCACGCCCACGTGCTGGGTCCACGTCGTGCCGTCCCACGTCCAGGTGTCGCCGTAGTACGCGATCGTGCCCGTCGCGTCGATCGCGCGACCGCCGAACAGCACGACCTCGTGGTTCGCGGCGTCGTAGGCCATCGCGGCGCCACCGCGCATCGTCGGTGCCTGGCCCGGCGTCCTCGCGTGCCAGCCGGTCGCATCGAGCTCGTACGTGTCGCCGAGGTTGGCGCCGGTCACGAAGCCGCCGAACACCACGAGCGCGTCGCGCCCGACATCGTAGGTGGCCGCGCACGCGCTGCGCACCGGCAAGCCGCTCGGGGCCTGCGCCCAGCCACCGCCGTTCCACGCCCACACCTCGCCGAGCCGCGTGGCGCCGGTGCGACCGCCGACGACCAACATCCGACGGCGGATCGGATCGTAGGCGCTGCAGGCCGAGAGCCGCGCGGTCGGCGCGACCGTCGGTTGAACCGTGCGCCAGGTCTTCGTGGCGTCGCGCACGTACGTCGTCGTCGCCGAGGTCGGTCCGACGCCCGCGAACAGGAACAGCGCATCGTGGCTCGGCGCCGCCACGAGCTGTGCCGACGTGACGCCGGCCTGCGGCGGCGCGAGGTCGCTCCACGCGCTGCCGTTCCAGCCTTTCCACGTCGGCATCTGGGGGGCGACGTACACGAGCATCTGGTCGGGCGCGCTCCACGCAAACTGCGGATCGCCGGCCGCGGCCGCCGCCGGCGCGGTCCCGCCGGCACCGACCAGCTTCCACGCCATCGGGGCGTTGCGATCGAGCTCCCAGACCTGTGGGGTCGCCGCGGCATCGTCGGTGTACCCGACGAGGACGAGCGCACCCCGGCGCGGATCGAAGCCGAGGCTCGGCCGCCTCCCGACGACGACGTCGGGGACCACGAGCCGGGCCCAGCTCGCGCCATCCCAGGTCCAGGTGTCGTGAAGCGTCGCGGAAGCAGCCCCGCCGAACAGCACGATCTGATGGCCGATCGGATCGTACGCCATCGCGGCACCGAAGCGCGGCCCCGGGTCGACCGCCGGATGTTGCTCGGTCCACCCCTCACCGTTCCACAGCCACGTGTCGTGCGAGACGTCATCGCCGAACAGCACGGTCGCGTGATGGGCGCTGTCGTAGGCCATCGCACCGGCGAAGCGCGCGTGCGGACCGGTCGCGACCTCGCGCCGGACCCAGCCGCGCCCATCCCACTCCCACAGGTCGTTCGTCGTCGGAGCCGTCGGATCGTTCGGGTAGCCGCTGAACATCACGACGCGATCGCGATCCGAGTCGTACGCGATCATCGCGCCATAGCGACTGGCCGGAACCACCGCCGGATCGCTCCACGCCAGCACGTCCGGCGTGCAGGTCGCCGAGCAGCCATCGTGCGCGAACGTGTTGCCGTCGTCGCAGGCCTCGCCGGCGATCGGGTCCGCGATGCCGTTGCCGCACGTCTCGTTCGACTGGCAATCGTTCGTGCAGCCGTCACCGGCGAGCTGGTTGCCGTCGTCGCAGACCTCGCCGTCGTCGCGCAACGAGTTGCCGCAGCCACCCGGCAGGCACGCGCCGCTGTAGCAGCGGTTGCCATCGCCGCAGTCGTTGTGGTCGGCCTTGCCGTCGCACTTGGTGATCGCCGCGATCGGGACGCACCGCGGCAGGGGCGTGCCGGCGAACGAGTCGAACGTCTTGCAGACCGTATCCTCGGGACACACGCGACCATCGTCGCAGGTGGTCGTGCGCGCGTTCAGACAGCCGCAGAGGACAACCACGACTCCGACCGCCAAACGGTGCATCGCGAAGTCGTAGCCTGTCGAAACCACCGACCGCAACAGCTAGCATCGACCGCGATGAAGGCGCTGGTCTCGTGGAGCTCGGGCAAGGACAGCGCGTACGCGCTCCACGAGGTCGCGCGCGCCGGCGAGCTCGAGATCGCCGGGATCCTGACCACGGTCACCGAGGACTACGACCGGGTCTCGATGCACGGCGTTCGCCGCGAGCTGCTCGCCCGTCAGGCGCGCGCGCTCGGCCTGCCCTGCCTCGAGGTCGGCATCCCGGCGACGTGTACGAACGAGATCTACGAGCAGACGATGATCGGCTGGCTCACGGCCGCGAAGGAGCGCGGCATCACGCACGTCGTGTTCGGCGATCTGTTCCTCGCCGATATCCGCGCGTATCGCGAGACCTTGTTGCGCCCGCTCGGACTCGTCCCGGTGTTTCCGCTGTGGGGCCGCGACACCCGCGCGCTCGCCACCGAGATGATCGACGCCGGGATGTCGGCGCGCCTCACGTGTGTCGATCCGCGGCGACTGCCGGCGGCCTTCGCCGGTCGGGCGTTCGACGCACGGCTGCTCGCCGATCTTCCGGGCGACGTCGACCCGTGCGGCGAGCACGGCGAGTTCCACACGTTCGTCACGCACGGTCCGATGTTCGATCGCGCGATCGAGGTCGTGCCCGGCGAGATCGTCGAGCGCGGCGGCTTCGTGTTCGCCGATCTCGACGACCCGGCACGGTGACAGGGGTTCGTCATGCGGTCCGCGACTCGTCACGTTCGGGTCGCGAGCGCCGGGTCCACGACGACGATCTCACCGTCCGCGGTGTACGCGGCTGCCTCCTCGGGCGTCGTCGCGTAGAACACCGGCAGCGTGCAGCGCTCGCAGTGCCGGACGCCGTCGCGCTCGGTCGCCATGAAGCCATCCCACTGCGTCGGACAGCTCGGCCGCTCCGACGGGCAGCGCGCGATGGCCGCACGCGAGACGATCGATCGCCAGCGCGCATCGCCGGCTGGGGTCGGAACCGCGGTGCGCACGAAGGCGGCACGATCGGGATCGCCGTGCTCCTCGAGCCAGTCCGCGTAGACCAGCCGGGCCGCCTCGTCACCGGGCTCGTCGCGAAGCGTGGCGAGGAGCGCTGCCTCGTCGGGATCGACCGGCGCGGGGACCGACGTCAAGAGGTCGACGAACCGGCTCGGCGGCAGATCGCGGCGGACCTCGGCGAGCGCGGGTCGCGCGGCCGGATCGCGATCGAGGCACCGCGCGATCAGCCCGCGTAGCTCGTCCGACAGCGCGGCTGGACAGGCCGGCGCGGGTTCGCCGATCACGCGCCGCAGGATGTCGAAGTACGAGCCCGCGTGCATCGCGTGGCCCGCGAACGCCTCCCACAAGAGGAGACCGATCGCGTAGATGTCACCGGCCGGAGTCGGGAAGATCCGATCGACCTCGGGCAGCACGATCGTCGACGGCGGCGGTGGCAGGATCAACACCGGCCGGTTCGCCGCCTCGGCGTGCGAGATGTACCCGATGTCGGGGATGTCGATGACGATGCCGCGCGGCGCGGTCAGGATCGCGGACGCGCGCAGCTTGCGATGCACGACACCCGCGTCGTGCAGCACCTCGAGCGCGGCGATCGCACGATCGACGACCTCGAAGATCCGATCGGGCGACACGCCGCCGCGCCGGAGCTCGGTGTCGAACCACGTCCCGGCGAGCGGCTCGGTCACGACGTAGACGTCGTCGCCGTCGTCGATCACCTCGAGGATCTGGACCAGGTGGTCGCTGCGGATCGCCGACATCGGGGCGAGCCGTTCGACGACCTGGCGGCGATAGCCGGGCGCCCTCACCCGGGCGTCGCGGATCGTGACCGCCTGGCCGCTCGCTTCGCGCGCGCGAAACTGCGCCGGGTCGCCGCCCTCGAACCGCACGAACGTGTAGCCGTCCGGACAGGCGATCTCCATCGCGCCTATCGTGGCATATCGGACGCGAGCCACGCGCGCCACGCGGCGAGGTCGTGCTCGCCGAGATCCTTGCCGGCGAGGGTCTTCAGGATCTTGTACGCGAAGTCGTGATTGTTCGGCTGGCCGAGCGCGAGCATCGCGACGAGCGTCGCGCCGCCGCGTGCGCGGATCGTGGCGCGGTTCGCCTCGCGCTTGACCAGCCCCGACAGGACCGCCGAGGCCTTGTTGCGATCGAGCGTGCTCGGCAGCTCGAGCACGTCGAGGATCGGGCCGACGGGGATGTCGACCTCGGGATGGTCGATCGCGATCAGCGCGAGCACGCGCATCGTGTTGTTGCGCACGAGCGCCTCGGGGTCGCGGATCCGCTGGAGCATCAGCTCGACGACGCGCGGGCCCGACGCGAGGTGCGCGAGCAGGAACGCCGCGGTCGCGCGCCAGGTCATCCGTGAATCCTCGAGCAGGATCGCGGCGAGCTCGGCCTCGTGCGCCGGCACCGAAGCCGCGAACCGATCGCGGAACGGCTCGAGCTCGGCGTTTCCGAACCCGAGGCAGTGCCAGAACGGGCACGGCGCCTTGAAGTCGAGCGTGTTGTCCTTCAGGTGCGCCATGAACTTCGGTTCGTAGTCGTCGTTCCATGCGGCGATCAGGCCGTCGGGGTCGGCGTGCTCGCGGGACGATGGCACCGAGACGTACGTCATCCGCCGGGCCGCATCGCGTCGATCGACGAGATCGAGCGTGGTGAACGTGCGCTCGGGGTCGTAGTAGGTGATCTGGCTGAACTCGGCGTAGGCGAAGTCACCGTCCTTCGCGATGCGCTCGGCGAGGGCGCGAAGCAGATCCGGTTCGCGGATCGCGAGGACGAGCGGGTCGCGATAGCGCGCGATCAGGTGCTCGCGATCGAGCACGGCGGAGCCATAGACGTCGAGGTTCGCCATCTCCGGCGGCGCCGGCCTCACCGCCGGCTTGCCGCTACACGCAGCGAGGATCACCAACCAGATTAGTCGTGACATGGGATGCAGTTATCACACGGCTCGATCGTTGCCGTTTCGACGACGGCCATAGTGAATCGCAACACCGTCGGTAGTGACCGCACTTCGCGATCGTTTCGCCGGCCTTTTCCACGTTCGCGCTGCAACCGCGGCTCGTCGTGGCGGTCCTATGCACCGGCCGTCTAACAACACGAGGAGCTGGACCGTGAAGAAGAGTTTGTTTTTGGTGATCGCGACCTCGCTGATCACACCGTTGGTGGGGTGCAGCACGGAGCCGACGTCGGCTCCCGACGACAGCGTGGTGGCACTCCCTCAGAGTGCCCAGGACCAGATCGAGAAGCTGCTCGCGGAGAAGGCCGCGCGCACGCCACCGCAGCGCAAGATCGCTTCGGCGCTGCTCTACGAGGCGAAGGGGACGTTCGCCGCGAATCTCGGCGGCAAGGATCCGGACAAGCAGATCCTGCCGCTCGCCTCGCACGACGCGAGCGGACGCATCCTCGTCGACATCAAGGGTGACGTCGCGAAGGCCCGGATCGAGGCGCTCGGTGGCGTGTTCGTCGGTAGCTCGCCGCTGCATCACGCGACGCGCGCCTGGCTCGACGCGAGCAAGCTCGAGCAGCTCGCCGGTGACGCCGGCGTGACGGCGATCCGCCCGGCGTACGCCGCGAAGACCCAGCGCGCCAACGGCCGCAAGGGCAACCGGCAGATCGACGTCGGGACCGATGCGGCGCGCGTCGCGGCGATGCAGGAGGCACAGCGCGCGTGGACCAACGCGTCGCACGCGAGCCTCGTGACGCCCGGCACGACGACGGGCTCGGTGGTCTCCGCTGGCGCCGCGGCGCACGGCGCGGACCTCGCGCGCAAGCAGTATGGCGCCGACGGGACCGGCGTGACGGTCGGCGTGCTGTCCGACAGCGATGACGGTCGCGAGGCCGCGATCGCGTCGGGCGATCTGCCCGCCGACACGATCACGCTCGGCGGTCAGGACGGCCGACCCGGCGCCGGTGAAGGCACCGCGATGATGGAGATCGTGCACGACCTCGCGCCGGGCGCGAAGCTCGCGTTCGCGACCGCGTTCAACGGCCCCGATCAGATGGCCGACAACATCCGCGCGCTGCGCTTCACGTATCACGCGGACGTCATCGTCGACGACGTGATCTACTACGAGGAGAATCCGTATCAGGACGACATCATCGCCGCCGCGGTCGATGACGTCGTCGCCGACGGCGCGGTCTACGTCTCGTCGGCGGGTAACGAAGGCAACTTCGACGACGGCACCTCCGGAACCTGGGAAGGCGACTTCAAGGCGGCCGGGACGCTCGCGACGCTCCCGTCGGGCTACACCGTCCACAGCTTCGGCGACAAGGTGATCTCGGATCGCATCGAGAAGACCGGCGGCCCGATCGTCCTGCAGTGGAGCGACCCGTCGTCGCTCGATCTGCCGCAGTCGTCGAACGACTACGACCTGTTCGTGCTCGATGCCGACCTGCGCAACGTCCTCATCGCGTCGACCGACCTCCAGGACGGCGCCGGCATCCCGGCCGAGTACCTCGGCTACTCGTTTCCCGCGGGCAGCCGCGTCGTGATCGCGAAGCACCCGAACGCCGAGACCCGGGCGCTGCGCGCGACGGTCTACAACGGCGAGCTCGGCATCGCGACCGACGGCGCGACGTTCGGCCACAACTCGGCGAACGGTGCACTCGGTGCGGCCGCGGTGTACTCGGCGGAGGCGAGCGGCGGGGCGTTCACCGCGGGCCCGACGACGCCGATCGAGCTGTTCAGCTCGGATGGTCCGCGGCGCGTGTTCTACGATCGCGACGGCAACGCGTTCAACCCCGGCAAGGTGACGTTCGCGAGCGGTGGCGGCCAGAATCGCACCAAGCCGGACATCGCCGGCGCGGACGGCGTCGCGACGACGCTGCCCGGCGGCTCCGGCCTCAACCCGTTCTTCGGCACGAGCGCCGCGGCGCCGCACGTCGGCGCGGTCGCGGCCCTCGCGAAGTCGGCGGTGCCGACCGCCACCTCGGCGCAGATCCGCGCGGCGCTGACCGCGACCGCGCTCGACATCGAGGCCGCCGGCCGCGATCGCGATGCCGGCGCGGGCATCGCATGGGCGCCCGGTGCACTCAAGAAGCTCGGCGCGACGCCGGCGGTCTACCTCGAGCAGAACACGCTCACCGTGACGCCGACCGCCGACGTGATCCTGCCCGGCGGCGGTGCGTCGCTGCGCCTCCAGCTGATCAACAGCGGGCTCGCGAAGGCGACTGCCGTCTCGGCGACGCTGTCGTCGAGCACGCCGGGCGTGACGATCACCTCCGCGACCTCGACGTATCCGAACGTCGCGGGCGGCGCGACCGCGACCGATCCGACGGCGTTCGCGTTCACCGTCGCGCCGACCGTGTTGTGCGGCCAGAAGCTCGACTTCGCGCTGACGGTCTCCTACACGGGCAACGGCTCGCACCCGGCGGTGATCCCGTTCTCGCTGCTGGTCGGACGTCCCGACTTCGCCGCGACGCAGGTGTTCACCTATGCCGGGGCGCCGGTCGCGATCCCGGATGGTGACGCGATGGGCGTCGACCTCCCGATCACGCTGACCGGGACGAGCCCGATCAGCCACCTCACGTTCACGATCGACGGCACCGCGTGCAGCGCGCTCGAGGGCTCGACCGAGGTCGGGCTCGATCACACGTGGATCAGCGATGTCTCGCTCGCGCTGAGCTCGCCCGCCGGCACCACGGTGTCGCTGCTGTCGGCGATCGGCGGCCCGGGCAACGACGGGAACAACCTGTGTCAGACGATGCTCGACGATCAGGCGTTCTCGTCGATCGAGACCGTGTTGCCCACCGACGCGCCGTTCAGCGGGTACTTCCACCCGCAGCAGGCCCTGGCCGCGTTCTCGGGTCAGCCGGCGAGCGGCACGTGGACCGTCCATGTGGCCGACAGCACACCCGGCGACGTCGGCAGCCTGCGAGCGTTCTCGATCTACGCGTCGGGCTACAGCTGCCAGTAGTTGGTAGCGAGTCTTAACGCGCGGCGGTCGCGGATCTGAGTATGGTCCCGGCCCGTGTTGTTCCGCGCTGTTGCTGCAGTTCTGCTCTCCGCGTGTACGACCGCGGGGATGTCGAACCCCGGCTCGGACGCGGGGCCGACCGGCGACGGTGCTCGCGGCAGCGGCGCGGTCGACGCGCGCGGCGGCGCCGATGCCCCACCGCCGACCCACGCGATCTCGATCATCGTCGAGCCCGACGGTCAGAAGGGCCAGCAGCTGGTCGACGCGATCGCCGGTGCGCAGCACTCGGTCGACGTGACGATGTACGAGATCGACGCCGCCAACGTGGTCGGGGCCCTCGCCGCGCGTGCCCAGGCCGGGATCCCGGTCCGCGTCGTGCTCGACGGCTCGTCGTCGACCAAGTCGTTCAACACGCCGGCACACGACCAGCTGGTCGCGGCCGGCGCGTCGGTCGTGTGGTCGAGCTCGCGCTTCACCTACACCCACGAGAAGTGCGTGATCGTCGACGGCAAGACCGCGTGGATCATGACGATGAACGCGAACACGTCGTCGCCGAAGTACAACCGCGAGTACCTCGCGATCGACACCGACGCCGCTGATGTCGCCGAGGCGACCGCGGTGTTCGTCGCCGATCACGCCAACCAGACGATCGCACCGACCGGCGACCTCGTCGTCGCGAACGCCAACGCGCGCCCGCGGCTCGTCGCGCTGATCGACGCGGCCACCCACACGCTCGATGTCGAGGGTGAGGAGTTCAGCGACTCGACGGCGAACGGCGTCGTCAGGGCGGTGGCGCGCGCCGCGCAACGCGGCGTCACGGTCCACGTGATCATCGCGAACTCGACGCTCGACAGCACCTCGGTCTCGCTGGTCAAGGCGGCGGGCGCCAAGGTCGTGACGACCGGCCCGACCTCGGGCAACGGCACCGCGAGCAACCCGTACATCCACGCGAAGGCGATCGTGATCGACTGCGCGACCGCGGCGACCTGCACGCGCGGCTTCGTCGGCTCGGAGAACTTCTCGGCGGGCTCGCTCGGCTACAACCGCGAGGTCGGGGTGATCTTCGACACCCAGGCCGAGCTCGCGAAGATCAAGACCGCGATCGACCGCGACTTCGCGGCCGGCGTCGCGCGCTAGCTCAGCGCTTGCCGATGACGGAGACCAGCGCGTTGACGCCGGCTCCCGAGAACGCGATGCCCGCGTGCGTCGTCGGATCGAGGAACGTCGCGAACACCGTGCCCGCGCCGGTCGCCGGATCGATCGCGATCACGTCGCCGGTGCCGTCGTGGCTGAAGCCCATGACCTTGGAGTGCGCGAACGACGTGCCGAACAGCTTGGGATAGCCGGTCGCGCCCTTCACGGTGACCGCGCCCGTCGTCACGTTGATCGTGCCGAGGACGTTGCTCAGCTGGGTGCCCTTGTTCGCGGCGTCGGACAGCTTGTACAGCGTGCCGAACACGGTGCCGTCACCGACCGCGACGATGTCGCCCGACAGCGCGTAGCCACCCGACAGCGTCACCGGCGCATCGACCACCGGCGTCGCGCCGCCGATCTCGATCTGGCAGATCGCGCCCTTGAAGTCGCCGGTGTAGAGCTTGCCGTCGGGCGTGAACGTGAGCGCGACGCCGCGCATCCCGCAGGCCGACAGCGAGCCCTTCGGGGTGACGTGCGCGTCGGTCGCGCTCGCGGTGTAGAGCTGCGACTCCGAGATCGCCCACAGCGTGCCGTCGGGCGCGACCGCGAGGTCCGTGATGACGTCGGCCGTGCCGTTGACCAGCGGCGCGTTGAACTTGCCGACGGCCTGCAGGGCCTTGGTCGTGAGATCGATCACGTAGAGCGTGTCGTTCGAGTGCGCGTACACGCTGTAGCAGTTCGGGACGCCACCACAACCGTCGTCGATCGGCGGCCCGTCGATCGTCGTGGGACCATCGTGGCCGCCACCGGGCGATCCATCGACGGGGTTACCACCGCGAGTCGGTGTGCCACAGGCGGCGAACGAGACGAGCGCGAGCGCGAGCGAGGTGAAGGATCGCATCGCGCACCGGTATGCGCTCCGCCCCGCGGGTGTCGCAAGCCAAACCGGTGCCCCATATCGGATCTTAACGAGCACTTGCGGCCCGAACTGATGTTAGTTGTCAGCGCCGTGGCCGTGCTCGTCGTCGACGACAATGAGGTGCTGGCCGGGTCGCTCGCGAAGGGCCTCCGTGAGGATGGTTTCGAGGTCGACGTCGCCGCGACCGGCGCCGTGGCGATCCAGCGCGTCGAGCGGCGCGACATCGAGGCGATCGTGCTCGACCTCGGGCTGCCCGATCTCGATGGCCTCGTGGTGCTCGAGCGCACGCGCGCGCTCGGCGTCCACGCGCCGATCCTCGTGCTCACGGCGCGCGATGGCGTGAACGCGCGGGTCGCGGCGCTCGATCGCGGCGCCGACGACTACGTGGTGAAGCCGTTCCAGTACGTCGAGCTGCTCGCGCGCCTCCGCGCGCTGGTGCGGCGCGCGACCGGCCCGCGTTGGTCGCCGCTCACGTGCGGCAGCCTGGTGATGCGCGACGACAAACTCGGCGTGTCGATCGACGGCAAGGACATCTCGCTGTCGCCGCGCGAGCACGCGCTGCTCGCGTTCCTGTTGCGCCGTCAGGGAGAGGTGTTCAGTCGAAAGGATCTCCTGTTGCACGTGTTCGGCTACGAGTTCGAGCCCGGCACGAACATCATCAACGTCCACGTCTCGAACCTGCGGCGGAAGGTCGGCACGCACGCGATCGTCATCGAGGCGATCCGCGGCATCGGCTACCGCCTGCGCGCGACGGAGCCACGCGATGCCGGGTGATCCGCGCAGCCTGCGCCGGTCGCTCTCGATGTGGTCCGCCGCGGCGACGCTCGTCGCGCTGCTCGTGTTCGCGGGCGTCGCCTACGTCATCGTCACGCTCGAGGAGCGCGAGGAGGCGGACGGCGGCGCGCCCGACGATCCGGAGACCGAGATCCTCGTCGCCCTGGCGATCGCCGCACCGCTCGGCATCGGGCTCTCGGTGCTGGCCTCGCGGCTCGCGGCGCGACGCGCGATGGCGGCGATCGATCGCGCGGCGCAGACCGCCGCGGAGATCTCGATCGACCGCTTCGATCGCCGCATGGAGATGCCGGCCGAGGATCACGAGCTGCGGCCGCTCGCGAACGCGATCAACTCGCTGCTCGATCGACTGCAGCGCGGCTACGAAGCGCTCGGGGCGTTCTCGGCGAGCGCGTCGCACGAGCTCCGCACGCCGATCGCCGCGGTGTGCAGCGAGCTCGAGGTCCACCTGCGCAGGCCGCGCACCGCCGCGGAGTGGGAGACCACCGCGACGACCGTGCTCGGCGAGCTCCGCCGACTCGGCGATGTCGTGCAGGCGATGCTGCGGTTCGCGCAGGCCGACGCCATCCGCGAGGCCGACGCGACCGAGATCGATCTCGCCGAGCTCGTCGAGGAGGTCGCCGCGCAGTACGCCGAGGTCGCGACCCGCACCGGCGTCACGTTGACCGCGACGCTCGCGATCGACCACGCGATCGTGCGCGGCGACGCCAGCCTGCTCGCGACCGCGATCTCGAACCTGACGACCAACGCGCTGCGGGCCGCCGCGCCGAACGGTCGCGTCACGATCGGGCTCGCGAGCGAGGCCGGCAAATACGCGATCCAGGTCGACGATACCGGCCCCGGCCTGCCCGCCGATCACGGCGAGCTGTTCGTGCCGTTCGCGCGTGTCGACCCGACGCGACCGCGCCAGGGCATCGGCCTTGGCCTCGCGATCGCCCAGCGCATCGCGGCCCGGCACGGTGGCTCGATCGCCCACGCGCCTCGACCTGGTGGTGGGATGCGCTTCACGATCGCGCTCGCGCGTTAGCGAATGCCGTTGTCGCAGACGCAGAGGCCGGACACCGTCGGGCTGTCGCGACACGTGCCCTCACCAGCGATCCGCGTGCACGGATCGCCTGTCCCCGCGGTCGGCGTCGTGCACTCGATCTGCGGCTCGGTCCCGGACTGCTGCGCGGGCCCACCGATCTGCTCGTAACACACGCCGCCGTTCGGGCACGCGCAGCCCGTCCCCGACGACCCCGATCCGGATCCCGAGCCCGAGCCCGAGGTCGACGCGCACGTTCCCTCCGAGCACGTACAGGTCGGATCGTTCGGTGGACAAGCGCAGCCGGTGCCGAGCCAGGTGCAGTCCATCTCCATCTGGCAGGTCGTCGCCGACGTGTGGAGGCTGCAGGTGTTGCCGCTCAACACCGGATCGCTCGACGTGCCCTGCTGGGCGCCGCAGCCGATCAGGACAACCCAGATGAGATGGCGCATGAGCACTGCTCAAGCAAACGGGGGGCCGCGCGTAACCGTGGAGATCTTCAGCGCGACTGCTCAGATTTCTGAGGATTCCGCCGACGGGCGCACGAAACCCACGCATCGAGCAGGGGTCACACCTGTCACCAGGTACGCCCATGTCCAACCTCGCTCGTCTCGTCCGTACGTCCCACCGTGTGTTCTGGCTCGGCGCGATCGCCGTGGTCGCGGGTAGTGGGGTGACCCGCGCCGACAGCAATCCCAACTACCGCTGGCACACGTTCGGCGATCTCGACGGCGACGGCATCTCGGACCTCGCGGTGATCGGTGGCTCGTACTGGTCGGCGATGCCGGTCGCGTTCTCGAACGCCGACGGCACGTGGCGACCGGTGACCGCGAGCATCGCGAACTTCTCACTCTACGCGACGCAGTCGGGCGCCATGCCGGTCACCGGCGACTTCGACGGCGACGGCAAGATGGACGTCGCGCTGACCGGTGGCGCCGGTTGGGGCACGGTGCCGGTCGCGTTCTCCAACGGCAACGGGACGTTCCACGTCACCAATGCCGGCGTGTCCGGGTTCCCGAGCTGGGCGTCGCAGCCGGGCGTCGTCGCGGTCGCTGGCGACTTCAACGGAGATCACCTCGATGACATCGCGCTCACCGGCGGTCCCGGCTGGGGCTCGATCCCGATCGCGTTCTCGCGGGGTGATGGCACGTTTCGCGTCACCAACACGGCGGTGTGGGGCTTTCCAGTCTGGGCGACACAGGGCAGTCGTCCAGTCGCCGGCGACTTCAACGGCGACGGCCGCGGTGATCTCGCGCTCGTCGGCGGCCAGGGCTGGAACACGATCCCGGTGGCGTTCTCGAACGGCAACGGCTCGTTCGGTGTGACCAACTCGTGGGTGTCGAATTTCCCGGTCTATGCGGGGCAGACCGGCGCGATGCCGGTCGCGGGCGACTTCGACGGCGACGGCCGCGGTGACATCGCGCTCGTCGGCGGCGTCAACTGGACCACGGTGCCGGTCGCGCTGTCGAACGGCGACGGTGGGTTCCGCGACATGAATCGCACCGTCGCGGATCTCCCGGTGTACGCGGCGCAGGCCGGCGCGCGGGCCATCGGCGGCGACTTCAACGGCGACGGGTTCGGCGATATCGCGCTCACCGGCGCGGCGGGATGGACGACGGTCCCGGTCGGGTTCTCGAACGGCGATGGCACGTTCCGCACCACCAACGCCACCACGCTCGATATCCCGCAGCTCGCCGCCCAGTCGGGCGCGCAGCCGGTCGGCGCGTTGTCGTCACCCGGACGCGGCGTGCAGCACGCGCCCGGATGGTGCGATCCCGCGCCGTCGCTGTTGACCTGCGCGAACCAGGCGTATCAGGAGAGCTCGTGCTCCGCGGCGAAGAAGACCGTGTGCGAGGCCGCCGCGATCGACAAGTTCCACAACTCGCTGAGCGGGACCGCGACGGCGACGATCCTCGAGCCGCACGACATGAAGCCGCTGTTGCCGGTGGCGCGGATCGACATGTTCGCCGACAACGCGCACTACCAGGCGTTCGACACCGCCGCGATCGCCGGCGCCGATCCGATCGGGAGCTTCATCACGGCGCGGTCACTCGGGCTCGCTCACGGCGCGAACCTCGCGCCCCAGCACCCCGACTGGGAAGCGCACGGCACGGCGATCACCAGCTGCAAGGAGTACGCGTACAAGCGCTACTACGACTACGCGCGCTTCGAGGAGGCGGCCGCGACCTGTCTCGGCGACGACGAGTGCATCTACGGCGTCGCGATGTCGGGCTCCAACCCGGGCCTCGGCTTCTACCTCACGATGGATGACGCCAACGATCGCGCGTCCCGCCATGGCCTGATGTTCCAGACCCAGGCGAGCTCGGGTCAGCGCCAGGACGCGACCGTGATCGTCCCGACCACGCAGGTGAAGAACCCGTTCTTCACCGAGAGCGTCGCCGACATGTTCCAGCTCGTCCCGGGATACGACGCCGAAGGCCAGGCGGACCTCGACGCGATCAAGGCGGCGATCGCCACCGGCATCACGCAACCCTACGACACCTCGGATCGATGGGCCTGGCAGCAGCAGATGCACGACGCCCAGGGGCCGATCAACCTCGACGAGCGTGCCGCGATCGACACGCGCGTCGTCAACTATCAGAACGCGCTCGCGCAGGTCGACGCGGTCGAGGTCGCCCTCCGCGGCTTCTACAAGACGCAGCACTGCACGTGCACGAACGGACCGTGTCCACCGGTCTTCGGGCCTGACGATCGGGGTGTCACCTGCACCAGTGTCCTCGACGGCCGGCTGCGCAACGCGATCACCGAGCTCGAGTACACGCTCCGCATCGAATGGAATCACAAGGACCCGCGCTCGGGCCTCGTCGATCACGGATGCCTCGCGCTCGACAGCAAGAAGTGCGACTGGTCGCCCAAGGCGTTCGTGCGCGAGTACGCCGGGATCCTCGGCACCGCCCGCGCGGCGACCTACCAGAAGTGTATCGATTCGTTCACGCCGAGCGACTTCGCCGACGCGAGCAACGGGACCGGCAGCAACCTGACCGCGAGTGACCTGGCCAGCCTGCGCACGCTCGAGGATGCGTTCGGGCGCCAGCGTGCCCGGATGGATGCCGAGGCCCAGACGTGGCCGTGGCAAACCCCCGCCGCGCTCGACCCGCTCGCCGACACGCTGGCGACGCGCAGCACGCTGGCGCTGTCGTTTCCGCAGGACGGCCAGCGCTACGGCCTCCGCGGCTTCCTCGAGGCCCGCTGGGATTACGGTGGGGGCTGGACGCTGACCGTCAACAAGTCGACCAAGACGAAGGTCGACTCGGTCGACACCGACGCGAAGGTCTACGCGTACGCGTCGTTCACGGTGCCGCGCACGAGCGTCCCGGATCCCGCCGAGCTGATCAAGATCCCGACGGCAGGGACGGCGAGCTACAACCCCGGCGATCTCCTGCAGGGCGCGGTCAACTCGGTCGAGGACGGGATCCTGGCCCACACCTACACCGTGGTCGACGGCGCGTTCGAGGCGTCGGCCGGGCACGACGGTCACGCGGCCGACATCAAGGGCCACCTGATCTTCATGGACAAGCAGATCATCGAGCCGTTCGAGCGCGTTTACGCGAACAACCAGACCTACGAAGGACCGAACTACGACAATCGCGTCACCATCTACAACACGACCAAGCCGTTCACCGTGTTCGGCATCCCGTGCTACGTGTCGCTCGGCGTCGCTGCCAACTACGGCTACACGAGCTCGTTCGACGTCGCGGGCCCGGTCAGCGGCGGGGTCGAGAAGCTCCAGCTCCACTTCGAGCCGAAAGCGAAGATCGACGCGGTCGGCAGCCTCGGGATCGGCGTCCCCGGACTCTCGGTCGGCGTGCGCGGCGTGGTCATGGTGGCCAGCCTCGACCTGCCGTTCAACGTCTCGGCCTCGTTGTCCGGTCCGGTCGACGCCGTGGTGCTCGACGTCTACACCGACGCGAGCATCCACACGCGGCTGCTCGACGGCAAGATCAGCGTGTTCGTCGACTACCTGATCGATACCGCGGAGGCCGAGATCTTCTCGTGGCACGGCCTGCCACTCGATCACGTGATGTGGAATCGCGAGCTCCACATCAACATGCCGGCGCTCAAGCGCGAGTTCTCTCCGAGGAACCTGTGAAGAAGCGCCTCGCGATCGGCGGGCTGGTCGGCGCGATCGCGCTCGTCGCGGCGCTGCGCTCGCGCGGCGAGCCCGACGGCGCGACGCTCGCGTGGCCGCTCGGCCAGCGCTACGTCTACACGCTGGCGTGGCAGGCCCGGACCCACATGCAAGGCGACGCGACGATCGGGATCCCCGCCACCGATGGCGACGTCGATCTCGACGGCCAGCTCGAGCTGCGATCGCTCGGCAGGCGCGGCGACACGACGCTGCTGGCGATCAGCGTGCCGCAGCTCGAGCGCCATCGCTGGAGCGTGCTCGGCCGCGAGCTGTTCCCCGACGACGCGACGGTGCAGGCGACGTTCACCGGCCGCGCCGCCTACATCTCGCTGCGCGCCGATGGCAGCCTCGCCGCGGTTCGCTTCGACCCCGACGCGCCGCCGCTGTTTCGCGCCGCGATGAGCGCGATCGCGCCGCAGGCTATCGTCACGCTGCGGACCGGCGCCGACTGGGACGTCGTCGAGCAGGGCCCGAGTGGACGCGCGCGCGTCCACTATCATCGCCACGACGACGCGCTGGTCCGCGATCGGGTCAGCTATCGCACGCTCGACGCGCTGCCCGCCGGGCTGTGCTCGGAGTGTCGCCCGACCCTCAGCGCGAGCGCCTCGATCGACCTCGCGGATGGCCACGTCGCGTCGCTCGACGATCGCGAGACGCTCGCGAGCCGGCGCCCCGATGGCAGCACGATGCTCGACGTCCAGTCGCACTTCGCGATCGCGCTCGTCGATGTCCATGCCGGCGCGGGCGTCGAGGCGGCGATCGACGAGGCCCACCTGGTCGACGCGACCACGAGCTATCAGCGCGAGGCCCTCGAGCGGCGGATCGACGGCCTCACCGGCGAGGCGCTCCTCGATCAGCTGCGGATCTCGGCGCTGACCGGCAAGCTCGGCGTCAACAACACGTGGGCGGTCCGTGCGGTCGCGCTGCTCCAGCTCCACCCGGAGCTGTGCGATCAGCTGCGCGACCTGTTCGAGGATCCGGAGATCAACCTGACCGGTCGCGGCATGATCCTCGATCTGTTGACCTCGGCCGGCAGCGGGCCGGCCCAAGAGGCGATGCGCGCGATCCTCGAGTCCGAAACCGCGCGCACCGATCCCACGGCGTACCTCGCGTTCGTCGAGCGGTTCTCGATCGTCGAGCAGCCCGCGGCCGAGTCGGCGCCGTTCATCGACAAGCTGCGCGCCGACGCGGCGACGACCGGCGATCGCCCACTCGAGACCGCGGCGCTCTACACGCTCGGCTCGCTGGCCGGGCATCTCGCCGACAGCGGAGATCTCGCGACCGCGCGTGGCTACACCGCGCGCTTTCGCAAGGAGCTCGCCGAGGCCAGGACCCCCGATGCCAAGCGCACGCTGCTCGCCGCGCTCGGCAATGCCGGCCTGCCCGACGACGTCGGCGCGATCGCGGCGCTCGCGACCGATCGCGATCCCGAGGTGCGCGCGCAGGTCGCGGTCGCGCTGCGCGACGCCAAGACGCCCGAGGCCGAGGCCGCGCTCGGTGCGCTCGCCGCCGACCCGGAGGCGACCGTCGCACGGACCGCGTGGACCACGCTCGGCCATCGCGAGCTCGAGCTCGCGACGGTCACGCGTCTCGCCGGTGTGGTTCGGGACGGACGGCTCCCTGCCGACGCCGGCGGCGAGGCGACCAGCGTCCTCGGGCCTCACCTCGCCGACAACCCGAAGGTCGCCGACGCCCTGATCGCGCTCGCCCAGCAGACCAGCGACAACGCGTTGAAGGCACGGATCGACGAGATCCTACATCCGGGCCGGTAACACACCGAGCTTGACATCCGTCGCTGGTAGACGCTATGTATATGTCTCGTAGACATCATGTATACGTCGATGGCAGCGCTGGTGCTCGTCGCGGGGTGCTTCGCGCCTCACGCGCCATCCGACGTGCCGTGCGATCCGGCGCGGCCGGCATGCCCCGACGACCAGGCCTGCCGCGCGACCGGCACCGGCTTCGCGTGCCTGTCGCACGCGGCCCCCGATGCGATGGCCGAGGTCGTCCCCGACATGACCGTCGACACCGATGGCGATGGGATTTCGGATGGCGCGGACAACTGCCCATCGGTCGCGAACCCCGATCAGGACAACTACGACGGCGACCGCTTCGGCGACGCGTGCGACCCCTGCCCGCCGTACGCGAACGACGCTCCGATCGACAGCGACGGTGACGGCGTGTCCGACGAGTGCGACCCCGATCCGGCGACGCCGGGCGACTCGATCGTCGTGTTCGACAGCTTCCGCCACGGGCTCGATCGCTGGCATGCCACCGGGACGTGGACGATCGTCGACGACGGCGCGAGCGTGGATCTCGGCGTCGGCGCGCGGGCGATGCTCGAGCTACCCGCGCCGGTCGCGACCCGGTTCAGCGTGGTCGCCGCGTTCACCGCGGCGGCGCTCGCGAACCCGCCGCCGTATGCGGCCGGCATGGGCGTGGTCAGCGACGCGATCGCGTGCGAGCTCGTCCTCACGAGCGGCGGCGATTCGCGGATCGCGCTGGTCAACACGAGCTACGAGACCTCGCTCGCCAGCGCCGGCCACCCGCTCGCACTCGACACGCCCTACGCCACCGCGATCACCAAGACCGACCAGGTCTACCGCTGCCGCGCGACGCCCACCGAGCTCACCAAGAGCTCGAACAGCGCATCGGCGAACCCCGAACTCGGGATCCGCGCGCTCGGCGCACGCGGCGTGTTTCACTGGACGATGGTGCTGGCGAACGCGCCGCACTGATCGCACACGGTGGGTTGCAGGGTCGTCACCGATCGAGGTCTGCACTCCCCGATCATCTCCCGGCGCCGCCCTGATCTCGCAGGCTTCACTTTGGTATACGACTTGTATACCTACATGGCGTGAACCGAACCCCCACGTTGTTCTCGATCGTCCTCGCCGGTTGCTCGGTCGGCGACCCGTCCGCCACGCCCGATGACACGCCGCCCGAAAACGCGGCGCTGTCGACCAACGCGAAGTTGCCGCGCTACGCCGCGATCCGCGACGCGGCGCGCGCGCGGGGTATCGGCAACGCGTACCTGCTCGCCGGGATCGCGAACGACGAGACCGGCCTCGCGATGTGCTGGTCCGAGGCGACGTGGGCCTGTCAGGGTCCGAATTCGCCCGACTGCGGTGGCGGCCCGGTGATCGCCGGCGCCGCCGACGGCCCATGCAGCGCTCACCAGGGTGGCCTCGGCATGTTCCAGTTCGACGCCGGCACGTTCACCGACACGTTGAACAAGTACAGCAACGACGTGCTGACGGTCGCCGGTCAGACCACGCACGCGTTCGACTACGCGACGTGGATGGTCAAGATCTCGGCCTACACCACCGACGCCGAGACCGACGACAAGGCGCGCGCATGGATCGGTCGCTTCGATCCGAACAACCACGCGCTGGTCGATCAATGGATCAGCACGGTGGTCCGCTACTACAACGGCTGCCAGCCCGGCTGGAGCTGCTGGAACGATCGCTACCGCACCTACTCCGACGGCTATCAGCTCGCGATCAGCGAGCCCGGTGGGCTTGGCTTCTGGACGGCCAACGCCGGCACGCGCTGCGGCAACTCGCCTGCCGCGGTCGGCGAGATCGAACGCAAGTACCTCGCGCTCGGCGGCTGCGGCTCGATCCTCGGTGCACCGACCACCGCGGAGACCGGCGCACCCGATAACGTCGGTCGGTACAGCGTGTTCGAGCGCGGCTCGATCTACTGGACGCCGCAGCTCGGCGCGTTCGAGGTCCACGGCCGGATCCGCGACGCGTGGAAGGCCGCCGGCTGGGAGACCGGCGAGCTCGGCTATCCGATCTCCGACGAGTACGCCGTCGCCGGCGGCCGCCGCTCCGATTTCCAGCATGGCTCGATCACCTGGACCCAGGCGACCGATCAATCCGCGATCACCCTCACGAATGGAACCGCACCATGACTCGCCTGACGCTGCTCTCCACGCTCGCCCTGATCGGTTGCGCCGGCGCGCCGACGGACGACGATCCGATGACCGCACCGCCCGATCCGGGAACCGGGGCCACGCCCGATCCCGGCGATGGATCCGGAACGCAGGGCGCCGACTTCACCCCGCACGCGGCGACCTGGCGCGTGCTCGGCGTTCGCTACGAGGTGCAGACGACGTCGTACTGGTGCGGCCCGACCGCGACCGACATGACGCTGTCGGCGCGGATCGCGCCGCCGGGTCAAGCCGCGCTGGCGAACCAGCTCGGCACGACGACGAACGGCACCGACTGGATCGGCCAGGTCACCGGCGTGTTGAACGCGAACCTCAAGGCCGGCTGGTACACGACGCGCGAGATGCCGAGCGATCCGCCGACCGCAAATCAGCGCGATCTCCTGTGGCACGACCTGGTGCGCGCGGTCGACGACGGCTTCCCGATGGTCGCGAACATCGTCGCGCCGCCGAGCAATCATCCACCCGGCTACCCGAGCTCGACGATCTATCACTACATCTCGCTCACCGGCTACAACCCCGACACGCGCCAGGTCTACGTCGCGGACTCGGCGAACTTCGGCGGCAACCAGCAGTACTGGCTCCCGTTCGATCAGGTCGCCACGCTGATCCCGCCGAAGGGCTACACCGCCCTCGCCGACTGCGCGCGCGACGCGGTGGTCGGCAAGATCGGCGAGAAGTTCGACGCACTCGGCGGCTGCGGCGGCACGGTCGGCGCGCCAATCACCGAGGAGCGCGGCTCGCCCGACCACGTCGGGCGCTACACGGTGTTCGAGCGCGGCTCGATCTACTGGACCCCGCAGCTCGGCGCGCACGAGGTCCACGGCCGGATCCGCGACGCGTGGAAAGATGCCGGCTGGGAGACCGGACGACTCGGCTACCCGACCTCCGACGAGTACGTCGAGACCGACGGGCGCGGCGCTGACTTCGAGCACGGCCACGTCCACTGGACGGCCGCGACCAACACGACGACGGTCACGCCGTGAACTGACGAAGGCGGGTGCTATCCTCGAGGCGATGCCGTTCCCGAAGCTCGTCCTGGCTCTCGCGCTGATCGCGCCGGCCTGCTCGAAGTCGAGCGAGGAAGTCACGCCCGCGCCCGTGCCCGTCGCGACGGCGAAGGCCGGCACGGTGGTCGAGCTCACCGGCAAGGTCACCGCGACGCGCGCCGGCGCGACGCGCGACCTCGCGCTCGGCGGCGAGGTCAGCAGCGACGACGTGGTCACCACCACCGCCGACGCGAGCGTCACGATCGAGCTCGCACACAACAACGCGCGATGGAGCCTCGGCGCCGGTCGCAGCGGCGCGGTGAAGGAGTCGGTCGCGTGGGGCCTGCCGAAGGCCGAGCACCTCGCGACCGCGGTCGCCGGCGACACCTCGGCGGCCGGTCGCCACGACGAGCACAGCGCGATCGACACCGCGGCATCCACGGTGGTCACGCCGAAGACCGCACCAGCGCACACCACGACACCGACGACCAAGCCCCCACCGCCGCCGGCCACCGGTGGGCTCGACGGCGCCCCCGGCGGCGGCGGCCTCGGCCTCGTCGGCACCGGCCAGGGTGGCGGCGGTAAGGGCGAAGGCATCGGCCTCGGGCAGATCGGCACGATCGGCCACGGCGGCGGCACCGGCACCGGCACCGGCTACGGCACCGGCAACGGCAGGCTGGGCGGCAATCACACCCCGAAGGCACCGACGATCAAGCCCGGCACCGCGACGGTGAAGGGCTCGGTCCCGCCCGAGGTGATCTCGCGGATCGTGCGCGCGAACTTCGGCGGATTGCGGCTGTGCTACGAGACCGCGCTGCAGCGCGACCCCAACGTCCACGGCAAGGTCGTCGTGACGTTCACGATCGATCACACCGGCGCGGTGACCGCGGCGACCGCGAGTGGCTTCGATCCGACGGTCGATACCTGCATCGCGCAGCGCTTCAAGACGCTGCAGTTCCCCGCGCCGGCCGACATCGTGCAGGTGACCTACCCGCTGGACTTCGAACCCGCCGAATAGTGGTGAACTCCGACCGGTGTGCGACGAGGCAATGCCTACTTGCACCGTGGTCCGTGGCTTGCGTGAGTCCCTGCCATGGAAAAGCTCGCCACCGCCTTCGTGGTTGTCGGTTGCTCGATCGCCCGGATCGCACATGCCGACGAGGCTCCAGCGGTCGATCGAGGCAGCATCGGCGCCGCGCTGATGCTCGGGGCTGACGGCAACGCGTTCGAGAGCGCGATCAGCTTCGAGGGCACGGTGCGCCTGACGCCCGAGATCCCGCTCTACGCGCACGGCGTCGCGGCGATCGGCCAGGCCGGCGATTTCAGCGGCGGCGGCGAGCTCGAGCACGGGCGCGCGGGACTCGAGCTGCGCCAGTGTGCGGATGACCACGGTGGCGCCTGCGTGCTCGCCCAGTTCGATGTCGGCTATCAGTCGCAGACCTGGAACGGCATGAACGACTTCGGCACCGCGCTGGCGACCGAGGTCCACGCCGGCCTCGTCGTCGGCCCCAGCTTCGGCCTCGATGTCGGGGGCGAGCACACGCGGTTCCGCGCGATCGTCGACACGCTCGAGTTCCACGACGGCTTCGACGACCACTGGACCAAGAGCGTCACGCTCACGCTGGGAATTGCTCGCCGCCTCGACTAGCGGTGTACGCTCCGCCGATGCGAATTCTTGTCTTTGCGCTCGCCGTCGCCGGCTGCAGCTCCGATAGCACCAAGACGGTCGATGCGCCCAAGGCCGGCGTCGACAGCCCGGCCGGCACGACACTCACGATCAAGAACGTATTCAGCTGGTGCTCGGTCACGGTCGCCGGCGGCACGGCCTCGACCGCGGCGGTGATCACCACGCACGTCCCACCCGGGCAGATCACGCTGACCGCGAAGGGCGCCGGCACGTTCATCCTCGGGCCGGACATGTGGCACCACGTCGATGGCACGACCGGCAACACCGGCGTCGCGGGCACGGTCGCCGGCGACACCAGCACCGCGAAGATCACGGTCGGGGCGACCGCGGCGTGCGCGTGGGTCTGCTGTCCGTTCCCGAACGGCTCGGGCTGCGCGACCGGCGCACCCGACAACCTCGGCGACCTCTGCCCGTAACTACGTCGCCGGGCGACGGCGCCACGCCCACCAGATCGCGGCGGCGAGCATGCCGATCGCGAGCGCAGTGATCGCGAGCCCCCACAACACGTAGCTGCCGCCCAGCCCGTCGGCGACCTTGCGGATGTCGGAGGCGGAGCGCTTGCCGTCGACGACGACGCTCTCCGTGAACACGTAGTGGACCATGCGCGTCAGCGTGTCGAGCCCGAGCAGGACGCCGAGCACCTGCGCGAGCAACACGCGCCGCGTCGGGGCGAGCCCGCGCCAGGTCGCCCACGCGAGGAACGCGGCGACCAGGCTCATCGCGACGATGCCGGTGACCGAGCGGACGTACAGCGCGATCGACAGCGCGAGCGCGCCGGCGAGCGCGCCGAGCAGCACGCGTGCTCGTCGCGGCCCGTGGACGAACGCGACGATCGCGCTGCCGAGGATCGGTGGCGCGAGCAGGCCACCCGCCGCGACCAGCCCTGCCTGGGTGTCGGTCTCGACCGAGAATCGCGCGAAGCCCGAAGCGTTCGCGAAGATCTCGAGCTGGTGAAAGTCGCCGCCGAGCAGGAGCGCGGTGAGCCCGTGGCCCATCTCGTGGACCCAGGTCGTGAACAGCGTCAGCGGGTAGAGGACCGTCGAGCCGAACGGGATCCAGTTCGCGACGACGTACACCACGCAGACCGCGACGATGATCGCGGTGCGCGGATCGGATCTCGCGGGAGCCGGAGTCGGCATCGCCCGAGCATGACACGCTTCAGGTGAGCGTCGACGGCCGCCACAGGAGCCACAGCAGCGTCCCCGGAAGCACCCACAGGCCGACGACGATCGCGACCCCATCGTAGTTGCCGTAGTAGTCGACCGCGCGCCCGACCAGCGGGTTCGCGACGATCAGCGCGATCGACTGCGCGGTGACGATCAGGCCGCCGGCGACCGACACCGCCTCGGGCGGCATGCGTCCGAGCATATCGGCGGTCGTGATCGTGTAGACCGCGCCACCGCCGCCGACCGTGACCCCGAGCACCGCCATCGCCTGCCACGGCGTCTCGACGAACGGGAGCAGCCCGAGGGTCATCGTCATCAGCGCGGCGACCACGTACAGCGCGCGCGGTCGCCCGGTGCGCGCGACGAGATCGCCGAACAGGAGCGCGCCGACGTCGAGGCAGAGTGGTGGCACCCACAGGTAGTGCCCGACGTCCTCCTGGTGGATGTCGAAGCGCCGCACGAGGTACTTCGAGCCCCACGCCGCGAACACGTTGACCGCGGGTGCGATCGCGAGGATCGAGACGAACGCGCGGATCATCATCGGGTGCCGCGCGATCACGCCGAACGCCGGTCGCTCGCGCGGTCGCTCGTGCGTGACGCCGTCGAGCTGCGCGGCGGCGCGCCCGCCGGTCACGACGAGCCAGATCGGGATCCACACGAGCCCGATCGCCGCGGTGGCGAGGAACGCGGTGCGCCAGCCGGCGAGCCCGAACAGGAGGCCGGCGAGCGGTGGCGCGATCATGCTGCCGATCGACGAACCGGTGAACAACATGCCGAACCCACGCGAACGATCGGCGGGCCCGAGCACGCGGTACATCGTCTGCGTCGCGCCGGGGAAGCTCGGGCCCTCGGCGATGCCGAGCATGATCCGCAGCGCGAACAGCACGCCGAACCCGGGCACGAGCGCGTGCATCGCCGCGATCCCGGACCACACCAGCACCGACGCGAGCAGCCCGCGACGCGCGCCGGCGCGACCGATCCACCACCCCGACAGCGGCGTCGCGAACAGGTAGGCGATCGAGAACGCCGAGGTCAGCCAGCCGTAGGCCGACTCCGAGATGTCGAGCGCCTTGGTCACCGACGGCGCGAGCACCGCGAGGGTCGCGCGATCGACGTAGCTGACCGTCATCGTGAGCATCGCGACCGCCGCGATGGCCCAGGACCGCTTGCGAGACAACACCGCCGTCCACGGTACGTCGAACGACTGCCTCCACGCGAGGTAGGCAACGCGATATCCTGATCGCGTGGGCATCGACACGACGCAGACGGCGGTGCGCGTGTTCCCGCTCATCGCCGTCGATCCCGCGGAGCTCGCCGAGATCGTCGGCGAGCCGATCGTCGGCATCGAGCGGATCGACGGCGGGCTGACCAACACGATCCACAAGGTCGCGCTCTCCCGCGGCGACAGCCTCGGCGTCAAGCACTACGCCGGCGGCCGCCAGTGGTTCGAGACCGAGCTGACCACCCTGACGCTGTTGCACGGCACCATCCCGGTCCCCGAGATCGTCCACGTCGACGAGGCACGGCAGGTCATCGTCTACCGCTGGATCGTCGGCGTCACGCTGCACCAGCTGCGGACCGGCGGCCACAAGGACGCGTTCGCGGCGCTCGCCGAGCCGCTCGGTGGCGTGCTCGCGAACCTCGCGCGCACCGATGCCGAGGCGCCCTACGAGCTGACGCCGATCCTCGATCGCGCGTACACCCAGCTCGCCGGTGGTCGCGCCGCGGAGCGGATCGGCGTCGCGCTCTGCGATCGCGTCCGCCGCATGCTCGAGGCCGCCGAGCCCGAGATGGCGTTCGGCGCGGTGTGCCTGTCGCACGGCGATCTCAACCATCGCAACATCCTCGCGGCGCGCGCCGACAACCGCTGGCAGATCAGCGGCGTGATCGACTGGGAGGCGACGTCGACCAGCTCGCCGCTCGCGGACATCGGCAGCTTGTTCCGCTACGGCCGCCGCCACGACGCGACGTTTCGCGCCGAGTTCGAGCGCGGCTATCGCGCCGCCGGGGGCGACCTGCCGCCGGGCTGGTGCCAGGCCGCGCGGCTGCTCGACGCCACCGAGCTCGTCGCGGTGCTCGACGAGCCGCGCGACATGCCCGAGGTCTACGCCGACTGCAAGAAGCTGCTCGAGCAGCTCGCCGCGAGCGCCTGACTCGTCTGACTCAACGACAGACGCTGCCGGGGCCGTCGGCGATCGTGCGGCACGTCTTGCCGGTCGGGCACTCCTTGCCCTTCGGCGTGCACTTGATCTCGCAGCTCTTGAACGCCGGGCCGTTCGGGCCCGCGATGCCGTAGTAGGTCACGCAGGTCGCGGGGGCGGCACACGCGTCGCCAGCGCCACACTTCTCCCCGATGCCCGGCGCGGGCGTCGGGGTCGGTGTTGGGGTCGGTGTTGGGGTCGGTGTTGGGGTCGGCGTCGGCGTCGGCGTCGGCGTCGGCGTCGGTGTCGGCGTCGGCGTCGGCGTCGGCGTCGGCGTCGGCGTCGGATCTGGCGTGGGAGCGGGCATCGGCGCGGGCTCGGACTTGGGGCCCGACGAGCACGCGACGAGTGCGAGGAGGCTGGCGATTCGGAACATGCGGCAGCCTACCGCGGCAGTGCGCCGAGCGTGAACGTGCGCCCGTACCCGCGCGAGACATTCTCGATGTGAACCGAGATCGTGCCGTCGGCCGCGTAGGTATAGGTCTCGGCGATCTCGTTGGTCATGAGGTCCGTGCGACGCAGGTTCGGCACCGCGGCGAGCTCGTCGGAGTCGGCGAGCGCCGGGTCGTACGGAAAGTAGACGTCGGTACACGGGACGAGGTCCTGGACCGGCTGGCCGCCGGCATCGAGCGCACCGCACTCGAGGAAGCGCAGGTGACCGACGGCGTGCGTCGGGCGATAGCGCCGCCGGACGATGTCGCCGGTGCTGTTCTTGCCGATGATCGAGTCGAAGATCTTGTCGGTGCCGGCGGCACCCTCGCGCCACACGCCGAAGTGGCGCGTGATCGCCTCGCGGATCAGCACGTGGGCGGTCGGATCGGCCGCGATCGCGAGGCCGATCGCGGGCGACGCGAACGGCTGCGGGGCGAGCTGCAGCTTCTTGGCGAACCGCGCGCGCAGCGTCCGCGCGACCGCGGGAAACGCGGCGCCCCCGCCGACGAGATAGATGCCGCCGAGCTCGCGGGCGTCCTCGGGATCGATGCCGCGCTCGCGCAGCCGATCGAACAGCAGGTCGAGCTGCACGAGCGTCTGATCGATCAGCGGCTGGGCGCGGGTGTAGAGCTCGGCGACGTCGATCGAGATCGGCTCGGCGCCGCCTCCGAGATCGAGGAGCAGCTTGCGCGTCGTCGGCCGCAAGGACTCCTTGGCCTCGCGGGCGCGCTCGAGGGCGCTCGGCGTCGCCGGCACGCCCGCGACCTCGAGGACGAGCTGGTCGAAGTCGTCGCCGCCGAGCTGCGCGAGACCCTCCGACGCGATCAGCTCGAACCGCCGGCCCTCGAGCGAGACCGCCGAGGTGTCGAACGTGCCGCCGCCGAGGTCGTAGACCACGACGTAGCGCTTCGGGCTCTTCGACGTCGCGCGCCCGGCCTCGCCGAGGTGGCGGTGCGCGAACTCGACGGCCGCCGCGGTCGGCTCGTTGAGCATGCCGAGTGGCGCGAACCCGGCGCGCCGGAACGCCTCGAGCGTCAGCCAGCGCTGGCGCGACGGTGCGCTGGCCGGCACCGCGACCATCGCCTCGAGAGGCTCGTCGTCGTCGAGATCGAGGTTCGAGCGCTCGACGAGCGCCCCCCGCAGGTCGCGCAGGAACGCGGTCAGGAGCTCGAGCGCGGTCAGCCCCGGCAGCTCGGCGACCGGCGCGTCGGGCGCGAGCGTGCCGAGCACGCGCTTGATCGAGCGGATCGCGTGCGTCGCGCTGCCGTCGGTGATCGCGCGCGACGCGGCCCACCCGACGAGCAACTCGCCGTCGCGCATCGCCGCGGCACCCGGGATGTATTCGCGAAACTCACCGCCGTCGTCGAACGCGACGAGCGGATGCCTCCCATCGTCCACCGCGGCGACCACGGTCCGCGTGGTGCCGAAATCGATCCCTAGCCGCATGCGCGGCAGCATGCCCGAGCTGGTAAGAAGACGCCATGGAGCTCCTCGGCCTGCCGTACTCGCCGTGGTCCGAGAAGGCGCGCTTGGCCTCGAGGTTCGCCACGTCGCGTTTCGCTTCCGCCTGTATCAGCCGCTGATCGGCGAGCCCGCCCTGCGCTGGAAGACGCGGCGGTGGACCGGCCCGGTGACCGTGCCGGTGTTCACCGACGACCGAGGCACGGTCCACGCCGACTCCGCCGACATCGCGCGCTTCGCCGACACCCGCGGCGATGGGCCGCGCCTGTTTCCACCCGAGCACGCTGCCGCGATCGCGCACGGGATCGACGGCCATCGCGGCGGGTCGCGCGACCTCGTTGCAGCGGGTGCTCGACGAAGACGATGCGCTGCGAGAGATGGTCCCCCGCCGGCTTCGCGCCTCGGCGATCGGGCCGCGGATCGCTGCCGCCGGCGTCCGCCGCACGCTGCGCAAGTACGGCGCCGATCGCGGCGCGTGCTCGATGCCGCCCTCGCCGAGCTGCGCGCCGCGGCCACCCGCCCGACGCTGCTCGGCGCGCTGAGCTTCGCCGACATCGCGGCCGCACAGGTGCTCGCGTTCGTGTCGCCTCCGGCTTTCGCGGACGCGCCAGCCGGCGCAGCTTCACCAATCCGGCGCGCGCCCGCGAGTTTGCCGACCTGGTCGCCTGGCGCGATGCCCTGTACGACAGTCATCGACCGCGGGCTCCCGTCGCGTCATGATCGCGGCGTGAAGCTCCTCGCCGTCGTTGGTCTCACCCTCGCGGTCCCCACTGCCGACGCCGACTGCATGCGCGTCGACCTCGGCGCCGCCCTGCTGACCCCGACCACCGCGGCGTTGCCACCCGACGGCGGCGTGCTCGTCGGCTGGAAGCAGATCGTGAACGGCGAGCCGAACGACGATCCGGCGCACCCGAAGTGGACGTTCTCGACCCCGATGGTCGCCGAGACGCTCGCGCCGTCGCTCGTCGTCCACCGCCCGAAGACGCCGCTCGCCGCCGACCTCGCGATCGCGGATGCCAAGGGCAAGTCGATCGCGAAGTTCAAGCGCGATCCCAGGCCTGCCGCGTTCGCGCTCGACGCGCCCGCAGTCAGCTCGCTGGCGATCACGGGCCGCCCGAGTCGCTGGGGTGACGGCCGGACCGTCACCGCCGCGCTGTCGGCCAAGATCCCCGACCGCGCGGTCGCGATCATCGGCTACGTCGTGCGCGACAAGAAGTCGCTCGCGATCGAGTTCGCCGCGATCGACGATCGCGCCGCCAGGGCGATCGTCACGTACGCCGATCCGGGCCACTGCGGGTTCAACCCGAGCGGCCTCGACGTGCCGCGCCTCGGCGAGACGATGACGTTCGTGTACGTCGATCAGTTCGGCCGGCTATCGAAGCCGAGCGCCGCGGTCGTACCGATCACGACGAAGCCATAGTCGGCCAGGTCGCGAAGATCCGCAGGAAGCGATCGGGATCGACGATGCCGCGCGCCGACAGCACGGCATCGGCGGCGGCGATCTCCTGGACATCGCCGCCGAGCTCGGCAAACCGGCGGCGAGCCTGCGCGACGAGCGTCGTCATCTGCGTGCTCTCGGCGTCGGCGATCGCGCCGGCGAGCGCCTCGCGCGCGTCGCGGGTCCGGCCCTCGAGCACGAACGCCGCGGCGTGGATCAGCCTCACGAACGCGCGGACGTAGCCCACCTTCAGGTGAGCCAGCGCGGCGACCTCTTTGCGCGCGAGCGCGGCATCGCCGTTGCGGATCGCGACGCGACCGAGCTGGAATCGCGTCTCGGTCGCGACCGCCTCGACGTGCGCGAACGCGGGCCCGAGGAACGCGCGCAGCTGGGGAACGAGCTCCTCGATCCGCGCACGATCGTCCTCGTACATCGCGAGCTCGGCCTGCGCGCGAACGTGGAACCAGTGCTGCAGGTGGAGACCGTCCTCGATACGCGACCACACGACCGACGCGAGATCGCTGCGCGCGCGCGCGACATCGTCGGCCACGAGCCAGACCACGTTCGACGACCACACGAACGAGGTCGCGGCGTAGCGATCGCCGCGGCGGTTCGCGTCGCGCACGTAGTCGACCAGGCGAGCGCGCAGCTCGTCGTAGTTCCCCATGCGCCGCAACGCGAACATCATGAAGTTGCGGATGTGGTTGAGCTCTGCGGAGCTGCCCACGGTCTGCTCGCTGAGGTACGTCTCGGCCTCGTCGAGCGTCGCGAGCGCGGCGACGTAGTGGCCGGCGAAGAACTCGATGATGCCCTCGCCCGCGCGCGTCCAGCCGAGCAGCAGCGGGTTGTCGAGCTCGTGCGCGAGGCCGCGCGCCTGCGCGACGAACGCCCGTGCCGCGCGCACGCGGGTCCCGCTCGCCGCGACGTACATCGCGTGGAAGCACAGCGCGTACGCGACGCGATGGCGATCACCGAGCCGGAGCGCGACGAGCACCGCGCCCGCCTGGAACGCCGCGCCCGGCAGCACGTCGACCATCGACAGCCCGAGCGACGCGCTGCGCATCACGTCGAGCCGGAGCTCGTCCATGCTCGCCTTGACATCGAGCGTGCGGGTCTGGAACCGCGTGCCGCGGATGGCGATCTTGATCCAGCGCCACACCAGCTGGCGCTTCGCCGCGCCGGTCGAGCGAGGGAGATCCTCGCCGATCTCGGCGAGCACCGAGCGGAGGAGCGCGAGGCCATCGTGGATGTGCCCGCTGACGAGCAGCTCGTGGGCCGCCTTGCGCCGGCACTGAAAGCCGGTCTCGCCGTCGGCGCCCGCGGCCGCGGCGAGGAACGCGGTGGCCGACTCGGGGCCGCGACCGGCGTAGCTGAGGGCCTGCGCGCGCCGCAGCAGCAGCTCGCGTCGGGTCTCGGCGTCGAGCGTCGCCAGCCGGAGCGCGACCTCGAGCAACGCGGCGACGAGCTCGAACGCGAGCGCCTCCTCGGCCCGCCGCGCGGCCTGGATCGCGAGCTCGCCGGCGTGGTTCGCATCGCCGGCCGCCTCGACGTGGCGGACGATCGTGAGCGGATCCTTGTTCGAGCTCGTGCTGCTGAGCAACACGGTCGCGAGTCGCTGGTGATAGCGGCGGCGGCGTGGCTCGGGCACGCGCGCGACCACCGCCTCGCGGACGCGGTCGTGGTACGGCTCGACCGGATCGTTGCTGCGCGTACCGCCGGTGCGCACGAGCGACGTCGAGCGCAGCGTGTCGAGCACCTTGGTGAGCCGGCGCGGCGAAAGCTCGAGGGCCTGCCCGATCACGCCCTGCGGCAACGGCGCGCCGGCGACCGAGATCAGCTCGAGCACGCGACGCGCGCGGTGCTCCATGCGCGTGATGCGCGCCCACAGCGCGTTGTCGAACCGCGAGGCCGCGAGCGGCGTGCCCGAGTGGCGCACGAGCTCGTGCATGAACATCGGGTGGCCGTCGGCGTCGGCGACCAGCGCGTCGGCATCCGAGCGACCCGGCGTCAGCAGGTTGATCAGCTCGCGGCCCTCCTCCACCGACAGGCGGCCGATCGGGATCGCCTCGACCGAGCCCGGCAGCTCGGGCCGCGGGCCGGCATCGCCCCGGCGCGTGATGATGAGCAGGATCCGCGGCGCGTTCGGCGGGTGCAGGATCTCGCGGAGCAACGCGATCGAGTCGGAGTCGGCCCACTGGAGGTCGTCGATCACGACGACGATCGTCTGCGTGGTCGCGAGCGACGCGAGCAGCGCGCGCAGCCCGCGAAACGCGCGCGCCCGCAGCTCGACGGGCGATGCCGGGCGCGGCACCGTGAGCCGGGCGATCGCTGGCACGCGACGCAGCACCGGGAACACGCGGGCGAGCGCGTCGATGTCGTTGCTCATGTGAAGCGCGACGTCGACCGGGTGGCGGCGCATGAGGTCGTGCGCGAGCGCGTCGACCACGTTGTCGAGGCCCTTGAACGGCACCGACTCGCGCTCGTAGCAGCGACCGTAGAGTGCGAGCACGCCGGGGCGTTGCTCGTGAACGCGATCGACGAAGCTGCGGACGAGCGCGGTCTTGCCGATGCCGGACTCGCCCTCGACGAACACCGTGCTCGCCTGCCCGTTGGTGACCTGATCGAGCGCGGCATCGAGGCGCGCGAGCTCGGGTGACCGACCGACGAACGGCGGCGGCTTCTCCGACTCGGTGACCGCGCGCTGCGAGAGCCGCGCGATGATCGCCGTCGTGGTCGGTCGATCCTGCGGGCGGCGGCGCAGCAACTCCATGCACAGCGTCGACAGCTCGGTCGGCGCGACGCCGACGAGCGGCGGCAACGGATCCTCGTTCTGCTTGCGCGTCAGGATCTCGAGCGGTTGGCCATCGAACGGCAGGCGACCACCGATCGCCTCGTACATCATGACGCCCATCGAGTAGAGGTCGGCGGGCGGCCCGACCGACGACGATCGCGCCTGTTCGGGCGCCATGTACGCGGCGGTGCCGACGACGTCGAGCCCCGCGCTCCGGCGGTCCGGCGCGGCCTCGCCGACGAGCCCGAAGTCGAGCACGACGACGCGGCCCTTGCGCGTGACGAGGATGTTCGACGGCTTGAGATCGCGGTGCACGTTGCCGGCGCGATGCAGGACCTCGAGGCCCGCCGACAGCTGGCGGATCGCGTCGCGCAGGCGACTGTCGGGCGTGCCGTGATCCTCGGCGTCGCCGGAGCCGGCGCGCACCCATTCGAGGAACGGCCACCCCTCGACGAGCTCCATCGTGAAGAACCAGTCGCCGTCGTCGTGCAGCAACTCGCCGAGCCGCACGAGGTTGCGGTGCTCGAGATCGACGCGAACGCGGAACTCGGTCTTCAGCCGGTACAGCGCCTGGGCATCGAGCCGCCGCACCGTCTTCAACGCGACGACCATGTTGCGCTCGTGGTCGAACGCCTCGTAGACGATGCCCATCGAGCCTTCGCCAAGGACGCGGCGCAGCTCGAACCGACCACTGCCGGTGAAGTGCTGCTCGGGCAGAGCCGGGGCAAACGCCAGGCTTCGTGGCGTCGACATCCAGATCAATTGTGAAGCAAGTGTCGAGAAAACCGGAATGCAAGGTCTGTGAGCCGGCTGACGCGATGTACAGCGTCAACGCTTCTGCGGCATCCGTTCCTCGATCGCCCGGATCTCGGCGGCAGCGTCGGCGTGGGTCGGCTGATTGCTCAGCACGTCGCGAAAGTGAGCGAGCGCCTCGCGATCGCGACCGAGCGCGCGCTCCATGCGTCCGAGATAGAACCGCGCGACCTTGGGTTCGCGCGACGCGATCGAGCTGAGCAGGAGTCGGGTCTCGGTCGCGACGCTCGGCTTGTCGGCGGCCGCGCAGAACTTCGCCCACGCGAGCGTCGCGGGATACTCGAGCTGCGCGGGCGCGAGCATGGTCGCCCGCGTCAGCTGGACGACGGCCTGATCGAAGTTCTCGCTGCGCAGCGATGCGAGCCCGGCCTGAAATGCCGCGGCGGCGACCGCGGCGTCGTCGATCGGCCGCTGCGGCGACGGGCTGCGCCCGACGATCGGCGTCGCGGTGCGCGGGATCGACGGCGTGAGCGTGCGAGGTGGCACCGTGCCGGTCGCGCGCGGCGTGACTGTCCTCGGCGGCAGCGTGCCGCTCGCGAGCCGTTCGTCGGCGGTCGCCCGCAGCGTGATCGGTCGTGTCGGCCGCGTCGGCGCGCGCTCCTCGGTAGTCGGTGGTGGGCTCGTCGGCGCGCGCACCGCGACGCGCATCGTGTTGGAGCGACCGAGACTCGGGTTCGCCTCGCCGATCAGCGCGGGCGCCTCGGTCGCGCCGCACACGCCGTAGCACAGCAGCGAATACGCGATCGCGTGCAGCCGACGCACCCCGAGGTGGATGAAGCGCGGCTCGAGCTCGCGGATGCTCTGCGGCACGCGCAGCACGGTGAACAGGTCATCGGTGTCGCCGAATCCGAACGCCTCGGCGTCGACCACCCCGCGGAGCTCGAAGCGCGCGCCGAACGCCGCGAGCTCGTCGGCGATCCGGCGATCCGACATCCGGGTCAACGCGCCCTGATAGATCCCCTCGCGCAGGTCGAGCGCGCAGTCGGTCTCCACGGGAACGTCGTCGGTCACGACGAACGTGCCGGCCTCCACCGCGAACGTGCGCGCCGTGCGTCGCGTGACGATCGCGAGCTCGAGCGGATCGCTGAACTCGATCGCGCTGGCGATCCGATCCGCCGAGTCGGCCGGCACCGGCGAGGTCGCGGCGACCACCGCGCCGTCGCGCAGCGCGAGCACGAACATGCCGGCGTTCTCACCCATGAGGGTGAGCGTGCCGGTGTGGCGTCGCCGGTGAAGGGCTGCGAGCGTGGCGCCCCACGGGCGGTCGGCCATCGTGCCGCGTACGACTTCCACGGACGCATCCTACCGAGGACCGGGCTACGATGGGATGTGGATTTCACTCATCGCGATCTCCGGCTGGTCGGGAAGCGCGTGTTTCGATTGGGACTGGCGGCCAACTACGGGATCGACGAGGCGGGCGTGAGGGCCGCCCTCGACCGCGGCATGAACTACATCTACTTCACGTCGCGCGGGCCGCTCGCACGCCCGCTGCGCGACGCGCTGCGCCGCGATCGCGACAAGCTCGTGGTCGCGGCCGGCCCGCTGGTCGGCTACTTCGGTGGTTCCGTGCGGCGCGGCGCCGAGCGCAAGCTGAAGAAGCTCGGCGTCGACTACCTCGATATCTTCCAGCTGATGTGGCTCGGGGTCGGCTCGGCGTGGACCGAGTCGACGATGAAGGAGCTCCGCCACCTGAAGGAGTCCGGCAAGGTGCGGGCGCTCGGCGTGTCGATCCACGATCGCGTGCGCGCCGGCAAGCTGGCCGACGACTCGCCGCTCGATCTCCTGATGATCCGCTACAACGCCGCGCACCCCGGCGCCGAGCGCGACATCTTCCCGCACCTCGCCAGGCGACAGCCGCATGTCGTCGCGTACACCGCGACCAGCTGG
Source organism: Haliangiales bacterium (assembly GCA_038321315.1). Classification (GTDB taxonomy): domain Bacteria; phylum Myxococcota_A; class Polyangia; order Haliangiales; family Haliangiaceae; genus JABFXX01. The sequence goes on along the minus strand of JBBQEX010000005.1, from coordinate 139,623 downwards.
CGCAAGATGCTGCAGCGCCCCAAGGGCTGGGAGGGCAAGCTCGCGACCGCCGGCGACTGCTACCGGTTCTGCCTGTCGAGCCCGCACGTCGACGTCTGTCTCACCGGGCCGGCCTCGACCCAGCAGCTCGACGAGAACCTCGCCGCGATCGAGCGCGGCCCGCTCACCGACGAGGAGACCGCGTGGATGCGCGACCTCGGAACGCACGTCCATGGCTAGCCCGCGCCGCCTGCTGATCTACGATGCGACGCGGCGCGATCCGCTGTCGCTCGCGTGGCGCAGCGGCGCGATCCTGTATCGCGGGCTGTTCGCGATCGACGCCGCCTTCGGCGCGCGCAGCTGGGCCGAGGCGCTCGCGTGGCTCGCGACCGTCGCGCCCGACCACGAGATCGGCGAGATCCAGTTCTGGGGTCACGGCAAGTGGGGCTCGGCGCTGATCGGCGCGGACGTGCTCGACGTCGCCGCCACGAGGCCGGGCCATCCGCTGCACGCCGCGCTCGTCGCGGTGCGCGCGCGACTCGTCGGCCCCGACGCGCTGTGGTGGTGGCGAACGTGCGAGACGTTCGGCGCGCGCGACGGCCAGGCGTTCGCCGTCGCGTGGACACGCTTCCTCGGCTGCCGCGCCGCCGGTCACACGCACGTGATCGCCGCGTGGCAGAGCGGGCTGCACGTCCTCGCGTTCGGCGAGACGCCGGCGTGGCCAACAACCGAGGGCCTCGCGACCGGCACGCCGGAGCGACCGACCAGCGCGCTGCCGTCGCGGCGCACGGCGCCCTCGACGATCCACTTCCTGACGCGGCGCCTCCCGCGATGACGTCGCAGCTCGAGCGCGAGGCGCGCGAGGCCGCTGCCGGCGCGCGCCGCCAGATCGCGACCTGCGCCGCCCCGCTCGCCGAGCTCGGGCACCGGCTGCGCGCGACGCCGCCGCCGTTCGTGGTGACGTGTGCGCGCGGCAGCTCCGATCACGCCGCGACCTACGGCAAGTACGTCCTCGAGACCACCGTCGATCGGATCGTCGCCTCGGTCGGCCCGAGCGTCGCGTCGCTGTACGACCGCACGCCGCGCGGCCTCGCCGGCGCGCTGTTCATCGCGGTCTCGCAGAGTGGCCGCAGCCCCGATCTCCTCGAGCTCACCGACACCGCGCGACGCGCCGGGGCGCTCGTCGTCGGCCTCCTCAACGATCCGACCGCGCCGCTCGCCGACCGCTGCGACGTCGTGGTGCCGCTGTGTGCCGGGCCCGAGCTCGCGATCGCCGCGACCAAGTCGGTGCTGCTCGCCGGGCTCGCGTTCGTCCAGCTCGCCGCCGCGTGGAGCCAGGCGCCCGAGCTCCACGCGGCGGTCGCCCAGCTGCCCGATGCGCTCGAGGCCGCGCGCGCGCTCGACTGGGCTCCCGCGTTCGCCGCGCTCGCCGGCGCGCACGATCTCTACGTGCTCGGGCGCGGCCTCGGGCTGGGTGCCGCGCAGGAGCTCGCGCTCAAGCTCAAGGAGACCTGCCGGCTCCATGCCGAGGCGTTCAGTACCGCCGAGGTGCTGCACGGTCCGCTCGCCCTCGTCGGGCCCGGGTTCCCGATCGTCGCGCTCGGACACGCCGGCGATCCGACGGAGGCGTCGATGCGCGCCACGCTCGCGCGGCTCGTCGCGCTCGGGGCCGGCGTGATCTCGACGCTCGACGTCGACGGTGCCGTGACGCTCCCGACCCTCGACGTGCCCGCGATCCTCGCGCCGCTCGTCCACCTCCAGGCCGCGTATCTCGCGCTCCCGTCGCTCGCGACGTGCCGCGGGCTCGACGCGGACTTGCCGCTTCACTTGACCAAAGTCACGCACACCCGCTGACCAGGCAAATGCGGATACGATCGCGTCAATGCGAAATATCCGATCCTTGCTTCTCCTGGGTGTCGTGGTGGCCGGTTGTGGTGACGACCCGATCGCGATCAAAGATTTGCCCGGCGACATCCTCGACGCGCGCTGCAATCGCGACGTCGCGTGCGCCAACGACCCCGATACCGCCACCTGTCAGGCCTCGCACACCGGCGCGACCGACAACGAATCGCTCACCTTGTTCGCCGACGTCGATGCCGGCGTCATCAAGTACGACGCCGGCGCGGCCGCGGCGTGCCTCGGCGAGTTCAAGTCGAGCTGCACGTTCGCCGGCCTCCACACCGCGCCCGACGTCAGCGCGTGCGACGGCGTGTTCACCGGCACCGTCGCGACCGGCGGGGCCTGCGAGATCAACCAGGAGTGCGCCGGTCATGCCGTGTGCACGCAGACCGACACGGCCTGCAATCGCAACACGGCTTGTTGCGCCGGCACGTGCAGCGCCGACGTGCCGCAGCCGACGGTCGTCGCGATCGGCGGGGCGTGCGATGGCAACACCAAGGTGTGCGCCAACCAGACCGCGTACTGCAAGATCGCGAGCGGTACCCAGAGCGGCACCTGCACCGCGCTCGTCACCGGCGCCGGCACCGCGTGCGACGTGTTCGACGCGTGCGCGAACCCGCTGTACTGCGACACCTCGGGCTCCGGCTCGGGCTCCTCCGGCACGTGCAAGAAGGCGGCGGCGACCGGCGAGGCATGCATGCAGGACGCGGGCATCAGCTGCGCCGATGGTCGCGACTACTGCAACGCGGCGATGAAGTGCACCCGCCTACCGACGGTGGGCGAGGCGTGTCCGGATGGCGCCTGCGTCGGGTTCGCGACCTGCGAGAGTGCGGTGTGCGTCGCGCGACCGGGCGCCGGAGATGCCTGCGTGGTCGGTGCTCAGGCGAGCTGCCTCGGCAACCTCACGTGCACCAACGGCACCTGCAAGCTGCCGCCCGCCGGCATGTCCTGCAAGACCTGATCGATCGGTCACGCGCCTGATATCGTGGCTCGCATGAGGCTCGAATCAGGAGATGTCGTCGTCGAGGTCGTGCCGGACCGCGGCGCGATCGTCGCGGGGTTGACCGTCGCTGGGAAGCCGGTGCTCTACCTCGACCGCGCGACGCTCGACGATCCGACGAAGAACGTGCGCGGCGGCATCCCGGTCCTGTTTCCGTTCGCCGGCAAGCTCGCCGACGAGACGCTGGCGCTGACCGGCACGAAGATGAAGCAGCATGGCTTCGGTCGCAACCGCGCGTGGCGCGTCGTCGATCAGCGCGCGTCGTCGGTGCGCATGGCGCTCGCCGCCGATGCCGAGACCCGCGCGCAGTATCCGTACGAGTTCGTCGCCGAGCAGACCGTGATGATCGTGCCGCGCGGGATCCAGATCGAGCTCGCGATCGTCGCCGGCGATCAGCCGGTGCCGGTGTCGCCGGGCTGGCATCCGTACTTCGGCTGCGCGGCGGCCGACAAGAGCGCGGTGACCGGTGACGTCGCCGGGTTCACGCCGGACCGACTCGGCGACGACCGCGAGTTCGACTTCGGCGTCGTCGCGCCGCCGACCGGACGCGCGCGCTTCGCGATCCCGCAAGTCGGCGCGCTCGAGCTGTGCTTCTCGCCGGAGATGCGGCACCTGCAGTTCTGGTCGCAGCCCGGAAAGCCGTTCATCTGTCTCGAGCCGTTCTTCGGGCCCGCCGGAACGATCAACACCGATCGCCGCGCGTGGGTCCCGGCCGGCGAGGCCCGCACGTTCTGGATGAGGATCGAGCTCCTGTGAGGGCCGCCGTCGTGATCGCGGCCCTCCTCGGCTGCCACGCCAACCGACCGGTGCCGGCGACCCCGGCGTGCACCGACGCGCTCGCGCTGTGGAGCGCGCCGCCCATGGAGCTCGCGCCGAAGGTCCATGCGGCCGCCGAATTCCTCGAGTCGGACGCTGCGATCACGGGGTGCTCGGATGCCCAGCTCGTCCAGGCGTTGACGGTCTCGATCGCGCGATTGCACGACGAGACCGCGCTCTACGATCTCAGCGAAGGCGATGGCCCGCGGGTCGAGGGACGCATGGGCGCGGTGGGCATCCTCCGCGCGATCAGCGGCGAGCAGAAGCTCGGCGAGTTCTCGCACATCGGTGGCATGAAGAAGCCCGACTTCGCCGCGAACGAGGCGCGAGACGCCGCCACGCTCGCGGCGTGGGAGGCCTGGTGGGTGGCCCACCGGGCCGATCCGCTCGCGGTCGTGACCGCGGCCCGAGGTCGGCGATGAATCAGGCGGCGCTCGTGATCGCCGCCCTCGCGATCGGTTGTAGCGATCACGCCAAGCCTCCCGCCGATGTCGCGGCACCGATCGCGCCGGTCGTGGTGCAAGCCCCGGCCGATGCGGCGGTCGCACCGGTCGCCGATGCCCCGCCGGCCGCCATCGTCGCCGCGAAGGAACCCGGGCACGACTTCATCGACGACGTGCAGCTCCTGTATCGCGTCGTCGCGTGCGGCCACCTCGACACCCCGATCCCCGACGTGCTCGCGCACGGCGATGCCGATCGCGCGGCGAAGCTGCAGAAGGTGATCGACGGCCACTGCAAGACGCTCGCGCCATTCATGGACAAGTTCCGGAAGGAGTACTTCGACGTCGCGCGCGCGTGGTTCGTCGCGCACGAGCCCAAGGATCTCCCGACGACCGTGGTGTACGCGTTCGGCGGTGGCGACCTGGTGTCCGCGCTGGTCGCGTTCCCCGACGCGACCGACATCACGACCCTGTCGCTCGAGCTCGCCGGCGACCCGCGCAAGCTGCCCGCGCTCGCACCCGAGGAGCTGGACCGGAACCTCGCAACGTTCCGCCGCGACATCGGCATGCTGATCTGGGTCGGCTCGAACCTCAGCGTCAACCTGTCCGACGAGCAGCGCAGCTCGGTCGCCGCGCAGCTGTCGTCGCACCTGCTCGGATTGTCGACCGGCGGCTACGAGCCGGTCGCGGTCCGGTTCTTCGCGCTCGACGACACCGGCGCGGTCCACTACTACGAGACCGACGAGATCGATCCGAAGCCCGGCAAGTCGCTGAGCGGGAGCTGGAAGGCTCCGGCGTTCTCGCAGGCGTTCCAGAACGTCGAGGTCAAGTACCGCAAGATCGGCGAGACCACCGTGCGCGTGCATCGCCACATCGCGTGGAACCTGTCGAACCAGGCGCTCGCGAAGCAGCCCGGCGTGCTCGCGTACCTCGCCGCCAAGGGCAAGGTCGCGGTGTGCGTGAAGGGCGGCAGCTACCTCCTGTGGCTCGACGACTTCTCGACGTTCCGCAAGTACCTGCTCGATCACCTCGCGTGGATGGTCGCGGACTCGACCGGCATCGCGCCGAACTTCGCCGAGCCCGCCGGTATGGAGCAGGACGCGTACGGCCAGTTCGACGGTCCCGTGCTGCCGAGCATGGTCGGCCAGCGCGGCGACGTCAGCTCGCGCAAGAAGTGGAAGAAGCCCAAGGATCGGATGCCGTTCCGGTTCGGCTATCTCGATCTCGGCAACCACAGCCACGTGATGATCACGCGGCCCAAGGCGCCGTGAAGCCGCGATTTCACCGGAACCAGGAGCGCGCGCGCTGGAGCGAGCTCGACGCCCGCGATCGCGGCCGCGCCGCGCTGCTGCACGCGTTTCTCGGCGGCGCGCGCGCGCACCCGAAGATCGACACGCTGCTCGGCCGCACGGCGCGCTACGCGATCCGGCGCGGCCGCGGGATCCGCGCCGAGTGGTGGCAGGTCGGCGATGCCGGCCTGATGTTCGACGTCGGGACCGCACGGATCGTCGGCGAGGCGCGCGGTGGCGACTTCGCGATGCGCGGCAAGGAGCTGTGGGCATCGCTGGTCGAGGCCGTGAAGCGGCCGAACCGGATCGACTGGACGGTCGACGCGCGGAAGCCGACCTGGAGAGCGCCGGCGACCACGGCCCAGCTGGTGCGCGCGATCGACAAGCCGAAGCCGAAGCCGAAGCAGCCAGGCTACAAGGTCGGAGACGCCATCTCCGTCCTCTACGCGTGGTTGTGGTACCCCGGGTTCGTCAAGGCGAAGACCGCCGTGGGCTATCGCGTCTCGTACGTCGGCTGGGACTGGGCCGAAAATGTCGCGCGCGAGCGGCTGCGACCGCGCGTGACCGCGAAGACTCCCGACAGGTACGCGGTCGGCGACAAGGTCGACATCGCATACGGTGACGAGTGGTTCGCCGGATCGATCACGAAGGTGCTGCCGCGCAAGCGCTACGCGATCACGTACACCGGCTGGAGTGCCGCTTGGGACGAGCGGGTCGGGCTCGAACGGCTACGCCCGTCGACACTCTGAACGTATCAATGCGTATCCGTTGCGATAATCTTACTATACGTAACTAGTTGGATCTGCATGGACTGATCGCTGGACTCGGTCCTGCAAATCGGCCCCTTCGAGATGAAGGGAGCGAGCAACATCATGAGCGAGATCCAGAAGCGCGACCTCGTGTTGCCGCCGGGCAGCTACGCGTACATGCAGGACGTCACCAAGGGTGTCGTCAAGACGTACAGCGGTCCGACGGTGATCAACCCGACGGCCCAGGAGCGGTCCGTCACCTACGACGCGGCGTCGAACACGTTCCGCGGCGTCAATGCACTCGAGGAGGCGATGCGGATCTCTCCGATCGCCGCCGAGGGCTTCTACATCATCCTGCGCAACCCGGCGAAGGCCAACAAGCACCCGGACGAGGGCAGCGCGCAGCCGAGCGCCGAGCTCGAGATCGGTCGCACGATCATCGTGCCGGGCCCGGCGACGTTCGCGCTGTGGCCGGGCCAGGCGGCCGAGGTCGTCGAGGGCCACCACCTGCGCTCGAACCAGTACCTGCTCGTCCGCGTCTACAACGAGGACGAGGCGCGCAAGAACTGGAGCAAGGCCGTCGTCAAGCCGGCCGGCACCGACGCCGAGGTCGCGTCCGTCGCGACGCCGCCGCCGGATCTCATCGTCGGCAAGCAGCTGATCATCCGCGGCACCGAGGTGTCGTTCTACATCCCGCCGACCGGCATCGAGGTCGTGCGCGACGGCGATGCGTACGCCCGCGAGGCGCTGACGCTCGAGCGCCTCGAGTACGCGATCCTCGTCGACGAGAACGGCAAGAAGCGCTACGAGATCGGCCCGCAGGTCGTGTTCCCGTTGCCGACGGAGCGGTTCGTCGAGGCGCGTGACGACGGTGGTCGCGCGAGCAAGAAGTTCCGCGCGGTCGAGCTCAACGAGATCCAGGGGCTCCACATCAAGGTGATCGCGGACTACACCGAGAACGGTGCGGTGCATCGCGCCGGTGACGAGCTGTTCATCACCGGCAAGGACACCGCGATCTACTTTCCGCGCGAGGAGCACTCGGCGATCAAGTACGACGGCAAGGCGAAGCACTTCGCGACGGCCATCCCGGCCGGCGAGGCGCGCTACGTGATGAACCGCCTCACCGGTGCGATCCGCACGGTGCGTGGCCCGGCGATGTTGCTGCCGGACCCGCGCTCCGAGGTGATCGTGCGCCGCGTGCTGTCGGATCGCGAGTGCGCGCTGTGGTACCCGGGTAACACCGAGGCGCTCGGCTACAACCAGAGCGTGCGCACGTTGATCCATAACGTGCCGACGACGCGCCATGGCGTCTTGTCGGAGGGTGACATCGAGCGCGGTGGCAAGCGGGTGCAGAAGCCGGGCACGCCGGGCATGGTGATGGAGGCGAGTCGCGTGAGCGGCGATCAGGCGCTGATCTCCGACGAGTTCTCGCGCGCCTCGACCTACACGCAGCCGCGCACGGTGACGCTCGACAACAAGTACCAGGGCGCGCCGCAGGTCACGGTGTGGACCGGCTACGCCGTGCTCGTCACCGCCAAGACCGGTCGCCGCCGCGTCGAGGTCGGACCGACCACGCTGCTCCTCGACTACGACGAGGGCATCGAGGCGCTGACGCTGTCGACCGGCACGCCGAAGTCGATCGACAAGCTGCTCGAGACCCCGTACCTGCGCGTCGAGAACAACCAGGTGTCGGACCTCGTGACCGTCGAGACGATGGATCACGTGCACGTGCAGATCCAGCTGTCGTACCGGGTGGACTTCGAGGGTGATCCGCTCCGGTGGTTCGCCGTCGAGAACTACGTGAAGCTGATGTGCGATCACGTGCGCTCGGTGTTGAAGGGTCAGCTGCGCAAGCTCGCGGTCGAAGATCTCTACGCGAACTCGACCGATCGAGTGCGCGACGCGATCCTCGGCAAGTCGAGCGAGGGCAAGCGCACCGGCATGGCGTTCACCGCGAACGGCATGCGGATCGTCGACGTCGACGTGCTGAAGGTCGTGCTGCAGGACGACAAGATCCGCGCCCTGCTCGACGCCCAGCAGCACGACGTCGTGCGCTCGAACATCGACCTCTCGAACCTGACGCGCGAGCTGGCGGTCACCCGCCAGCGCGAGGTGATCAGTCGCGAGACGGCCGAGGTCAAGGCGCAGACCAAGATGCGGCAGGACGAGCTGGCCCGCGAGGTCGCGACGAGCGAGCTTGCGACCGCACTCGCGCGGATCGCGAACTCGCTGAAGGAGACCGACGAGAAGAAGAAGGTGATCGAGGCCGAGCAGGTGGTCGACAGCTACAAGCAGCAGATGCGCCTCGAGCGCGTGAAGAAGGAGAAGGACCAGGAGCTCGCGTTCCTGGCCCGCGAGCAGGACGAGCACATCGAGCTCCTGCGCGCGGAGGCCGAGACGGCGGTTGCGCGGTTCACCGCGGCATCGGGCAACTTCAGCGAGGCGCTCATCTCGCTCGGCCGTGACGAGACGCTCGTCAAGGTCGCCCAGGCGTGGGGGGTGCAGCGCGTCATCGAGGGCGAGTCGATCGGCGACACCCTCAACCGGCTGTTCCACAACACCCCGCTGAAGTCGCTGGTCGACAAGCTCGTCATTCCGAAGGAGTGATGCGCTATCGTGGTCGTCGACGTGACGACCTCGATGCCCGAGCGCGACGACGCATCCACGGTCACGATCAGTCAACCGACCGTTCAGGGTCTGCCACCGAGCGCGCACGCTCGGCGGCAGGCCCTTCCGTCGTCTCCTTCGGGTCCGCAGGTGTCGCAACAGCTCGCCCTCGCGACGATCCGCGAGGAGGAGCTGGTGACGTCGCGTTCGATGATCGTCGTCGGTCGTCTGGTCGCGATCGCGGCGCTGCTCGCGCTGCCGTTCATCGGCGGCTCGAACGCGCTGCGGATCGCGGTCGCGGTCTCGCTGGTCGCGGCGATCTTCGTCGGGATCGCGGTCGAGCGCCGGATCGCGACGCGGCGCTACGACGACCGCACGATGCTCGCGCTCGCGCTGTCGGTGTCGCCGGCGATCCTGATCGCGTCGCTGTACTTCGGGATCTACTCCGCGGTGCAGCTGTTCCCGGCGCTCGCGCTGTACTTCTTCAGTCGGCGCGAGGGCTTTCGCGCCGCGCTCGTCCTCTATCTGATGAACGCGATCGCGCAGGGCACGTTCGCGGCGCTGATCGTGCTCGGCGCGATGGACGACCCGGGCTTGTTCCGGCCGACGCTCACGTCGGCGGTGCTCGTCGTCGGCCACCTGCTCGTCCAGCTCGGCTTCTTCGGCGCGTTCCTGCTCGGACGCGGTTCGCACCGCGCGACGCGCCAGGCGCTCGACAAGATGCAGGCCGCGATGATGGCCGCGGCGCAGAAGGAGGCGCTGCTCCACGAGGCGCGCCAGGAGCTCGACCGCGCGCTCGCGATCGACGCGCCCGGCCGGTTCACCGATCACACGTTCGGCACCTACCGGCTCGGTCACGTGATCGGTCGCGGCGGGATGGGCGAGGTCTACGAGGCGTTTCATGTCGACACCGGCTCGGTCGCCGCGGTCAAGCTGTTGCCCGCCGGCGAGCTCGGCAACCCGCAGGCGGTCGAGCGGTTCACGCGCGAGGTCCGCGCGGTCCGCGGGCTGACCTCGCCGCACGTCGTGCGCGTGCTCGCGTCGAGTGGCACCGGCGACGAGATTCCCTACCTCGTCATGGAGCGCTTGCGCGGCCAGGATCTCGCGCACCACCTGCGCGGAGGCGGCTTGCCGGCCGACGCACTCGACGAGATGCTCGGCCAGGTCGGCGCCGCGGTCGAGGAGGCCTGGCAGCAGGGCATCGTGCATCGCGATCTCAAGCCGCAGAACCTGTTCCTCGCCGACGGCACGCCGAAGCCATCGTGGAAGGTCCTCGATTTCGGCGTCGCCGCGCTCGACGATCACGCCGGCACGCTGACGCAGGGCAAGGTCGTCGGCACGCCGGCGTACATGGCGCCCGAGCAGGCGCGCGGCGAGCGCGTCGATCATCGCGCCGATGTCTACGCGCTCGTGGCGATCGCGTATCGCTGGTTGACCGGTCGCCCGGTGTGCAGCGGCAAGGATCTGCACACCGCGATCTATCAGGTCGTTCACGTGATGCCGCAGCGGCCGGGCTCGCTGGTCGAGCTTCACGAGGACGTCGACGCGGTGTTCGCGCTCGGTCTCGTCAAGGAGTCCGGTGATCGGTTCGCCAGCGTCGCGGAGTTTCGCGCCGCGCTCGAGGCTGCCACGCGCGGCGAGCTCGATCCGAAGCTGCGCCGGCGGGCGATCGATCTCGTCGCGCGCCACCCGTGGGGCGCCGTTCGGGGCTAAGTTAGCCGCGATGCGCATGGCTCTCGGATTCGTGATCGCGCTCGCGAGCTGCAACACGAAGGACAAGCCGGAGAAGGTGGTCGAGCTGGTGCCCGAGAAGCCGGTCGTCGCCGACGCCGCCGTGCCCGCCGACGCCGCGCTCGCCAGCTGCCTTCCCGCCGACGCGACGATCGGCGACGTGAAGATCGGCCCCGACGCGGTGACGTACTGCACCACCGAGGCCCGCACGTGCTGGAAGGTCGACCTCGCGGCCGGCACCGTCGCCGCGATCCCGACCACGCCCGCACTCCCTGCCACCGACTCGCCGCCGGCCGCGACCGTCTCGCCCGACGGCTCGGTCAAGCTGTGCCCGCCGAGCACGAAGCCAAGCTGCACCGAGGTGCACCCGAAGCCGCCGTTCAAGGACGGCGACGTCGCGGTCAGCGACGACGGCAAGCTCCTCGCGCACCAGGAATCCAGCGGCACCGCGATCGGGCTCTACGACGGCGCGACCGGCAAGCGGATCGTGACGCTGAAGGGCTGGAAGACCGACATGGGCGATCCATCGCCGCTCGACCTGCCGACGTTCGCCGGCGACGATCGCCTGATCGTGTGGGGCCACGCGTCGCCGGTCTCCGATGGCGGGCGGATCTACACGCGCGCCGGCAAGCTGATCGGGCCGGTCGCGCTCCCGGACTTCACGCAGAACACGGTCGATACCTGGCCGGTCGACGGCTCGCAGTGGGCGTTCAAGCAGCTCGACGCCCCGCTGTTGATCGTCGTCGACCTCGCGACCGCGAAGCGCGTCATGAAGTTCGAGCTCGCGCCGCTCACGCGGGCGGGCGACTACGCCGCGGCGGCCGGCTTCGCGGCGCACGGCGATACGCTGGTCTACGTCACCGAGGCGGGCCGCGTTGGCGTGCTCGATCGCAAGACCGGCGCGGTGAAGGCGATCATCCCGCCGGCGTGCAAAGCGCCGTAGCGACCGCGTCCCACGCGATGTCGCCGAGCTCGACCCGCGGATGCTCGAGGCCGCAGTCCTGGCAGCGCCGTGGGCTCGCGTTGAACGCGTGCACACCGGCGAGGTACGCGGCCTGGACGACGCCCGGCGCGATCTCGATCGCGTGCAGCAGCGTGCCGCACGGCTCGCAGTACCAGGCGATCGCTTCCTTGCCGCCGGGCTCGGCCTTGAGCCGGAGCTGCACGCACTCGCCGTCGGGGAAGATCCGGCTCGGCATCCGCGCCGGCAGGTACACGGTGTCGCCGGGGGCGAGCGCGACCGCCGGTGCGCCCTGGAAGCGCAGCGTCGCGCGGCCGGCCATCTGTACGAGCACCTGGTCGCGCTCGGCGATCAGGAAGAACGGCTGATCGCAGCGGTTGCGCGACAGGTGCGGCATCGGATCGGTACCCGGCGGGCCGACCGGAAAGTCGTCGTACGAGCCGAACGCGTGCTTGGCGTCCTTGAACACGTTCAGCGTCTTCTTGCGTTCCAGCATCAGCCCGCCTCGAGCAGATCGGTCTGCGCGCGATTCGCGAGCTCGACGTACTGCACGTAGCGCCGCCAGCCCATCAGCTCCGAGGGGAACGGCAGCTGCGCCAGCGCGCACGCCTCGCACGTTCGCGGGATCGCGTTGTAGGCATCGGCGGCATCGGCGTAGAACCGCAGGTTCGCGAGCTCGGGATAGTGCGCGCGCGACGCGGGCTGCCAGATGTCGCGATCCATGCGGAACACGATCGCGTTGCAGCCGTGGCAGCGCAGGATGAAGCCCTCCATCTGCGGCCCGACCTCGCGCATGCGAAAGGTGATCAGCGAGAGCTGGTAGTGCTTCGCCTCGGGGCCGGTCGGCTCGCGCAGGAACGTCGTCACCCCGTGGGTGCCCTGCTGGAGATAGAGCTGCCCCGTCGCGATCGTGCCGCCCTCGCTCGCCATGCAGAGGATGACCTCGGTGACGTCGTTGTGGTGATAGAAGTGCACGCGCGGCGTGTCGGGCAGCGTGAGCGACAGCGCCGCGGTCGGCACGAGGTCGCCAGGGCCGACGTACGGGAACAGCGGCGCCTGTTGGAGCATCCCCTGATGCGCCATCGCGTGCGCGAACACGTTGACCTTCAGCGGCTGCTTCGCCGGCGGCTCGTCGAACCACATCACGGCATCGCAGACAGCTCGTCGAACGACGCGGCGAACTGGAGTGGCTTGATCTCGTCGTACGGAAACCCGATGCGCTCGAGCTCGCGACCGACCGCCTCGGCGTCGTCGCCGTCGTACAGGTTGATGATCAGACCATCGACCATGTTGGCGTAGCACTGCACGAACTTCGCGAACTTGCCCTCGAGCACGGCCGGGACGCTCTTCTGGAACTCCTCGGGGGTCACGCCCGGCGCGTGGTGGACGACAATGAAGCGCGGCATGGAACGAAATCGTAGCCGATCCCGTGCGAACCTGAGGTTGTGGATCGGGTGTTCGCGCTGTCCGAGGCGTTTCGCGCGTTCGCCGAGACGACGACCGACTACCCGAGCCTCCTGGCGACGGTCGCCGACGAGCTCGTCCGGCTGATCGGCGATGGCTGCGTGGTCGCGCTGGTCGATGACGCGGGTGCGTGGGCCGAGCACTGCACCGCCGCCGCGCGCGATCCGGCTTCGGCCGCGCTCCTGCTCGAAGCGATCCGTCGCGTCGAGGTCGGGGCGGTCGGCGTCGGGCTGGCCGCGCGCGTCGCGAACACCGGCGACCCCATGATGCTGCACGTCGATCCCGACGAGCTCGCCGCACGTGCCGAGCAGCCGTTCGCCGCGGTCGTTTGCGCGCTGCGCCCGCGCAGCTTCCTCGCCGTGCCGCTTCACGCGCGCGGCCGCCGGTTCGGCGCGGTCACGTTGATGCGCTACGCGCCCGACAGCGGCGTGTTCGACGAGGCCGACCTCGCGTTCGCGCGGAGCCTCGCGGACCACGCGGCGCTCGCGATCGCGAACGCCCAGCTCGTGGTCTCGCTCCAGGCCGAGCTCGAGGAGCGCCGTCGCGCCGAGGAGAAGTCCGCGCGCTTCGTGTCGCTGGTCGAGAACAGCACCGAGATGATCGCGATGGCGTCGCTCGACGGGCGCGTGCTGTTCGTCAACGCGGCGGGCCGCGCGCTCGTCGGCCTGCCACCCGATCGCGACGTCCGCGACCTCACGCTGCCCGACTTCCACACCGAGGATGGCCTCCGCCGCGGCGACATCATCCGCGAGCGCGGCAGCTGGCAGGGTCAGGGCGTGCTGCGACACTTCGTGACCGGCGAGCTGATCCCGACGCAGATCAGCTCGTTCCTCATGCGCGACTCCGAGGGCACGCCGCTCGGGTTCGCGACCGTGCAGCGCGACCTGCGCGAGACCCAACGGCTCGAGACCGAGCTGCGGCAGGCGCAGCGGATGGAGGCGCTCGGCCGCCTCGCCGGTGGCGTCGCGCACGACTTCAACAACCTGCTCACCGTGATCCTCAGCTACGCCGCGATCCTCAAGCGCGCGCTGCCGCACGGGAGCCGCGCGGTGCAGGACGTCATCCAGATCGATCGCGCCGGAAATCGCGCCGCCGAGCTGACGCGCCAGCTCCTGGCGTTCTCGCGCCAGCAGGTCCTCGAACCGACCGCGATCGATCTCGCCGCGACGCTGCGCGCGATGGAGGACATGATCCGACGATTGATCGGCGAGACCATCGAGCTCCGCATCGTCGCGCCGGCAGAGCTCGGCCACGTCATCGTCGATGCCGGGCAGATCGAGCAGGTCGTCATGAACCTCGTGGTCAACGCGCGCGACGCGATGGAGGGGCGCGGCGGCGTGCTCACGCTCGAGGCCGCGCGCGTCGAGCTCGACGCGGCGAGCGCCGCCAAGCTCGGGCTCGCGATGGGACCGTTCACCACGCTCGCCGTCGTCGACACCGGCAGCGGGATCGATACCAAGACGCATCCTCACCTGTTCGAGCCGTTCTTCACGACCAAGCCGCGCGGCAAAGGCACCGGGCTCGGGCTGTCGACCGTGATGGGCATCTGCAAGCAGAGCGGCGGGCACGTCACGGTCGACAGTGTCATCGGCCGCGGCACCACGTTCCGGGTGTACTTGCCGACCAGTCTCAAACCCGCGGCGCCGATCGCCCCGCGTGCGGCGCCGGTGGTCGTGGCCCCGAGCGACGCTCGGATCTTCGTGGTCGAGGACCAGCACGAGGTGCGCACGCTGATCTGCACCGTGCTGCGCGGTGCCGGCTACACCGTGCACGAGGCGAGCGATGGCGAGCAGGCCCTCGCGGACGCGCGGACGATCTACCTGCCGATCGATCTCCTGCTGACCGACGTGATCATGCCGCGGCTCGGCGGTCCCCAGCTCGCGGTCCACTGGAAGGAGATCCACCCCGAGTCCCTCGTGCTGTTCATGTCGGGGTACACGGATGACGAGCTCGGCAGCCAGGGCATCCTCGACCCCGGCGTCGAGCTGATCCAGAAGCCGCTGACGCCGGATTCTTTGCTCCAACGGGTGCGAGATCTCCTAGCCATGGTGTCCGACTGATCCTCGGACCCCAGATTTAGTGGTCGATTAGTTGCCGAGTGTCAGGGCGAGCGCGTACAAGAAATCTCAGCCATAGCCGAGCTGGTACGGGAACCCGGTGTGAGTCCGGGACTGCCCCGCAGCGGTAAACGAGAACGACCTCCACGACAACCGTGGACAGTAGGTGCCGATCACGGCGCGCTCGCGAGTCCGAATACCTGCCTGCTCGGAACCATCCGCACCTCGGAGGGAGGTGCAAGGAGTCATCGATGCAGATCGAGTCGTCGCCGCGCGTTCCCGTTTCCCCATTTGTTCCCCTGACGCAGACCTCGATGAAGGTCACCAAGCGCGACGGATCGTGCGAGGTGGTCGACGTCGGCAAGATCGTGAAGGCGGTCAACCGCTGCTGCGCGGGCCTGCCCGAGGTCGACGCGCTGCGCGTCGCGATGAAGACGATCAGCGGGCTGTACGACGGCGCGACCACGAGCGAGCTCGATCGGCTGTCGATCCAGACCGCCGCCGCGCTGATCGTCGAGGAGCCGCAGTACGGCCGGCTCGCGGCCCGGTTGCTCGCGACCTACATCGACAAGGAGGTCCGCAACCAGGAGATCCACGCGTTCTCGCAGTCGATCGCGCTCGGCCACCAGCTCGGCCTGGTCAACGCGCGGCTCGCCCAGCTGGTCGTGCGCCACGCGCGCAAGCTCAACGACACGATCGCCGGCGAGCGCGATCGCGAGTTCGAGTACTTCGGGCTGCGCACGGTCTACGACCGCTACCTGATCCGGCACCCGATCACGCGCCTCGTGATCGAGACGCCGCAGCAGTTCTTCCTGCGGATCGCGTGCGCGCTGACCGAGACGATCGGCGACGCGATGGACCTCTATCACCTGATGTCGTCGCTCGAGTACCTGCCGAGCTCGCCGACGCTGTTCAACTCCGGCACGTCGCACGAGCAGCTGTCGAGCTGCTTCCTGCTCGACTCGCCGGCCGATCACCTCGAGTCGATCTACGCCAAGTACACCGACGTCGCGCTGCTCTCGAAGTTCTCCGGTGGCATCGGCCTCGCATACCACCGCGTCCGCTCGCGCGGCTCGCTGATCGAGAGCACGAACGGCCACTCGAACGGCATCGTGCCGTGGCTCAAGACGCTCGACGCCTCGGTGTCCGCGGTCAACCAGGGTGGCAAGCGCAAGGGCGCGGCGTGCGTCTACCTCGAGTCGTGGCACGCCGACATCGAGGCGTTCCTCGAGCTGCGCGACAACACCGGCGACGAGGCCAGCCGCACGCACAACCTCAACATCGCGAACTGGATCCCCGATCTGTTCATGCGGCGGGTCGAGGCGAACGGCACCTGGAGCCTGTTCGATCCCAAGCGCGTCCCCGCGCTCCCCGATCTGTTCGGCGCGGAGTTCGATCGCGCGTACGAGGCCGCCGAGGAGGCCGGCCTCGCGGCGAAGACCGTGAAGGCGCGCGACCTCTACGCGCGAATGATGCGGACGCTCGCGCAGACCGGCAACGGCTGGATGACGTGGAAGGACGCGTCGAACCGCGGCTGCAACCAGACCGCCCTGCCCGGTCGCACCGTGCACCTGTCGAACCTGTGCACCGAGATCATCGAGGTGACCTCCGCCGAGGAGGCCGCGGTGTGCAACCTCGGCTCGATCAACCTGTCGCGCCACGTGCGCGACGGCGCGTTCGACTTCGGCAAGCTCGCGCGCACCGTGCGGATCGCGATCCGCCAGCTCGATCGCGTGATCGATCTCAACTACTACCCGATCGAGGCGACCCGCCGCTCGAACCTGCGATGGCGCCCGGTCGGCCTCGGGGTCATGGGGTTGCAGGACGTGTTCTTCCAGCTGAGCCTGCCGTTCGATGATCCGGCGGCGCGCGCGCTGTCGGCGAAGATCGCCGAGGAGATCTACTTCCACGCGCTGACCGCGTCGGTCGAGCTCGCGGTCGACAAGGGCGCACACCCGGCGTTTCCCGAGACCCGTGCCGCGCGCGGCGAGCTGCAGTTCGACGCCTGGAAGGTCACGCCCGCCGAGCCCGCGCGGTGGGATGCCCTGCGCGCGCGGATCCAGGAGACCGGCCTGCGCAACTCGCTGATGATCGCGATCGCGCCGACCGCGACGATCGCGTCGATCGCCGGCTGCTACGAGTGCATCGAGCCGCAGGTGTCGAACCTGTTCAAGCGCGAGACGCTGTCGGGCGACTTCATCCAGGTCAATCGCTACCTGGTCGACGTGCTCGTGAAGCTCGGCCTGTGGACCGAGCCGACGCGCACCCGCCTGAAGATCGCCGAGGGCTCGGTGCAGGGCATGGTCGAGTTGCCCGACGCGGTTCGCCGGCTGTTCCGCACCGCGTGGGAGATCCCGATGCGCTCGCTGATCGACATGGCCGCCGATCGCGGCGCGTTCCTCGATCAGAGCCAGTCGCTCAACCTGTTCGTCGAGAGCCCGAACATCGGCGCGCTGTCGAGCATGTACTTCTACGCGTGGCAGCGCGGCCTGAAGACGACGTACTACCTGCGGTCGCGCCCGGCGACGCGGATCGCGAAGACCACGGTCGTCGTCGCCGACGCCGACGCGGTCGCCTGCTCGCTCGAGAACCCCGGCGCGTGCGAGGCCTGCCAGTGAGCAACCTCCTCGATCCCGGGATGAACCTGACGCTGCGTCCGATGGCGTATCCGCAGTTCTACGAGATGTATCGCGGCGCGATCAAGAACACCTGGACCGTCGAGGAGATCGACTTCGGCACCGACGTCGCCGACCTCGCGAAGATGTCGGCCGCCGAGCGCCACCTCGTGCATCGTCTCGTCGCGTTCTTCGCGACCGGCGACTCGATCGTCGCGAACAACCTGGTGCTCAATCTGTACAAGCACGTCAACGCGCCCGAGGCGCGGATGTACCTGTCGCGCCAGCTCTACGAGGAAGCGCTGCACGTGCAGTTCTACCTGACGCTGCTCGATACCTACGTGCCCGATCCGGTCGAGCGCCAGCGCGCGTTCGCCGCGATCGAGACCATCCCGTCGATCGCCACCAAGGCCGCGTTCTGCATGCGGTGGATGGACTCGATCCACGAGCTCGATCGGCTCGAGACGATCGAGGATCGCCGGCGGTTCCTGCTCAACGTGATCTGCTTCGCGGCGTGCGTCGAGGGCCTGTTCTTCTTCGGCGCGTTCGCCTACGTCTACTTCCTGCGCTCGCGCGGCCTCCTGCACGGGCTCGCGGCCGGGACGAACTGGGTGTTCCGCGACGAGAGCGCGCACATGGCGTTCGCGTTCGAGGTCGTCGCGACCGTGCGGCGCGAGGAGCCGACGCTGTTCGATGCCGGGCTCGAGGTCGAGATCCGCGCGATGCTCGACGACGCGATCCGCTGCGAGACCCAGTTCGCCGACGACCTGCTCGCCGGCGGCATCGCCGGGATGTCGGTCGGCGAGCTGCGCACGTACCTCGAGTACTGCGCCGATCAGCGGCTCGCCACGCTCGGCCTCGCGCGCACGTACCACGCGAAGAACCCGTTCGACTTCCTCGAGCTTCAGGACGTCCAGGAGGTCACGAACTTCTTCGAGCGCCGCGTGTCGGCGTACCAGGTCGGGGTCGAGGGCGAGGTCAGCCTCGACGCCGCGTTCTGATCACTGGACGACGGTCAGCGACGTCTGGCCGCCGCTCGGCGGGAACAGATCGCCGGCGAGCGTCCTGCCGAAATGTTCACGGAAGGCCTTCGCGTCGGCGAACAGATCGCCACCGAGCGCCTCGATCACCTGGACCCCACCGGAGAACGGCAACATGGGGCGATACGCCGACAGCGCGTCGGGGAGTCGCGGCAGATCGACTGCCGCGACCACCGCCGGCATCACCACGATCATCTGGATCGCGCCCGACGACGCGGTGTAGGCGACCTGGGCGACCATCCCGCGCGCGTTGGTCAGCGGGCCGTCGGCAAAGAAGTGGATCGTCGGCGTCGTGCCGTTCTGGAAGTTGACCGCCTGGTCGTGGAGGTACGGCAACAGGTCGGTCGAGAGATCGACCGTGACGAGCCCGCCGAGTGTCGGCGCCGAGCGCACCACCGTGGTGGTCCCGCCGGAGGTGTTGTTGACCTGAACTCCATAGGCCATCGCCGACCACGCGCCAGCCGGCAGGTTGAGGCTCTGCGCGCTGCCACCGCCGGCGACGATCGGCCCGCTGACGGAGTCACCGCGGAACCGGCGCTTGTCGCGGAGCGCGAACGTGTCGACCTCGACCACATCGCTCCCGACCGGCGCGTTACCGAGCGCGACCGCGAGGCTCGTGAACGCCGTCTGCCAGCTCGACATCGCGATCGACTTCGTGCCTGTCGGCGGCACGAGATCGAGCTGTGCCTGGTACGCGATCAGGCGGTCGCTCGCGTCGGTCGCGGTCGCGAACAGATCGTAGGTGTTCGTGCCGGTCACGCACGCGGTCGTGATGTCGAGCGACATCGCGGCGGGTGGCGTCGTGGCGGCCTGGTTTCGCGCGTTGCAGCCCGCGGTCACCGCGTAGTTCGTGGCGTTGGTCTTCGCGGTGACGTTGACGTTCGCGGTTCCGACCACGGTCGGGATCGGGCCGTTGTCGACCACGATGGCGTCGCCCGGCTGCACGTCGAGGACCGCGAGCGCGAGCGAGGTGTTGACGAACACCGTGACGCTGCCGCCCGCGGTGACGGTCGCGCTCGCCATCCCGGTCGCGTCGGTCATCACGAGCTGGGTCGGCGCGCCGGTCGGATCGGCGAACGAGACCGGCAACCCGACATTGCTCGTGCCGAGGTTGGCGATCCGGATGCTCGCGGTGCCGGTCGCCGGTGCGTCGGGTGCGCCGTCGGCCATCGCGTCGATCGCGTGATCGGGCGCGTCGGCGACCGCGGATTTTGGGTCGGAGCTGCACGCGGTCAGCGCGAGCAAGGCGATGAGCTTCATCCGGTCACGGTAGCGAGGGTGGTCGCCGGGCGAAGTTCCCCGGAATCGGGGGAATGGCGCGCTGGGCGCGACGGTAGGGCTGACATGGAACCCGGGTTGCTCGCCGCGCTCGCACTGGCCACCTGCGTCACTGCCGGCGCGATCGATCACACCTCGTACTACAAGATGGTCGACGAGGTCGGTGACCTCGCGGCGTGGCAGGCCAAGCGGCTCCAGATCCACGGCTACGTCGCCGCCGGCTCGATCGCGGAGGTCCCCGGCGGGCACCGCTTCGCGCTGGTCAAGAACGGCAAGGCGATCCGCGTCGTCGAGCGCGGCCCGCGAAGCGAGTGTCTGCGCGAGACCTTCGAGGTCATCGTGCGCGCGAGCGTCGCGCACGATCGCGACGGCGACTACGTCGAGGCGATCGACCTGGCCTGCAAGTGTGCGAGCTCGTGGGACACCGATCGGCGCCGCGCCTCGCTGAAGTTCGAGTGATCAGCTCACGGTCGGTGCGAGGTCTGATTGCGCTCGCGACCCGGCGGCGTCGTGTAGCGGAACACGAGGAGCGAGAGATCGTCATCCTGCACGTGCATCCACGCAGAGACCGCGGCCAGGATCGCGGCGACGATCTCGTGCGGCGGCGGCGTGCCGTTGGCGACCACGATCTCGTGAGTCGCGGCAGATCGAACTGCACGCCGGCCGCGTTCATCGCCTCGGTGATCCCATCGGTGTAGAGCACGACGACATCGCCGTCGTGGAGCCGGATCGCGGCGTTCTCGGTGAGGTGCCCGATCTCCGCCCGCGCCCCGA
The DNA here is from genome assembly GCA_038321315.1 of Haliangiales bacterium. Taxonomy (GTDB): domain Bacteria; phylum Myxococcota_A; class Polyangia; order Haliangiales; family Haliangiaceae; genus JABFXX01. The sequence continues at coordinate 118,924 of JBBQEX010000005.1, read as the reverse complement.
GCCACACCCCGGTCGGTCGCACGAGCTCGACCTGCCCGGTGCCCGCGCGATACACGACGACGTCCTCGTGGGCGACGGCGAACACGAGGCGTCCGTCGTGGGTGTAGCGGAACAGCGAGAACGTCACGTGCTCGTCGCGGCCGAGCCGATCGCGGATCGACTCGAACAGCACGGCGTTGACGTTCGCGATCACTCCTTGGGCGTGGCGTTCGGCATCGCGCGCGACACCGACGCGACCGCCGACTGGAGCAGCAGCATGATCAGGCCCGCCGAGAGGCCGTGTCCGGCGACGTCTCCGATCGCGATCCACGCGCCACGCTTGGCCGGCAGCACGTCGAAGTAGTCGCCGCCGATATCGTCGGCCGGCCGCATCGCGCTCGCGCACTCGAGCCCGAGGACCTCGATCTCGCGCGGCAACATCTGGGTCTGGATGCGGTGCGCGATCGCGAGCTCCTCCTCGTGCTTCGCGGTGCTCACGGCGTTCGCGAGCACGATCTCCTGCGCGCGCTTGGTCTCGGTGATGTCGAACGCGATGCCCTGGAGGAGCGAGGGGCGGCCCTGCTCGTCCTTGATGATCCGCGCCTCGCCGTGCACTCACACGATGTGACCGTCGCGCGCGTGGAACCGGCACTCGGCCTTGAACGAACCGCCGGTGCGGATGCCGCGCGAGAACTCGAGGTTCCACAGGTGGCGGTCCTCGAGGTGGAGCTGCTTCGCCGAGCACGGCCATGAACGTCACGGCCGGAATCTGCTCGACGAGCGCGCGAAACCGACGTTCGGCGGCACGCAGCTGGGCCTCGGCGGCCGCGCGCGGATCGAGGCGGGCGGCCTGCTCGTCGGCGGCGCCGCGCTCGCGCCACGTCAGGTGTTCGACGTCGCGGCGATCCGCCGGCATCACCGCGGTGGCCAGCTCGTCGAGGAACGCCAGCGCGCTCTCGCTCGTCGCCATCATGCCGGTCAGCTCGGCGAGCAGGCCCGCGGCCTCCGGCACGCTCTCCATCGGGTCGCGTTCGCGGTGCTTCGGCGAATCGTCAGGATCGATCCAGGGACCATCGCGATCGCCAGGGTGGCTCCGGCGAGCGGCCCGTCGTGGGTCGCGAGCTCGAAGCAGCCGGCGATCGCGTCGGGCATCACCGCGGCGTCGTGCCCGATCTGCAGGTGCAGCGCCAGCTCATGCACCCCCGCACTCCTCGGCGACCAGCCGCTCGATCACCGCGATCGCCGGCTCGATCGCCGGGCCCCACGAAGCTGACATCGCCCTACTGTACGTCACGCCGCGGCGGTCGATTGATCCGGTAGCGATGGAACCCTCGGTGCAACAGACGTTCGCCGATCGCGTCGCCGCCGGCGAGCTCGCGCTGCCGATGTTGCCCGAGGTCGCGGCCCAGGTGCTCGCGCTCGTCGATCGCCCCGACTGCGACGCGCGCGCCCTCGCCGACCTGATCCGCCGCGACGCCAGCCTCACGGCGCACGTCATGCGGGTCGCCGCGTCGCCGATGTATGCCGGCTCGACCAAGCTCGCGTCGCTCCAGCAGGTGATCGGCCGCCTCGGGTTCGCGACGATCACGCAGATCGCGCTCGTCGTCGCGACCAAGCTGCGCGTGTTCGCGGTCGCCGGATTCGAGCCCGAGGTGCGCGCCACGTTCCGTCATTCACTGGCCTCGGCGCTGTTCGCGCAGGAGATCGCCCGCGCGCGGCGCAGCGGCGTCGATCTCGCGTTCCTCGCCGGGCTGCTCCACGACATCGGCAAGCCGCTCGCGCTGCAGGTCCTGCTCGACGTTCACGCCGCACATCGCGTGTCGCCGGATCGCGCCGCGATCCTCGCCGAGGCCGACCGCGTCCACGCCGAGCTCGGCGGCACGCTGATCGAGCGCTGGAGGCTGCCGGTGCGGGTCGCCGAGGCGGTCCGCGCGCACCACGCGCCCGCCGACAACGAGCTCGCGCTGACCGTCGCGCTCGGCGATCGGTTCGCCCACGCGCTCGACGGCGAGCCGTTCGAGGGCGCCGCGCTCGCCGCCGCGCTCAACCTGTATCCCGAGGACGTCGAGGCGCTCGCGCGCAAGTCGGCCGACATCACCGTCGCGCTCGAGGCGATCGCGTGAAGTTCGACATGGTCGTGATCGGCAGCGGCCCGGCCGGCCAGAAGGCCGCGGTCCAGGCGGCCAAGGCCGGCGCACGCGTCGTCGTGATCGAGGAGGGCGCGCACCCCGGCGGGGCGTGCGTGCACCGCGGCACGATCCCGTCGAAGACGCTGCGGGAGACCGCGGTCGCGCTCGGCCTCCTGCGCCGGCGGTCGGGCGGTGTCCTCGATGTCCAGCCGCCCGCCGATCTCAAGCTCGCCAGCCTGATGACCCGCGTCGGCGACGTGATCGCGTCGCACCAGCGGTTCATCGCCGACCAACTCGATCGCAACGGCGTCGCGCGCTGGCACGGCCGCGCGCGGTTCACCTCGCCGCACGACGTCGAGGTCCGCGGCGTCGATGGCTCGCGGCGCACCGCGACCGGCACGCACGTCGTGATCGCGACCGGCTCGCATCCGCGCAACCCGCCGGACGTGCCGATCGATCACGAGAACGTGCTCGACAGCGACTCGATCCTGTCGCTGACCTACCTGCCGAGCTCGCTCGCGGTGATCGGCAGCGGCGTGATCGCGACCGAGTACGCGTGCACGTTCGCCGCGCTCGGCGTGCGCGTGACGATGATCGATCGCTCGCCCCGCCCGCTCGCCTTCTTCGACGAGGAGATGACCGACGAGCTGGTCCGCGCGTTCACCCGCCAGGGCGGCACCTACCTCGGCGGCCGCAGCGCGCGCACGATCGCGTGGGACGGCGTCGCGGTGACCACCACGCTCGACGACGGTCGCCGCCTCGAGTCCGAGAAGCTGCTCTATTGCCTCGGCCGCGAGGCCAACCTGAGCGGGCTCGCGCTCGACGCCGCCGGCCTCGTCGCGACCGCGCGCGGCCTCCTCGAGGTCGACCGCCACGGCCGCACCGCGGTCCCGCACATCTACGCGGTCGGCGACGTGATCGGCCCGCCGTCGCTCGCGGCGACCGCGATGGAGCAAGGTCGGCGCGCCGCGTGTCACGCGCTCGCGCTCCCGGTTCCGCCATCGGCCGAGCTGATCCCCGCTGGCGTCTACGCGATCCCCGAGCTCGCCAGCGTCGGCCTGACCGAGGCGCAGGTCCCCGGGGCGGTCGTCGGACGCGCGCGGTTCGGCGAGCTCGCGCGCGGGCAGATCTCCGCGATCGAAGATGGCCTCCTGAAGCTGGTGTGCGATCCCTCGGGTCGCCGCGTGCTCGGCGTCCACGTCGTCGGTGAGGGTGCCGCCGAGCTGGTCCACGTCGGTCAGATCGCGATGATCGCCGGCTGGGAGGCCGACGCGTTCGTCGACAACGTCTTCAACTTCCCGACGCTCGGCGAGGCCTATCGCGTCGCGGCGCTCGACGTCCTGCGCCAGCGCGGCGGACGTGGCACGATCGCGGGGTGATCGAAGAGCTCGGGCGCGTGCTCGACGAGGCCGAGGCCGGTCAGCTGCCGGCGCTGATCGCCGAGTGGTCGATCGCCGATCCGGCGCGCCGCGAGCTCGCGCGCCTGATCCGGATCGATCTCGCGCTCACCGCGGTGCGTCCGGAGCTCGCGATCCCGTGTCTCGTGCGCCGGCGCGCGCCGATCGACGCGTGGGTCGCGGCGTGGGCGCCCGGCAAGCGCTGGCTGCGCGCGCTCGGTGGTCCGTGGCCCCTGCCCGCCGGCATCGTCGAGGAGTACCGCACCGACGCGACCGGGTCGCTCGCGGTCCGCGACGTCGACGGCGCCGGCGTGATCGGGATCGCCGGCGCGATCGCGTGGGATCGCGGCACCGGCCGCACGATCGATCCGCGCGGGCTCGTCGTCGAACCGCGATCGCCGTGGCGGCTGATCACCGAGCGCATGCCCGCGCGCGACGGCCGCGCCGTGCTCGACGACGGCACCCGCCGGGTCGAGCTCGAGACCGGCGACGGCGAGGCCGCGACCCACCTCGTGCCGATCGGCACCGAGCTCGCGATCGTGATCACCGAGGCGTTCGACTACGGCGACGCCTACGACCACGCGAGCTACCTGATCGATCCCGCGCGCGGCCGGGTGATCTGGCGCGCCGAGGGCCGGATCGGCACCGCCGGGCTCCGCGACGGCGCGCTGGTGTGCGTCGAGAGCGAGGGCCTCTCGCTGCGCGACGTCGAGACCGGGGCGGTCGGTGGCAGCTGGGGTTGCTTCGATCCCGGCGAGCTCGCGATCGCCCCCGATGGTGCGATCGTCACCTACGGCGGCGGCGTGATCCGCGTGTGGGACCCGGACCTCGCGCTCGCCGCGCAGGTCGCGATGCCCGCACGCGGCCGTGCGTGGCGGAAGATCGCCTTCTCGCCCGACGGCGCGCACGTGTTCACCGCGCCGTTCCTCGCGCGCGCCGGTGACCCCGCGGTGGTCAGGGTGCTCGACGTCAACGGCCCGGGCTGGCTCGAGGGCGGTCCGCCGCGCGACTGCCAGCGCCTCGGCAATGCCGCGTTCATGGAGATCACGCCGTTCGCGTTTCGCGCGTGGCGGACCACCGACGGCGAGCTCGCGATCGACGATCGACGCCGGGGCGCGCGCCACGGCGACCTCGTCGCGTTCGACGCGGCCGGCGAGCGCCATGCGGTGTGGTCGCGCGGCGGCCTCGTCGTTCACGACGTCGCCAGCGGCGCGCGCCTGTTCGAGGCCGAGCTCGCGGCTCCCGCGCGCGAGAGCGACCGCCTCGGGTTCTCGGCCGACGGCACGCGGCTGTTCTGGCGGCACGCCGGAACGCTGCACGAGCTCGCGATCGCCGCCGAGCGCGTCGAGATCGTCGACGCCGTCACGTGGGAGCTACCGCCCGAGGAGCTCGCGATCGTCGACGGCCTGCTCGCGATCGACGACCTCGCGATCCCGTGTGACGACGAGCGCGCCGTGGTGTCGCCGACCGGCCGCGAGCTCGCCAGCGAGCACGAGCGCTTCGTGATCGAAGGCTGAGCTACTTGCCGGCCCAGGCGTCGGTCAAGATCGTCGCGAAGATCCCGTCCTGCGCGTCGGGCACCTCGATCGCGACCCAGAACTTGTCGACCTTGCGCAGGTGCATCGCCGACTTGCCGGTCCACGTCCACTCGGTCGCGGTCCTGGTCGCGGCGTACGCGCCCTTGAGCGTCCCGATGTAGCCCGCGAGCTCCTTCGGCACGTCGATCGAGGTCGCCTTGCCCTTGAACACCGCCGACGCGTTGAACACGGCCTTGCCGATCATCGTCGACTCGCCGTCGTTGCTCGGCGTGACGTCGGTCAGCTTGACCTTGCCGTCGGCGTCGATCGCGAGCGCGGCGAGCGTCACCCGATTCGACAGCGCGTCGGCGAGGTCCTTGCCCTTCTCGAGCCGGATCGACAGCCCGACGAGGACCTTGCCCTTCGGCAGATCCGCGACGGTGCCGGTCGCGAACCTCGTCGCGATGCACCACGGTCGCCACGGCGACGTCGCGTCGGCGCACTTCGCGGCGGTCTTCAGGCCGTCGAGCTGGGTCGCGATCACGTCGACCTTGGGTGCCGGCTTGTCGGCGAGCGCGAGCGACGACGACGCGAGGAGGATGGCGAGCGCGGCAGCTTTCATCGCCTGACCTTACTCGTAGTTCTACTCGTAGATCGACGCGTAACGATCCGACGGATCCTCGGGATCCTCGTCGTCGCGCTGGCCGAGCTTGTTGCTGTTCCACGCGCTCCCGTTGCCGCTCTTGGTCTCGATCGGGATGCCGATCTGCTTGAGCGTCTTCAACCCGGCCGCGGTGAAGAAGTTCTCCGAGACGTCGAGGCTCTTCAGGTGCGCGAGCTGCGCCTTGCCCGCGAGCAGCAGCGCGGCCTCGGCGTCGCCCATCGTGCCGAGCGACAGATCGAGCGTCTCGAGCTGGCGGAGCAGCTTGCTGCGCAACAGCATCGGGACGAGCTCGGCGTGGAACTCGAAGTTCTTGATCCCGAGCGCGGTCAGCCGCGGGACCGACCTGGCGTCGAACAGCGCCTGCAGCGGCTTGGCGGTCGCGAGCGCGCCGTGGCTCTTGCGCCCGAACATGAGGTCGAGCTTCTCGAGCTTCGGCCACTTCGCATCGGCGATCGCCTTGCTGCTCGCCGGATCGAGGCCCCCGCTGAAGATCGTGAGGCCGACGAGGTTCGGGAAGTCGAGCTTGCCGAGCTTCATGCCGCCGCTGCGCAGCTTCAGGCGCTGGAGGTTCGGGCACGCCTTGCCGAGCTCGGTGATCTCGCCGATCGCGCTCCAGTTGAGCTCGGTCTCCTCGGAGTGGAAGTCGCCGAAGTACAGCGAGCGCAGCGTCGGGACCGACTTGTGGGCCGCGATCGCCTTCACGACGTCCCGGTAGCCGTTGCCCTCGTAGTCGACGATCCCGACGACGAGCTCGCGGAGGAACCGCCCCGGCCCGGCCAGCAGCTTGCCGACCACGTCGGCGACGTCGATCGTCGACTTCTCGCCGCCGTGCATCGTCGAGCGCTCGAACGTGTTCGCGACGCGCGCGCGCTCGATGAACCCGCCCTTCCAGATCACGTTCGTGACGACGTCCTCGAGCCCGGCGAGCTCGCCCCATAGCGCCGCGTGCTTGGCGAGCAGCTTCTTGGCGACCGCGGTGTTGCGCGCGAGCTGCGCGGTCGCGAGCTCGCCGCGCGGGTGGCCCTGCTGCGCGAGCCAGTCGCCGTACACACCGTACGCGCCGTCGTCGTCGGGATCGTCGCGGATCGCCTTCTCGAGCGCCGCGTTGCGCGGCTCCTCAACAACCGGCGCGGCCGCCTTGGCCGCCTTCGCCTTGGCCGGCTTGCCGCCGACCGCCGCGTAACCCTTCTTGGTCTTCTCGGCGACCAGCTTGTCGTGCTCCTTCTGCGCCGCGGCCGGGCTCGCGAACGCCTTGGTCTTCTCCGACCCGGGTGTGCCGAGGCGTCCCCACTTCGTGGTGACGGCCTTGCCGGCGACCGCGATCTCCCAGAACTTCTTCGACGTCCCCTCGACGAATTCGTAACGTGGCATCACGGCGATGCTAACTCAGCTCAGATCATCGTGGTGCCGCGGGCGGACAACAGCGTCGTCGGCGAGAACAGCGACACGATCGCGTCGGACGCGATCTGGAAGCGCTCGGCACGATCGCCCTCGACGAGCACGACCGGCTGACCGGCGAGCGACGCGAGCAGGAGGTCGTGGAACGTCCGGCGATCGACCGGGTGATCGCGCTCGGGATAGCCGACGAACGGGATGTCCGGACTGCACAACAGGTAGAGGTCGTACGGTCGCACCGCGATCGCGGCCTCGATCCACGGCGGCAGATCGCCCTCGTAGAGCCGATCGGACCACAGCTTGACCGCGCGCAGATCGGTGTCGCACACGAGCAACCCGCCACCGTTGCCACCGGGGACCTGGAGGGCGAGCGCGTCCTCCGACGCGATCTGGCTGCGCGCCACGAGCTGGACCGCGCTCGACGGCATCGCGCCGAGCGTGCGCGCGTACTCGGGCACGACGACGGCCTCGAACGCGTCGCGCAGCTGCGCGCACAGCGTCGACTTGCCGGTCGACTCGGCGCCGACGACCGCGACGCGACGCGCGAACCACGGCCGCGCCGGCGGCACGATGAAGTGGAAGTTCTCCATCACGTTCGCGCGGATCGCGGTGCCCGAGGTCGGGATCACGATGCGCGTCGGATCGACCGGCACGAACGTCGCGCGCAGCTCGTTCGCGATCGCCACGTAGCTCGGCTCCGACGCGAAGAAGTGCGTCGGCTCGCCCGCGATCGTCCGGATCCGCGCGGCGAGCTCGCGCGTGTCGCCGTCGATCGCCATCGTCAGCTCGGCGAGCTGCGCGTCGGGGTACAGCTCGGCGAGCCAGCGCGCGCGCAGGTGATACGGGAGCGGATCGTCGGGCCGGGTCGCGACCAGGATCACCAGGTGCTCGACCGACGCGGTCGCGAAGTCGAGCAGGTACTGGTGGCCGCGGTGCATCGGCAGGAACCGGCCGGCGACCAGGCCGCGCGCGCCGAGCGGCGCCGGATCGCCGAAGCCTGCGACCGTGCGCTTCGACGGATACGGCGTCCGCTGGATCCGCGCGCGCTCGAGCTGCGCCTGATAGGCGGCCTCGTCCTCCTCGGACCACGACTGGCCGCCGCCGTACCAAGCTACCGGGTCGTGCTCGCGTCCACGTTCGGCCACGGGATCTCCTTCGCGACGGACAGCATCACATAGCGGCGATCGAAGTAGCGCGGCCCGTGAACCTCGAAGGACTCGGGCACCGCGGCGAGCAGGAATGGCGCGTCGCTCGTCAGGTGGGCGATGCCCCGGGCGTCGAGCTCGGCGATCAGGCGCGCGCGTCCGGTCGCGATGGCGGCGCGGGTCTTCGCGGCGTGCTCGAGATCGCCGAGCGCGGCGATCGCCGCCTCGGCCGCGCCGCGCGCGAGCGGGAACGCCGGCGCCGCCGCGGCGAGCTGGCGCGCGAGCGGGTCGGTCGCGATCGCGAACCCGATGCGCAGCCCGGCGAGCCCGTAGAACTTCGAGAACGTCCGCAGCACGACGAACGGGCGATCCGAGGCGCGGACGAGCGCCGCGGCCTCGAGCGCGTCGGGGCGCTGGACGTACTCGGCGTACGCCTCGTCGACGACGATCGTCACGTGGCGCGGCAGCGCCGCGACGAACGCGAGGAACGCGGCGCGGTCGATCGCGGCACCGCCGGGGTTCGCCGGGCTCGTCAGGTAGACCAGGCGCGTCGACCGATCGACCGCCGCGAGCACCGCGTCGAGGTCGTGATCGGCGCGCCCGTCGACGAGACGGTACGGCACCTGCTTCCACGCCAGCCGGTGTGCGCGACACGCATGGGCGAGCCCCGGCCAGCTCGGCGAGTTCGCGACGATGGTCTCGCCGGGCTGGAGCGCGACGCGCACGACGCGATCGAGCAGCTCGCTCGCGCCGGCGCCGAGCACGATCGCGTCGAGCGCCGCGCCGAACCGCGCCGCGAGCACCTTGCGCAGTGCGAGGGGCGACGCCTCCGGATAGCGCTCGAGCGAGCCCTCGGTCGCGACCGCGGCAAGCGCGGCGCGGGCGCGCGGTGAGGCGCCGAGGGGATGCTCGATCAGGTCGGCACCGTCGATGTCGATCGGCGGACCGTCGCCACCCGCGATGATCCGGCCGTGGACGTCCTCGGCGGGCGCGCCGATCACGGTCAGCAAGCGACGCACCGCGGCCGAGGCCTCGGGCAGCGCGGCGTACTCGTCGGCCGGCAACGCGCGGCGCGCGAGCTCGGTGCGATGACCGGCGAGCGCGATCCCGGTGACCGTGGCCCGCGAGGTCGCGAGGTCGCGCGCGAGGCCATGGGTGAACGCGTCGAGCGCGGCCTTGCTGGCGGCGTAGGCCGCGGCATCGGCGCGCGGCCGCGTCGAGATCCCCGACGACACGTTGACGATGCGGACCGGCTCGTCGCGCAGCACCGCCCACGCGAGCACGGCGCGCGCGCACGCCATCGGCGCGATCACGTTGGTCGCGATCACCGAGGCGAGCTCGTGCGGCTCGATCTCCCACAGCGGGGCACGCGACGCGGTGGTCGCGGCGTTGTTGACCAGCACGTCGATCCGGCCGAACGCCGCGAGTGACTCGCGCACGAGCTGCTCGGCACCGGCGACGGTCGCGAGATCGGCGGTGATCCCGACGAGCTCCCCGCTGTCGCCGACCGCGGCGCGGATCTGCGCGATCGCCTCGGCGACGCGGGCCGCATCGCGACCGTGAACGACCACGCGATCGCCGCGCGCGGCGCAACCCTCGGCGAGCGCGAGGCCGATGCCCCGAGAAGAACCGGTGATGATGACAACCCGGTTCTGCACGCCGCCACCCTACACCGTCGCGGGGCTCAGAACGGGATGTCGTCGTCCGGGCGCGGCGCGTCGTCGCGCATGTGAGCCGGCATGTCGAGATCGACGCGCGGGCTGCCGCCGAAGCTGTCCGGCCGCGACCGGTTGCCCGACGAGCCCTGCGCCATGTTCGCGCGGGCCGGCTCGAGCTTCCAGATGTCGAGGCTGTTGAAGTACTTGGTCTCGCCCTGCGGCGAGCGCCACTCCCGGCCGCGGAGGTTGAACTCGATGCGGACCTGGTCGTTGACCTGGAACTGGTCGGCGAGCGTGCAGCGGTCGCCGGACAGCTGGAACTGGACGAACTGCGGGTACTTGCCGTCCGCGATCTCGACGACCAACTCGCGCTTCGTGAACCGCTCCGAGACCTGCTTGGTCTCGAAGATTACGTGGAGCCTGCCGGTGACTTCGATTGCCATTCGACGACGCTAGGCGATCACTCTGACACCCGAGCGTGCTCGCAACGTAACCGTAACTGTTACCGCCTCTTGCGGCGGATCAGGATGGCGCCGACGCCGAGCCCGAACAGCATCGCGGTCACGCCCTGGCGCGGCGTGCTCGCCGAGCAGCAGCCGCCGGTGTCCGACGGGGAGCAGACCTTGGCGGTCGCGTCGCAGGAGAACCCATCGGGGCACGTGCTCGCCGCCGGATCGCAGGACTGCGTGCAGAACATCGTGCCGTCGCCACCGGTCGCGCACAGGTTGCCGGTACACGCGTCGTTGCCGGTGCAGGTCTCGCCGATCTCGAGCTTCGCGACGGTGACCGGGATGTCCTTCTTGGTGACGTTGCCGGCGAGGTCGCGCGCGGTGACCGTCAGCATGTGCATGCCGAGCGACGCGGTGCCCGGGATCGTGTACGTGCCGCCCGAGCCCGCCTCGTCGTTGCCGACCTCTTCACCGTCGATCGAGACCACGACGTCGGCCATGCCCGACGCGTCGGTCGCCTTGGCGACCACGGCGAACGACGGCGCCAGCTTGCCGTCGCTCGGCGACTGCACGGTCAACGACGGCGCGGTGCCATCGGTCGGACGCGCGCCGACGTTCGCGGTCAGCCGCATCCCCGAGTTGGTCTGCCCGCTCGTGCACGAGCACGGGTTCTGGGTCTGCGGGTCGGTCCCGCAGTTCTGGTTCTGATCGACGAATTCCTTCGACGCCGCCTGCGAGACCGGCACGTACGACATGAGGTCGATGCCGAGGATCTCGTGCTCGAGCGAGAATGCGTGGCCGGCCTCGTGCGTGATCGTCGCGCACAGCTCCTGGTTCGGCTTGAGGATCCCGAGGTGGTTGGGCGCGAAGTTGAGCGTGATGCCGCGCTCGGCGACGTGGCAGAAGTTGTCCGTCGAGGTGATGCCGAGGATGCCGCTCTGCGCGTTGAAGCCGATCTCGGCGCCGGTGCCGCCGACGACGGCCTGCACGAAGTCGCCGGCCGACGGCCGGGTCTCGACGACGCGGATGTTGAACTTGCTGAACTCCTCGTCGATGCACGCGCGCACGACCGGCCAGTCGAAGCCGGTCGGAATCTTCGGGATCGTGAACTGCGAGACGCTGGTCTGCAGGATGTTGCTCGAGACCGTGTTCTTCGTCGAGTCGGTCGACGACACCGTGAAGTGACCGCCCTGCTTGTTGACCCACAGCACGCGCTGCCCACCGGCGGGCGCCGCGTCGTAGACCGGGATGTCGCGGTCCTGCGCGATCTGCGGCGTGCCGCAACTGTTGGGGCCGCGCGTCCATGGCACGGCGACCGGATCGGCCGCTGCGATCGGCGCTGCTGCCGACAACACCGACGCAACAAACAGGGTTCGGTTGAGCGTTCGCACGAGAGCGAGTCTACACCCGCATGGTCGTGTTTCGGATGGGGTATCGTGCCGCGCGCCGTACATCGGAATGGGTGGGTGCGGTGGAACGTTTGGAAGGGAATCACATGATCCGTCGGATCGCGTTGTCAGCCTGTGTCCTGGTGGTGGCCGGTGTGGCCTGCAAGAACAAGTCGCCCCTCGACGACCTCGGGTCGTCGCCCGCGACGGTCGGGACCGGGTCCGGCAGCGGTAAGACCGCGACCAAGGATCCCGATCAGCCGCCGCCACGCGCGACCGTGACCTCCGCCTCACTGGCGCCGATCATCAAGGAGCTCGCGGTCGAGAACGTGGTGCCCACCGGCGTCGCGATCTCGCTGGCGACCTCGATCGTCGATCGCGAGCAGATCGGCAACCCGAGCCCGCTGTCGGTGCTGAAGATCACGCCCGAGACCGCCGGCTCGCTGAGCTACAGCGGTACGTCGGAGCTGACGTTCACGCCCGCCAAGCCGTTCGAGTTCGACACGACCTACAAGCTCGACCTCCAGAAGCTCGAGACCCGCGACGGCGCGATCGAGCCCGCCGCCAACGAGAAGTGGACCTACGAGTTCAAGACGCCGGCGTTCAAGTTCCTGACGTTCGCACCCGCCACCATCAACCTCGTCAAGCACGAGGTCGTCATGGAGATCGTGTTCTCCGGCGCCGTGCTCCCGAACAAGGCGTTCGCGGCGATGACGTTCGCGGTCGACGGCAAGCCGGCGATCCCGCCGACGCTGATGGCGAGCCACGTCGCCAACACGGTCGCCGTGAAGTTCACCGATCCGCGGATCGCGATCGGCAGCAAGGTGACGCTCACGATCGGGAATGATCTGCCGTCGTACACCGGCGCGGTGAAGGTGCCACCGGTGTCGTCGACGTACACGATCGCCGCCGACAAGGCGATCGCGGTGAAGACGGTCTCGGTCGTCGAGGGCGCCAACGGGTTCTACCTCGAGGTCGTGTGCGATGACGGCGCGTCCGATCCGGGCGAGCGCTCGTGGTACGGCGACAGCGAGAGCTACTACAGCCTGTCGCGGCGCTGCCAGCTCACCGATGACGCGATGGCGAAGATCCACATCTCGCCGGCGCCCAAGAAGCCGTACCTGACGCCGGGCCGCGCGGGCTTCCGCATCTTCGGCGACTTCAAGCGCGGCGCGTACTCGATCAAGATCGACGCCGGCGCCAAGTCGATCGACGGCGGCGTCGTGCTCGCGAACTACGCGCGCACGTTCACCGTCTCGGCGCGCAAGTCGCAGCTGTCGTTCGCGTCGACCGGCCGCTACCTGCCGCGCTCGGCGTGGACCAACCTCGGCATCAAGCACCTCAACATGGACGGCGTGAACCTGGTCGTCCGCCAGGTCCCGCCGGAGAACCTGGTGTTCTGGCTCGGCAACCAGGGCACCGACGCCGCCGACGACCGCACGTCGAACGTGATCCTGCGCAAGACGATGCCGCTGCGCGGTGACCCCGACGCGTCGACGATGTCGTGGCTCGATCTCGGCTCGCTGCTGCCGAGCAACACGCGCGGCGTGCTCGAGCTCAAGCTGGTCGGGGTCGGCTCGACCGCGACGTCGCGCCTCCTGCTCACCGATCTGTCGCTGGTCGCCAAGAAGACCACGACGCCGGGCAAGCCGTGGGAGCAGCAGGTCCAGGTCTGGGCGCTCGACATGGAGACCGCCGACCTGGTCGACGGCGTCGATATCTCGCTCGTGCGCAAGAGCGGCAAGTCGGTCGCGCACTGCACGACGAACGGCGGCGACGGTTGCAAGCTGTCGAGCCTGTCGGCCGGCGATCCCGACGAGGCCGAGCCGTTCGCGCTGGTCGCGAAGAAGGGCGACGACCTGACGTACATCCGCTACCAGGACCTGCGCGCCGACGTCGCCGAGTCGAGCACGTCGGGCGTGCCGATCCTCGCGCAGAGCCCGTACCGCGCGTCGATCTTCTCGGACCGCGGCGTGTATCGCCCCGGCGACACCGCGCACGTCACCGCGATCGTGCGCGACGCCAAGGACAAGGCGCCGTCGGACGCGCTGCCGATCGACGTCAAGCTCTACGACCCCAAGGCCAAGATCGTCCGCAAGTTGACGCTGCCGACCAACGGCGGCGGCGTGATCGGGCTCGACCAGGCGTTCCCGGCGTTCGCCGACACCGGCCACTGGCGCGTCGAGCTGTCGGTCGCCGACAAGACGCTCGGCGCGTACGACATCCAGGTCGAGGAGTTCGTGCCCGAGCGCATGAAGGTCACGACCACGCCCAAGGCCGAGGACGTGCTCGGCGGCCAGCCGATCACCGTCGCGGTCGCCGCGAACTACCTGTTCGGCGGCACCGCGATCGACAGCGGCGTCGAGCTGACCTGCACGGTCGCCCCGAGCCGGTTCGCGCCCGAGGAGAACGGCGACCTGACATATGGTGTCGATCCACGGGGCAAGGAGGTCAACCTCGGCATGACCAAGGGCCAGCTCGACGGCAAGGGCGAGCTCGACATCGCGTGCGCCGAGCCGGACGGCACGGCGTCGTTCGCGCAGACCGCGACCGTGTCCGCGACGGCGTCGGTGCTCGAGGCCGGCAGCGGCCGCGCGACGGTCAAGACCACGTCGGTCACGATGCACCCCGAGAAGTTCTATCTCGGCGTGCGCACCAAGGAGCAGCGCGCGACCGCGGGCTCGACGTTCACCGTCGAGGGCACCGTCGTCGACTGGAAGGGTCGCGTCGCGCCGTCGGCGGTCAAGGAGGTCGCGGTCGAGCTCTCGCACCTCGAGTTCGACTACGGCTACGGCTACGACGAGTACAGCGGCGAGTCGCGCTACGACCGCAACATGCGGCACGTGCCCGAGGGCAAGCTGACCGCCAAGGTCGTCGATGGCAAGTTCAAGTTCGACGTGACGCCGAGCGACGCCGGCGCGGGCTACGTGATCGACGTCTTCGCCGGCAAGGCGAAGACCGAGCTCTCCGTCGAGGGCGAGTATCCGTACGAGTACTACGGCTACTACGAGGGCGGCTCGGTCGACGCGACGCCGCGGCCGGCGAAGCCGACCAAGGTCTCGGTCACCGTGCCCAAGGAGATCGAGGCCGGCAAGGCCGTGCCGGTGAAGATCCACGCGCCGTACAAGGGCCGCGTGCTGTGGACGGTCGAGACCGATCACGTCGTGACCGCGGAGTGGAAGGACGTCACCGCCGGCGACGCGACCTGGAGCTTCACGCTCGCCGACTACGCGCCGAACGTCTACGTGTCGGCGTTCGTCGTCAAGGATCCGCACCTCGAGAGCAAGGACGCGTTCATGCCGGACCGCGCGTTCGGCGTCGGCTCGGCGCGCGTCAAGCCGACCGCGTACACGCAGAACGTCACGCTCGACGTCCCCAAGGAGGTCCGCTCGTCGGCCGCGCTCGACGTCACGTTGCAGCTCGACAAGCCGAGCGGCCCGACGTTCGCGGTCGTCGCGGTCGTCGACGAGGGCATCCTGTCGCTCACGAGCTTCCCGACGCCCGATCCGCTCGGCCAGCTGTTCGCGCGCCGCGCGCTCGGCGTCGAGACCTACGAGACGATCGGCTGGACGATGCTGCATCAGCCGGCCGGCGCGTCGAGCAAGACGGGCGGCGGCGACATGGGCGAGATGAGTGAAGAGGGCGGCGCGCTCGGCAAGGATCGCGTACAGCCGGTCAAGCCGGTCGCGTTGTTCTCGGGCCTCCTGAAGGTGCCCGACGACGGCAAGCTCGTCGTGCCGTTCCAGCTGCCGAGCTATCGCGGTCAGGTGCGCGTCATGGCGATCACGTCGGGGCCGACGAAGATCGGCCGCGCCGAGGCCAAGGTCACGGTCAAGGATCCGCTCGTGATCCAGACGACGTTCCCGCGCTTCGTGACCCAGAACGACGAGCTCCAGATCCCGGTGATGCTGCAGAACCTGTCGGGCGGGCCGCTCGAGATCACGATCGCGATGGACAGCACGCTGATCGCGATCCCCGGCCTCGCACCGCCCAAGGTGAAGGGCCCACCGATCACGTTCTCCGGCAAGAACACGACGACGGTGAAGCTCGAGAACGGCCGCGCCGACACGCTGGTGTTCGCCGCCAAGGCGATGATGCCGGTCGGTGGCGCGCACCTCGTGGTCACCGCGAAGGCCAAGGGGCCGTCGGTCGGCACCTTCGAAGAACGGGACGAGCTCGACGTGCCGTTCCTGCCGGCCGGCCCCAAGGAGCGCGTGATCCAGAAGATCCACGTCGCCGCGGGCACGCTCGACCTCGCGGCGCAGCCGGCGCTCAAGAACTGGGCGGCGACCAGCGAGCAGACCTCGTTCTGGCTGACGACGAACCCGTTCGGCGAGTCGTTCGATCACCTGAACTACCTGATCCACTATCCGTTCGGCTGCATCGAGCAGACCGTGTCGTCGACCCGGCCGCTGCTCTACGTCGCGAACATCGTCGATCAGGTCGATCCCAAGCTCGCCGAGGTCAAGCTCGAGGACATGGTGCTGTCGGGCATCAACCGCGTGTGGTCGATGGAGACGCCGTCGGGCGGCTTCGGCTACTGGCCCGGCGCGACCGAACCGCTCGAGTGGGCGACCGCGTACGCGACGCACATGCTGCTCGACGCCAAGAAGGCGGGGTACGTGGTCTCCGACGATCGGCTCGCTGGCGTGATGGCGTGGATCGAGAACCGCGCGGCGCAGTACGAGCGCGGCGCGAAGATCCAGCGCCAGCCGTGGAACCACTACGACGAACAGTCCGAGGCGTACCTCCACTACGTGCTCGCGCTCGGCGGCAAGGGCAAGAAGGCGCGCATCCTCAAGCTGGTCACCGAGATTCCGGCGACCGCGAAGGGCGAGCAGGCCGAGGATCGCTACACGCTGATGGCGGCGCTCTACCTCGCGGGCGACCGCCGGTTCGAGAAGGATCTGAAGGCGGTCGACAGCTCGCCGATCGTGAAGGACCGGATCAACAGCTGGAGCTTCTACTCGGATCGCCGTCGCCGCGGCTTCATGCTGTCGACGTTCCACGATCTGTTCGGCAACGATCCCGCGGGCGACGTGCTCGCGACGCGCGTCGCCGAGGGGCTCGCGAGCGAGCGCAGCGGCTACTACAACACCCAGGAGCTCGTGTGGGGCATCACCGGCCTCGGCAAGTGGGTCGAGGGCTCGAACGTCAAGGGCGTCGCCGACGGCACGCTGGTCGCGGACGGCGCGACGATCCAGCCGCGCAAGACGAAGAAGAAGACGAACGACAAGACGTGGTCGCTGTCGCGCGCGAGCGAGTACGGCAAGCTCACGCTCGACGTGCCGGCCTCGGCCGCCGGGCTGTGGCTGGTGATCGCGAGTGAGGGCACGCGCCCGAACGGCGTGTACAAGGAGGGCGCCGAGGGCCTGAAGGTCGGCCGCACCTACCGCAACCTCGACGGCACCGAGGTCAACCTCGCCGACGGCAGCTTGAAGCTCGGCGACCTGGTGTTCGTCGAGCTCACGCTGGCGAACACGAGCGGCGCCGCGATCCAGAACATCGCGCTCGTCGATCGGCTGCCCGCCGGGTTCGAGATCGAGAACCCGCGGCTCGGGCGCTCGATCAAGGCCGACTGGATCAAGGACGAGGACCAGTGGTCGGCGGACTTCATGAACCTGCGCGATGACCACCTCGAGATGTTCGGCTCGCTGCCCGGCAGCACCGCGAAGACGATCATCTACACCGTGCGCGTCGTGACGGCCGGCAAGTTCACCGTGCCGCCGATCGACGCCGAGGCGATGTACGACCCGACGCTGTGGGGTCGCGAGAAGGGTGGTCAGCTCGTCGTGAGCGGCCCGTGGACCGGCAAGACGCTCTGATCCGGTGGGCGCGGCGCGCGCTCGTCGCGGTCACGGCGATCAACATCGCGTGGCTCGTCGTGCTCGCGCTCGTGATCGCGGTCCCGCTGCCGGACCGCGACCACGGCTGGTCCTCGACGGTGGAGTACCGCGATGGCCGGCTCGCCCACGTGTTCCTGTCACCCGACGACAAGTGGCGGCTCCAGGTCGACCTCGATCGGCTCGATCCCAAGCTGGTCGACGGCCTGGTCGCGCTCGAGGACAAGCGGTTCTGGGATCACGACGGTGTCGACTCGATCGCGATCGTGCGCGCGGCCTGGACCGACGTGACCCACGCGCACGTCGTGTCGGGCGGCTCGACGCTGTCGATGCAGCTCGCGCGCCTGCTCGAGCCGCGCGCGCGCACGGTGCCGAGCAAGCTGATCGACATGTTCCGCGCGGTGCAGCTCGATCTGCGGATGTCCAAGCGCGAGATCCTCGCCGACTACCTGGCGCGCACGCCGTACGGCCGGAACGTCGAGGGCGTCGAGTCGGCGTCGTGGGCGTACTTCGGGCACGCCGCGGCGCACCTGACGCCGCTCGAGATCGCGACGCTGCTCGCGGTGCCGCAGGGCCCGGCGCGCTACGCACCGAGCGCCGCGAACCTGCCGCGGCTGCGGGCCCGGCGCGACGCGATCCTCGGCAAGCTGATCGAGGCCCAGGTATTCACCGGCGTCGACGCGACGAGCGCGCTCGCCGACGCCGCGCACACCGCGCCGCCCGATCACCTGCGACCGATGCCGCGCGACGCGATGCACGCGGCCTACCAGCTGCGCCAGCGCTATCCCAAGGAGCGCGTGATCCACTCGACGCTCGATCAGGGGATCCAGCAGCTCGTCGAGCAACAGGTCGCGCTGCACGCGACCGAGCTACACCAAAAGGGCATCTACAACGCCGCGATCGTCGTCGTCGATCACCGCACGCGCGATGTCGTCGCGCTGATCGGCAACCTCGACTTCACCGACCGGCCGCACGGCGGACAGATCGCGATGTTCGACAAGCCGCGCTCGCCGGGCTCGACGCTCAAGCCGTTCCTCTACGCGGTCGCGATCGATCGCGGCGTCGCCCTGCCCGAGTACCTCGTGCCCGACGTGCCGACCCAGTACGGCACGTACCGGCCGAAGAACTTCGACGGCGACTGGCGTGGCCTCGTCACGCTCGAGGACTCGCTGTCGCACTCGCTCAACCTGCCGTTCATCGACCTGGTCAACGAGCTCGGCGTCCAGAGCTTCGTCGGCGACCTCGGGAAGATGGACGTCGCGGCGGCGACCTCGCAGAAGATGACCGATCAGTTCGGCCTGTCGCTGATCGTCGGCGGCATCGAGCTCACGCCGCTCGAGCTCGCCGGGATGTACGCCACGCTTGCCGAGGACGGCGACTACCGCCCGCTGCGCCTGGTCGCCGGCGATCGCGTGCCCAAGGCGCTGCCGATCTTCGGGGCCGGCGCCGCCTTCCTGACCCGCGAGGCGCTCGCGATCCGCGATCGCCCCGACTTCCCGAAGCGCCGCTCGGTCAACGGCATGCCGGCCGCGATCCACTGGAAGACCGGCACCAGCTTCGGCTTCAAGGACGCGTGGGCCGCCGGTTCGGGTCCCGGCTACACCGCCGTGGTCTGGACCGGCAACGTCGACGAAAAGCCGAGTGCCGAGCTGGTCGGCTCCGAGGCCGCCGGGCCGCTCTTGTTCGACGTCCTCGAGGGCGTCGCCGATCGCGCGAAGGCCCCGGGCGTTGTCGCGCCGCCCCCCGACCTCGTGGAGATCGAGGTCTGCGCCTACTCCGGGCACATCCCGACCGACGCGTGCGAGCACCGCGTCAAGGTGCGCGCGCCGATCCACTCGGTGCCGACCGTGCCGTGCCCGTACCATCAGATCTTCGACATCGATCCGCAGACGCACGAGGCCGTGCTCCCGGCGTGTCGCGTGCCGGACAAGGACTACGAGAAGCGCTCGTACGTCGTGCTGCCGAGCGCGGTGCAGTCGTGGTTCGTCGAGCGCAACCGCGCGATCCCCGAGGCGCCGGTCATGGCCGCCGGCTGTTCGGTCGGCGTCTCGGTCGGCGGCAGCGACACCGCGCCGCCGGTCATCAAGGCACCCGTCGAGGGCGAGGTCGTCACGCTGATCCCCGGTGTGCCCGCCGAACAGCAGCAGGTGCCGCTCGCCGCCGCGACGCGGACCGCCACCGTCCGCTGGTTCGTCGACGGCGCCCTGATCGCCACCGCGCCCGCCAGCGAGCGGCGCTACTGGACGCCCACGGTCGGCAAGCACGACATCGTCGTGTCCGACGATGCCGGACGCAAGGCGCACCGGACGCTGCGCGTCACGGCCCGCCCTGTGAATTAGCACGGCCCGCCCTGTGAATTAGGGACGGTTTCAGCTCTGGCCCCTTTTGGCGTACGCCAAAAGGGGCCAGAGCTGAAACCGTCCCCAATTCACAGGTGCGTCAGCAGGCCGTGCGCGCGCGCCCGCCGGACGAGCTCTCGCAGCGGCGCGAGTGCGTCTTTCGGGGTGGTCATGAAGTTCTCGGCGTGGAACGCGTTGTAGAGCAGCCGCCGGCCGTCGTTGCGCTCGGCGAGCGTGAGGATCGCGTTGGACACGATGCGGTGCTCGGCGCTCGAGATCAGGCCGTGGCCGGCGATGACGTCGTTGGGGATCGCGGGCGTCCACTCGAGCACGCGTGCCTCGTGGTCGGGCGCGACGTCGATGAAGCCGGCCCGCCGGATCGGGTGATCGAGGGTCTCGGGGCGCTCGGCGTAGGTCGCGCCGAGCTGCGCGCGACCGGAGAACACGGCGCGGACGACCTCGGCGTGCGACGCCACGAACAGCTCCTCGCCGAAGAACGTGGCGGGCTCGATGCCGCGCGACAGCAGCTGCAGGCGCGGGCACAGGTAGCCCGCGGCCGACGTCGGATCGACCCACGCGACCGTCTTGCCCTCGAGCTCGAGCAGCACGTCGAACGTCGAGCGCGCGTCGACGAACATCGCCGCGCAGTAGTCGATGCGATCGTTGCGGATCGCCGATAGCAGCGGGCGCAGCTTGATCTGCTCCTCGGTGAGCACGACGAGCGCCGGCGACATCCACGCGTACTGCACCTGATCGCGCTCGAGCGCGCTCGCCAGCGCCTGGTAGCTCGGCGACAGCACCCCGCGGAACTTGCGGCCGACGAGGGAGCCGAGCGCGGCGCACAGCGCGTCGAGGGCGACCTGTCGATCCCCCGGCGTCGACGACGGCACGACCGCCAGGGTCAGCTCGGTCACGCATCATTGTATCCTGACCGCGTGATCGTACGCAGCGCGACCATCCCGATGCCGCGCGATCGGTTGCGCCTTGCCGTCGTCTCCGACACGCACTCGGAGCCACATCCGCGCATCGCCGAGCACCTCGCCCGCCTCGCGCCCGACGCGCTGCTCCACGGCGGCGACATCGGCGACCTCGGCGTCCTCGCGGACCTCGCCACCCTCGGCTACCCGCTGTTCGCCGTGCGCGGCAACATCGACGTCCGCGCGCACGACCTCGCCGATGTCCAGCTGATCGACATCGAGCGCCCCGGCTCGCCGATCCGGATCCTGCTCACCCACATCGCGATCTACGGGGCGAAGCTGCGCAGCGAGGTCGTCAAGCGCGCCAAGGCCGCCCACGCCAACCTCGTCGTCTGCGGCCACTCGCACGTGCCGTTCATCGGCCTCGATCGCGGCCTCGCGATGTTCAATCCGGGCTCGATCGGGCCGCGCCGCTTCCAGCTGCCGATCTCGTTCGGCACGATCGACATCACGCCGACCAAGGTCTCGATGGCGCACTGGAACTGCGAGACCGGCGAGCCGTGGTCACCGCCCTGACTACTTCTTGGGCTTGGCCGCGATGTCCATGAGCATCGAGTTCGCGACCTGTCGGGCGAACGCGGGGAGCTTGGGGCTCTTCACGGCGGCCTCGAGGTCGAGCTTGGCGTTCGCGAAGTCGCCCGCGCGGAAGTAGTCCTGGCCGCGCTGGAACTGCGCCTTCAGGTGCGTCGGCATGGCCGCGAGCGCGTGGCCGTAGGCCTCGATCGCGGGCTGCGGCTGCCCCTTGTCGTCGAAGATCATGCCGATCACGAAGAACAGATCGGCGGCCGCGGCGCCGGCGAGGTTGGTCGTGCCTTGCTGCGCGACGACGAACGCGGCGTCGAGCGCATCCCACTTGCGATACAGCTCGGACAGCGCGACGTACGGGCCGGGCTCGGCCGGGTTCAAGACGATCGCCTTGCCGAGCTCGCCGGCGGCGTCGTGCGGCCGGCCGGTGTCGCGCGCGATACGCCCGAGGTAGTAGTGGCCGCGCCACAGCTTGGGCTCCTGCGCGGTCGCGATCGAGAGGTGCGCGCGGGCCTCCTCGTAGTTGACCTTGGTGAGATCGACGTTCGCGGTGCGCGCGTCGGCGACCGCGCGCTCGTACAGCGCGACGCCGAGCAGCAGCTGGTACTGCGGTGCATCGGCGCGCAGGTCGACCGCCGCGCTCGCCGACTCGACCGCGCGCTTCCAGTCGCCGGTCAGGCTCGCGGCGACCGCGAGCGTGTAGTGCGCGAGGTGGTTCGCCGGCCAGGTCGCGAGGGCGTGCTGGCAGTACGTGACGCCGTCGACGTAGAGCTTCTGCACGATCGCCGCCGCGCACGCGTTGAGCTCGGTGATCGACTTCGCGCGCACCTTGATCGACACCTGCGCCTCGGCCGGTGACGGCGGCGGGAGGCCCGGCTGCATGGCCGGCGAATCGATCGTCTCGGTCGGCGCCGGTGCGGTGCCGGGCTTGGCCGGCGCGATCGACTTCCACACGAGGAGCCCGTCGGAGTTCCGCTCGGAGTGCGGCGAGGCGAGCTTCCAGTCGCCGGTCACCACGACGTAGTCGCCGAGCACGATCTTCGGCACCTTCGGCCACGCCGCGAGCTCGGCCTTCGGCAGGTTCTTCTTCTCGGCGACGTTCGGCGCGCGCGGCACGTCGACGACCCACAGGCCGCGCTCGGGCCGGGTGTCCTTGGTCGCGCCGAGATAGAGCTTCGGGCGCTCGCACAGCGTCGGATCGGCATCGATCCGCTTCTGCACGTCGGCCGGCCGCTCGCCAGGCCGCGCGGCGTCCTCGGTGCAGCTGTAGACCCAGATGATGTAGCCGCGCACCTTGATCTCGGTGTCGAGCACGGCGCGCCCGGCGAGCCGGAGCTCGCGCGGATCGTGGATCCCGTTGTCGATCGCCGGCACCGCGAACGCCGGTACCGCCGGCAGCGTGATCTTGACCTGGGTCGTCGCGATCTCGGGCGCGGCGGGCTTGAGCGGGTCCGCAACGGCGGCGTGCGCGATCAACAGCAGGATCGGACCGAGGCGCTTCATGGCGTAACGATACACGTAAGGTTTCGCGTGTTCGACTTCACCGCCGCTTGGTGCGGCCCGTGCAAGACCCTCGCGCCGATCCTCCACAAGATCGGGGCGGACTACGCCGGGCGCGTCCAGGTCGTAGCGATCGACGTCGACGACGATCCCGCGCTCGCCGAGAAGTTCTCGGTGCGCGCGATGCCGACCGTCGTGGTGTGGCGCGACGGCCGCGAGGTCGGCCGCGTGGTCGGCGCCCGGCCCGCGAAGTTCATGATCGGGGTCGTCGAGCGCGCGCTGGCTGGCGATGTCGCGATCGCGAGTCCATGAATTCGCCAACTTGCGGATCGGCTGTAATCTCGGGGGACGTGGCGACCTCTCCCGCTGACATGCGCTGCTGCTGTGCCGACTGGATCTCCCGCCTCGCGCGCGATCACGCGGGCAAGCTCGCCGCGATCGCGCGCCACGAGGGCGTCGGTGCAGCCGATGCGCTCGACGTCGTCCAGGACGCGTTCCAGACGCTGATGGCGCGCCCCGATGCGGTCGCGCTGCGCGAGGCGAACGACGACGACGGTGCCGCGCGCCTGCTGTCGACGATCGTGCGCAACGGCGCGCGCAACGCCCGCCGCCGGCATCACCACGCGCGCGAGCACGTCGACATCGCGGAGCTCGGGCTCGCCGCCTCCGACGTGCGTGCCGACGACGCGATCGATCGCGCCGAGACCGCGCAGCAGCTGGTCGGCTGCATGGCCAAGCTCGGCGACGCCCATCGCCATGTCGTCACGTTGCGCGTGCTCGAGGAGCTGTCCGGCGACGAGGCCGCCGCGACCCTCGGCCTCACGACCGGCCACGTCGCGGTGCTGTTGCATCGCGCGCGCAAGCAACTCGAGCGCTGCATGACCTCAGAAGCCGGCGCGTAGCTCGACGACGATCGGCGCGCCCGTGTGCGGGTGCACGAGCTCGAGCCGCTCGGCGTGCAGGAGGAGGCGCTCGCCGTCGCGGCCGTACAGCCGGTCGCCCGCGATCGGCGCGCCGAGCCCGACCGCGGCGTGGACGCGCAGCTGGTGCGTGCGGCCGGTGTGCGGCACGAACACGACGCGCGTGCGACCGCCGCCGCGCGCGACGACCTCCCAGTCGGTGACCGCGGCCTTGCCGTGCAGCGGATCGACGATCTGGCGCGGTCGATCGTCGACATCGACGCGCAGCGCGAGCTCGATCGTGCCGCGGTCGCCGGCCACGTCGCCATCGAGGATCGCGACGTAGCGCTTGGCGATCTCGCGACGCGCGAACATCCGCTGCAGCGCGACGAACGTCGCGGCATCCTTGGCGACCAGCATCACGCCGGACGTGTCGAGGTCGAGCCGGTGGACGACCTCGGCGCCGGGCCAGCGCGCGCGCAGCCGCGTCGCCACCGAGTCGCGCAGCTGGCCGCTGCGGCCCGGGACCGAGAGCAGGCCGACCGGCTTGTCGACGACGGCGAGCCACGCGTCCTCGAACAGCGTGCGCGGCGCGGCCGGATCGATCGCACCGCCACCGAACACCGGCGCCGGATCGACCTCGAGGCCGCCGAGCACGTGCGCCAGGATCGGGCCGCACTTGCTGCGGCATGCCGGGTAGTACACGCCGTGCCGGCGATCGCCGGTCGGCGGCGGCGGGCCGTGCCAGAACTCGGCGAGCGCGATCGGCACGAGCCCTTGGCGATAGGCGTGCGCGAACAGCTTGGGTGCCGCGCAGTCGCCGGCGCCACCCGGCGGCGCGTCGGGCGCGAACAGCGAGGCGAGCTCGCGAACCGCGCCGCGCGCGTCGGCGAACCGGTAGGTCGCGAAGATCTGCTGCAGGTAGCCTCGCGAGGCGTCGGTGCGTCGCGCCTCGAGCGCCGCGACCTCGCCGTCGCGGAGCGCGGCGACCAGCGGCGCACGCGCGTCCGATCGGCTCGTGTCGAAGCGGCGGCGCTCGGCGGTGTCGGC
Organism: Haliangiales bacterium; assembly: GCA_038321315.1. GTDB lineage: Bacteria > Myxococcota_A > Polyangia > Haliangiales > Haliangiaceae > JABFXX01. The sequence continues at coordinate 94,070 of JBBQEX010000005.1, read as the reverse complement.
GCGGCTCGCCTGATCGAGCGCGTGGCCCTCGCCGCCGATCGCGCGCGCCGCGTGGCGGGCCGCGCGATTCGCGACGTGGTGGGCGCGCAGCGCGTCGAGCGCGGTGGCGTGCTCGCGGTCGAACGCGGCGAGCGCGTCCCGCGGACCGGCGGCAGCGATCCGCGCGGCGTCGAGGGCGCGATCGATCGCCGCGAGGTCGGCCTCGCCGGCCGGCCAGAACGCATCCCGGGCCACGGCATCGAACACCGGGCCGACGAAGCCGGGGATGTCCCACGCGCCGTCGAGCATGCCGGAGAACGCGCACAGGTAACCGACGCGATCGCCGTCGCGCACGACGAGCACGCCGAACATCTTGCCCTCGGTGCGCGACCCGAGCGTCGCGCGCAGCGCCTCGGCCGCGCGCACCGCGATCGGATGCGGTGGGAGCGCGAACGGGCTCGGCACGCGCGCCGGCAGCTCGAACGGTGGCGCGAGCGCGATCACGACGACGCGCGCGACGACCGCGGCCGCTTCGGCAGGTGCCGCAGGCCCATCCACGCGAGCGCGGCGATGTGGACCGCGACCTCCTCGACGTGCGGCTTGCGCGTCTCCGTCCACCAGCGCCCGACGAACGTGACCATCCCGATCAGCGCGTGCGCGTAGATCGGCGCGGCGCGGGGGTCGTAGCCCGCCGCCTTGAACGACGCCGCGAACACGTCGCCGACGCGGACCGCGATGTCGGCGAGCAGCGACGTCATGCCGGCCTCCTTCGAGGCGAGCGGCGTGTCGTGCGCGAGGATCGCGAAGCCGTCGGGGTGATCCTTCACGTAGGTCAGGAACGCGAGCGCGGCCTGCTCGACGCGCTGGCGCGGCGTGCCCGACGAGATCGACTCGGAGATCCGGCGCACGACGTACTCCATCTCGCGATCGACGATGACCGCGTAGAGCCCTTCCTTGCCGCCGAAGTGCTCGTAGACCACGGGCTTCGAGACGTGCGCGCGGTCCGCGATCTCCTCCACCGAGGTCCCTTCGTAGCCGTGCTTGGCGAACACGCCGCGTCCGACCTCGACCAGCTGGGCCCGGCGTGCGCTCGCGGTGAGACGCGTTCTGGACGACATGATTCTCGCTTCTTACTACGCGTACGGAGGTCCGCAGTCGAAAACTCGTTGACATCTTACCTACGCGACCGTAGGTTACGGATGCGTAGGTAACAAGGAGTCCGAAATGCTGCTCCTCTCCACAGCCTGGCGGCGTCTGTATCTCGACCGCCACGCCAACTTCCTGCTCGGCGAGCTGCGGCCCACGTGGTCGCTGCGCGAGCGCCGGGCCCGCGTCGTCGACATCATCGACGAGTCCACCGACACCAAGACGTTCGTGCTCGCGCCCTCGCGCTGGCCCGGCCACACCGCCGGCCAGTACGTGCCGGTCGACCTCGAGATCGCCGGCAAGCGCGTCCGCCGCTGCTACTCGATCACGTCGTTGCCCGGCGATCGCAGGCGCGTCGCGATCACCGTCAAGCGCGTGCCGGGCGGCCGGGTCTCTGGCTTCCTGCACGATCACGTGCGGCGCGGCACGATCGTCACGCTCGGCGATCCGGCCGGCGACTTCGTGCTGCCCGAGCGCGTGCCCGCGCGGCTCGCGCTCGTCGCCGGCGGCAGCGGCATCACGCCGATCCTCGGCATGCTGCGCGACCTCGTCGATCGCGCCGAGCTGACCGACGTCGTCGTGGTCTACGCCGTCCGCGAGGATCGGGCTGCGTTCGTCGACGAGTTCCACCATCACGCGGTCGACCTTCCCGGCCTGCGCGTCGTCGTCCACGCCGGCGCGCACCTGACCGCGGCCGACCTCGTGGCGCGCGTGCCGGATCTCGCGACCCGCGAGGTCTACACGTGTGGCCCCGCACCACTCATGGACCTCGTCGCTGCGGCGGCGGGCAAGCCGATCCATCGCGAGCGCTTCGTCGCCGCGATCCCGGCGACGAGGTCCGCGAACGCGCCGGCTCGCGTGCATCTCGCGATCGCCGATCGCACGGTCGCGATCGACGGCAGCGGGACGCTGCTCGAGCAGCTCGAGCGCGCTGGCGAGCGCCCCGCGCACGGCTGTCGCATGGGCATCTGCAACACGTGCCGCTGCACCAAGCGCTCCGGGGTCGTCGAGGATCTCGCGACCGGCGCGCTGTCGACCGAACCCGACCAGGAGATCCGGCTGTGCACGTCCGTCGCGCGCGGCGATCTCGAACTCGCACTCTGAAAGGACCTGACTCATGACTCGCACCCTCACGCCCGCCGAGACCGCCGCCTTCGGCGCGGAGCTCGATGCGCTCCGCACCCGCACGCTCGCCGACCTCGGCCAGCGCGATGTCGATCACATCCGCAAGATGATCCGGCTGGTCGGCTACACCGAGGTCGCCGGTCGCGCCCTGCTCCACTTCGGCTTCGGACCGCTGTCGTTCCTCGTCGGCACGAGCGCGCTCGGGCTATCGAAGATCCTCGAGAACATGGAGGTCGGGCACAACGTGATGCACGGCCAGTACGACTGGGCCGGCGATCCCGCGCTCGACGGCAAGCACTACGAGTGGGACACCTCGTGCACCGGCGACGACTGGCGCCACTCGCACAACTACGAGCACCACACGTTCACCAACGTGCTCGGCAAGGACCGCGACATCGGCTACCAGTTTCTGCGGGTCTCGGGCGAGCAGCGCTGGCAGCCGCACCACCTGTTCCAGCCGGTCTCGGCCGCGCTGCTCGCGCTGTTGTTCCAGTACGGCGTCGGGCTGCACGATCTGCGGCTCGCCGAGAGCGCCGCCGGCAAGCAGTCGTTCGCCGAGCTCCGCGCGCGCGCCTCGGGCTTCCTCAAGAAGGCCGCGTGGCAGTTCGGACGCGACTACGTCGCGTATCCGCTGCTCGCCGGGCTGAACGCGCCGCGCGTCCTGGTCGGCAACCTGCTCGCGAACGCGATGCGCAACGTGTGGTCGTTCGCGATCATCTTCTGCGGCCACTTCCCCGAGGGCGTCTCGGTGTTCCGCACGGACCTCGACGGCGAGACCCGCGGCGAGTGGTACCTGCGCCAGCTCAATGGCTCGGCGAACATCGAGGGCGGGCGCGCGTTCCACGTCGCGTCGGGCCACCTGTCGCACCAGATCGAGCACCACCTGTTCCCCGACATCCCGGCCGCGCGCTATCCCGAGATGGCGCCGGCGGTGCGCGCGATCTGCGAGCGCTACGGCCAGTCGTACAACACCGGCTCGTTCGCCAAGCAGCTCGGCTCGGTCGCCCGGCAGATCGCACGATTCTCCCTGCCAAACCAAGGACATCGACGTTCACTATTGACCACTGTTCAATAGCAACCTACGCTGGCGTTCATGGGAGAGCTCACTCCGACCTCGGCGGCTCGTCACACCCGCGTCGCGATCGTCGGCTCGGGGTTCGGCGGCCTCGGCACCGCGATCCGGCTCACCCAGGAAGGCGAGCGCGACTTCCTGGTGTTCGAGCGCGCCGAGCAGCTCGGCGGCGTGTGGCGCGACAACTCGTATCCGGGCTGCGCGTGCGATGTCGAGTCGCACCTGTACTCGTTCTCGTTCGCACGGAACCCCAGCTGGTCGCGCGCGTACTCGCCGCAGGCCGAGATCCTCCAGTACCTGCGCGACTGCGCGGCGCGGTTCGGGCTCGCGCCGCACCTCCGGCTCGGGCACGCGATCACCGAGGTCGCGTGGGACGCCGACGTCCAGCGCTGGCGCCTCGGCACCTCGCGCGGCGAGTTCACCGCCGACGTGCTGGTCGCCGCGGTCGGTGCGCTCAGCGAGCCCAAGCTCCCCGCGCTCCCCGGCCTCGCGACGTTCGCCGGCAAGACGTTCCACTCGGCGCGCTGGAACCACGACGTCGAGCTCGCCGGCAAGGCGGTCGCCGTCGTCGGCACCGGCGCGTCGGCGATCCAGTTCGTCCCCGCGATCCAGCCCACGGTCGGGTCGCTCGCGCTGTTCCAGCGCACGCCGCCGTGGGTCCTGCCGCGCAACGATCGCGCGCTGTCGGAGCGCCGGAAGGAGCTCCTGCGCGCCTCGCCGCTCGCGCAGCGCGCGGTCCGCGCCGGCATCTTCGCGTACCGCGAGGCGTCGGCGCTCGCGTTCCTCGACAAGCGCGTCGGCAAGCTCGCCCAGCGGTACGCGATGCGCTACCTCGAGGACACCGTCGAGGACCCGGTCCTGCGCGCGAAGCTGACGCCGAGCTACGCGCTCGGCTGCAAGCGCGTCCTCATCAGCGACAACTACCTGCCGGCGCTCGCGAAGCCCAACGTCGACGTGATCACGGACTCGATCCGCGAGGTCGTCCCGACCGGCATCGTCACCGAGGACGGCCGCACCCACGCGGTCGACACGATCATCTTCGGCACCGGGTTCCACGTGCAGGACTACCCATTCGCGCGCGCCATCCGCGGTCGCGAGGGCAAGACGCTCGACGCGGTGTGGAACGGCAAGATGGTCGCGCACCTCGGCACGACGATCAGCGGGTTCCCGAACCTGTTCATCTTGCAGGGCCCGAACACCGGCCTCGGCCACAGCTCGGTGATCCTGATGATCGAGAGCCAGATCGAGCACCTGCTCGGTGCGCTCCGCCACATGAAGACCCACGCGATCGGCGCGGTCGAGCCGACGCCCGCGGCGCAGGCGGCGTTCGTCGCCGACGTCGAGAAGCGCACCGAGGGCACGGTGTGGACCTCCGGCGGCTGCGACAGCTGGTACCTCGATCAGAGCGGCCGCAACTCGACGCTGTGGCCGGGCTTCACGTTCACGTTCAAGCGCAAGGTCGAGAAGTTCCGCCCCGCCGAGTACGCGATGACCGCCGCCGCCCGCCAGCCGATCGTGCTGACCCGTGGCGAGCGCGTCAAGGGCTCGCTCGCTCGCGCGATCGCCAAGCTGCCCGACCGCGTGCAGCGCGCGCTCCTCCGCAAGCCGCCGGTCGTCGTCGACGGCCAGACCCTCGCGACCGAGATGCAGCTCGTGATCGCCGCGATGACGAAGGACGACGAGATCATCGGCGCCGAGCCCGGCGCGCTGCGGATCCGCCAGCGCCGCGTCGCGAAGATGATCAACGGCACGCCGGTCGAGGTCGGCGCGGTCGCCGATCTCACGATCCCGGCAGGCGCGAAGTCACCCGCGCTGCGCGCCCGCCACTACGCGCCGCCGACCAGCCAGCGCGCACCGCTCGTCGTGTTCTTCCACGGCGGCGGCTTCGTGTTCGGCGATGTCGAGACCCACGATCAGCTGTGCCGCATGCTGTGTCGTCACGCCGGCGTCCACGTGCTCGCGATCGAGTACCGGCTCGCGCCCGAGCATCCGTTCCCGGCCGCGGTCGACGACACGCTGCACGCGTATCGCTGGGCCCGCGTGCACGCGAGCGCGCTCGGCGCCGATGCCACGCGCATCGCCGTGTGCGGCGACAGCGCCGGCGGCAACCTCGCGACGGTCGTCGCGCAGACCACCGCGCGCACGCCCGAGGCGCCGACCTGCCAGGTGTTGATCTATCCCACGGTCGATCGCGCGGGCGACTACCCGTCGAAGCACCTGTTCGGCGATGGCTTCGTGCTGACGCGCGAGGCGACGACCTGGTTCCACGAGCAGTACATCGAGACCTCGGGCGAGTCGCCCGACGATCCGCGCGTCCGCGCGATCAATGGCAAGAACCTGGCCGGTCAGGCGCCCGCGCTCGTGGTCACCGCGGGCTTCGATCCGCTGCGCGACGAGGGCGAAGCCTACGCCGCGCAGCTGCGCGCGAACGGCTCGCCGGCGATCGTCCGTCGCTTCGAGACGCTGATCCACGGGTTCGCGAACATGACGAGCATCAGCCGCACGTCGCACGACGCGATCGTCGAGATCGCCGGCTCGCTGCGCGCGATGCTCGGCCTGCCGGCGCTCGCGACCGATCAGGCGCGCACGAAGTCTCGGTCGACGCCGCGCCTCGTGCAGTGACTACGGCACCTGCACGAAGTGCGCGAGCCACGCGTCGCCGGTACCGAGCTGGCCGAAGTCGTTGTTGCCCCAGCACCACAGCGTGCCGTCGGTCTGCAGCCCGCACGTGTGCTGCCCACCAGCGGTGATCGCGCTCCACGTCGCGCTGCCGATCGCGACCGGGATCGTGCGCTCGAGCAGCGTGCCGTCGCCGAGCTGGCCGCGCGTGTTGTCCCCCCAGCACCACAGCGCGTGCGTCGTCGCCTCGATCCCGCAGGTATGCGCGAGCCCGGCGGCGAGCTGCGTCCACTTCTTCGGGAGCAGCGCCGGCAACGGATGCAACGCGACATCGCCGAGCCCGAGCTGCCCCTTGGCGTTGTAGCCCCAGCACATCGCGTCGTTCGCCGCCGACAGCGCACAGGTGTGGTACTCGCCGAGCGCGAGCGACGCCGCGGAGATCCCGACCGCCGTGGCCGCCGAGGTCTGGGTCGACGGCGTCGGCATCGCGACGCTGCCGAGCTCGCCCTCGGCGCCGCGCCCCCAGCAGTACACCGCGCCCGACGTCGTGATCCCGCACGTGTGATCGCGGCCGACGCCGACCCGGACCCAGCCGCTGCCGAGCGAGAACGGCGTCGGCGCCGGGTTCTGGTTGCCGGTCGCGAGCTGGCCGTAGTCGTTCGGCCCCCAGCAGTAGAGTGTGGTGTCCGGCGCGATGCCGCACGTGTGCACCGAGGCGGCGAGCACCGACAGCGCACCGGCGACGCTGATCGGCGCGGACTCGACGCTCGTCGCGGTGCCGGTGCCGAGCTCGCCGAGTCCGTTGGCACCCCAGCAGTAGGTCAGCGTCTTCGCCGCGCAAGTGTGCGTGTAACCCGCGGCGACCGTGCCGGCGTACCCCGCGCCGACGACGGCGAACCCGCCGGTCGTCAGCTGCGTGCCGTCGCCGAGCTCGCCGCTGCTGTTGTCGCCCGTGCACGCGAGCACGCCATCCATGCCGGTGACGCACGTCGTGTTGCCGCCGGCCACGACCTGCGCCGCGGCGTGCGGCACCGCGGTCGGCACGCGGTGGCTCGTGCCGCCGTCGCCGAGCTCGGAGCCGCTGTCGTTGCCCGCGCAGTACAGCGCGCGGGCGCCGTCGATCGCGCACGTCGTCGACGGGCCGAGCGCGATCGCCTGCCAGTCGGCGCCGCCGATCGCGACCGGCGTCGGCGCGTAGCCGATCGCCAGGGTCTGCACGAGCTCGCCGCGGCGGTCGTCGCCCCAGCACCACATCGTGTGATCGGTGCGCAGCGCGCACGCGTGTTGCCCGGCGATCGCGAGGTCGCTCCAGTCGGTGCGATCGACGCCATCGACCGGCACCGCGACCGGCAGCGTCTGCCCGCTCATCGAGCCATCGCCGACGACGCCGAACTGGTTCGCGCCCCAGCATCGCAGCGCGTGATCGACCGTGATGCCGCACGCCGAGTCGATCCCGGCGGCGATCTGCAGCCAGCTGCCGGCGAGTGGCGCGCTCGGCGTCAGCAGCGACGAGAACGGGATCCCGAGCTGCCCCGAGGTGCCGGCGCCCCAGCACCACCCCGAGTGATCCTGCTTGACGCCGCACGTGAACGTCGCGCCCGCGCTGATCGAGATCCACGGTCCGGGATCGATCAGCACCGGCGAGACCCGGTTCTGGATCGTGCCGTCGCCGAGCTGACCGACGTTGTTGTAGCCCCAGCACCACAACGATCCGTCGGCGCGGATCGCGCACGCGTCGTACGACGTCGCGGCGACCGAGGTCCACGCGGGGCTGGACGCGAGCGTCGGCGTGTGCGCGGCATCGACCCCGCCGATCCCGAGCTCGCCCTCGGTGTTGTGCCCCCAGCACCACAGCGAGCCATCGTCCTCGATGCCGCACGAGAACGCCTGGCCGCTCGCGATCGCGCGCCACGGCGCGGCGCCGACGCGCTGCGGGGTGGAGACCTCGACCTCCGACGTCCCGGTCCCGACCTCGCCCTGGACGTTCGATCCCCAGCACCACAGCGAGTGATCGACGCGATCGATCGCGCACATGTGCGACGTGCCCGGCGCCACCGCGAGCCAGCGGCCGGGCAGCGGATCCCCATCGGCGGGCGACGATGAGTCCGGCAATGGCAGCGAGTCGATGCCGAAAAATCGGTGACATCCTCCACCGATCACGAGCACGACCGCGACGACCCAACGCACCCGATCCACGGTAGCTGACCTGCGTCTTGACACTCTGCGTCATCGCGCATACCTTTGACCTACCGACCGGTCGGTCCGAGGTTAGGATGCGTCATTCCCCCATAGGCTTCGCCGTGTTACACGTCTTGGATGACCCGAGCGCCGAGCGATCTGCGGTATCGCGAGATCCTCGAGCACGCGGCTCGGCTGATCTGCGAGAAGGGCTACGAAGCGACCTCGATGCAGGAGATCGCGGAGGCGTGCGAGCTCACCAAGGCCGGCCTCTACCATCACATCCGCACCAAGGAAGCGATGCTGCTCGCGATCATGCACTACGGCATGGATCTGTTCGAGGAGCGCGTCCTCGACAAGGTCTCGCACATCACGGATCCGCTGGCGCGGCTGCGCGCGACGATGGCGCGCAACATGGAGCTGGTGACCGACTCGTCCAAGGAGGTCACGATCATCCTTCACGAGCATCAGACGCTGACCGGCGAGGCGAAGAAGGCGATCAACGCGCGCAAGAAGAACTACGTGCGGTTCCTCGAGCAGTCGTTTCGCGACGCGATCGCGCAGAACCAGATCCGCGCGGTCGATCCGACGATCGCGGCGTTCAACTTTCTCGGCGTCGTGCTGTGGACGTACAAGTGGTACCGGCCGAACGGCGCACTCGACGCGCAGCAGATCGCGGCGGGCGTCGAGTCGATGTTCTTCGATGGCGTGATGCCGCGGGAGTAGCGTCGTGAGGGTCGGGATCGACGCGCTCGCGATCGCGATCCCGCGCCGCTACATCGACCTCGCCGACCTCGCCAACGCGCGCGGCGTCGATCCGGCGAAGTACACTCACGGACTCGGCGCGAAGGAGATGGCGATCGCCGAGCCCGGCGAGGACACCGTGTCGCTCGCGACCACCGCCGCGCGCCGCGTGCTGTCCGGCGGCAACGTCGATCCCGGCAAGCTCGGCATGCTCGTCGTCGGGACCGAGACCGGCGTCGATCACAGCAAGCCCGTGGCGTCGTTCGTCCACGGCCTGCTCGAGCTGCCGCGCGACATGCGCGTCTACGACACCCAGCACGCGTGCTACGGCGGCACCGCCGGCCTGATGGCCGCGGTCGACTGGATCGCGTCGGGCTCGGCGGGCGATCGCAGCGCGCTCGTGATCTGCTCGGACATCGCGCGCTACGGCGTCGGCACCGCAGGCGAGCCGACCCAGGGCGCCGGCGCGGTCGCGATGATCGTCTCGGCGCAGCCCGCGCTGGTCGAGCTCGACCTCGGGATCTCGGGGATGGCGAGCACGCACGTCCACGACTTCTGGCGACCGCACGGCGATCGCGAGGCGCGCGTCGACGGCCACTACTCGGTGCAGTGCTACCTCGAGGCCGTCAGCGTCGCGTACCGAGGCTGGAAGCGACGCGCGATCGAGCGCGGCACGATGCGCGCGGGCGCGATGGTGAGCGAGCAGCTCGCACGCATCTGCTATCACGTGCCGTTCTGCAAGATGGCGAAGAAGGCGCACGCGCAGCTGCGTCGCTGCGATCTCGAGGACGCCAACACGCCGTGGGATGTCGAGGTCGAGGCGATGCGCGGCGAGACCAGCTTCGCCAACCAGGTGCAGGCGTCGCTCTCGGTGTGCTCGCGCGTCGGCAACGTCTACACCGGCTCCCTGTACATGGGCCTCGCCGGGCTGCTCGAGACCGACGCGGCGTGCCTCGCGGGCGCGCGCATCGGCATGTTCTCGTACGGCAGCGGCTGCACGAGCGAGTTCTTCTCCGGCACGGTGTCGCCGCGCGCGACGGCGCGGATCGCGACCGCCGAGATCGGCGCGCAGCTCGCGGCGCGCACGCGGATCACGATCGACGAGTACGACCGCATCATGGCGATGTCGTCGTCCTCACCGATCGACGAGCCGGCACTCCCGGGTCAGCGGCGATTCGCCGGCGTCGCCGATCACCGGCGTCAGTACCGCTAGGTCGGCTATGCTTCCCGCGTGGGGAAGTCGAAGCCGAAGCAGAAGCCGCAGAAGCCCAAGCCGACGCTGAAGAAGGCGAAGCGCGCCGAGCCGGTCGTGGTCAAGGCGAAGGCGAAGGTCAAGGTCAAGGCCAAGGCCAAGCTGCCGCCGCCCAAGCCGCCCGCGAAGCCCCGCAAGACGTCCCGCAAGAAGGAGCTCGAGCTCGAGCTCATGGCGCTGCTCAGCGAGGTGCGCTACGCGTCGCGGAAGCACCCGGCGACGATCGCGCTCCTGACGCGCGCCAACGAGATCGCGCTCACCGAGGACCAGCGCACCAACCTCCGCTACCAGTGGCGTGCGTGGGCCTCGCGCGAGCTCGGCGACGGCAAGTGGGCAGCGGCGCTGCCGTACTACGAGGGTGGCATCGCCGCGTTCGTCGACGGCGACGACGACGAGGTCACCGCCGACCTGCTCAACGAGTCCGCCTACGCGCTCCACCAGCTCGGTCGACTCGACGACGCCGAGGCCGCGTGCACCCGCGCGCTCGCGATGCACGAGGCGGCCGAGCGACCCGAGGGCGTCGCGCGCGTGATCTATCACCTGTCCGGCATCACGTTCGATCGCGGCAACCTCTCGAAGGCGACCGAGCTCGCGCGCCGATCGGTCGACATGTCGCGCGCCGCCGGCGACATGCGCAGCGTCGCGCTCCACCTCTACGCGCTCGCGCGCTCGCTGTTCGAGGAGGGCAAGTCGAGCGAGGCCGCCGGGCACGCCCGCGAAGGCGCCGACCTGGCCAAGGACCTCGGCTGGCCGGCGCTCGAAGGCAACCTCGTCAACATGGTCGCCAACATCGCGACCGAGGATGGCCACCTCGACGAGGCCGACGCTCACTACGTCCGCTCCGTCGCGCTGTTCGAGCAGGCCAAGCTGAAGATCCACGCCGCGATCTCGCTGTCGAATCGCGCGAACATCGCGTTCGATCGCGGCGACAACGCGGCCTCGATCGAGCAGCACACCACCGCGATCAAGGCGCTCGTCAAGGCGAAGGACGAGCGCAGCGCCGCGATCTCGCTGACCTCGCGGGCCGGCACGCTCACCGAGGAGGGCCGCTTCGTCGAGGCGCAGCAGGATCTCGATGCCGCGCTCGAGATCCTCACTCGCATCGGCCAGCAGCGGCGCGTCGCGTTCGTGCGCTTCGCGTACGCGCGCCTCAGCGAGACCCGCGGCGACCTGCCCGACGCGCTCGCACACTACGCCGAGACCGAGATGTCCCTCGAGAGCGTCGGCGACAACCTGCAGATCGCGCGCATGCTGTACGCGCAGGCCGGGTTGATCGCCGAGGTCGGGGACGCCTCGGCCGCGGCCGAGGTGATCTCCCGAGCCGACACGATCCACTCGCCCGCCGCTGCCCTCCAGGCCGACGAGGTGAGCATCGCGCGCGAGGACGCCGGGTCGCGCAGGTCGCATCCCGGCGACACGATCGCGCTCGTCTTGCGCGGGCTCGCCACCGCCCGCATCGATGCCGCCCGCGCGCGCGCCGGCGCCGTCGGGGCCGCCGCGCTCGTCGAGCAGGCCCACGCGAAGCTGCGCGACGCCGCGACGCTCGCGAAGACCAACTCGGAGGTCCGCCGCGTCGCCAAGCGCCTGCGCGCCTACCTCGGCGCGAACTGACTACTTGGCGCCGCCGAGGAGCCAGGTCTGCATCGGGCCCTTGCCCTTGATCTCGATCGCGCCGCGCGGCGTGGTCGCGTACTTGGCATCGAGCAGGCGGTGGGTCGGCTCGCTGATCTGGATCGCATCGGCGACGCCGTGCGACTCCATGCGGCTCGCGGTGTTCACGGTGTCGCCCCACAGATCGTAGATGAACTTGCGCTTGCCGATCACCCCGGCCACGACGGGGCCGCTGTTGATGCCGATGCGGATCTGGAGCGGCTCGCCCGTTCGCGCGCTGAACGCGGCGACGGTGCGCAGCATGCCGAACGCCATCTCGGCGATCGCCTCGGCGTGATCGGCGCGCGGCTCGGGGAGGCCGCCGGCGACCATGTAGCAGTCACCGATCGTCTTGATCTTCTCGAGCCCGAGCGTGCCGGCGAGATCGTCGAACTTGCAGAACAGCTCGTTGAGCAACTCGACGACCGCCCGGGGCGCCATGTGGGTCGACAGCGTCGTGAACCCGACGATGTCGGCGAACAGGACGGTGACGTCGCTGAAGCCGTCGGCGATCGTGCCATCGCGGCGCTTGAGCCGGGTCGCGATCGACATCGGCAGGATGTTGTGGATCAGCTCCTCGGAGCGGGCGTGCGCAAGGTCGAGCGCGGACTCGGCGAGCAGCGTGGCGCGGCGCGCGTAGTACGCGCAGGCGGCGAGGGTCGCGAACAGGCCGGCGTGGAAGATCATGCGCACGATCGGCAGGTGCGGCATGTCCGGGCCGAGCTGCGGCAGTTGGTCTCCGATCGCGAGCATGGCGAGCATGTCGAGGCCGGCGAGCGCCGACAGCCCCCACATGAGGCGGGTGTTGCGCGGCGGATAGACCAGGAACGGCAACACCGCGTGCAGCAGGAAGAACAGCTGGACGTCGAGCACGCCACCCTCGACCAGCACCTGGATCGCGACGAGCACGTGGCCACCGAACACGAGCCAGGTGGTCGCGGCGAGGTGGTGGCCGCGCTTGTTGAGCGCGATCGTCGGCAGGTAGCCGAGCGCGTAGAGCACCTGGAGCCCGGCGTGCACCGGCGAGCCGAGCACCAGCAGGATCGAGCCGAACCCCACGGTGAACACGACCCCGAGGATCGCGACGATGTTCGTCAGCACGACGTAGCGCGCGATCGCCGTCGGCATGGCGGGCGTGCGCCCGATGCGGATCAGGCGGCCGAACAGCTTGTCGAGGGCCGCGAGCATCCGCCCCAGTATACGATCACTGCTTCTTGAGGAACGCGACGACGCCCGGTGTCTGCGCCTTGCGGCCCGCCGAGCACAGCGACAGCTGCTCGAGCGCCTGGGTGAGCGCGAGCGGCCCGCCGTCGAGCTTCTCGATCCGTGGCCGCAGGAACGCCTCGAGCTCGGCCTTCTTGTCCGTGTCGCACAGCGGGACGACGATGTAGGCCATGTACGGTCGGAACATCGGCGGCAGCTTCGCCATGATCTCGTCGAAGTGCTCCTTGGCGAACTCGAACGCCTGCATGCGCGTGCGCGGATCCTGGAAGTTGATGAGGCCGATGCCCTCGCGCAGCTCGAACTCGTCGGTCAGGGAGATCGCCATCGCCTGCTTCGCGATCTTCGGATCGGCGAACGCGCCCATCGCCGACAGGTAGCGGCCTCGCTCGTCGCGCGTTGCGGCCTTGGCGTCGGCGTGGAGTCGATCGAACAGCTTCTGATCGCCATAGCGCGCGGCGACGTGCAGCACGGTTCGCACCATCTCGGGATCGACGGCCTTGTGATCGTCGAGCCACTTCCACGCGAGCGCGGTGGCCGCCGCGATCAGCTCGGGATCCTTGCCGTCGCCGGCGACCAGGCCGAGCAACGCGGGGCGCAGCTCCTTGATGTCGGTGCCCTCGCCCGCGCGCGCCTTCCAGCCGATCTCCTTGGCGCGCCCGAGGTAGGTCTTGCGGATGAAGCGCTCGTAGTTCGGGCGCAGCGCGTCGGGCACCATGTCGTCGATCCCGGCGACGATGCCGATCGAGGCGCCGACGATGTGGCGGCTCTTCTCCTTCGCGAGCTCGGCGACGAGACCGAGCGCGACGCCGCTCTGCAGATCGCCGCTCGACACCAGCGCCTGAACATCGCCGAGCACGCCGACGCGCTCCGGCAGCGTCAGCGACTTGACGTGCGCGAGCAGCTTCGACATCAGGTCGCCCTTGGGCAGCCAGCGGTAGTACGCGAGCTCGCCGTCGTTCGGCAGCACCCAGTCGGGGCACGACTTCGCCGACAGCGCGAGCTCGCCCTGCTCGGCGCCGAGCACGGTGCAGTCGCGACCGGTCTTGCCACCGGCGGACCAGCGCACGCAGACCGGGACCGGCCAGCTGCGCTTGGCGTCGATCTCGGAGCCGGTCGGCACGTAGCGGCGCTGCGCGAGCGCGAGCTTCGGCGCGCCCTTGCACGACAGCTCGACCGAGACGAACGGCACGCCCGACTGCTTGACGAACGCGCCGAACAGCGGCTCGAGGTCTCGGCCGGCGGCTTCGGAGATCGCGGAGACGAAGTCGGTGTAGGTCGCGTTGCCGCCGGCGTGCTTGCGCAGGTAGGCACGCACGCCCTTCTGGAACACGTCGGCCCCGATCGTGCCCTCGATCATCCGCAGCACGGCCTCGCCCTTGCCGTAGGTGATCTCGTCGAACGCGTGGAGGATGTCGCCGGTGGTCTCGATCGGCTGGCGGATCGCGCGCGCGCTGTCGAGGCTATCGGACCCCATCGCGCGCGACTTGCCTTCGACCATCCCGACCTCGGAATCCCACTCGGGCTTCCACTGCGCGACGATCTTGCTCTCGGCCCACGACGCGAACGACTCGTTGAGCCACGTGTCGTCCCACCACGCGAGCGTGACGTCGTCGCCAAACCACTGGTGTGCCATCTCGTGCGCCGCGGTCACCGCGTAGCGCTCTTGCCGCTCGGTCGTGAGCTCGGCGGGCTTGGACAGCACGATCCCCTGCTTGAACGTGATGAGGCCGGGGTTCTCCATCGCGCCGGCGTTGAACACCGAGACCGCGACGATGTCGAGCTTGGGGAACGGGTACGGCGTGCCGAAGTAGTCCTCGAGCAGATCGAGCAGCGGGCGCGTCGCGATCACGGGATACGCGGCGTCGGCGCTGCGGCCCTTCGGCACGACGATGCGGATCGGCGCGCCACCGCGGGTCTTGCCGGCGTCGACGAGGTCGAACGGGCCGACCGCGAACGCGACGAGGTAGCTCGGCAGCGGCCGGGTCTCGGCGAACCGCACGACCTTCATGCCACCGGGCTCGTCGGTCTCGCTCTCGATCGGCGTGTTCGACAGCGCGACGAGCGCCTTCTTGGTGTGCAGCGTGAGCTGCCACGGCACCTTGTAGGACGGCTCGTCGAACGTCGGGAACGCCTGGCGTGCGTCGGTCGACTCGAACTGGGTGAACGCGTACCACTCGTTGGCTTCCTTCGCGGTGTAGATGCCGTCGCCGTCGTCCTTGTGCATCTTGCCGCGATACTTGATCGCGAGCGTGCCCTTGCCGGGCGCGAGCTCGGTCGGGAACACCAGCGCGACGTAGCCGGTCGCCGGGCTCGAGCCGACCGCGCTGATCGCCTTGCCGTCGACGGTCAGCGTCGCGCGGTCGACCGTGATCTCGAGGCCGTTCAACCAGATCACCTTGGTCTTCGCCAGGACCTCGAGCTCGGTCGTGATCGTGCCGGTGAAGTCCTCGGTCGCGGGATCGATCGTCAGCTCGACGCGGTTGTGAAGCGGCCGCGCGAGCGGTGGCAGGCGCAGCTCGGGCGCGACGAGCCGGGCGTCGGGCGCGGTGGCAGGCGGCACGACCGCGGTGACGATCGGCGGCTTCGCGGTCGCGACCGGCTTGGGGCTGGGACCGCAGGCGGCAAGGACCGCGACGACGAGGGGAAATCGCATGCGCGGAGCATAGGGGCCGCGCCGTCGCGAGGTACCCGCGCGCGCTCACATGCACTTGTCTGGTGCTACTTCTCGGTGGCAACCGTCACACCGGCCCACTCGGGGCCGGGTGGCGCGTCGCGGAACGCCACGGCACGGGCGCGAAGCTGATTCGCCGCGCGATCGTCGGGCAGGCGCAAGAGGACGCGGTCCCACGCGACGATCGCGGTCGCGAACTCGCGCGCGAGGTACGCATCGAGCGCGATCGCGGAGTCGGCGGCGATCGCCTCGGCGGTCGCGTCGTGATCGGAGGCGAGCGCGAGCAGCTGGTAGACCCGCACGCCGCGCTGCTTGCCCTTGACCGCGACGACATCGAGCGCCCGCGCGACGATCGCGTGCTTGGCGAGCTCGTAGGTCTGCTCGCCGATCATCAGCTCGGTCGCGTACTGCTTGTTGAGCGACTCGAGCCGAGCCGCGAGGTTCGCGGTGTCGCCCATGACGGTGTAGTTCATGCGCTCCGGCGAGCCGATGTTGCCGACCAGGACCTCGCCGGTCGCGATGCCGATGCGCGCGCTGATCGTGGTCCCGCCCGCGACGAGC
Organism: Haliangiales bacterium; assembly: GCA_038321315.1. Lineage (GTDB taxonomy): Bacteria > Myxococcota_A > Polyangia > Haliangiales > Haliangiaceae > JABFXX01. Next base: position 77,849 of record JBBQEX010000005.1, on the reverse strand, counting down.
TCGCGCACGCGCCGGTGGCAGCGCAGCGCCGCGGTGCACGCGCGCGCCGCGTGATCGGCGAGCTCCTCCGGCGCGCCCCAGAACGCCATGATGCCGTCGCCGAGGTACTTGTCGACGGTGCCGTGCTCCTCGGCGATGATGTTCGACGTGTCCTCGAAGTAGGTGCCGAGGAACTTCACGAGCTCGTCGGGCTTCATGCTCTCGGCGAGCGTGGTGAACCCGGCGATGTCGGAGAAGTACACCGTCAGCGTGCGCAGCTCGCCCGACAGCGTCGCCTCGCGGCCCGACGCGAGCAGCGTGCGCACGAGGTCGCGCGGGACGAACCGGCCGAACGAGCGCAGCCCACCCTTCATCTTCGCCAGCGCGCGGTTCATCATCTCGATCTCGCGGAACAGCGAGCGCCGCGGCGGTGCGTCGTCGATCCGGAACTCGCCGACGCGCGACATGTCCTCGGCGAGCGAGGTCAGCGGCCCCGACACGCGGCGCGCGAGGACCCACGCGATCACCACCGCGATCACGACGGCGATGAGGGACACGATCAGCGACGACACCACGCGCTTGTCGAGCTCCGCGGTGAAGTCGCTCTCCGGTGCGTAGACCACGACGCGCCACGCCGGCCCGTCGGGCACGCGGATGTCGACCGAGCTCGCGAGGTACGGCGTGCCGTCGACGTCGAGCGCGCGCGTCGTGCGCGGTGCGGCGGCCAGCGCGCGCAGGGCCGGATCGGCGACGTCCTTCGCCATCGCGAGCTTGCCGTCGGCGGTCGCGAGCGGCGCGATCGGGTGCGCGAGCATCGCGCCGTCGTCGGCGACGATCGCGACGGCGCCGTGCGCGCTCGGATGCAGCGAGCGCGCGAGCTCGGATAGCCGCCCGAGATCGAAGTCGACGGTGTACACGCCGCGCAACCCGCTCGCGTCGATCGCCGGCACCGCGTAGGTGATGCCCGGGACCTTCTCGAAGAACACGTACGGCGGCGTCCACACGCCGTGCTTCGCCGCGGCGGCGAGCGTGTAGAACGGCCGCGTGCGTGGATCGTACCTGGTGTCGGGATCGCGGCGGAACTCCTGCCACACGTCACCGATCACGTCGCGCTCGACCAGCGCCGTCTTGCCGTCGGCGATCGAGCTCTGGTTGACGCGGATCTGGCCGGGCCTGGGATAGTACGCGCCGGTGAACCGGCCGTCGGTGTCGGAGTAGCTCACCCACGTGAAGCTCGGGTTCGCGCGAAGCACACCCATCTCGCGCCGCGCGATCGCGTCGCTCGACGAGCTGGGCTCGTCGGCGGCGAAGTTGCGCAGCGTCTCGGCCGCCGGCGGCGCCTTGGCGAGGAACGCGGACGTCGAGTCGGCGGTCTGGTGCGCGATCTGCCCGAACAGCTCGAACGCGAGGGCGCGGGTGTTCTCGAGACCCGCGCGATAGTTCCACCACGCGATCCAGCCACCGGTCGCGGTCACCAGGGTCGCGACCACGAGCGCGAGGCTCAGCGGGTAGCTCACCAGCCGCTTCGGTTTCGGGGTGCTCACGCAGCTCGAACTATCGCGCGCGGCTATGCTCCCGGCGATGGCACGCGTCTTGTTTCCGCTTCCGGATCGCGACTTCGACGTCACCGAGGTCGCGGTGCCCTGGAAGCTGCTCGTCGAGGCTGGCCACACCGTCGCGTTCGCCACCGAGGCCGGCGCGAAGCCGGCGTGCGATCCGCTGCTCCTGACCGGCGTCGTGTTCGGCAAGCTCGGCGCGCGCCCCGAGCCGATCGCGTTCTACCAAGAGCTCGAGCGCGATCCGCAGTTCGGCGCGCCGCTGCCGTGGTCCGCCTGTCACGCCGCGACGTTCGACGCCCTGTTCCTCGCGGGTGGGCACGCACCCGGCATGCGCCAGTACCTCGGCAGCGCCGTCGTCCACGCGCTGATCGCGGAGTTCTTCGCGACTCGAAAGCCGATCGCCGCGATCTGTCACGGCGTGCTCGCCGCCGCGCGCGCGAAGCGGCCCGACGGAAAGTCCGTGCTGCACGACGTCCGCACGACGTGCCTGCCCAAGTACATGGAGCGCAGCGCGTACTTCTCGACGTTCTGGCGCCGCGGTCGCTACTACCGCACGTACCCGGCGTACGTCGAGGACGAGGTCAAGCAGGCCCTCGGCTCGAGCGCGCAGTTCGAGCGCGGCCCGCGCACGCTCAGCAAGCGCGGCACGCGCGACGACGACACCGACGCGTTCGTCGTCGAGGACGGCCGCTACGTCTCGGCGCGGTGGCCGGGCGACGCGTACCTGATCGGCAAGCAGCTGATCGCCCGCCTTCAGGGCCCGTAGACGTCGCGGCGATCCATGCCACCCGGAGGCTTCGGCGGCATCGGGTGTCTGGCCATCGCGACCCGCAGCGCCTCGGCCTCGACCTCGGTGACGCCGGTCTCCTGGCACCAGACCTCCCACAACTTCGGCAGCGCGTGGAGCGCGCGCAGCGACCTGACCTTCGTGCGCTCGACGTTGACGTAACGCAGCGCTCGGTTGGCGGCGAGCGGACCGAGCTCGACGACGGCGGAGCGCTGGAGCTCGAGTTTCCACAGGTCCAGCAGACCCGCGATCGGCGAAAGATCGGTCAGCTCGGTGCAGCCGATCAGCTCCATCTCCTGGAGGCTGCGCATCGCACCGATCGGCGACAGATCGACGATCGGCGTACCGCGCAAGTAGATGAACTGCGCGAACCGCGCGAGCGGCGATGCCAGCAGCGCCAGCGTCTGCGCCTGCCACTTCGCCGGCCACTCCCACGTCCCGATCGACGTGATCACACCCCAGCGCCAGGTGATCATTCCGACCTTCGACGTCGACAGCTTGTCCGGCGAACGCTCGTGATCGCCGAGCTGGTAGGCGCGAAACCGATGCGCGAGCTGAGGGAACTCCGATACGCAGCGCGATTCGATGAAGCCGGCGAGCAGCTGCGTCGCTTTCATCTTGAGCTTGCGCTGCTTCTTCGGCTCGGCGTGCGCGGCGACCGCCGTCGCGATCAGCTCGCCCTGCGGATCGCCCTGCTCCGACAGCCAGTCGGCATAGACGAGGTACGCGTCGCGATCGGTCGGATCGGCGAGCATCGCGGACACCAGCGCGGCCGGCGGTGCTTGGGACTTCACGTCCCAGCGTAACACCACGTGAAATCCTCGTGATCGCGCGGTGACCTCGGCGTGAGCGATGACCCGCGGTCGCCGTGGGATCGCTACCGTCGAGGAATGCGAAAGATGCTCCTGTCCTGCGCGCTGCTCGCGGCCTGCACGTCGACCCGGCAACGCACGATCACGACGGTCCAGCCGGCCAACACGGTACGCTTGGCACTGAAGTCGACCGAGGCGCGGGCCTGTGCCGAGCGCTGTACCGGGCCCGGCGCCGACGGCGACGTGACCGGGGCGATGGCCTGCCTCGAGGCCTGCCCCAATAGCGAGCTCAAGTTCGGGCGCTGCGACTCGCGCGATCGGTTGCCCGACGCGATCTGCGTCGCCGCCCCGGAGAGCAGCAAGACCGAAGAAGAGTCGGGTACGTGTGCCGAGCGGCCGAGCGCGCCGCACGTCACCTGCCACGATCACTCCGACCATCATGCCGACGGCCGCGTCGTGTTCTGGGTGCTCGCGCTGCTCGCGACCGTGCCCCTGATCGCGATCAGCAACGCGCGGCAGTGAGGATCACCAGACGCTGCACTGCTTGCCGGGGTTCATCGGCGTGTTCGCCTTGCAGCCGAACGCGGCCGCGAAGCCGGGCTGGTTCACGACCACGCCGTTGACGCGCCACTTCGGCGGCGAGTGCGGGTTCGAGTGCGCCTGGGTCTCCAGCGCGGCGGGCGTCTGCTTGTCGCACCACGACTGGCCGTACGACAGGTAGTAGATCTGGTCGTCGGTCAGGTCGTCGACCTTGGTCTGCACCGGCTGCTTCTTCGCCGCCTGCTGCGCCTTGTACTGCTGGTACGCGACGTAGCCGAGCTTGACGCCTCCGATGTCGGCGATGTTCTCGCCCGCGGTCAGCCTGCCGTCGAGCAGCACCTTGGGGACCGCCTCGTACTTGCCGTACTGATCGACGACGCACTTGGTCGCCGCCTCGAACTTGTCCTTGGTCGACTTGCTCCACCAGTCGTGGAGGTTTCCCGAGGCGTCGAACTGGCTGCCCTCGTCGTCGAAGCCGTGCGTGATCTCGTGGCCGATCGTGCCGCCGCCCATCGAGCCGAAGTTGACCGCGGGGTGGAACGTCGCGGCGAAGAACGGCGGCTGCAGCTGGCCCGCGGGAAGCGCGATCAGGTTGAGCGACGGATCGTAGTACGCGTTCACCGTCGGCGGCGTCATCTGCCACTCGAGGCGATCGACCGGCTTGCCGATCTTGGCGATCAGGCGCGCCTGCTCGAACTGCGCGGCGCGGCGCACGTTGCCGAAGAAGTCGCCGCGGGCGACCGAGAACGTGTAGCTGCGCCACTTGTCGGGGAACCCGATCAGCTGCGCCATCTTCGCGAGCTTCTCCTTCGCCGGACCGCGTGTCGCGTCGTCCATCCACGGCAGGTGGTCGATCGTGTCGCTCATCGCCGCCGAGATCGACGCGGTCAGCTCGACCGCGCGCGGCTTGCTGTCACCGGTGAACTTCGCCTTGACGTAGGCCTGGCCGAGCAACTCGCCGAGATCGCCGTCGACGTGGTTCGTGCACTTGCGCCAGCGCGGCGGCAGCTCGGTCACGCCGCTGAGCTCCTTGCGCATGACGAGGCGCTCCTCGAGCCACGCGTTCGGCAGCTCGTTCGCGGTGTCGCGCATCACCGACCACGTGAGGTACGCGCGCAGCGCGGCGGGCTTCTCGGTGGTCAGGAGCTTCGCCATGCCGGTGAAGTAGCTCGGGCTGTTGACGCTGATCGCGGTGACGTTCGGCGCGCCGATCGCGGCGAGGTAGGCATCCCACGGGAACGTCGGGGCCACGGTCTTCTCGAGGCCGGCGCGCTCGACGCGGTGATAGATCTTGTGCGGATCGCGGCGATCGACCTTGGTCTGCTCGAGCTTCGCGATCGCGGTCTCGACGCGCAACACGTCCTTCGCCGACTGCTTGGCGTCCTTCGCCGACTGGCCGAGCAGCACGAACATCCGCTCGACGTGCGCGGTGTAGACCTTCAGGGTCTTGGGCATCGAGCCCTTGCTCGTCAGGTAGTAGTCGCGATCCGGCAGGCCGAGGCCGCTCTGATCCAGCCCGGCGATCACCTGCGTGGCGTCGACGAAGTCTTGCTGCGGACCGAGGTCGAAGAACGGCTTGATGCCCATGACGTGGAGCGCGGTGATCGCGGCGTAGATCGTCTTGGGATCGACCGCGGCGTTGATCGTCGCGAGGATCGGCTCGAGCGGCTTGGTGCCGACCTTGCCGATCGCGGCCTCGTCCATGCACGACGCGAAGTAGTCACCGAGCTTCTGCGTCACCGGATCGGTGCTCTTCGACAGCGCGTCGGCCTCGAGCTCCTTCTTCAGGAACTCCTCGTTCTCGCGCGTGAGGATCTCGATCGCGCCCCACGACGCGCGATCGGGCGGGATCACGGCGGTCTTGACGAACGAGCCGCACGAGTACTGGAAGAAGTCGGTGCAAGGATCGACGGTCTTGTCGAGCCAGCCGGGAACGATGCCGCTCTCGGCGAGCGTCAGTGTCTTGGGCGCCCACGCCATCTTCGGTTCGTCGGGCTTCGACTCCGGGGGTGCGGGTGGAGGCACCGGAGACGCGACCGGGACGAGATCGGGCGCCTTCGGCGGCGGCGTCTTGGGTCCCGAGCAACCGACGATGAGGGCGAGCAGCATGAACCTGCGCATGGCGCGAACCATACACGCAGACGGTCATCGTCGTTCTCGAACGCTGGCCGTTGCACCCGTCGCACCTGCCGTTTCCCTCCGGCCGAAGCCAGAAGTCCGACGTCCGAGGCCTGATAGGCTCGTCCCGTGTCCGGCAACCGGATCTCGCGAACGAAGATCGTCGACGGCGTCGTCACGCCCGCGTTCATCCACAACAGCGCGCACTACTTCATCAACCTGCAGGTCTACGCCGACGGCCTGGTGAACTGCTGGGAGTTGCTCGATCTCGCGCTGTTCGCGAAGAAGCTCGAGAGCGGATGGGTCCGCACCTCGGTGCCCGATGGCAAATCGATCTCGGTGCACGGGCTCGGGAGCTGGACCGTGGCCGGCGGCCGCTGGCAGGTCACGGCCGCCGGCATGCGCGCACGCGTGCGGAAGCTCGTGAAGCAGCTCAACCCGCGGCTCGAGAACCTGCACGACTGCGGCGGCCGGACGACGATCGACGGCCCGGGCAAGATGCGCACCTCGATCCTCGGCTCGCCGCGCGAGCGCCCGGTTCGCGAGGTGCTCGATGGTCACCGGACGCGTCGGCACGACGGCGACCACCTCTCGATCTTCGTGCGCCAGAACACCGTGACGTATCTGGCCGATCTGCGCGCGTTTGCCGACGGCACGATCGAGCTCGGTCGCCTGCCAGATCCCGAAGTGCTCGATCTCGCCGGGCTGCGCGCCGCGATCGACGAGGGTCGCGTGCTGAGCGAGCCCGCGGTCGGCTCGCGCGTGACCATCCACGAGCTCGGCGACCTCGCGCTCGGCGACGACCTGTCGACCACGAACATCGAGCAGCTGTTCCGCCAGGTCCCCGATCTGATCGACACCGCGAACGGTCGGCCCGACTCGGTCGGCCGCTGCCACACCGCCCATACATTGTTCCAGGCCGATCCGAGCGACGCTCACCGCGAGGCGCTCCGCGTCGCGTACGAGGCGATCCCGGAGCACAACCGGATGTACGTCGGCGACATGGATACCCGCGATGGAGCCGTGCGATTCGCGCTGTACGGCGAGGGCTTCGAGGACGACGCCTAGGCGTGCGCGAACTGATAGCCGACGGTGACCTCGAGCGTCAGCGGCTGCAGCGTCGCACCGAGCGCGACCCCGACCGGCGCCGCGGCGGTCTCGGCGCGCATCGCGTTCGCGACCTGCGGGAAGTACGTCTGGTTGTACATCCCGGCCGGGCTCTCGTTGACCGACACGACGGCGCCGAGCTGGATGTCGAGCGCGGCCGCGGTCTGCTTGGCCTTGTCGCGCGCCGCGGTGAGCGCCATGTCGCGCACCTTCTTCTTGAGCTCGGCGAGATCGGTGCGGCGGAACTGGGTCGACAGCGAGGTCGCGCCCGCGTCGGCGCCGGCCTCCATGATGCCGGCGATCTTGCCGAACGCCTTGGTCGTTGCGGTCACCGTGAGCGACGCGCGATAGCCGTGCAGCTTGGGCGACGCGTACTCGCTGACCGGCGGATCGTAGAACGGATCGAGCGTCAGGTACGACAACTTCACATCCGACGCCTCGACGCCGATCTTCGCGAGCTGCGCGACGAGCGCCTGCTCCTTCGCGGTCACGCTCGCGGCCGCGATGCCGGGCTTGCCGCCTTCGGAGGTCAGCGTCATCGTGAGATCGGCCGCGTCGGGCGCGACCTCGAGCGTCGCGAGGCCGGTGACCTGCATCGAGGTCTTGGGCTCGGCGAGGGGCTTGGACGCATCGCCGCGATCGAGCTCGATGATCTGCGGCTTGCTCGAGCAGGCTGCGGTGGTGGCGACGAGAGACAGGAGGAGGAGCTGGTTCAGCTTGGTCATGCGCGATCAAACGGCCGACCGCGCGAGGCGCGCTGTGCGCTTACACAGGGCTTACAGTCGCCCCGTGACCACGTTCCGAGATCTCCACGCCGGCCCCGATGTCCTCCTGCTCGCCAACTGCTGGGACGCCGGCACCGCCCGGCTGACGTCGCGTGCCGGCGTGCGCGCGATCGCGACCTCGAGCGCCGCGGTCGCGTGGTCGCACGGCTATCCCGATGGCGACGCGCTGCCGATCGCGCTTCACCTCGCGACGATCCGGTCGATCGCGCGCGTCATCGAGCTCCCGCTGTCGGTCGACGCCGAGGCCGGCTACGCGACCGATCCCGGCGCGGTCGCCGACACGATCGCCGCGTTCGTCGACGCGGGCGCGGCCGGCATCAACCTCGAGGATGCCGGCGCTCCCGCCGAGCTGCTCGCGCACAAGATCGCCGCGATCAAGCAGCGCGTCGAGGTGTTCGTCAACGCGCGCACCGATGTCTACCTCCGCGGCCTCGTGCCACCTGCCGAGCGCGTCGCCGAGGTGATCGCGCGCGGCCTGCGCTATCGGGATGCCGGTGCCGACGGGCTGTTCGTGCCCGGCGTGATCGAGCCGTCGGAGATCGCGGCGATCGCGGCGGCCGTCGATCTGCCACTGAACGTGCTCGCGCGCCCCAAGCTCCCAGCGGTCGCGGCGCTGCAGGCGCTCGGCGTGCGCCGGCTCAGCGCCGGCTCGGCCCTCGCGCAATCCGCGTGGGCGCGAATGGCGATGCTCGCGCGCGACTTCCTCGCCGACGGTCGCTCCGAGCCGCTCGCCGAGCACGCCGTGACCCACGGCGAGATCAACGCCGCGTTCCTATAGCGTCTTCAGGTACTCGATCAGCGCGAAGATCTGCTCGTGGCTGAGGTCGCCGGCGAACGCGTGACCGCCGTTGCCGTAGCCCGGCTTCGTGGTGTCGTAGATCAACTTCCGCTTCGCCGGCGTCGGCTCGGCGTCCTGGCCGTGATCGACGACCGTGAAGTTCCAGCCGAGCGACGCGTGGTCGTAGTCGCTCGAGTCGAACGTGCGCGTCCAGTACGTCGGCCGCTTCGTCGGATCGATCACCGCCTCGATCGTCGGGACCGAGCCGTTGTGGAAGTACGGCGCGCTCGCCCAGATCCCGTCGAGCGGCGGCGCGATGTAGCCCTCGAACGGCTCGATGCGCGACATCTGGCCCCAGAACGACGCCGCGAACCACGCGACGAACCGCGCGGCGAACTGCGACGAGCCCTGCGCGAGCGCGGCATCGGTGCCGATGTCGGCGAGCGGCACGAGCTGGTTCGGATACACGCCCCCCTCTCCATACGTGCCGTGACAGCCGGCGCAGTGCTCCTCGTAGATCGGCTTGCCCTGCCCCGCGAGCGTCATGTCCACGGTCGACGGCCACGCCGGCGCCGGCAGCGACTCGATCCACGCGCGCACGTCGACGAACGCGGCATCGATCGCGGTCGCCTCCGCGACGGTGTCCGAGCACAACAGCGACGCGGCCATCTCGATGCGCGCGTGATCGCCGCGGCCCGAGGCGTTGTAGAACATCGCGGCCTTCTTGCTCATGCGCCACCACGGCGGCACGTCGACCGGCGCGACGATCGCCGGCGGCAGCTCGAGCAGCGCGGTGTCGGACCACGCGAGCGTCGCCGGATCGCGGTGCGCCATCAGCGCCGCCGTCAGGTTGTCGGCCGGGTTCACACCGACCGTGAGCGTCTGCGTGTACGGCCCGATCGCCTGGACGTGCGAGTTGAAGCGCGCCCATTCGGCGTGCTCCGTCGGATCGGTGATCAGGTCGCCGACGCCGCCGACCTGGCCGGCCTGCGTCGTCGTGAAGTCGCCGTCGTGCGCGCCGAGCCCGACGATGACCTTGCCGTCGAGCTTCGCGGCGTGACAGGTCAGGCAGTTCGCGGACACGATGTCGACGCCCTCGGCCGACTTCGCCGCCGAGTAGTAGTACGGCAGCGTGGCGTTCGCGCCGGTGCGACCGGGGAGGCGATCCTCGGCCGGTGCCGGCCCGTAGACCTTGTCGTACAGCGACTTCGGCAGGCCGCACGAGATGTAGCCGCCGTTGACCAGGTAGTCGTAGCCCTTCGCGGGGTCGCCCGTGCGCTGCGGATCGGTCGGCACCGGCTCGTACGGCCAGTCCGGCGTCGTCGACTTCGGTGCGGCGGAGTCGGAGCAAGCGCCGACGAGACAGAGGATCACGAGGGGCTTGGCCAGCACGCGGCGGACGCTAGCAGTAGATTGCCGGACGATGTTGTTCGATCCGCTGACCCTCCGCTCCGGCCTCGTCCTCCCCAACCGCGTCGCCCTCGCGCCGCTGACCAACATGCAGTCGATGCCCGACGGCCTGCTCGGCGACGACGAGCTCGCGTTCCTCGCGCGCCGCGCCGACGGCGGGTTCGGCCTGGTGTCGACCTGCGCCGCGTACGTCGGCCTCGACGGCAAGGCGTGGCCCGGCGAGCTCGGCGTCGATCGCGACGCGTGCCTGCCTGGCCTCACCCGGCTCGCCGCGCGGATCAAGGCCGGTGGCGCCGCCGCGATCGTCCAGCTGTTCCACGGCGGCGTGCGCGCCGACGCGACGCTCACCGGCGAGCCGACCTGGAGCGCGACGACGTGGACCGAGGACACGCCCGGCTTCGTGCCGCCGCGCGCCGGCACCGCCGCCGACTTCGATCGCGCGATCGCCCAGTTCGTCGACGCCGCCGCCCGCTGCCAGGCCGCCGGGTTCGACGGCGTCGAGCTCCACGGCGCGCACGGCTACCTGATCTCGCAGTACCTGTCGCGCGCGATGAACCCCGGGCCGCTCGAGGTCCGCGCGCAGATGGTCCGCGCGATCACGCGCCAGATCCGCGCGCGCTGCGGCGCCGGCTTCACGCTCGGCATCCGGCTGTCGCTCGAGGACTTCGGCCAGGCCAAGGGCATGGACCTCGACGACAACCTCCAGGTCGCCGCGTGGCTCGCCGAGGACGGCGCCGACTTCCTGCACGCCTCGCTATGGGACGTCACCCGGATGACGACCAAGCGCCCCGACGCGCACCCGATCACGCTCGTGCGCGCTGCCGTCCCGAGGGACGTCGCCGTGATCGCGTGCGGCAAGATCTGGACGCGTGCCGATGCCGAGGCCGCGCTCGATCGTGGCGCCGACGTCGTCGCGCTCGGCCGCTCCGGCATCATCAACCCCGCGTGGCCCAAGGACATCGCCGCCGGCAAGGAGATCCAGCGCGCCCCGGTCACCCGCGCCGAGCTCCTCGATCGCGCCGTGTCGCCGTTGTTCGTCGGCTACCTGACGAAGTGGAAGAACTTCATCGCCGACTGAGTGCGAAGAACCCGCAGCCCCTCGGGAATCGTGGTGACGCTGCGCTTGTGCGGGCGCTTTGACATATGATGACGCCACCATGGCCGACCTTGCCATCCCGAGTCAGGGCCGCCTGCTCGAGATCATCGAGCTGCAGAACGCCATCGCCTCGATGAACGCCTCGGGCGACGACGTCATGCGGTTCGTCGCCGATCGCGCGGCGGGCCTGACCCACGCGACCGGCGTCGTGGTCGCGCTCGTCGAGGGCGACGACCTCGTCTACCGCGCGACCTCCGGCTCGACCAAGACCGCGCTCGGCACCCGGCTGTCCGTCACCTCGACGCTCGCCGCCCGCTGCATCGCGGACCGGAAGCCACTCCGGATCGACGACGTCGGCAGCGACCCGCGCGCGGATGCCGACACCCGGGGTCGCCACGGCGTCGCCTCGGTCGTCGACGTGCCGATCTTGTACGGCGAGCACCCGGTCGGGGTCCTCGAGCTGGTCGGCGCCAAGCCCGGCGCGTTCACCGACGAGGACGTCGAGACGCTGCGCCTGCTGTCGAACATCGTCGCGATCGCGCTCCACAAGGCGCACAGCTATCCGCGCCCGCGGACCGATACGTCGCACGACGGGGTGACCGGGCTCGAGAACCGGCGGGCGTTCGAGGACCGGGTGCAGGCCGAGCTCGGTCGCAGCAAGCGCTACGGTCAGTCGTTCTCGCTCGCCCTGCTCGACCTCGAGGGGTTCACGACCGCCGCGGACCGCTTCGGTCAGGCGACGGCCGACCAGATCCTTCGTGAAATCGCGACGATCCTGAAGGGTCACACCCGGGTGATCGACGCCTGCTTTCGGCTCGGCGGCGACGAGTTCGCGATCGTCCTGCCCGGCACGGCCCTCGAGGGTGCCCGCATCCTGTCGGAGCGCTGCCGGGTCACGATCGGCGAGGCCAAGCTGTGCGAGACCATCATCAAGGCCAGCTTCGGGGTCGTCGAGTCGGCCGACGAGACCGAGCCCGACGCCCTGATGACGCGCGCCGCCTCGGCGCTATCTGCTGATAAAGACGCGCGTCGCTAAGCTACCCGACGCCACCGGCAACTCGAGGCGCCAGGGTGGGGTCGACCGTATCTCGGGACGGCTGTCTCCGCTCGAGCGGCAAGTGGCCGGATCCATGCTCGCCGAGCAGTGGCACGGAGGCTGCTGTAGGTGAAGTCATGATGAAGACCTCCTCGACGATGTTCGCTGCGCTCGCAACGCTCGCGCTGTGTGCCGCTCCGGCCCTCGCCGAGAAGCGCATCACCAAGCCGACCACCAAGGCACCCGTGGCGGCGCCGGTCACCAAGCCGCTCGGCACCGGGCTCGCGATCCTCGACGACGTCCAGCCGACGTTCGCCAAGGTCGGCGAGGGCTACGACGTCCTCAACAAGAAGCACGCGATCTCCGAGGCCAAGGACACCGAGCCGACCCTCAAGCTCAAGGGCTTGAACGACGCGCAGGTCGGCGCCGTCGCCAGGACCCGGCTCGTCGACATCGAGTACTGCTGGGATCGCGTCCCTCAGGCCAAGCGCGTCGAGACCACCGCGACGGTCAAGCTGTCGATCGAGGCGATCGGCGCGGTCACGATGACGACCGTCACCGGCGATGGCCTCCGCCCCGAGTTCAAGAAGTGCGTCGCTGATGTCGCCGCGCGCTGGCGCTTCCCGGTCACCGACGCGGCGAGCGAGACCGAGTTCGCGGTCGCGCTGCAGACCACGAAGATCGCGCACTGAGCTTCTAGAAGATCTTGTCGAGCGCGGGGATGAGGCCCGGGAGATCGGCCTCGTTGACCGCGGCGTCGATCGTGATCTCGGCGCCCTTGCCCGAGACCTTGATGCCCTTCAACACGGTGGCGAGCGTCGGCGCCTTCTTCGTGCTGCGCTCGATGTCGCGCGCGAGCTCCTTGGTGATCTCGGCGAGCAGCGTGGTGCCAAGCTCGCCACTCTGCGCGGTCATCTTCATCGATCCGGTGAGCACGCCCTTGGCGAGCGTGATCGAGCCGAACCCACCGGCGATGCCCTCCTTGCCGATCGACGCGGCGCCGAACACGAACGCGCTGGGCGACGTCTTGGCGAGCGACCTGGCAAGGTCGCCGGTCGCGCCCTTGCCGCCGATCGCGGCGTCGAGCACCACGCGCTTGTCGGGATCGAAGCTGAACGCGACGACGTCCTTGGCGAGCCACGCGACGTAGAGCTTGTCCTTCTCGTCGGTGACCGAGTACTCGGTCACCGCGCCGACCTTCTTGCCGGTGATCGTCTTCTTCGGGTTGTCCTTGGCCTGCAGCTTGTTCGCGCAGACCAGCAGCTTGGCCTCGTCGACGCCGGTCATCCCGACGACGACGATGCCCTTCTCGTCCTTGCGCATGACGATGGTCACGTCGGTCACCGCGGTGACCGGATCGATCCCGCAGGTCGTCTTGACGAGCGCGAGCCCGTCGCCCAGATCGTGGCTCTCGCTGGTCACCGCCTCGACGAGCTTGCCGAACGACGACGCCGCGCGTGCCTGGTTGACGTCGAAGCCGACGACCAGCATCGCGTCGGCCGGCAGCTTGCCCTTGATCGCGGTCCACGACCTGGTCTCGGCCGCCGCCGAGTGAGCCAGGGCAACCACGAGCACCACCGCACCGAACGCCAGTCTCTGGGTCATGGGGCGGATTGGTACACCGATCTAGAACAGCTTCGCAAGCAACGGAATCATCGCGGCCACGTCGGCATCGTCGACGACCGCGTCGATCGTGAGGTCGTTGCCCTTCATGCCGACCACGACGGCCTTCACGAGCTTCGTGATCTCGGGCGGCGTGTTCGCGCTCGCCTGCGCGAGCGTCGTGGTCAGCACCGAGACCATGCTCTTCGCGGCATCGGGCGAGACCATGGTCGCGCGCATCACCGCGGTGACCTTGCCCTTCGCGAGCGTCATCGTGCCGTAGCCGCCGTTGATGTTGTCCTTGCCGATCGTCGCGGCGCCGAACGCGAGCGCGGTCGGCGTTGTCTTGCCCAGGAACGTCGCGAGGTCGCCGGTCGCGGCCTTGCCCTTGGCGAGCCCGTCGATCGCGTCGTGCTTCGAGGTGTCGACGTCGAACGCGAGCACGTCCCTGGCCGGCCAGGCGAGCCAGAACTTGTCGGTGTCGCCGGTCATCTGGTACTGGCTGACGCCGCCCGTCAGCTTCGTGACCGTGACGTGCTTCTTCGGATCGTCGTGCGCCGCGAGCTTGTCGATGCACGCGATCAGCTTCACCTCGTCGAGGTTCGCCATGCCGAGCGCGACGTAGCCGTGCTGGTTGGCGTCGAGCACGACGGTCGCCGAGTCGAGCGCGGTGAGCGCGTCGATGCCGCAGATCGACTTGACGAGCGCGATCGCGTCGGCGACCTGCTTCTTGCGCCCGGTGAACGTCTCGACGACCTTGGCGAACGTCGCGGTCTTCCGGGCCGCGGCGAGATCGAAGCTGGCGACGATCGCGGTGCTGGTGGGCAGCTTGCTCTTCACCGCGGTCCACGACTTGTTACCGGCCGATGCGGTCGAGCCGAGGGCGAGCGAGGCGACGACGACGAGCGTCTTGGCGGTCATCGCCGCGGTATATCACTACCGAAGTGCGGTCGCCGGCGCGGCGATCAGGGCGCGGGCACGCGCGAGGACCTCGCGGCCGGCCTCGTCGGTCGTCGCCTCGATCAGCACGGTCACCGTGGCGCGATCGCTCTCGACCGTGACCCGGGTGCCGGCGATCATCGATGGATCCTCGGGCATGTAGCTCGCCGAGTCGCTGCGGCTCGCGAATCGCGCCTGGTGACACGCGATGTCCTGGCGCATCCACGCCTCGGTCATCCCGGGAATCTTCTTGAACACCACGCGCGCGCCGCGCACCGTGCCGCCGGCGTAGTGCGGGATGACCTCGCTGATCGCCTTGTGGTGCGCGAACGGCGAGTGCGCGAGCTCGCGCTCCGGGATGTTGCGGCACGCGACGAGCTCGGTCTCGACGAGGCCGCCGGACGCGCGCTGCACCTCGTTCGGCACGCGCGCCTGCTCGTTGGCGGGGAGCGCGCGTGGCGCCTGGGCGGCTTCTTCCTGCGGATCGAAACACGGCTGCGACAGCTGGAGGCGCTCGCCGCCGCTGGTCGACTGATCCGCGAGGACGGTGTCGCCGCAGCGATAGGCGAGCGGGTCGCGTCCACCGTGTCCCTCGATCGCACGTACGGGCTCGTTCGCACGCGCGGCCACGACCGGCTGGCGAACCGGATGGGTGGTTTCCGTCTGGATCGTGGACGTACAGGCCCCCGCGAGCAGCGACAGGCCGAGGATGAATGCGCGCATGCTCGACGACGCTGCATTCGATGGGCCACGCCCACCACCGTGCGCCGGAGCACAGGACTACTGGTCGAACGCAGCGAGCGAGAACTTGTTCGACGTGGTGTCGAGCACGACGAACGTGTCCTTACCGCGCTGCGTCGGGAGCATCGACTTCACGCTCGTGATGCGACCTGCGTCGGTGACCAGGAAGTAGCGGCGGCCGAGCGGCATGCGCTGGCGGTCGGCCAGGTACTTGGTGAACTCGGTGTTGTTGGTCGGCGGAAACGACGTGCGCATCTCCGGCAGGTAGTCCCAGATCTCGCCGCCCGACCAGAACTGCTCGCCGCGCCAGTACAGCTGCCAGGCGATCAGCCGGTCGGCGTCGACCGTGTAGAGCGCGCGGTGGCGGCCGTACGCGCCGGTGCCGGCAAGCTTGAGCGACGGCGCCAGCTTGTCGCGCTCGCCGGGCGCGAGCGTGATCTCGACCGTGTGATCGCCGATCTTCGATGCCGCACCGACCAGCGTGAACTGGTCGACCGTGACGCGCTCGTCGTCCGGCTTGCGCAGCTGGATCTTCACGGTCATCGGCTGGCCGATCTGGAGCGACTCCGGGACGACGGTGTCGAACGAGATCCGACCGCGCGTCGGATCGCCCCAGTCGCTGTGCAGCTGGTGGGCGTCGAAGTACACGATCTGCTCGCCGTAGACCGTGCGCTGGTCGTAGTAGGTCTTGATCGCGTCGCGCATGCCCCAGTGCGTGCCGGCGGGCGGCATGTACACGTGGAGCGCGAAGATGCAGATCGCGAGCCCGGCGACGCCGATCAGCGCGACGCCGGTCCGCACGAAGCGCGTCGCGGCGATCGCGATCGCGATGACCGAGAAGATCGCGAGGCCGAGGAACGCGTCGGACGTGTCGATCGCCCACGGCTCGCCGGCCGGCCACGGGCGGTCGTAGCGGAACACGAACATCTCGATCCAGCGCTCGGGCTCGAACATCAGGTCGCGGCAGACCAGGAACACGATCGCGATCGCGATCGCTGCGAACACCGGGTGCAACCGCTCGCGCTTGGCGAGCAGATCGTCGAGGAACAGCGCGACCAGGATGCAGAGCGCCGGGATCGCCGGGAGGATGTAGTGATGGAACTTGGTCTGGACCAGCGAGAAGAACGCGACGCCGACGATCGCCCACAGCGCGATGATGAAGCGCACGCGCCCCTCGCGCGTCGCGATCTTGGCCTGCGCGAAGCCGCTCGCGATCGCCGCCGGTAACAGCGCCGCCCACAACCACATGCCGTGGCCGATCTGCGACGAGTAGTACTCGAAGGTGCCGGGCGAGTTATCGACGCCGGTCGTCGCGCGATTGAGGATGTGGGTGAACAGGTACTCGTTGATGAACGCCGGCCCGGCCTTCATCCACATCGCGAGGTGCCACGGCAGGAAGATCACCGACGCGAACAGGAGGCCGCGCTTGATCTCGAAGTCGCCGTTGTAGAGCGCCCGCCACTTGCCGAGCAGGATCACGTAGAACACGCCGACCCCGCCGACGACGGCGACGCCTGGCGGGCCCTTGGCGAGGATCGAGACGCCGAGCAGCGCGTAGCACGCCATCAGGTAGACCTGGCGCATCGTCGCGATCGGCGCCATCGCGAGCGCGCGATCGGCGACCGCCTGCGTCGGGCCCCACTTGCCGAGCACCGGATACGCGAGGCCGCGGATGATGTAGCGATCGATCGCGTGGCGCTCCCACGCGGCGTAGATGCCGAGGCGCGCGTCCGGAGGGATCGGCTCGCGGAGCGCGAGCGCGATCGGGGCACCGAGCAACACGAACGGCGCGCGCATCATCGCGAACCCGTCGCGGAACATGCCGCCGAGCCCGATGATCCCGAGGAGTGGCAGCCAGATCGCGGGGTTCGGCAGATTGCCGCGGAACGCCCAGTCGCCGATCGTCGCGAAGTACACGGTGTCGTAGACCAGCTGGACGACGACGAACCCGCCGAACACGCCGAGCACGACGTGGCGCGCGTCGAGCTGGATCCGGCCGCGCCGCCAGCTCCATCGCGTGATCGGCCGATCGCCGTCCTCCATCGCGAGCGTGAACAGCGCGAGCGCCCCCATCGTGCACGCGACCAGCGGCATGTCGGGGATCGCCTGGCGCGACACCAGACAGAAGAACGGACACGAGCCGACGACGAGCAGCGCGAGCCACGCGACCCGGCGAGAGATCAGCCGCGCGAGCATCACCCACATGAGGACGAGGCCCGCGAGCGCGGAGAGCACGAACGGGTAGCGGATCCCGATCATCGTGCGCGCGTCGTGCACCATCTCGCCGGAGTAGCCACCGTGCGCCCCGACGCCGACCGACTTGAGGCCGGCCGCCATCATCCAGAACTGCAAGACCGGCTTGCTGCGGAAGCCCTCGTTGGCCTGATCCTCGAGGTTCGTGCCCGGCCACTGCGTGTACACGTAGTCGTTGTCGACCAGCATGTTGCGCGCGACCTCGCCGTAGTGCGTCTCCCACGGATCGACCAGCGAGTAACCACCGAGCCCGGGCAGGAGGATCGTGCAGGCGACGAGCACGACCATCGCGAGCTCGAATCGCAAGGGCTTCGGACGCGGCACCACGGCGGGCGAACCTACCATCATGCCGCCGTGCAGTCGGCGTCGATGACGTGGGCGTCGCGGTCGAAGTGCTTGAGGGCGCGCAGGAGGGGCATCTTGGCGACCTGATAGTCGCCAGCGAACGCGTCGTCGAGGTCGGTGATGAGGAACAGGACGTGACCGATCGCACCCGCGAGCGCGCCGGTGATCGCGGCGTGGATCCAGAACAGATCGATCGCGAGCAGGTACATCGAGCACGTCGTCAGGATGCCGCCGGTGTAGAGCAGGATCCGCATCGCGCCGGGGATCCGCGAGCGCGACGCGCTCAGCCGGTTCGTGCGGATGTCGGTCAGGTTGTTGAACCGCGTCAGCACCTCGCCGAACACGGTGTGCTGGCAGGCGTTCGCCGGCCGGCAGCGATGGATCGCGAGCCACACGCGATCGAGGCGCTCGCCGACCTTCTCGATCGTGACCTCGTCGCGACACGCCATCGCCGGCCACTCGTCGGCGAGCACGGCATCGACGTAGCCGCGTAGGCCCGACTGGATCTCCGCGCGGGTCTCGGGCGGCAGGCCGCTCGCGGTGCGGTGCAGATCGACGAGCGCGGTGGCCTCGCGATCGACCAGCCCGCGCGCCTCGTTGTACTGGCCCCACACGACGTAGACGACGAACGCGAGCAGCACCGCGTAGATCCCGCCGACGGTCTGCAGGTAGTTGCCGACCTCGCTCGACGACGGCCGCAGCACGGCGACCGGCACGATCGCGCGAAACGCGACGAGGCCGCCGATCGACAGCACCGCCGCGACCGCGACCACCGGCAACAGCTTGATCGTCGTCGCGAGCCAGCGGGACATCCCGCCGATACTAACTACTCCGCGAGCGTTTGCACGCCGGCGCCGAGCGAGATCGCGCTGCCACCGGCCGGCGTGTACGACGCGCCGACGCTGTCGTGCTGGAACGTGACGGTCGCGGTGCCGCCGCCCGCGAGGTTGATCGTCACGCCGTCCGTGCCGTTCGCGGTCGCGCTGGCGACGTCGCCATCGGTCGAGATCACGGTGAGGAAGCGCTTGTCGCCGCCACCCTGCGTGAAGTCGGTGCGGTAGCCGCCGCGGTAGTCCGAGTCATCGTCCTGGAACGAGTGGACCGGCCCGGGGCCGATGCCCGGCACGATGTTCTGGACGTGCATCGCGTGGTGCGTGCCCTGGACGAGCGCGCTGTTGCCGTTCGCGGTCGACGCGACCGGCGAGGTGACCTGCCACACGAGGTTCGTGCCGTCGGAGGTCTTCAGCCGATCGTAGACCACCATGATGTTCGGCTGGATGAACAGGATCTCGCGCTGGACCTGCTGGACCTTGGCCTCGCCGGTATACGCGGCGGTGACGTCGGCCGCGGCGTAGACGTAGCCGTTGCCCTGCTTGAGCCCGAGCAGCTGCGAGACCGTGTTGTCGTGCTGGTGGATCGTCGTCGTGCCGTCGGTGATGCGGACGAGGTTGTGCGCCTCGTTCTCGTGGCGGATGCCCGACGCGGTCTCGGTGTTCGGGTCGTAGCCGAGCCACTCGTCCTTGTAGAACAGGAACGAACCCTGGTCCTCGTGCGCGTGCGACTCGGTGTACGGGCCGGCGATCAGCGCCATCCACGTCGCCGACTTGTCCCAGCTCGAGCGCGCGTAGAGGTTGCCGATGCCGGGCGCCCAGTACGCGGTGTTGAGCGTGTCGAGCGGCTTCGCGACGACATCGCTGATCGGATAGTAAAAATCGTAGACGTACATGAACTGCTGGTCCATCTCGGGGACCGAGCTCGCGTCGAGGAACGAGCGCGCCGCCGGGGTGACCGGGTCGCTCGGGAACAGGTGCATCAGCTCGATCAGGTACTGGCGGTGGTAGTCGAACAGCGGCGCCGCGGCGTCGCGGGTCTGGTCGCCGATCGGCGCGGTGCGATCGAGCGTCGGCACGGTCTCGTGCATCATCGACAGCATCGACGCCCGCGTGTGCGGCGTCTTCTTCGAGAGATCCTCGCCGGTCGACTGGTCCCACCAGTCCATCTCCTCGAACAGCGCGCGCATCGAGATGCCGTAGCCGGTGCCCTCGCGCGAGCCGCCGCCGACGAGATCGCTGGTGAACACCGGGTAGAGTTGGTCGGTGAGCTTGGTGTCGTGGAACTCGGTGATCCAGCCGTCGGCATCGGGCAGCTCGCCGTGCGCGACCAGGCCGAGCAACATCGTCGCCCGCAGGAACGAGTAGTAGTAGTTGTTGACCGGGTTGTCGACGGACCACCCGCTCCAGTCCATCTTCTTGCCGCCCCACGTGGCGTCTTTGAAGTTCCAGACGTTCCACACCGCCTGATTCGCGTAGGCGAGCCAGCGCGTGCGCTTGTCGCCGACCTCGCCGTAGCAGTAGTCGATCGTCAGCGCGATGTTGCCGACGATGCCGCCGATCTGGAGATACGAATCAGCGACGACCATCGGCGCCTGGCCGCCCGCGATCATCGTCTCCTCGTTGGCGATGTACTTGTCGAGCGAGGCGACCGCGGCCTTGCAGTACTTCGGGTCCTCGGTCAGCTGGCCCATCAGCGCCGCGTACCACTCGACGAAGTTGTAGATGTTCGAGCCGGTCGGATCGGCCATCCACTTGTCGACCATATCGGAGAACCGCTTGGCCTCCGGCTTGCCGTCCGCGAGCGCCTGCTTGAGGCGCGTCTTGTTCTGCGCGAGGAACACGCGGGGGTGCTGATCCGGAAACGAAGGACCCTTCGCGCCATCGTCCCCGCCACACCCGAAACCCGCCGCCACGATGGCGGCCACGAACACACTGCGAAGCTGCATGGAGGACCGACTTATCACGGGCAAATCTCCCGATGGAAGCAGTGATTGGTAACGCTAGCTATCCGCACACTTACGAGCGTGAACGCCCATCAGCCGTGCGGATCTTGCGTGTCGCGCGGCAGCTGCTTGTAGCTGTCCCAGATCAGGTCGAGCACGCGCATCGGCGTGCCGCGGAACCGGAAGTCCACGAGATCCGACACTTCCGTCGTGCCGGCACAGATCTCGACGGTCGGGATCCCTTCCGACTTGGCGACCAGGATCGGCCGCGCGATGTACGGGAACATCGTGTTGATGCCGACCGCGATCACGAGGTCGAACCCGGTCTCGAGCTCCTCCTGGAGCCGGGTGAACGGATCGGCCGGCAGCGCCTCACCGAACAGCGGCATATCGGGACGCAGGATCGTGCCGCACACCCGGCAGACCGGTGGGACGTCCATGTTCGCGAAGCTCGTGCAGCGCTGGCTGATCTCGCACTGCGTGCACAGGAGGTCGTGCAGCGCGCCGTGCATCTCGATCACGTTCTTGCTGCCGGCGCGCTGGTGCAGCCGATCGACGTTGATCGTCATCACCGCGAGCCGCCGCAGATCCTGCTCGGCATGCGCGATGATCTCGTGCCCGCGGTTCGGCTGCACCGCGTTGATGTGCGTGTCCATCTCGAGGAGGTACTTCCAGGTCAGCCCCGGCTTCGCGAGCAGCGTCTCGACCGTCATCGCGTGCTCGAGCAGCTTGCCGTCCTCGGGCTTCTTGCGAACCAGCCCGGGGATGCCGCGGTAGTGCACGACGCCGGAGTCCGCCGACAGCCCGGGCCCGGTGATGATGAGGGCACTGCGAGCCTGCGCGAGCAGGTGGGCGACCGCGTCGAGCAGGTCGCGACGCAGGCCCGCGCTGGTCGCCGATCGACGCCGCGTGGTCATGACTTCGCGGGCGGAGCTTTGACGACCGCGTTCACGATCGTGATCGAAAGCGCGAGCCCGATGACGGCCATCGGGATCATCGCGATCGGCCACGCGAGCCAGCTCGACACGTCGGACGCCTCGGGCGTGCCGCGCTCGGGGAGCGTGCGCGCGTAGACGAAGCCCTGCAACGCGGTGCCGAAGTAGACAAAGCCATCGATCAGCCCGGTCGCGGTGCCGGCGTTGCGGCGACCGCCAAAATCCTGGCTCGCGACGCCGGACAGCATGCCGTGCACGCCGATCACCGACATCGCCATGAACGCGATCACGAAGCCGATGGTCACCGGCACCGACAGCAGCGGCACGATCGCGACGGCGCCGAGCAACAGCGCGGCGAACAGCACGATCGCGACCGGCGGGCGGCGCGACTTGAAGAAGTGATCGCTGAGGATGCCGGCGAACATGCCGCCGGTGATGCCGGCCGCGCACGACACCATGCCCCAGTGCCGGCTGATGAACGTCTCGGCGAGGCCGGGGACGCCCGACGCGAACGTCTTGTACCACTTGAGGATGCCCTGCCGGAGGAAGCCCGAGCAGAACGAGATCGCCGCGATGATGAGGAGCACGCGACTCGACAGCATCCGCTTGATGATGACGAGCGCCTTGTCTGGTGGTCCGGTCTCGCCGCTCGACGCGTCGGCGACATCGAAGTCGGCGAGCCCCGCCTGCGCGGGCGTGTCGCGCACCCAGATATACGACAGCAGCCAGAACAGCAGCAGGATCAAGCCCGGCGCGAAGAACAGCCACGGCAGCGACGTGAGATCCGCGATCTTCGGCGCCCAGTCGAACGCGAGGTAGAGCCCGAGCGAGATCAGGATCCCGAAGATGCCGCCGAACGTGCCGCGCTCGCGAAGGTGGAACCACGACGCGTTGACCTTGACGATCGACACCGCGCCGAAGCTCTGGAAGTACATGTTGAGCGCGAACAGCAGCGTCAGCGTCGAGACCGACGGTGCGGCCTCGCGATACGCGCCCGCGGTGACGACGCCAGGCCAGCCGTGCCCGTCGAGCGCGATGGTCTGGAACTGATAGAAGTCGCCGGTCTTGATGAGGAACCCGATCGCGATGTTGCAGACCGCGGCACCGACCGCCGCGATCAGGATCGTCTTGCGACCGCCGAGGCGATCGGCGAGCGGGCCGTTGATCAGGAAGGCCAGGCCGTAGACGATCGAGCCGACGGCGTCGATGTCGCCGAACTCGCGGCCGGTGATGGCCTTCTGGTTCATCAGCTCGACGATGTTGTAGCGACCCATGTAGAGGAACGCGTACGTCAGGCCGAGCGGCAACCAGTTGAGCACGCGGCGTCGGCGGAACTCCGGGCTGTGCCCGAGCTCGACCTTCGGCAGCCGCCGCACGACGATGAACACGATCGTCACGAGGATGAGGATCGGGACGACCTCCTGCGTGACCTTGTCCATCGGGGCGGTGAGCTTACACGACGTGCTACCGTCAAGTTGATGCGGATCTCGCTGTGTTTCGCGCTCGCGATCTCGATGGTCGGATGCGGCAAGTCGGACGCGCCCGCGACCAAGCCGGCCCCCGGCGCCGGGTCGCCCGTCATGGTTCCGCCGCCGCCGGTCGCGGCCGATGGCGTCCAGCTGGTGATCAATGACAAGGTCGTCGCCACGCTGAGCGTGAAGGATCTCGCGGCCTGGCCGCGGCTCGACGCGCTCGTGCCCCAGGACGCCAAGCGCATGGGTCAGTGGGAGATGCTCACGGTCACTGGCAAGGACGGCAAGCCGGTCGAGTTCCCCAAGCCCGGCGACCAGTATCGCGACCAGGCACTCGCGGTGTACGTCGCCGATGGCGCCGCGTCGTTCGGCATCTTCGATCCGGTGGAGCTCGCGAAGAAGGGCGCGCCCGCCACCAAGATCGACGGCGTGAAGGTGATCAAGCTCAAGGTCAACACCGAGGGCGGTCGCGGCCAGAACGAGTCGGGCTCCGGCGGCGGTGGCGATCCGTTGCAGATCAAGGTCGCGTTCAAGACGCCCAAGGGTGAATCGACGGTGACCGGCGAGCAGCTGCTCGCGGTCCCGCGCGACATCGTGCCCGGCACCACCGATCAGAAGGGCTGGAAGCTGTCCGCCCTGCTGAAGCTCGGCGGCATCACCAAGTTCGACAAGATCGTCGTGTCCGACGCGACCGCGGGCCTCACCCTCGCGATCGAGCAGAAGGACTTCGACGACATCAACGTGATCCCGTTCCTGAAGCTCAACAAGCAGGCGACGCTACGCTTGAAGATCTACAAGAAGCAGGGCACCGGCTGGCAGTCGAGCGGCGACATCCGTGCGGTCGCCACGATCGAGCAGATCAAGTAGCCGACGCGAAGATGCCCTTCTGATCGATCGGGTCGCTGTTCGTGATTCGCCCGTCGCCGCTCGATTGAATTCGGCACCCTTCGTCGCGTCACCTCGCGGCCACGACCTTGGAGGAGAGCGCCTGGCCGACCCGGGACTTCGTCGAGCCGGGGCGGACCGTGGCGCTTCCAGGAGTGGCCGAGGAGCCAGGTGCGTGGTGTGGTCACGGTGGTGTGGTCGTGCGCCGGCCACGCGAAGGTGTGCTCCTGATCGATCGGCTCGGCCCAGCCATCGAACGTCAGGGCGCTCGAGTGGCGATCGGACCAGGTCGCCGGCAGCTTGTCGTTGCGCTCGTCGGTGTGGTGTCGCGCGTTGAGCAACACGTAGCGCTTGGTTGACCCGACGTGCGATTCGCGTAGTCAGCCCGATCATGCCGCGTGCCAGGGACTGGCGATCAGCCGCTTCGACGATCATGTGCGCGTGCGTGTCCTGGATCGAATAATGAACGATCGAGAACGACAATGACTGCGAGTCGCTGATCGCACTCTTAATCACGCGTGCGACCCGATCAGCGCGAAGCACGACACCTTGCGTCGCACGAACCGTTACGTGAACCGGCTCGCGATCGGAGAACGCCGAGCGCTCGTCGTGAGACACCCCGGATCGACTGGGCGGCCGACCTGCACCGGGTCGCGCACCACCGCGTCCCGTGGGATGCCACGCGAGGTCGAGCCCCAGTCCGAGTTACGGTGATCGTTTCGTGATCATACGATATGATGGCATACCGGCATGACACCTGTATCGAGTGTTTCGAAGCGAGGCATCGATCGACGCGAAGGTGCCGAGCTCGAACCCGATGACAACTCGAGCCGATCGACCAGGAGCTCACGTGGCCAGCGAACAATCTCGCCACGCCTCGCTTGTCGCCGCGAAGGGTGCCGAATTCAATCGAGCGGCGAAGGGCTCGACTAGCTGCCGTGCGGCCACGCTCGAGCGCGCCATCGCGAGCGGCGACGAGGAGGCCCTCGGTGTCCGCCGCGCGCCCGGCGAGCTCGCCGCCGCGCTTGCCGCGCGAGCCTCGTCGACTACTGGAGAAACACGGTCGCGTTGACCATGGCGCCCGGGACCACGGTGACTGGACCTTCGACGCTGAAGAACGGCTTCGGTGACTGCGGATAGGATGCCTGTGCACACATCGCGGTCGAGACCACGACACCGGTGAGGGTCCCGGAGGCTCCCAGGATGACCGCGTTGTAGGTCGTGGTTCCGGTCGATCCAGTCGAGGTCGCCACCGGATCGATCGCGGCTCCGTTGGTCACGTTTCACCGTGCCGGAGCTCGGGTTGCTCGACAGGACGACTCCCGAGCCATCTGACAAACACGACGCGAGCGGAATCACGGTGACCGCCACGATGCCGGCACCCGAGGCCGCGCCACCGGCGGTGTTGAGCGCATCGAACTCGGCCTGGTTCACGAGGAGCATCTGGAAATGCGAGCCGCCCTGCGAAGCGTGGAACACGATCGGACGCTGGATCGTGCGCGGGTAACCCTGGGCATCGAGCATCACGGTCATCGTCTGCTCCGCGATCAGCTCGATCTTGAAGCTGCCATCGGCCGCGGTCGAGGTCGTGATCCCCGGTCGCTCCTTGATCGTGACGGTCGCGCCGCCGACCGGCTGCGTCCCGCCGCTGTCGAGCGCGACGCCGGAGAACATCAGCTTTGCCGAGGGTGCGTCGACCGCGGCATCGGCGATCACCGCATCGGGCTGAGCGTTCGAGCTACCGCACGCCACCACCATCGAAACCACCAGGCTCGTTCGCAAGATCATGTGCTTCCAGGTTATCCGATCCAGGTGTCGGCGTTCGCGTGGCGGCCGCGGATCGTGCGGCGTGCGACCCGCGCGGCGCGATCGACGAGCCCGACGTAGTCGGTGGCCGGCGTGTCCCACGACTGCGAGTCGACCGGCGTGGACGCCTGGTAGTACAGCGCGTGATCGAACTTCGCCCGCGCGCGGGCAACACCGTCGTGGACGTGCACGGTCGGGAAGAACAGCCGCGCGGGATCGCGGGTCGGGAACGCGAGCCCCATCGGGTGGATCGCGTGATCGCCGGCGGCGAGCTGGAACACCGCGAAGCCGTAGTCGGCGTATGCCGGGACCGCGTCGAACGCGGCGTCGGGCATCCGGAACCGCGCATCGACCCGCGCGAAGTCGGCGCGAGTCGGCACGTACGACGCGATGAAGTTGCCGACCGTGTGGACCGCGAGCGTCGGCTTTCGCTGGAACAGGGAGATGCCGCCCTTGCGCTGCGGCTCGACGAACAGCTGCGAGAGCTCGACGAACATCGCGGCGTGCGCCGACAGATCGACGAAGCGCACGGCGTCATCGCCCGACCCGGGCACGACGGGCAGCGGCAAGATCATCGCGAGCTCGAGATCGGTCGCCAGCGTCATCGAGTACGCGAGGCCCTGCTCGGTCGGCGACAGCATGCGCGCGAAGATGTTGGTCGCCGTCACGCGCACCGCCGGTAGCAGTCGCCGGAGAAGTCCCACCGGAACGCCCGCGATCGAGAAGCAGCACATCGGAGCATCGTGCCCGAAAATACGAAACGCCGGCGCTGCTACAACTGCAGCAACGCCGGCGATCGGTCAGAGGTTGGGGTTGGGGTTGATCAGGGTCTTCATCAGGCCTTCAGCGCCCATGACCAGCTTGAGCTCGTCGATCTGTCCGGCGATCTCCTTCATGGTCTCGAGCTCCTTCAGGCGCATGAGCACGGGGTTATCCGCGATCACCTTGGCCGTGTTGGCCATGTTGCGCGTCGCCGCCGCATCCTCGCGACGCATGATCACGTTGGCAGCCGCGGCCTTCTCGGCCTCGATCACCTTGTTGAGCAGCGTCTTCATCTCGCCGGGGAGGATCACGTCCTTCACACCGACGCGATGCACGCGGACACCGAACGTCTCGGCGCGCGGCTGGACCTGAGCCTCGAGGTAGCGCGTGAGCGCGTCGCGCTGCTCGAGCAGCTCGTCGAGCGTCACGCCGGCGACGAACTCGCGCGTCGCCAGCTGCACCGCGAGGTACAGCGCGTCCTTGACGTCGGCGACCGCATGCACGGTCGTCGGGCCGTCGGTCGGCGCGTACTCGGCGGTGAGCGTCAGGCGCAGCGTGACCTTGTCCTTGGTCATCAGCTCCTGGCCCTCGACCTTGAGCTGCTGCACGCGGGTGTCGATCATCTGCACGGTGACGCGCGCGTTGCCGTGCGTCCAGTACAGGTGCCGGCCAGGATCGAGGACGCCCTCGAACTTGCCCTGCACGTACTTGAGGCCGCGCTCGAACTGACGCACCTGCGCCTCGACGTACTCGGTTCCCGGGATCACCGCGCGGAGCTCGTCGGTGAGCTCCGGCGGCGCGCCGGTGACGTCGAACCGCACGACCTGGGTGCTCGCGTCGAGCTTCCAGATCCGGTGCGTGCCGGGACGCAGGTACTTCAGCGGCTTGCCATTGCGGTACGCGACCGCGCGCTCGTTGGCGCCGAGCTCGACGAGCTCGAACCAGCTCGGG
This sequence comes from Haliangiales bacterium, assembly GCA_038321315.1. Taxonomy (GTDB): domain Bacteria; phylum Myxococcota_A; class Polyangia; order Haliangiales; family Haliangiaceae; genus JABFXX01. The sequence goes on along the minus strand of JBBQEX010000005.1, from coordinate 50,375 downwards.
GGGACCATCGCGTAGACCTCGGGCTGCGCGAGGAACACGAGGTCATCGAGGTTCCACGTCAGCAGCTTGGTGTGCTTACCCCAGAACGCGACATGGCCGGGCTCGAGCACGCGCTCGGGCTTGCCGTCGCGCACGAGAATCGCACGCTGGTTCAGCTCGATGGTCGCCTCGAGCAGTTCGGTCGTCGGGATCGCGGCGCGCAGCTCGTCGGTGAGCCGCGGCAGCGGATCGGTCTCGGCGTAGACGCGGAGCGCGATCGTGGCGTCGAGCTTCCACAGACGGTGGACACCCGGACGCAGGAACGCGACCGCGCGCTCGTCGCGGAAGATCACGCCGTACTGGCTGGCCGCGAGGTGCGCCGTCTCGTACCACTCGCTCGGAATTCCGGCGAGGACGGCGGCGGGAGCGTGGAAGTGTAGCTTCTCGGTATCGAAGCGGAACACCTCGTAGCGCTTCCAGAAGGTGTAGCGACCCGGTCCGAGCGCACGCTCGGCCTTGCCGTCGCGCACGAGGACCGCGCGCTCGTTCATGGTGATGTGGACGTGATGCATGACAGTTACCTCCGCAAAGCGACGCGAACCGTTCGCGTCTTGAAGAAATGTGGTCGGCGCCGAGGGGGGCCAACGCGACGTGGCGCACGGTGCGCGGTTTCGCGGGGCTCCGTACCGCCGAGTTGAGACTCGCGATCACGCCGGGTGTGCGAGCGCGGGCTCGGTGCTGGCTCTCGAACGTGCGACGTGACGATGCGATCCGCGCTCTGCGTGACGTGGTCGGCGAGTGCCTTCCGGGCACCGATCGGCGACGACCTGCACAGGTTTTTTGCTGGTTTAACAGACCGGCTGGAATGCTGGGATGTGCAAGCCCAGTGCGTTTACCAATTTCGCTATCCCCTCATAATGGTGAGGGAAGAAGGATTCGAACCTCCATATTCCGGTCTCTCTAGCGGTCCGGTGTCCCCCGGATGGCAGCCTCGGACACATCCCGACGACGAGACGTAACCCTCGGTCGAATGTGCGCGCCGCAGCGGGTTTGGCGTGGGTGCGCGACCGCTATCGAGGAGGCCAGAGATAGAGTATCTCTGGACGATCGTCAATCACGATCTCATAACTACCCGAACGCGCGCACGAAGTAGACGATCGAGAGCACGACGCCGAGCACGACGATGGTCGCGCGCAGCGGTGCGGCCGGGATCCGGTTCGCGAGCGCGCCGCCGAGCACGCCACCGAGCAGCGCCCCGACCATCATCGCCGGCACGAACGCCCACCGGGTCTCGGGAGACAGCGCGAACACGATCGCGGCCGCGATGTTCACGGTCAACGAGATCGTCTGCTTGAGCGCGTTGATCCGCGTCAGGGTGTCGTCGATGCAGATCGCGAGCGCGGCGATCACCATGACGCCCATGCCGGCGCCGAAGTAGCCGCCGTAGGTCGCGGCGAGCCCGATCGGGACCGCGACCAGCGTCTCGCGCGAGGTCACCGCGTGCAGCCGCCGCTTGATCCAGTCCTGGCCGGCGAGCAACAGCGCGGCCAGGAGGATCAGGAACGGCACGATCGTGCCGAACGCCGCCTCGCCGGTCGCGAGCAGGAGCAGCGCACCACCGACGCCACCGAGCGCGGCGACCGGCAGCACGCGCAGCATGCGGGCACGCTGACCGCGGAGCAGCGCGCGCTGAGCGACCGTCGCGCCGAGGTAGCCCGGGCACATCGCGACCGTGTTGGTCGCGCTCGCCGCGACCGCCGGGAGCCCGAGGGCGACCAGCGCGGGAAACGTGATCAGGCTGCCGCCGCCGGCGATCGCGTTGACGAACCCGCCGGCGACCGCCGCGCCGCCCGCGAGCGCCATGCTCGCCGCCGTCATCGCAGGATCCGGAAGGCGAGCGTGTCGCGCAGGGGCTGATCGACGAACGCGATCGAGCCATCGCCGACGATCGCGATCGCGGGCACGTCGAACAGCTCGGCCTCGGTCGCGGCGCCGTCGCGCTGCCCCCGGCGGAACCCGGCGAGCGTGCCGGTGGTGCCAGATGGCGACAGCGTGCGCAGCGCGGCGCGCGGGCCGTCGAAGAACACCAGGCGATCGCCGCGGACCGCGAAGCTCGTCGGACCGCCGATCGCGCCCGCGCGCGAGCCGTCGCCCCAGCGCTCGTCGCCGGTGTCGTCGCGCAGCGTCCAGCGCGCCGGATCCGCGATCGGCCCCGCGGTCCACACGCCGTTCGTGCGATGCGAGACCACGAGCTCGCCACGCTCGTCGAACGCGATCGCGTCGGGTGCATCGAGCGCGACCCGGCGGGGTGCGAGCGTGGGTCCCTCGAGCAACGTCGCCGACATCCGATCGAACAGCGCCAGCCGCTGATCGGAGAACGCGATCAGGCCGTCGATGAAGCCGTCGAACTCGACCGTGCGCACCGGCACGGACGGATCGTCGAGCCGGCGGACCTGGTGGCGCTGGTGGGCATCGCCGAGGTAATCGACCGCCCACACGTGGCCCACCGGATCGACCGCGATCGCGATCGTGTCGTGCCAGGTCGCCATCGTCTTCAGCGTGCCCGGCGGCGCGACGATCTGCCGGGTCGCGAGCCGCGTCCGCCAGCCCGCGAGGCACGCGCCGGCGACGTCGCGCGGCGGCTCGGCCAGGATGCGGCGCTGGCGCGCGAGGTGGAGAGACGCGTACTTCGCCGGCGTGTCCGGCAGGTACTCCTGGGTCAGGACCCAGGCGCGCAGCTCGCCCGCCGGCACGTCGACGCCGACGTGCGCGATCAAGTCGTCGGCGATCGCGCGCATCCTCGCGTGGAGTGGCGCGAGCCGCGGATCGCGCACGAGCTCGCGCACGATCGGCACCGAGAGCTCGTCGGCGCGCAGCTCGCGCTCGGTCGCGAGCCCGGGGTCGCACCGCTGCTGCTGTGCGGCGTGATGGCCGAGCTCGTGGGCCAGGACGGTCACGAGCAGCAGGTTCGCGATCCGGCGCTTCTCGGGTTCGTCGGCGAACGCCGGCGTCCAGTCGCCGCCACCATCATCAGGCGAACCGTGTCGGCGCACGGCATCCCGATCGCCGCGTACGCCGCGCACAGACCACGCAGTGCGGGCGCGAAGTCGCCGCGATCGATCGCCTCGACGACCAGATCGGCTGGTGATGGTGGGGCCGGTGACCTCGGTCGGGGTGCTGTGGTGGTGCAGGCGGCGAGCGCGAGGACGATCAGCTTCATCTGAGTCCGGCGCGCAGCGCGAGCACCGCGGCGAGACCCTCGTCGCACGTCGGTCGGATCTGCGCGGGCGGCAGGACGAAGCCGCTGCCACCTTTCGGCCGCAGCTCGATCGTGTACGACAGCGCTCCGGCCTCGCCGTACATCCAGTCGGTCATCGTCCCGGCGGCGGCGTACAGGTCGATCCCTGGCATCAGCGCGTAACGCACCTGGTGCGTCGCGAAGATCGCCGAGGCCATCCGATCGCCGATACCGGCGAACCGATCGCGATCCTTGGTCGGCGTGCCGGTGTGGTTCCACGGGTAGAGCACGAGCTGGCCGTACGCGTGGAAGTCGACGTGCAGCGCGAACCGCTCGCGCTTCGCGAGGTCTCGCAGCGCGCTCGACTCGGGCTCCGAGAACGCATACGGGCCGGCATAGACCTCGGAGGACTCGCGCCGGCTCGCTCCCGCCCCACCCCACGCGACCGAGAAGTTGCGGTTGAGATCGACGCCGTGACCGTCGCGGCGGTTCTTGCGCCAGTAGCGCCGGTCGCTCCACGAGTACTGGTAGCCGTCGGGATTGTCGACCGGCACGATCCACAGCGTCGTGCCATCGACGAACGCGCGCACCGCCGGGTCGGTCGCGTAGTCGTGCACCAGGCGATCGGCGACGCAGGTCGTCGTCATCGCGGCGATCCACTCGCGCGCGTGTTGCGTGCCGTCGACCAGCATCGGCGTCGCGCCGTGCCCGATCTTCAGCGCCCAGATCGGCCGGCCCTGGAGCGAGGTTCCGATCGACTGCAGGCCGACCCGATCGGGCGCCTGCTCGGCGAGCTCGTGGAGTCGCGTCGTGATCGCGCCGTAGTCGCGGAACTCGCCGAAGAAGTCGGCGTTCGGCACCTGCAGGCGCGCGTGCTCGGCCTCGGCGACCGCGTCGACATCCGGCACGAGCACCTCCCACGTCACGCCCGCGGCCGCGAGGGTCGCCAGCGCGGTGTCGGGCACGACGAGGTCGAGCGGCAGCGTCGGGCCGCGCTCCTCGCTCCACACGTCGATGGCGAGCGATTCGGCGAGCGCGCACGTGTCACCGGCGCACGCCACGCGGATCGCGACGTGGGTCGGTGCCGGCGACGGCGCGCGACACACGAGCATCGCCGCCAGGGCAAGCCCGCTCGCTGCGACGAACCGGCCACGAAATCCGTCCACGAGGTCGCGGCGCATTCCCTTCATTGTAGCGCGGTGCGCGCCGGGTGCAGGTCTTGCAACCGCCGGCTCCATGAAGAAATGCGAATGCTGCGGCAATACCTACGACAAGGCGTTCGAGATCTCGATCGGCGGCACGACGCACACGTTCGATTCGTTCCAGTGTGCGATCCAGGTGCTCGCGCCGCGGTGCGCCTACTGCACGGTGCCGATCATCGGGCACGGGCTCGAAGCGCACGGTCAGTACTTCTGCTGTGCGCATTGCGCACGTCAGTCGGGAGTCGACGAGGTCGTCGATCGCGCACCCGGCAAGTCCGCGAGCGCTGCGGTCTGAGCGTTGCATTCGACCCGGACATCGCTCGCAAACCGCTGGACCGGCGAACCGGCATCTGCGAAACCCCCGGCATGCTTTCATCGCGCGGGTTGACGAGGTTCGTGGGGGTCTGGTTCGTCGTCGTCGCGCTGTTCGCGTGCGGCGACAACGACCACGCCAAGACGCCGACCGGCTCGCTGCTGATCAGCACCGACAGCCTCAGCCTGGTCGCCGGCGAGACCGTCACGGTCAAGGTGACGACCGCCGACGGCACCGTGCCGAGCGAGCTGACCTGGGCGTCGAGCAACGCGACCGTCGCGACCGCGACGCCGACCACCGACGGCGAGGCCGCGATCCGCGGCGTCGGTCCGGGCGCGGCGACGATCACCGCGACGAGCGGCGGCCTGAGCGCGACCGTGGCGGTCACCGTCGGTAGTGCGACGCTGGTCGCGATCGGCGTCACGCCGCCGGCGCCGCAGCTCGCGGCCGGCACGTCGCGCCAGCTCACCGCGACCGGCATCTACAGCGACTCGACGACGATGGACGTCACGGCGCAGGTCACGTGGGCGAGCGCGACGACCGCGGTCGCGACGGTCGACGGCGCCGGCATGCTCGCCGGGCTCACCGCCGGTACGTCGACGATCACCGCGACGCTCGGCGCGATCAGCGGCACCGCGACGACGACGATCACCAATGCCACGCTGGTTTCGGTCGCCGTCACGCCGACGACGCCGACGTTCGCCGCCGGCACGACCAAGCAGCTGACCGCGACCGGCACGTTCAGCGATCACACCGTGCAGGACCTCACCGCGACCGCGGCGTGGATGTCGGACACGGCGGGTCACGCGACGGTCGCCGCGAGCGGCCTCGTCACCGGCGTGGCCAAGGGCACCGCCACGATCACCGCGACGTACGGTGCGATCCACGGCATGACGCTGGTCACCGTGTCCGACGCGGTGCTGACGTCGATCGCGATCACCCCGGCGAACCCGACGGTCGCGCGCGGGCGCACGCAGCAGTTCGTCGCCAAGGGGACGTTCAGCGACCACACCGTGCAGGATCTCGCCGGCAGCGTCGCGTGGGCGTCGGTGACGACCGCGACCGCGACGATCGACAGCGCGAGTGGCCTCGCCGCCGCGGTCGCTCCGGGCACCTCGATGATCACCGCGACGAGCGGCACCACGGTCGGCACGACGACGCTGACCGTGACCGACGCCGAGCTGGTCTCGATCGCGGTCACGCCGGTCGCCACGAACCTCGCGCGCGGCTACACGCAGCAGTTCACCGCGATGGGCACGTTCAGCGACGCGACGATGACGGACATCACCGACTCGGTCGCGTGGACGTCGTCCGATCAGAACATCGCGAAGATCTCGAACGCGGCGGATCACGGGACCGCCACCGCGCTCGCGGTCGGCACGACGACGATCACCGCGACCTCGGGCGCGATCAGCGGAGGGACGACGCTCACCGTCACGCCCGCCGTGCTGGTCTCGATCGTCGTCACTCCGGTCGCGCCGTCGGTGGCGCATGGCTTCACCCAGCAGTTCAAGGCGATGGGCACGCTGAGCGACACCACGATGCAGGACGTGACGAACACGGTGTTGTGGGAGTCAGCTGACGAGACCAAGGCGACGATCTCGAACGCGATGGGCTCGTTCGGCCTCGCGACGACCCTGGCGGTCGGCACGACGACGATCAAGGCGTCGTCCGGCACGATCGCGGACTCGACGGTGCTGACGGTGACGCCGGCGGTGCTGGTGTCGGTCCAGGTCACGCCGATCGATCCGTCGCTCGCCAAGGGCCTCACGAAGCAGTTCGTCGCGACCGGCACGCTGAGCGACGCGACGACCACGCCGCTGACCGCGACGTGGAGCGCGAGCGGCGCACACGCGACGATCGATCCGGCGACCGGCCTCGCGACCGCGGTGTCGCCCGGCACGTCGACGGTCACCGCGATGTCAGGTGGATTCATCGGCACGACGACGCTGACCGTCACGGCTGCGGACCTGCTCTCGATCCAGGTCACGCCGATCAACCCGTCGGCATCGGGCAACTCGATGGTGCAGTTCACCGCGATGGGCACGTACACCGACACGTCGGTCGTCGACATCACCGCGATGGTGACGTGGTCGTCGAGCGATGCGGTCGCCACGATCGCGCCGGGTGGGCTCGCGACGACGAACAACCTCGGCGCGGCGGGCCCGACGCAGATCCGGGCCACGCTCGGCACGATCCACGGCGAGACCACGCTGACCGTGACCGCGGCGACGCTGGTGTCGATCCAGGTGATGCCGACGAACCCGTCGCTGCCGAAGGGCCGCACGCTGGCGTTCACCGCCGAAGGCACCTACAGCGACACCACGGTCGCCGACATCACCGCGTCGGTCACCTGGGCCTCGTCCGACACCACGGTCGCGCAGATCGCGAGCGGCGGCCTCGCGACCGCCAAGGCCGTCGGACCGACGACGATCAGCGCGACGATCGGCCTGGTGTCGGGATCGACGACGCTCACCGTCACCAACGCCGTGCTCGAGTCGATCGCGATCACGCCGCCCGATCCGATGATCGCCACCGGCACCACGCAGCAGTTCATCGCGACCGGCACGTTCAGCGACACGTCGACCCAGATCCTCACGACGTCGGTGATGTGGGCTGCGCTGCCGACGACGACCGCGCAGATCTCGAACGCCGGCGGCTCGCAGGGCCTCGCGACCGGCATCGCCGGCAACGTGACGCCCGCGACGATCACCGCGACGCTGTCCGGCATCACCGGCACGACGACGCTCGCGGTCCACGATCGCAACCTGGTGTCGATCGCGATCACGCCCACCGCGCCCTCGGTCGCCAAGGGCCTGCCGGTCAGCTTCACCGCGACCGGCACCTACGACGACGCGTCGACGGTGAACCTCACGACGCAGGTCACGTGGGCCTCGACCGACATGACGGTCGCGCAGATCTCGAACGCGCCGGGCAGCGAGGGCGTCGCGACGACGCTCAAGGCCGGCCCGACGACGATCAGCGCGACGCTCGGCACGATCTCGAACACCACGACGCTGACGGTCACCGCCGCGACGATCGTGTCGATCGCGATCACGCCGGCGAACCCGAGCGTGGCGGTCGCGGCCACGCAGCAGCTGGTCGCGACCGCGACGATGACCGATGCGACGCTCCAGGTCGTCACGACGACCGCGACGTGGGCCTCGATCGACATCGCGGTCGCGACGGTGACGTCGACCAGCCCGCGCGGCAAGGTCACCGGCGTCGCGGTCGGCTCGACCTCGATCACCGCGACCCAGGGCGGCGCGACCGGCACGACGACGGTCACCGTGCCGACGATCGCGGTCACCTCGACGATCCCGTCCGATGGCGCCCCGAACGTGCGCACGGCCGCCGCGATCGCGGTCGCGTTCAACGAGGTCCCGGCGACCGCGTCGCTGGTCGGCCAGCTCGCGAGCGGCCCGTGCACCGGCACCGTGCAGCTGTCGGGTGACGGGTTCACGACCTGCATCGGGTTCGCCGCCGCGGCGCCGGTGATGATGACCCCGACGGTCGCCAGCTTCGCGCCGGCCGCGCCGCTGACGCCGTTCGCGACCTACCGGATCCGCGTGCTCGCGACGATCGCGAACGCCGCGGGCGTGCCGGCCCTCGCGGACTTCACGCAGGCGACCGGGTTCACGGTGACGACCGACGGCGCGTGTGCCACCGGCCTCCTGATCAGTCAGGTCTACGGTGGCGGTGGAAATATGGGCGCGGTGATCCAGAACGACTTCATCGAGCTCCACAACGCCGGCGCGACGCCGGCCAGCACCGCCGGGCTGTCGATCCAGTACGCGAGCAGCGCGGGCACCGGGTGGGCGGTCGGCGCGCTGCCGAGCGCCGTGGTGCCGCCCGGTGGCTACTTCCTGATCGGTGGCGGGAGCGGCGGCGTGGTCGGCGCGGCGTTGCCCGCGGTCGACGCGACCGTGGCGTTCGACCTGTCCGGAACCGGTGGCAAGGTCGCGCTCGTCGACGGCGTCGTCGCGCTGGCCGGGGCCTGCCCGGTCGCGAACACGATCGACTTCCTCGGTTACGGCACGACGGCGAACTGCGTCGAGGGCGCCGGCAATACGATCGCGACGTCGGCCACCAAGGGCGCGGTGCGCAACGGCGGCGGCTGTGCCGACGTCAACGACAACGATACCGACTTCGCGATCAGCACGCTCACCGCGGTGAGCCCGCGCGACAGCGGCTCGCCCGCACAGGCGTGCGCGTGCGCCGCCAACGGGACCGGCAAGGCCGCCGAGCTCGACTACTGCGTGCTCGACACGCCGGCCGCGACGAGCCAGCAGGTCGGTACGGCGACCGTGCCGATCTACGGCATCGTCTACGACGCCGGCCTCACCGAGGCGGCCGGTCCGTCCGCGCGCATCACGATGCAGATCGGCTACGGCGCCGCCGCATCCGACCCGCGGATCGCGCCGTTCACCTGGTTCCCGACGAGCTTCGACAGCCAGGTCGGCAACAACGACCGGAACGTCGGGACGTTCCTCGCGCCGGGCCCGGCCGGCACGTTCAGCTACACGAGCCGCGCGACGCGCGACGGCAGCAACTGGACGTACTGCGACCTCGACGGCGCGGGCTCGAACGCCGGCCTGGTGTTCGACCCGACGATGCTCGGCGTCCTCACGACGACGCCGTAGTGCGATACTCGGGCGATGCGCCTCGCCCTCGTTGCACTTCTGGTCGGCTGTAGCTCGGATCCGGCGACCGTGTTGATCGACAGCACGCCGCAGCCCGATGCAGATCCGTCGGCGACCTGCCTCGTCAAGCCGGCGTACGGCGCGCTCGGCGCGGTGACCGGGACCGCCGGATCCGCGGGCGGCGGCACGACGATCACGGTCGTCCTCGATCCGGGGCCGCCGGGCAAGGACGACCTGTTCATCAAGCTGGTTCCCGGCAAGGGCGTGTTCGCCGGTGGCGTCGCGCCCGGCACGTATCCGATCGCCGGCGCGGACGCCAACTACACGACGTGCGGCCTGTGCACGAACATCATCGCCGACATCATCCCGGCCAGCGGCCCGTCGAAGTTCTACTTCGCGAGCGCCGGCAGCATCACGCTGACGACGGTGACCGCGCCGATCACCGGCACGGTCTCGAACCTCGCGTTCACCGAGATCAACATCGGCGACGGCACCACGATCCCCGACTGCAAGGCGACGATCGCCTCGGCGAGCTTCACGGCGAACTGATCAGCGCGGCGCGATCAGCCGGCGCTTGCCGTCGGTCGCGAGCGTGACGTCGGGCGCGTCGAGCGCCTCGCGATCCCACAGCTTGCACGTGACCTGCTTGTGCTGCTGGTCGAGCGCCTCGCAGTAGTTGGTGAACTCGCAGCGCCGGACCGTCTCGCCGCGACCCTCGCGCATCTTCTGCCACCAGTCTGGATCGGCGAGCGACTGGCGCGCCGACGCGACGAAGTCGGCCTCGCCGCGCTCGAGCACGGCCTCGGCCTGCGCGAACTCGCAGATGCCGCCCGCACCGACGACCGGCGTCGCGAGCCCGGCCGCGCGGACCTCGGCGCGGATCGCGGCGGCGAGGTTCGTGTTGCGCGAGAACGGACCGCGCGCGTCGCTGTAGATCGTCGGCATGCACTCGTAGCCGGACGGCCCGGTGTACGGATAGACCGACCAGCCGACCTTGGGCTGCTTGGCGTCCTCGAACTTGCCGCCCTTGCTGATGGACAGGAAGTCGAGCCCGGCGCGCGCGAGCTCGACGCCGAACCACGCGGCGTCCTCGACGCGGTTGCCGCCGTCGATCACGTCGTCGCCGAGGTAGCGACAGCCGACGACGCCGCGCCCGGCGACGCGCGCGCGCACCGCGGCGACGACCTCGAGCGGCAGCCGCACCCGCTTGTCGCGCGAGCCGCCGTAGCCATCGGCGCGCGTGTTGAGTGCCGACAGGAACGAGGCCATCGTGTAGGCGTGTGCGAAGTGGAGCTCGACGCCATCGAAGCCCGCGGTGATCGCGCGCTCGGCCGCGTCGGCGAACAGGCCCGGTAACACGCGCGGCAGCTCCTCGATGTGCGGCTGATCGACGTCGGTGACACGCTCGCGAAAGCCGCGTTCGAGATCCTCGAGCTCGCGCGCGGTCAGCACGCGCGGCAGCTCGGCATCGGGCAGCGCCGCGAGCTGCGCGCGCACCGCGGCGTCGTCGAGCTCGGAGCTGTCGCCGCGCCCGCGCAGCGCGAACAGCGCCTCGCGGTGCTTCTCGGTGATCTTCAGGAATCGCGCGAGGTACTTGTCGCGCTGAGGCCGCCGGCGGATCGACAGGAAGTCGATCAGCTGGATGAACAGCAGCGTCTCGCCGCCCGAACCCTCGCGCACGGCGTCGACCAGCTGGCGCAGCCCGTCGACGAAGCGATCGGCGCCGATGCGCAACAGCGGGCCTGACGCGACGTCGCGGATCCCGGTCGCCTCGACGACCAGGACGCCGGGCTTGCCCTCGGCGAACCGGCGGTACCAGGCGATCACGTCGGGCGTCACGAAGCCCTCCTCGGTCGCGCGCCACGGCACCATCGCCGGGATCCACGTGCGGGTGCGCGACGTGCGCGGGCCGATCGCGAGCGGCTGGAACAGGCGTGCGTCGGCCGCGTGAGCCGCCGTCGGCCACGCGGTGTCGGGCAGCACGTGCTTGATGCGCTCGGGGGGCTGCCACATGGCGGAGATTCGTACCATATTGTCCGCCATGGCCGACCTCCGCTCCGGCGACCCGATGCCCGACTCGACGTTGCGCGGCGCCGAGGGCGACGTGAAGCTCCGCGATCACCTCGGTCAGAAGGCGCTCGTCGTCTACTTCTATCCGGCCGACGAGACCTACGGCTGCACGATCGAAGCGTGCGGCTTTCGCGACCAGTACCAGGCGTTCACCGACGCCGGCGCCGACGTCATCGGAATCTCGAAGGACGACGCGCAGAAGCACGAGAAGTTCAAGGCGAACCACCGGCTGCCGTTCACGCTGCTCACCGATCCGGGCGGCAAGGTCGCCGACGCGTGGGGCGTCAAGAAGACGCTCGGCCTCGCCGGCCGCGTCACGTTCGTGTTCGACAAGACCGGCAAGCTCGTCCACCGGTTCGACTCGATGATCCGGTTCGGCAAGCACATCGACGAGGCGCTGCGCGTCGTGCGCGAGCTCGCCGCGAAGCCTTAGTCGTTGCCGAACGCACGGGTGTGGAGCGACAGGAACGCGCCCGCCATCCAGTCGCCGCGGTTGATGATGTTCGCGCCGGCCTGCGCGCCGAGCGCGACGAACGGCGTGACCCAGTACTGCGCGCGAGCCCGCGGCTCGACGAGGGCCGAGGTCGCGGACTGCGCCGACTTTTCGTCGAGCGTCTCGAACTGATAGACCACCGAGCGACCGCCGACAGCGAGCTCGACCCCGAACGCGGCGTTGCCCTGCCGCGACATCGCGCCGACCACGCCGGCGCCGCCGAACACCATCGCCGAGGTCGGCGACATCATCGGATCGGTCGTCCCCGTACTCGGCCCGTGCGTCATCAGGCCGCCGAGCTCGCCTTCGGCACCGAGGTAGAGCGCGCCGTGCATGTGGACGAGGAAACGGAGCTGCGTGGTGATCGCGCTATCGACGCTGGCCTTGGTGCCGAGCTGGCTCGCGAGCGGATCGCCGAACCGGCGCATGCCGGTCCCGAGCTCGATCGCGAGGTGCGGCATCTCGCTCGGGCGACCCCACGCGCCGTACGGCGCCTCGCGATAGCCGACCGCGTCGTCGGTCGAGCAGCAGTCGTAGTAGTAGCCGCTATCATCGCCGCCGCTGTCGACCACGACGCCGTCGACGACGATCGGATGCCGATGATCGCGCACCGTCGGTCCAGTCGGGCCATTCGGGTCGCCGTGACCGGGCGAATCGCCGAACGTGATGCCGCCGGCGCCATCCCCGTGCGAGATCGGGCGACCACTGCCGCCACCACCACCACCGCCGTGGCTGCGGTGATCGCGAACCGTGCCGCCCCCACCACCCCAGCCACCCCCACCGTGCGAGCCACCACCGCTGGTCGTGGTGCCGTGGCTGACCGGGCTCGACGTGTGCGAGCTGCTGCCACCACCGGACGACGACGACGCGCGCGAGCTCGATGACGACGACGATGATGATGACGACGACGACGACGATGACGATCCACCACTGCTCACCGAGCCATGGCTCGCGTACGCCGGGAGGGTCGAGAACGCCGACAGGGTGAATACCGAGAGCCAGGTGGACGTCCGCATGGTGCGAAGCACGAGCAAGCGTCGCGCCGACGCGTTCTCGCGTGGTTTCGTGGGGTTCGGCGACCAAACCCGTTGCGCCCCGGACACAGGGGGGGCACGAAGTGTGGTTTGCCAGCGTCAGGCTTTCTCCATAGTTCGACACACTTCGCCGGGCTCGCTACGATAATTTCCGCGTTGCGCAATCACCTGGCCTTGTCCCTGCTCGTCGGTCTGGTGGCGCCTGCCGCCGCCGACGAGATCCCGACGGTGACCCTCACCGACGCCGGCCCCGATCAGGAGGTCCCCGCCGGGCGAGCGTTCTACCTGGCGGGCTCCGCGGAGGCCCACGTCGAGGCGGCGCAGGCGATCGTCGTCCGCGTCGGCTCGGCACACCTGTTTGGCGGCGCCGGGCCCGAGTGTGGCGCGGTGCTCCACGATCTCCGGATCGACGCGACCGCACACTCGGCCGCCGACGACGAAGGCGATGACGAGGACACCCCGGAGCGCGAGCTCGACATCCCGACGATGCACGCCGGCACCCATCGCGCGTTCGAGCTGTTCCCGCGCGCCGAGCTCGGCGTGCGCGACGCCGCGGTCCTGGTGTCGGCGCCGTGGCGCCGCGCCGGCGCGAGCGATCCGCAGTATCGCGTGATGATCCCGGGCGACACCGGCTTCTTCGCGACCGGCTACCGGTTCTGCACGTTCGTCGTGACCACCGATCACCAGCAGATCGTCGACGATCCACTGCTCGGCGATCTGATCGACACGCTCGGCAAGAAGCTGGTCGACTGCGGCGACAAGACCTCGTGCGCGAACGACGCGCTCGATGACTACGAGGCGCGACTCGCCCGGATCCTGACGCGCGCGCGCGGCCCGACCAACGGCGGCAAGCTGCTCGCGGCGCGCCTCAAGGAGGTCGCGCGCGTCGAGCTCGGAGCCGCGACCGGCATCATCGAGGCCCGCGATCGGTTCGACGACAAGTGGCGGCCGAGCTCGCAGACCTTGATGCCACCGCAGGCCAACCAGCCGGCGTGGCTCGACATCGCGACCGATCCATTCGCGTTCGCGGTGACGTCGCTGCTCGCGCGCTCGGCCGCGCTCGTCCCGCAGGTCCGACCGAACGGCGCGGTCACGCTGGTGACCAACGACGGCAAGCTCGCGGTCGGCGCGCTCCAGATCCTCGACGACGGACTCTCGATCCGGGTCGCCGCCTCGCGCGCACCCGGAGACAAGACGCGCGTGCTGACCGCGACGACCGACACGCTGGTGATCGCCGACGGGCTCCAGCTCAGCGATCTCGTCGAGCTCGGCCACGGTCGGATCCGCGTCGACCGCACGTTCATCACGCTCGACGCGCTCGCCGCCCGGGTCGCCGCGCTCGGCCTCGAGGAGTGGACCGCCGAGGACGCCGCGTTCCTCGGCGGCGCGCTGGCGCAGCTGCGCCGCCTCGATCAGTACGCCGAGTCGGTCGCGCAGACCGCGCAGTGCCGCACCGGCCCGATCGGCAACGACGAGGCCGAGCTCACGCCGGCCTCGACCGATCGCCACCTCGGCGAGTGGCTCGCGTGCCGCAAGCTCGACCTCAAGGCCCTCGACGGCCTGGTCGAGCTCCTCGACGATCTCGTCAAGGAGGACGTCGCGTGGAAGGCCGCGCGCGACAAGCTGCAGGCCCGCGCGCGCCGCGTCGTCACCGTGACGACCACCGCGCCGCTGCCGCTGCGGATCTCGTTCGAGACCTCGACCTGGGTGTTCTCCTACCTGACGCCGGTGGTCGGCGCGGTCGGCGTGCTGCGGACCGACGAGTCGTTCGGGCTCGGCTTCGTCGGCGTCGAGCTCCACCTCGACCCGAACCCGGTGCACGAGGTCCAGTGGGGCCACGGCGTCACGGCGCACGACCTGCGCCGCGCGATCGCGCTCGAGGTCGGGCTCGCGCCGACCGGCGACGGCTTCGGCCCCGATGGGCGGTTCGGCGGCCCGGGCAAGCTGCCGCCGCTGTTCTTCGGCGTCGCGCTGCACGTCATCCCCTACACGTCGCTGTCGTTCGGTGCCGCGCTGCTCGACCGCAAGCGCAGCACGCTCGCCGAGGAGGATGCCCACATCATCGCCTCGCCGTACGTCGGCTTCTCGATCCAGCTCAACCTGCCCGACCTGGTCCGCCACGCGGTCCAGCCGAGCTCGAACACGAGGGAGCCATGATGAAAGTAATGATCGCGGTCGCGCTGGTGACCGCGGCATGCGAGGCCCCCGCGCCGGTCACGCCGATCCTCTCGGTGCTGAAGCGCACCGACAGCTGCTTCGCGCTGATGACGCCGGACAACCCGGTGCCGGCCGAGCTCGCGGTGCCCAACGTGTGCGACACCGAGACGTTCCCGACGCTGTTCGCCGGCGTCGATCTCGTCGAGGTCGTCATCGACTACGGGCCCGACGTCGACTTCGCGGCGACCACCGTCGCGCCGACCCCGACGGTCGACGTCGTGGTCGATGGCGTCGCACGCGACGTCCATGTCGACATCTCGCCCGAGCAGCGGCTCGGCACCCGCGCGTTCTTCCTCGCCACGTTCCGCGCACCAGCCGGATCGTCGACGGACGTGCGGATCGCGGCGGGTGCGGGCGAGGGCTTTCGCACCGAGTCGCCGACGATCTTCACGACCGTGCCACCGCCGATCGCGCTCGCGCTCGCCGAGTGCCAGCCCGGGCTCGCGTGCGCGCTGACCGGCGCGGTCGGCCAGGTCCACGCGACGATCTCGATCCCCGGCGACATCGCCGTGCCGGTCGAGATCCTCCAGACGATCGATCAGATCACCCAGCCCGATCCGATCGCGGTGGTCGCGTCACCGACGGCGAACGTCGCGATCGACGTCCCCGCCGGCAGCCGGTGGTCGCTCGCCGCACAGGTCGGCGACGGCCGCTCGGCGCCGATCGACATCGCGCTGTCGCCGCCGACGATCACGTCGCACCTGAGCTGCGGCTCGGCGTGCACCGTCGTCAAGGGCGGCCAGGTCGGCCTGACGATCACCGCGCCGGTCGGGATCCATCCAGCCGAGGCGCGGCTGACCACGAAGATCGGCGGCGTGCCGATCCTCATCGCCGCGCCGGTCGAGCTCCAGGTCATCGATGGCGTGGCCACCGGGCTCGTCACGCTGACCGCGCCGACCAGCGCGGTCGGCACGTGGGAGATCGCGGTGAGCGTCGCAGGCTTCGCAGCGCCGACGATCGAAGCTACCGTCCAGTAGTGAAGATCGGCACCTGGAACGTCAACGGCGTCCGCGCGCGCGAGGCCCAGCTGCTCGCGTGGATCGCCGACGAGAAACCCGACGTGATCTGTCTCCAGGAGACCAAGGCGTCGCTGCACCAGGTGCCGCCGACGCTGCGCGAGCTCCCCGACTACCACGCGCGCTGGCACGGCGAAGGCGGCTACTCCGGCGTCGCGCTCTTGCTCGCGAAGACGGCGTTCCCCGAGCCGCCGGTGTTCGCGCACCCGGAGTTCGACTTCGAGAATCGGCTGGTCACCGCCGAGGTCGCTCACGACCTCGTGTTCGCGTCGATGTACGGCCCGAACGGCGGCAAGGACTTCCCGGCGAAGATGGTGTTCCTCGCCGCGCTCGAACAGTGGGCCGCCGCGCTCGAGGCCGCCGGCAAGCACCTCGTCTTGTGTGGCGACTACAACGTCGCGCGCACCGCGAGGGACGTCCATCCATCGCTCCAGAAGGACATGATCGGCCAGTCGGATCCCGAGCGCGCGCTGATCGAGAAGCTGTTCTCGCACGGCCTCGTCGACGTCGGCCGGCTCGTCGATCCCGACAACGATCGGCTGTTCTCGTGGTGGGCGCCGTGGCGCAACATGCGGCCGCGCAACATCGGCTGGCGGCTCGACTACGTCGCCGCGTCGCATGCGCTGGTCGACAACACCGTCAGCTGTCGCGTCTATCGGCTCGTCGGCACGAGCGACCACGGGCCGATCCTCGCGACGCTGCGCGACACGCCTATCGAGCCAGACCCGACACCGTGACCGGCTCGAGGCCGCGCGCGCGCAGCGCCGGCACGAGCAACCGCACCGCGTCGATCGTGACGTCTCCGCCCTGCCGCGCCTCGTGCATGAGGATGATGCTGCCCGCCCGGGTGCGCTCGAGCACGCGCTCGACGACGTCCGGCGCCGGCTTGCCCTTCCAGTCGAAGCTGTTGACGTCCCACAGCACCAGCCGCTTCGCCGCGCGGACGAACGCGCGCACCGTCTTCGGCGAGCGACCACCGTACGGCGGGCGTGCGAGCGTCGTCACGATGCCGGTCGCCTGCGCGATCGCGCGATCGGTCGCCGCGAGCTCCTTCATCACGTTCTTGCTGCGCGCCAGCGGCAGGTAGCGGTGCGTGTACGTGTGGTTACCGAGCTCGTGACCCTCGGCGACCATGCGGCGCACCAGCGCGGGGTGCTTGTCGACCTCGGCACCGAGCACGAAGAACGTCGCCTTGACGTGGAGCTCGGCGAGCGCGTCGAGCAGCGCCGGCGTGTGCGCCGGATCGGGGCCGTCGTCGAACGTCAGCGCGACCCGCGACAGGCCGCGATCGCCGTGCAGCTGGGTCTTCATGATCCAGTCGACCGGGCCGCCGAAGCCGCCATAGCAGAACAGGTAGAGGAGGCCGACGAGCGCCGCCGCCCCGAGGACAATCACCATGATCCGGGAGAGTGCGAACGCGATGCCACACCGTGCCGCACGGACTTAGCGCACGAGTGGTGAAAGCCTGACGTCAGCGGTTTGCCAGGATCGTCACCACGAGGCCGATCGCCCCGGGGATCGCCTGGGCGAACAAGATCTTCTTGCTCGCCGTCAGGCCGCCGTAGATCCCGGCGACCGCGACGCAGCCGAGGAAGAACATGCGGACGTGCAGATCGCCGCTGACCATCGACCACACGAGGCCGGCGACGAGGAACCCGTTGTAGAGGCCCTGGTTGCCGGCGAGCACCTTGCTCTCCTCCTGCTGCGCGGCGGTGCGATGGAACGTCTTCTGCGCGTACGGCGTCGTCCACAGAAACATCTCGAGCACCAGGAAGTACACGTGCAGGAGCGCGACGAGACCGGCGAAGACTTGCGAGGCGACGAGCATGGATCCACCTATTCGAGAGGGCCGACCGACGACAGCTTGCCGCGCTCGCGATACATCCGCTCGATCGTCGCGCGCAGCAGCGGCTCGTCGATCTCGCGGGTCTCGGCGCCGGCGACATAGGCCGAGCGTTCGCACGCGACCTTGATGAAGCCGCCCGACAGCTCGTAGCGCTCGGCGAGCGCGTCGAAGTCGATCTCGGGCTGCGCCTTGGAGTTCGGATCGCGCGGCAGCGTGCGGCGCCACAGCTCGGCGCGCATGTCGGGCGAGGGAAACGAGAAGAACACGTCGTACGAGAACCGGCGCTTGAACGCCTGGTCGATCGCGGACGTCAGGTTCGTCGTCAGGATCGCGAGCCCGTTGAACCGCTCGAGGCGCTGGAGCAGGTAGTTGGTCTCCATGTTCGCGTAGCGATCGTTGCTCGACTTGACGTCGGTCGTGCGCTTGCCGAACAGCGAGTCGGCCTCGTTGAACAGGAGGACGACGTGGCCGGGCTCGGCGGCGTCGAACACGTCGGACAGGTTCTTCTCGGTCTCGCCGAGCCACTTCGAGACGACCTGCGACAGATCGACCTCGTAGATGTCGAGGCCGAGCCGCTTCGCGAGCACGGTGCCCGACATCGTCTTGCCGACGCCCGGGTGGCCCGAGAACAGCACCGAGATGCCGGCCGCGCCGCGCAGCTTGAAGCGGTCGCGGACCTTGCGGCGCTCGCGCGACGCGGACGCGATCTCCATGATCGCCGCGCGCGTGTCGTCGTCGACGATCAGGTCCTCGAGATCGAACGGCGTCGCCAGCTTCTTGCCGAGTCGCGACAGCCGCTGGTGCAGCTGATCGCCGACCGAGCGCTCGAGCTCGCGGCCGATCGGTGGGCCCGACTCGGGCATGCGCCCGGCGGTCGCGGCCTGCGCCGCGGCGACGATCACGCCGCCCGGGGTCGCGAACCGCGACGACAGGTTGTCGGCGACCTCGTGCGACAGGCTCGGCACGACGCGCTGCCACAGCCGCGTGCGGACCTCCATCGTCGGCGTCTCGAGCGTGAGGTGCACGATCGGTCGCAGGTTCACGCGCGGCATGCGCTCGCGGTTGATCGTGATCGCGACCGGGCCGCTCCACTCCTGGAGGAACTGGGTGAACAGCGCCGGCATCTCGTCGCGATCGCCGTCGCGCACCGTGATGTCGTCGACCTCGGGCCACACCGGGATCGCCGAGGCCAGCATCAGCTCGCGGACGAGCGCGCGCAGCGTCTGCTGGTGTGCCGCGGCCGGCAGCTGCGCGATGCGCTTGCCGTCGATCAGCAGCAGCTGCTTGCCCCAGTGCGCCGCGGCCTGTTGCAGGAGCAGCTTCTTGCCGAGACCGCGCTGACCCTGGAGCGCGACGACGACCTCGTTCGAGCACAGCGCCGCGGTCACTCGCTCGACCGCGATCGCCGGGAACTCGCCGACCGCCACGCCACCGCGCAGCTCTGCGAGCTCGGCCAGCTCGGGATCGAGCTCGAGCTCGGCGCCGTCGAGCAGCTGCGCGAGCCGGCCTGCCGCGCGGATCTTGCGGAACACGTAGGAGTCGGTGTTCGGCCCACCGGCGATCGACGTGACGTCGACCAGCCGGTAGCGCACGAGCGGCGAGGTCGGCGACAGGTCGCGTGCCATGATCGACCGCGCCTGCGGCGTGTCGTAGACCAGCATCGCGAGCAGCCGGCCGTCGAGCCCGCGGCAGCTCGGATCGCGGGTGAGCGCGCGGTAGGCGATCACGAGATTCGGATCCATCTCGGGCAGGAGCGCGAACATGAGGGTCGCCCACTGGCGCGGCGTGAGCTCGAACGTGCGGATCAGATCGAGCATCGGCGAGCGCACGCGCGCCTCGGTCGCCGCGCGCAACTTGGCCTCCATCTCGCGGTGGAGCGCGAGCCACTGCGCGAGGATCGTCCTGGCACCGGCCTCGTCGCCGAGCGGGCCGCGCTCGCCGCGCGCGTTCGCGAACAGCCGGCCGAGCTCGGCGGGACCGACGCTGGTCTCGTCGGACAGCGCGACCGCGGACTTCGTCCAGCCGAGCCGGGTCTGGTACTCGACGCGGAGCCACGCGCGCCGGAGCTCGTCGCGCAGGTGAACCGCCGCGTCGGCGTACTCGATCATCACAAGTATCGTACGCTCGACCGGTGGCCGTTGGGTTCGACCGCGTCGCACGATCGAAGAAGGCCCGCGGCGGCGTGCGCGCGCTGCTCGGCGGCAAGGCTCCCGCCGCGGACGAGGTCGGCGAGCGGCTCGCGCGCCTCGCGAAGCGCGCGCTCAAGAAGGCGGTGATCGACGCGACGCCGCGCCGCGTGACGTTCAAGCTGCATCCGTTCGCGTCGCCGACGCGGATCGTGGTCCTGCCCGACGGCGGCCTCGAGGTCAAGGGCGACACGTCCGCGCTCGGCCCCGGCTACCACGCCGAGATCGCGGCGCGGCTTGCGCCGATCCTCGACGAGCTCGACTTCGCCTGGCTCGAGGAGGATCCCCCGTTCGATGTCGCCGGCGAGCACCTCGCCTGGCTCGCGCGCCGCCTCGCGGTCGACGGCCCGGTACGGATCGCGATGCCCGGAGGCAAGACGTTCGCGACCGATGCGCCGGTGCTCACCGCGCTCGGCCCGCGCGATGCCGCGTGGCGCGCGGCGGTGATCGCCGATCCGACCCGGGGTCGCGACGCGTTCGCGTGGTGGGGCACCGGGCCCGGCGTCGAGGCGCGCTCGCGCGCGCTGCTCGCGATGTGGCACGAGGTGCCGTGGCGCCGTCCGATCGACGAGGACGAGACGGCTCTGCTCCAGCGCGTCCACGGCTGGCTCGCCGCCGCCCACGCCGCCGATCCGGAGCTCGTGTTGCCGTGGGCCGACTGGTGCTCGCTGGTCGACGCGCTCGATCTCGACGACGACCTCGCGGAGCGCGTGCGCGCGCGGGGTGGCAAGGAGCTGCCGACGATCGGCTATCGCCGGCTCGACGTCGAGGTCGAGCTCTCGGGCGGCTGGACCGTGCGACTCCCCGGCGCGCTCGTCGGTGGCTGGGAGGACGACGAGACTCGCTACGTCGCGACCGACGGGTTTCGCGCGCTCGAGTTCACCACGCTGACGGCGGATCCGGGCCTCGACTCCGCGGCGCTGCTCGCGGTCGCGCCCGAGGCGCACCCGGTGATCGCGCGCCGCAGCGAGGGCACGCTGCGCGGTCGCGCCGAGGGTCGCGACGAGGATGGCGTCCGCGTCGTGCACGCGATCGTCGTCGACGCACCGCACCTCGCGATCGTCACGTGCAAGGGCGACGAGGCGTGGGCCCTCGCGACCTTCCAGAGCATCAGCCGGACCTAGTCAGGGCTCGACGCTGCCGGAGGTGCAGCCGGTCGCCGGGCGCGGCATGCCACGCTGATCGGTCGCCGGGCACATCACGCCGGCGCCATGGGCCGGCCCGGTCGCGGCGGGGACCAAGGTCGCGCTCGCGCCGCCGTGATCGCCGAGCGGGCCGAGTAGTGGATCGGCGAACGTCGTTGTCGGCGTGCACGGCGCATCGTCGCCGCCGCCGACGACGTGACCGCGCGGCCACTGGAGGTCGCCGTCGCCGGTGCCGGTCACGTGGCACTGCATCGGCGCGCCGGGGTTCTGCGCGGTGTTGTCGACGAACAGGTCGCCGACCAGCGTCAACGTCGGGTTGCCGCCGATCGCGGCGCCGAAGTAGGGATCGCCGCCGTCGGCGTGGTTGGCCGCGAACGTCGAGAACGCGATGGTGCCGTCGCCGCCGAACAGCGACACCGCACCGCCGAGGCCGGCCATCGCGCGGTTGCCGGTGAACGTCGAGTTGAGGATCTGGAAGTGCGTGCCGTCGGCCTGGATCGCGCCGCTGCCCTTCTGCGCGACGTTGTTCGAGAACGTCGTCGCGGTGATGTCGAGCTCGCTGTTGTGAAAGTACAGCGCCGCGGCGGAGTCGCCGGTGTTGCCGTCGAACGTACAGCGGTCGATCACCGTGGTCTGACGATCGCGATCCGGCGTGCGCCCGAGCGCGCCACCGAGGGCGCCGAGGCCGCTCTGGTTGTTCGTGAAGTGCACGCCGCAGAACACGTGCGTGAGATCGTCGCCGCCGTCGATCCCGATCGCGCCGGCGTTGCCGCCCGAGCCGACCTGGTGCTGGCCGTTGGTCGCGACGACCGCGCACTTCGACGCGTCGTCACTGTTGGCCCCGTTGCCCTCGGCGACATTGCCATCGAAGTTCGAGTCGTAGACCTCGAGCTCGCTGTTGAGCGAGTTGATCGCCCCGCCGCTCGAGCCCTTGTTGCCGGTGAACGTGCTGGTCGCGATGATCACGCGGCTCGCGCCGAGCAGCGCGATCGCACCGCCGCCGACGTCAGGCCCGAGCGCCTCGGCCTGGTTGCCGACGAACGTCGAGTCGATGACGACGAGCTCGCCGTCGCGAAAGTTCAGCGCGCCGCCATAGCCATCGTAGTAGCCCTGCGAGCACGGTGCCGGCGCGGGGGCGTACATCGTCGTGCCGTGCGCGCGGCCGTGCGCGAGCGTGACGTGCTGCAGCGTGAGCACCGTGTGGTTCTTGCGATAGTCACCGTGATCGAACGACAGGATGCGCACCGCGTCGCCGCCGTCGAGCGTGACCATGCCGCCGCCGTCGATCGTGGTGTCGACGTCGGTGCGCACGGACAGCGTCGCGGTGACCGCGATCGTCGCCGGCCCGCCGCACGAGAACGCGATCGTGCCACCGGCGGCGAGCGCGGTCGCGAGCGCACCCTCGGTGCACGAGCCCGCGGTGCCGTCGCCGACCACGTGAGCCGGCGTCGAGGTGTCGACCGCGGTGACCGGCGCGCCACACGTCTTGCCCGGCGGCGTGATCGTGTTGGCGTCGGGACCGGCCGGGTGACCACCGTCGTCGCCACACGCGGCGACCGCGAAGATCAGGAGGATCGAGGATCGCATCCCTCGACGATACGCCTAATAGCCGGCGGGACCGATCACGAGCTCGGTGGTCGCGTGAAACGGCGGATCCTGGAGCGCGAGCGACACGTTCCACAGCGCCTCCTCGGCGCACGCCTGCTTGGTCGTCTGCGACGTCGGACTCTGATCGAAGCCGAGACCCTCGACGACCTTGACGTCGAGCGCGACGATCTCCTGCAGCGTGGTCTCGACCGTGACCTCGACCCGATCGTGGCGCACGTTGCACGCGCGCAGCCCGTTGCGTAGCTGGCTCTCGAGCGAGAACGGGTTCAGCTTCAGCGTGCCGGTGCCGCCACCTCTGCCGAGCGTGCCGGCGGTGTCGCAACCGCAGATCGATCCGAGGCCGATCCCACCGCCCTCGGCCAGGTCGTTGTAGCCGCCGCGCCCACCCCACGACCCGAACAGCGACCAGCGCCCATTGACCGCGTGGGCCGCGTCCATGAGCTGCTCGGCGATCGCCCCCTCGAAGGCCGACCTGGGCTGACGCTCGCGGGCGAGCGCGACGGCGCGGGTCGGATCGGGGTGCACGATGCGCGAGAGCGGGTGACCCCACATGCGACCCCCGACGGTGATCGGCCCCGACACCGCGGTGCCCGACCACCACCACGTACACGCGTGGCCCTCGCGGAGCGCGAGCCCGGCTTCGTCGCTCGGGCACGTGCCGCCGCCATCGTCGGTCCAGCCCGGCGCATCGATCGTGACGTCGTCGAGCGAGATCGGGCGCGCGAGCAACTCGGCGTCGCCGGTGCCGCCGTCGCGGATCCCGCCGCGCACCGCGATCCCCTCGGTCGCCGTCGCGACGTCGGCGAACATGGTCTCGCCGCGCTCGAGCGCGTCGGCTTGACCATCGATCGCGACGACGTGGACGAGCGTGTGCGGCGGCAGCAGCGAGACGAGCGTCGAGGCCGGCAACTTGGCGACCGCCTCGGCGAGCCGCTCGTCGGTGAACAGGATGACGCGCCGGGTGCCCTCGACGCGGTTCAGCCAGGTCGCGGCCTCGGCGAGCCCGACGTCGAGGTTGGAGCCGTTGCGGGTGACGAGCGCGCGGATCTCGCGATCGACGCGCGGTGCGGCGCGCGACGCGAGCGACCATGCCGGCAGGATCGCGTGGGCTCCGCGCGCATAGGCGATCACCTGGACGCGCGAGCTCGGCGCGTGCCGCAGGTACGACGCGACGACGCGGCGCTCGGCCTCGAGATCATCGCCATCGACCGAGCGCGAGCCGTCGATCACGATCGCGGTCGCGAGGTCCGGAGGCACCGCGCTCAGCGTGCCGGCGAGGTCGAGCTCGACGCGGGCGAAGTGGGTGGTCTGCAGCGGCAGCCGGCCCGCCGTGACGCCGAGCCGGGGCTCGCCGGGCGGCCGCGAGGCGAGCTCCTTGCTCGGGAGCGCGAGCATCCCGGCGTCGTCGCCTCGGCCCCGCATGCCCCGGCACGCGATGATCGCGGCGTCGCTGATCGGGCGATTGCGCAGCGCGACGTCGAACGCCTTTTCCCAGTCAGCCGGCACGAGCGCATAGCGCGTGTCGTTGAAGAAGCAGGTCGGCATCGACAGCTCGAGGTCGATGGTCGCCCACGCGGCGTGTGGCGCGAGGAACGTCGCGGACGGCATCATGCCGGCGTCCGCGATCACGACGCCCCAGCGTCGCGCCGAGCCGGGCGCCGCCTCGTGGATCGCGTCGAACGCCGCGTCGGCCGCGTCCTTGCGCACGAGCGCGAGCCGGTGCGTCTCGCCCTCGACGGTGATGCTCGCGCCGGTGATCACCGCGCCCCACGGCCTGCTCAGCATGAGCGCGGTCTGCTCGGTGCCGGCGACGCGGTGGGCGAACCGCGCGACGAGCTTGGCCTGGGTGCCGTCGAGCGTCGCGTGGATCGCCGTCGGTGGCAGGACCATCGGGTCTTCGACGTCGGCGTCGGCGACGCCGGCGAGCCCCACACCCAACCCGAGCGCGAGACCGACGAGGCGATGGGCGCGCATCGGACTCGTGACAACGTCCCGGCCGTTCGGTTCCGGGATTCGTATATCGTGCCGACAATGCTCGGCCTGTTCTCGGACGACTCCCTCGGCGCGCGGATCATGCTGCCGTCGATCGCGTCGAGCGCGACCGGCTACATCTTCTTCACACTCCCGTTCGTGCTCTACATCCTCGCGCGCTGGCGCCAGCATCGCGAGCCGGTCGCCGACCCTCACCTCGGCGTCAAGGTCGCGCTCGGCTACTTCGCGACCGCCGGCTGCCAGATCGCGCTGCTCGGCGGCACGATCGTCCTGTGGTCGCTGGTCAGCAAGGACGACGACCGCAGCCACATGTTTCGTGCCGGGTTCGCGTTGCTCGTGCCCGGCCTCGCGATCTGGGTCACCCACGTCATCCTCCTCATGCGCACCAACCAGCGCGAGTTTCCCGGCGTGCGCCGCCTGATGGCCGGACTCAACCTGTTGTTCGTCGGTGCGATCGGGCTGCTCGCGCTCGTGATGACGTTCCAGGCGCTGTTCGCCAAGGGCAGCTCCGGCGAGGTCGGCCGGCTCTCCGTCGCCGCGGTCATCGTCTACGGCGGCGCCTGGGCGTTCCACGGCTGGCGCGTGCTCGCCGATCGCCTCGGCATGACCATGCCACCCGCGCTCGAGGGCCCGCTGCCGGAGAACACGTTCCCGATGTCGACGGCTCCCGACGCACCCGCGCCCGCGAAGCCCGCGACCGGCGGTCTGCCGTCGCTCAGCAGCGGCTCGTTTCCACCGATCGACAAGTCGTGAGACGTGACTACTTGGTCGGTGGATCGAGCTCGATCAGCGCGGGCTCGATGCGCGCCGGGATGAACCGGCGATCGACGAGGTCCGCGAGCTCGATCGGCCCGTGGAGGATCCCCGACTTGATCGCGTACTTCATGATCTGGTTCAGGTCCTCGTCCGACGGCGTGAGCTGGCGATAGCTCACGCGATCGGGCGGCTCGGTCAGCACGTACTCGAGCAGCTTGCGGTCCTGGCGGTAGTACGGCGCCGCGAGCCGCGCGGCATCCATCCGGTGGCGCTCGGCCCACTCGCCGCTCTCGGCGATGCCGCGCACGAGATCGGTGACCTGCTCGGGATGCTCCTTGATCAGCTCGTCGCGCACGACGAGCACGCACGAGATGAAGTGCGGCCAGATGTCCTTGGCGTAGTACAGGACGCGCCCGGTGCCGGCGAGCTCGGCCTTGGCGGCGAACGGCTCGCCGACGAAGTACGCGTCGATCGCGCCGGCCCCGAGCGCCGACGGCATGTCGGGCGGCGCCATGTCGACGAACTTGATGTCGTCGGGCTGCATCCCGTTGTCCTCCATGAGCTTCAAGATCACGAGGTACTGGTTCGAGTACTTGCTCGGGCGCGCGAACACCTTGCCCTTGAGATCCTTGATCGTCTGGTACGTCGAGCTCTTGGGCACGATCACCGTCGAGCCGTCGCGGTGGCCGAGATAGACGATGTGCACCGGCACGTGCTGCTCGCGCAGCGTTTTCGCGAGCGGCGCGAGGATGAACGTCGCATCGATCCTGCGCGACTTCAGCGCCTCGACGACGGTCGGCCAATCGGTGAATCGCTTCGACTCGAAGTGCGTGCTGGTCTGCGAGTGCTTGGTCGCGAAGTCGGTGACCGGGCACGTCAGGTGACAGGTCACCGGCAGGTAGCCGACCGCGAGCGTCGCGGCATTCGCGTCGTCGCCGGCCTCCCACGGACGCTTGTGCAGGACGGTCAGCGCGGCGAGCGTGCCGGCGGTGACGAGCGCGAGCTTGGCGGCGTTCACAGGAGACCGAGCTCTTCCATGATGGCCTGCTCGGCCTCGCCGACGCCGGGCGATGCCGGCGTGCGCGGGCGCCCGGGCGGCAGCTCGAGGATCCGGCGCACGTTCGCCGGTCGGGCACCGAGCACGACGACGCGATCGCCGAGCTGCACGGCCTCCTCGATGTCGTGGGTCACGAACACGACGGTCCGCGGCCGCTCGGCGAGCGTCGCGGCGAGCTCGCGTCGCATCCGCGTGCGGCTCTGGTAGTCGAGCGCCGAGAACGGCTCGTCCATCAACAGGATGTCGGTCTCGGCCGCGAGCGCGCGCGCGATCTCGACGCGCTGGCGCATGCCGCCCGACAGCTGGTGCGGGTAGTGCGCGGCGAAGTCGTCGAGCCGCATGATCGCGAGCCAGTCCTTGACCGTCGTGGCGTCCTTCGCGACGTCGCGCTTCGCTGGCAGTCCCCGCGCGATGTTGTCGTGCACGTTCAGCCACGGGAACAGTCCGCCGTCCTGGTAGATCGTGCGGCTCTGGCCGCGGCGCACGAGCGTGCCGCGCGTCGGCTTCAGGTGGCCGGCGAGCAGGTTGAGCAGCGTCGACTTGCCGCCGCCCGACGGGCCGACGCAGGTCACGATCTCGCCCTTCTCGACGCGCAGGTCGAGCTTGTCGATCACGACGTTGTCG
The DNA here is from genome assembly GCA_038321315.1 of Haliangiales bacterium. Classification (GTDB taxonomy): domain Bacteria; phylum Myxococcota_A; class Polyangia; order Haliangiales; family Haliangiaceae; genus JABFXX01. The sequence goes on along the minus strand of JBBQEX010000005.1, from coordinate 22,956 downwards.
CCGTAGTCGAACCCGACGCCGTCGAGCTCGAGGATCGCTTCGGTCATCGCTCGAACCCCCAGCGCACGCTCGGGATCTTGACGAGGCTGGCGAACACGATGTCGAGCAGGATGCCGATCGTGCCGATCGAGATCATGCCGCACACGACGAGGTCCATGCGGAGCGCGTTGCGCGAGTCGATGATGAGGAAGCCGAGGCCGCTGCGGACCGCCATCATCTCGGCGGCGACGTCGACCATCCACGCGACCCCGATCGCGACCCGGAGCGCGGTCACCAGCTGCGGCATGATCGCCGGCAGCGTGATGCGAAACAGGATGTCGGCCTTCGACAGCTCGAGGTCCTGCGCGACCCGGTAGTAGACCTTCGGGACGCTCGCCGCGGCCGCCGCGGTCGCCAGCACGATCTGGAAGAACGTCGCGATGAACAAGATCATGATCGCCGGCGGATCGCCGATGCCGAACCAGATGATCGCGAACGGGATCCACGCGATCGGCGACAGCGATCGGAAGAAGTTGATCCACGGCATCAGCGCGGCGCGCGGACCGGCGGCGCGGCCGATCACGAGCCCGAGCGGGACCGCGAGCACGACGCCGACGATGAAGCCCCACGCCACGCGGTAGAGCGACGCGATCGTGTCCTCGAGCAGCCGGAACGAGGCGAGCTCCTCGCCGAACGCCCTGGCGACCTCGATCGGCGTCGGCACCGTGCCGACCGGGAACGCGCCGGCCGCGGACAGCCCCCACCAGATCCCGAGGATCACGAGGCCGGTCAGGGCTGGATAGCCGAAGCGCTTCACCAGGGGCCAATGTAGCGGCTATAAGCTGACATAAGGTTGACAGAAGGCCGCCGTAACACCGTGGACATGAAGATCACGCTCCCCACCCGGCAGCCATTCTCCCTCGCCCAGTCGATCACCTTCATCCAGCGGTTCTGCCCGATCAACCGGGACTATGTCGTGACCCCGGATTCGGTGACCGCCGCGGTCGCGCGCGAGGGCGGCAGCCACTGGTTCACGCTGCGCGGCGATCGCGAGGTCACGCTCGAGCTGTCGCCGCGCGCGCCGGAGTCGGTCGCGCGGATCGCCGCGAAGTTCATCGGTGCCCACGAGGATCTCGGCGGGTTCTACGCCACGGCCGCCGGCGATCCGCCGATGCGGGCGCTCGTCGCGGAGCTCCACGGCCTCCACCACGTGCGGTTCCTGACGCTCGAGGAGATCGCGGTCTACTGCGTGATGATGCAGCGCAACCCGATCACCCGCGCCGCGGCGATGAAGCGGAAGTTCGTCGAGCGCTTCGGTCGCCCGGTGCTGACCGCCGACGGCACGGTGCTCCGCGCGATGCCCGAGTTCGACGAGCTCGTCGAGCTCGACGGCGACGCGATCGGCAAGGCGATCGGCCACGGTCCCAAGGGTCAGTCGATCGCGAAGGTCGTGTGCGGGGTCGCCGCGCTCGGCGAGGACTTCCTGACCAACGCGCCGTACGCCGACGCGCGCGACGCCCTGCTCGAGATCGACGGCATCGGGCCGTTCTCGGCGGGCGCGATCCTGTTGCGCGGGCTCGGCCGGATGGACGAGCTACCGACGATGAAGCTGTTCGAGGACCAGGCCCGGACCCTGTACGGCGCCGACTACGACGTGCGCGCGATCGAGCGGCGCTACGGGAGTTCGATCGGCTACTGGTCGTACTACTTGAAGACCGGCGTCGCGCGCGCGACTGTCCGGTCATGACAGAGAAGATCGCGATCCTCGGATCGGGACAGGTCGGCGAGACCCTCGGCAACGGCTTCTTGAAGCACGGCTACGCGGTGATGCGCGGCTCGCGCGAGCCCGCCAAGCTCGAGCGCTGGAAGTCGCAGGCCAAGGGCGACGCGTCGGTCGGCACGTTCGCCGAAGCCGCGGCGTGGGGCGAGGCGGTCGTGCTCGCGGTCAAGGGCAGCGGTGCCGAGAACGCGCTCGAGGAGGCCGGGCATTCGAACCTCGCCGGCAAGCTCGTGATGGACGCGACGAACCCGATCGATCCCGATCGGCCGCCGGTCAACGGCGTGCTGCACTACTTCACCGGGCCGAACGAGTCGCTGATGGAGCGGCTGCAGAAGGCGGTCCCTGACGCGCACTTCGTGAAGGCGTTCTCGTGCGTCGGCAACGCGTTCATGATCGACCCACCGTTCGCGAGCAAGCCGACGATGTTCATCTGCGGCAACGACGCCGGCGCGAAGAAGCAGGCGACCGAGATCCTCGCCGAGATCGGCTGGGACACGGCCGACATGGGTGCGGTCGAGAGCGCCCGCGCGATCGAGCCGCTCTGCATGCTGTGGTGCATCCCGGGCATGCGCGGCGGCAGCTGGACCCACGCGTTCAAGCTGCTCCAGCTGAAGTAGGTCCGTGAGGGCAGCGCCCGAACGACGCGACCAGGTCGCGTCATGGAAAAGTGAGGGCAGCGCCCGAACGACGCGACCAGGTCGCGTCATGGAAAAGTGCCGGCAGCGCCCGAACGACGCGACCAGGTCGCGTCATGGAAAAGTGCCGGCAGCGCCCGATCAGTCGCCCCACAGCATGCCGACCCCGACCAGGAGGCCGGTGCCGTCGCGCGGGGTGACGAGGGCGCGCACGAGGATCTCGGTCTCGAACACGCGTGACGTCGAGTCGCCGTTCCTGAAGTCGAACCCGAGCCGCATCCCGACGATGCCGGTCGGGACCGCGTGGGTGCCGAGCGTGTCCTCGCTCGCGAGCATCGCGCCGCCGCCGAGCTCGCCGTCGAGGTACCAGGCCATCTCGTGGTGCGACTTCGCGATCAGCGCGTGCCGCAGGCCGGCCGAGACGCGCTGGCCGCTGCCGTGCGTCGGCTCGCGACCGATCGCCATCGCCTGATCCGGATCGCGCTCCGACAGCCACATCCACTCCCACTCGCCGAACACGCGCGTGTTGCCGAACACCGGATGCTCGACGCCGATCTCGATCGACGTCGCGCTCACCGATCGGTGCGCGAACGACATCGGGCCGTAGCCGACGCGAAACCCGAGCTTGGCGACGAGGTCGACCCCGTCGGCCTGGGCGCGACCCGCGACGAGGAGGACCACGGTGACGATCAGCGCGCGCATCAGTAGCCGAACCCGAACAGGGCGACGAACCCGGGCACGCTCGACGCCGACATACCATCACGCCGGGTCTGCTCGAACATCGCGCGCGCGCTGACGCGGAACACGATGCGCGGATCGAGCATGCGCACCGCCCAGCCGACGCCGAAGCCGACGTCGGGATACACCCGGGTGTCACCGGCGTCGTGGTGCAACCGGGTCAGCCCGGTGAGGCCCTCGAGATCGAGCTCGAACGCACCTTCGCGACCGATCTCGAACGAGCGCGCGAGCCAGCGCACGCCGAGCCCGCCGCGCATCTCGCTGCCGGAATCGGTGCTCTGGAGAAAGGCGCTGGTGCCTTCGGCGAAGTACTGGAACCGGCCCGATCCGACGGCGAGCTCGAGCGTCGCGCCCGCCGAGGTGGTCTCGGTGCCTCCGCCGTGATCGTCGCGGATCATGACCGACAGCGAGGTCGAGACCGGCGCGTAGGGATGGAGGCCATCGGCCCCGGCGACGGCGGGCGTCGCGAGGAGGACGCAGATCGTGAGGGTCCGCACGCCTACCAGAACGCATGACACCGGACCGCGATCTAACTTTGGGATACGCTGCCGTCGTGCGGTTGACGTTTCTGGTCGTCGTCGTCGGCTGTTCGTCGAGCCCCGGCTCGGTCGACGCACCGAGCGCGCCGTGGACCGCGATCACGATGCCGCGCGCCGCGCTCGAACCCGGCGTCGCCGCGCTCGGCACCCGCATCGTGATGCTCGGCGGGTTCGACACCGGGCTCGAGGCCGGCCTGCACATCACGACGAGCGTCGACGTCTACGACACGCTCGCGGCGAGCTGGTCGATCCTGCCCGCGGCGCCGGTCGCGTGGACGCACGTCGATCTCGCGTCGTCGGCCGGCACGCTGTACCTGCTCGGCGGCACGTCGGGTCAGGAGTTCACCGCCGAGGGCGCGGCGTACAAGCTCGAGGTCGGCGGCGACGCCTGGCTGCCGATCGCGCCGCTGCCGACCGGCATGGAGCGCGGCGCCGCCGGCGTCGTCGTCTCGCCGCCGCACATCTTCTTGATCGGCGGCGCGTCGACCACGAGCGCGCTGGCGAGCTGCCTCGACTACAACCTGATGACCGACACCTGGAGCATGCTGCCGGATCTCCCGGCCGCGCGCTCGCACCCGGCCGCGATGCGCCGCGCCGATGACGGCGAGCTGATCGTCGCCGGCGGGCTCGCGACGCTCGACGCCAGCCAGCCGCAGCGGGACGTGTGGTCGCTCGCGACCGGCGCGACCGCGTGGGTCGCCAAGGCGCCGATGCCGACGCCGCGTGGCGGCTGCGCGTACGGCCCGATCGGCGGCCACCTGCTGTGTGCCGGCGGCGAGGCCAACCAGGCCGCGCTCCACGTCGTCGAGGAGTACGAGCCGTCGACCGATACGTGGGCCGCGTTGCCCGATATCCCGATGGCGCGCGCCGGTACGCAGGGCGTCGTCGTTGGCGAGCAGCTCTACATCCCGGGTGGCGCGCAGCAGCTCAAGTTCGAACCGACCGATCAGCTCTACGTGTTCCGGCCCCTCAACTAGACCGAACCGCGCGCACCGTGCGTTGGGGGACAAATATGCAGCCACGATCCTTGGCTCTCACCGCGGTGTTCGCGGCCGGCATGTTCGCCGCACCGCGCGCCGAGGCGTTCTGCGGGTTCTACGTCGGCGGCGCGAAGGCCGAGATGTTCAACAACGCGACCGAGGTCGTGATGATGCGGCACGGCACGACCACCGTGCTGTCGATGCAGAACAACTACCAGGGCCCACCGGAGCACTTCGCGCTGGTCGTGCCGGTGCCGGTCGTCGTCCACGAGAATCAGGTGAAGACGCTGCCGCGCGAGGTGTTCGGCAAGGTCGACACGCTTGGCGCGCCGCGGCTCGTCGAGTACTGGGAGCAGGATCCGTGTCGCCCCGAGTACGACGGCGAGGATCTGGTGCCCGGCGCGATGCGCATGGAGGCCGACGAGGCCTCCGACGACGGCGACTCGGCGCCGCGCAAGAAGTACCAGGTGAAGATCGAGGCGAAGTTCTCGGTCGGCGAGTACGACATCGTCGTGTTGTCCGCGAAGGACTCGACCGGACTCGAGCACTGGCTCCACGACAACAAGTACGAGATCCCCGCCGGCGCGGCGCCGCTGCTGCGTCCGTACATCGAGCAGGGCACCAAGTTCTTCGTCGCCAAGGTCGATCCGAAGAAGGTCCAGTTCGTCAACGGCATGGTCACGCTGTCGCCGCTGCGCTTCCACTACGACAGCCCCGACTTCGTGCTGCCGATCCGGCTCGGGCTCGCGAACAGCAAGGGCACGCAAGATCTGATCGTGAACATCCTCGCGCCGAACACGCGCTACGAGGTCGCGAACTATCCGAACGTCACGATCCCGACGAACCTCGGCGTCACCGATCAGGTGCGCACCCACTTCGGCGAGTTCTATGCCGCGCTGTTCGATCACACCGTCGAGCAGGTCCCCGGCGCGGTCGTCACCGAGTACGCGTGGGACAGCGGCAGCTGCGATCCGTGCCCGGGGCCGACGCTCGATGCCGCCGATCTCGCGACGCTCGGCGCCGACGTGATCGGCACGACCTACAAGGACGCGACGAACGCGAGCTACACGCTGACGCGGCTGCACGCGCGCTACGGCAAGTCGATCACCAACGACCTCGTGTTCCGCGCGGTCGAACCGATCTTCGGCGGGCGCGGGATCCCCGACCCGCAGGGTGCGCTGCCGACCGAGGTCGGCCGCGATGGCTCGAACAACTTCCAGGGTCGCTACGTGATCCTGCATCCGTGGCTCGGCGAGGTCGCGTGCGCGAGCCCGGCGCGCGGTCGCTGGGGCGGCCCGAACGGCTCGCAGATCGCCAACGCGAGCGTCGCGACGAACACGGCGTTCGCGCCGCGCGGCAGCGTCGATCTCGGGACGATGCTCGCGGGCGGCGTGCCCGGCAGCTCGGCGCTGAACAGCAAGGTCGTCGCGATCCCGGGTGCGATCCGTCAGCCCCAGGGCTGCGGCTGCGCGACCGGCGCCGGCGGTGGAGTCGCGTCCGGGCTCGGCACGCTCGGCGTCCTCGCCGTGCTGCGACGACGCCGCCGCAACTGAGGTACCGTGACGGCGTGCGGATCATCCTCGTGCGTCACGGCGAGTCGCTCGGCAACCTGAACGCGCAGATCCACCAGACCACGGCGGATCACGCGGTGCCGCTGTCGGATCGCGGCGTCGAGCAGGCGCGCGAGGCCGGCCGCCGCGTCGCCGCGAGCCTCGCCGCGGATCTCGGTGACTCGCGCCCGCACGTGCGGCTGTGGGTGAGCCCGTACCTGCGCACGCGCCAGACCGCCGACGCGCTGATGGAGACCTGCGGTCCGTGGATCACCGATCGCGTCGAGCACATCCTCCTGTGCGAGCAACAGTTCGGCCTGTTCGACGGCGTGCCCGACGAGGATCTGCCGGTGCGCTTCCCGCAGGAGCACGCGTACTACGACATGACGTGTCGGTTCGGCGGCAAGTTCTGGGCACGTATGCCGATGGGCGAGAGCCGGTTCGATGTCGCCAAGCGCATCCACCAGGCGTTCGGGACGTTCCATCGCGATCACATCGAGCACGGCATCAAGAACCTCGTCGTGATCTGCCACGGCGTGACGCTGCGCGCGTTCGTCATGATGTGGTGTCACCTGTCGCCCGAGTGGTTCGAGGCCGAGACCAATCCGCACAACTGCGCGGTCCGGTTGATCGACGGTGGCTCCGATCGCGGCTACCTGTTCGAGGGCTTCCCGCGACAGCCGTAGTACCGTCCGCGCCATGAAGCTCCTGCTCGCGGTCGCGGTGTTGACGGTCGGCTGCGGCAAGGCACCTGCGAACGATCCGGCGAAGACCGGCAGCGGCAGCGGCAGCGCGGTCGCGCCGAAGGTCGTCGAGGCGCCGAAGGCGGGCTCGGGCTCCGCGGCGCCGTCGAAGAAGCGGACGCACAAGCACGCCCCGGCGACCGCCGAGCAGAAGGCCGAGTTCAAGAAGCACCTGAAGGCAGGCTGGACGGCGCAGAAGGCCAAGAAGTGGGCGGAGTCGGTGCCGGAGTTCGAGGCCGCGCTCGTCGCGATCCCGAGTGATCCGCGCGCGCTCACCGAGCTCGGCTGGTCGGCGATGAACGCCGGCGACTTCAAGAAGGCGCGCGAGGCCGACGAGCAGGCGATCGCGATCGCGGTCGACAAGAAGGTGAAGGCCGCGGGCCTCTACAACCTCGGCACCGTGCAGGAGAAGACCGGCGACAAGGACGGCGCGCTCAAGTCGTACGTCGCGTCGCTCGCGCTGCGCCCGAACAAGACGGTGATGGAGGCGGTCGGCAAGCTCGGCAAGGATCCGGCGGTCGCGGTCACCGAGGTCTGCAAGCCCGATCAGAAGCCGTGCGACTGCATGAAGCAGGACGCGTTCATGGGCAAGATGACGTCGGACGTCGCGAAGTGCACCGAGGGTCCGCCACCCGCGCCCGGCTTCCACGTGTGGAAGCAGGAAGACGACGACCGCACGCACACCGAGTTCGACTACCTGTTCGACGACGCCGGTCGCTACATCGCCGACCTCGGCCTCGAGGACGAACAGCGCCGCGCGATGCAGACCACGACGGTCGACAGGATCGAGGTCAAGAAGCTCGGGACCCACCAGGTGCTGTGGATCGAGACGTCGATCGACAACTCGAGCGAGTCGACCGGCGATGACGACGACGTCACGACCGAGATCCTGACCGGGCACGAGGTCACGATCTGCGTGGTCGGCGAGGCCAAGCAGCCGACGCGCTGTCCGCTCGTCGGGATCCCGAAGCAGCGCAAGCTCGAGAGCGAGACCCTCGGGCCCGACGACAAGGTCGCCAAGAAGTCGAGCTCGACCGAGACGCTGCTCGACGTCGCGCTCGGCGCCGACGGTGTGGTCACGATCAAGCTGACGTCGGGCCCGAGCGACGAACAGATCGACGCCCTCGTGGGCCCGCACAAGCTATGGTGAAGGCGATGAAGCGCGCTGTCGTCCTCGTCCTCGCGATCGCCTCGGCCGCGGTCGCCGATCCCAGACCACACAAGGCGCCGCCGCCGCCGACCGCCAAGGCCAAGACCGAGTTCAAGCAGCACATGAAGCGCGGCTGGGCGGCGCAGAAGACCAAGCAGTGGGCCGCCGCGGTACCCGAGTTCGAGGCCGCGCTCGTCGCGGTCCCGGCCGACGCGCGCGCGCTCGGCGAGCTGGGGTTCTCGGCGATGAACGCCGGCGACTTCAAGAAGGCGCGGATCGCCGACGAGGAGGCCGTCGCGGTCGCGATCGACAAGAAGGTGAAGGCCGCGGCCCTCTACAACCTCGGCACCGTGCTCGAGAAGTCGGGCGACAAGGATGGCGCGGTGCGCGCGTACCTCGCGTCGGTCGCGCTGCGCCCGAACAAGACGGTCGGCGACGCGATCGTGCGCCTCGGGCAGAACCCCAAGGCGCCAGCCGAGGTCGCCGGGCTCGCGTGCAAGCCGAACCAGAAGCCGTGCGCGTGCCTGAAGGAGAACGCGTTCACGCCACACTTCGACGCCGCGGACGCGACCTGCGAGGAGAAGACGCCGGCGCCGCTCGCCGGGCTCCACCTGTGGGAGCTGCGGGGTCGCGGCAGCTACGCGTACCTGTTCGACGATGCCGGCCGCTACGTCGCCGATGCCGAGCTCGACATCGATCGGATGCAGGGCGTCGAGGCGACGTTCATCGACAAGGTCGAGAAGAAGTCGGTCGGCAAGCACGACGTCTGGTGGATCTGGCGCAACGTCGAGAACACGCAGAACTCGATGAGCTCGACGAACGACGACGACACGCGCTCGGAGTTCGAGCACGCCAAGCTGTTGACGCTGTGCGTCGCCGGCGACGCGAAGACGCCACCGCGCTGCCCGCTCGTCGACGTTCCGGTCTCGCGCTCGGTCGACGTCGACGTGCTCGCCGGGAACGGCAAGGTGACCGCCAAGCCGGCGCCGGCGCCGACCGTCCTCGACGTCACCGTCGGGACCGATGGCGTCGCGACGATCAAGCTGAAATCCGGACCGAGCGACGACGAGGTCGACGCGCTCGTCGGGCCGCACAAGCTGTGGTGACCCGCGCGCTGCTCGTGCTCGCCCTCGCGGCGTGCGGCACGCCGGCACCGCGCTGCGAGCTGCCGAAGTACAGCGCTCCGCACGGCGCGCCGTTCCTGTGGCACGTCACCAAGGCCGGCGCGCCCGGCGCGGTGATCCTGTTCGGCACGATCCACACCGCGTCGACGCCCGACGTCGCCAAGCCGGTGTGGGACGCGCTCGCGAGCGCACAGCACTACGCGTCGGAGCTCGGCGACAAGGAGCCCGACAAGGACAAGTTCATCGAGCTCGCGCGCATCCCGTACGGCGGCAAGTCGCTCGATGGCCTGCTCGCGAACGACGACTGGTGGGCGCTCGACGACGCGTTGCACGGCACGATCCACACCGAGGATCTCCGTCACGCCAAGCCGTGGTACGCCATGATCAAGCTGATGGCGAAGGTCGCGCCGGCGCCGAAGCCGTCGATGGACGACGCGCTCACCGCACGCGCCAGCGAGCACCACCTGCCGATCGATGCACTGGAGACCTGGGAGGTGCAGCTCGCCGCGCTCGACGCCGCGGTCGCGCCGAGCGACCTCGCGGACGCGATCCACGCGCGGCGCTCGATCCGCTGCAGCCAGGATCAGACGCAGGCCGCGTACCTCGCGAGCGACGCCGAGGCGCTGAAGATCAAGCTGCTGGTCGACAGCTCGCACCTGATCTCCGATCGCAACACGGTGTGGCTGCCGAAGATCGAGGCCTACGTCGACGCGACCGGCACGACGTTCGTCGCGGTCGGCCTCGGCCACCTGCTCGGCGACGGCGGCCTCCCTACCCTGCTCGCGCGCGCGGGCTATACCGTCACGCGATGACCGCGATGACCGCGATTGCGAGCGAAGCGAGCAGCCCGAGCGCAGCGTGGGGTCGATGACCTGCAAGCGCTGCCAGGCCGACACGACGCTCGCCCGCACCGGCTGGTGCGGTGACTGCGAGCTCGCGTTCGATGCGTGGAACCGTCGCAACGCGAGCGACATCATCGTCAGCGTGCTCGGCGGCATGCTCGCGATGATCTCGATCGGCGTCGTGTTGCCGATGCTCGGGTTCAGCTGGATCGTCGCGACCGGCGGCGCGTTCGCCGGGTTCGGCTCGATCCTCGCGACCCAGCGCGCGCTCGGTCGCCGCCGGCGCCGCCAGTTCCTCGCGGGCGGCGCGATTCCGCGCGCGTATCTGCCGGCGCCGAAGTAAGCTCTCGCATGCTCGGGATCCCGGTCGCCTTCGCGGTGTTCGGCTACGGCGAGTGGGCGATCCACAAGCACGTGCTCCACGGCCTCGGTCGCGATCGTGCGAGCCGGTTCTCGTTCCACTATCACGATCATCATCAGGCGGTGCGCCGCAACGGGGGCTACGACCCGGCGTACGAGGGTCCGGTGTGGTCGACGCCGACGCAGGCGCGCGAGGCGATCGGGCTCGCCGCGATCGCGCTCGTCCACGTGCCGCTGTTCCCGATCGCCCCGTTCTACACCGCGACGGTCTGGTACTGCCTGTACCGCTATCGCCGCGATCACCGGCACGCCCACCTCGATCCGGCGTGGGCGCGCGATCACCTGTCGTGGCACTACGACCACCACATGGGCGATCAGGACATGAACTTCGGCGTCGCGTGGTCGTGGTTCGACATCCTCGCGAAGACGCGCGAGATCTTCGTCGGCACCGACAAGGAGCGCCAGATGCTAGGCAAGCACGCGGATCGCGCGAAGACCGCGTCCGCCGGCGCGAAGGTTCGCGCGCAGCGCCGCAGCTTCAGTCACGCGATTCGTAGACTTTTCGATCGGGGAGCTCGAACGCCGTGAGAAATCCGCCCTTGCCGCAGGCGGTGTCGAGCCCGACGCACGCGGGGCCGGCCCACAGGTCCGTCGGATCCTCGGGCGTGTAGGTCGACAGCTCGTTCGGCAACGTCCGCGTCGTCGTGTGGCCGAACACGACGAGCTTGCCGCGGTAGTGCTCGAAGAAGTCGCGATCGCGCAGCCACAGGAGCGCGCGCGGCGGATCGACCTTCGACGGATGCGGGAACTCGCCGTCGACGCGCTTGATCCCGGCGTGCACGTAGATCGCGTGCTCGTCCTCGTAGAAGTGCGCGAGCTCGCGGAACCACGACACGACCTCGACCGGCAAGAAGCTGCCGGTGATCATCGCTTCGAGCTCGTCCTCGGTCGGCAGCTCGTCGTCGGTCGGCGGCTTGCCACCGGCGAACGAGCGCAGGGACTCGAAGCAACCGTTGCCGCGCGGGAACACGAACTCCGCCCAGCCGCGGTCGATGACCTCGAGCCAGGCATCCTCGTGATTGCCGCGCAGACAGACCACCTTGGCAGGGCTGTTGGCCTGGAGGTCGCGCACCCACTGGACGACCTTGGCCGAGTCGGGCCCGCGGTCGATGAAGTCGCCGAGGAAGACGACCGTGTCATCCGGAGTGAGCTCCGGGATCCGCGAGAACAGCTTCTCGACTGCCCCGAGATCCCCGTGAATGTCCCCGACCGCGAAGGTCCGCCGCGTCATCACGCTATCGTACGGAAGGACTGTAGGAGTTACCAACGCCCGGTGTCGGGGAATCCAGCTGGCAACGTCTGCCACCCGATCATCTACGCCCAGCCGGAGGCCGGGCTTGCTCCATTTCGCGCTGTTGGCGTGGCACGAGTTGTGGAACGATACCTGACCCATGCGTCCCACTGCGCTCGTCTTCGCGTCGTCCATCATGCTCTCCGGTTCGGTCGCGCTTGCCGAGGCTCCCGGTGAGGTCGAGAGCGATCCCGGGGCGATGGGGCCGTCGATGGTCGAACCGACCGCCCCACCCCCGCGCCGTGCGCGAAGGGTCAGCGCTGGTCGCTCGGCTTCGCCCTCGGCCAGGTCAGCCTCGCACCCAAGCAGAGCCCGGACGCGAAGACCGACTTCGCGATCGGCGAGCTCGCGCTGCGCTATCGCGCGACGCGCCACCTCGAGCTCGAGCTCGCGCTCGGCGGCGGCAAGGAGCAGCTCCCCGACGGCAACGCCGGCGATCGCCAGCTGTCGTCCGGCACGCTCGGCCTCCGCTACCGGTTCGACCCGGGCGCCGACTGGAACTGGTGGGTGATGGGTGGCCTCGGCAAGACCGCGATCGCGAGCGCCGAAGCGACCAAGGAAGAGCGCGACGCGGCGACCAAGCCGCACGGCCAGCTCGGCATCGGCGTCGAGCGTCGCTTCGAGCGGTTCGCGCTCCAGGCCGAGCTCCGCTGGATCACGATCGGCAAGGACCACGACCACGGCGGCACCACGAAGGAGACCCCGCCGATGCCGTCGCCCCCGCCGAACACGACGAGCACCGGCAACCCGCCCCCGACCCAGCCGACGACGCCGACCATGGCCGAGTCGACCAAGCTCGAGGGCGGCCAGTTCACGATCGGCCTGTCGTACTACTTCTAGAGGTCGACGGTCCCGCGGCCGAGCTCGATCACCGCGCCGCTGACGAAGATGTTGCGATCGGTGTCGACCCGGAGGTCGAGGCGCGAGGGCCGGCCGACCGCGTCACCCTGCGATAGCGTGGCGGTGAACGGCAGTGGGGTTCCCATCGCGAGGTGCCAGCCGCCGAGGTTCGCGCACGCCGAGCCGGTCGCCGGATCCTCGAGGAGCGCGCCGTTCGACGTGAAGAAGAAGCGCACGACGCCGTCGGGCGCGACCAGGTAGGCCATCGCCTCCTGGCGGGCCGCGGAGAAGCCCCAGCGCTCGATCAGCGCGAGCACCGGCCTGGCGGCGCGCACGAGCTCCGACGACGCGACCGGGATCACGAGCTGCTCGACGCCGGTGTCGACCCAGCGTGGCTCGCCGGACACCGAGCCGGCGGGCAGGCCGACCATGCTCGCGAGCTCGTCGCGCGTGGCCTCGACCGCGCGGGTGACCGGCGCGCGCGCGGCACGCAGGGTGTACGTGCCGTCGGCGGCGGTGACCTCGACGCGACCGGCGCGCATCTCGAACGCGATCGCGGCGCGGCCCTGCGCGACGACGCTCGCGGTGCCGAGCGTCGGGTGGCCGGCGAATGGCATCTCGAAGCCGGGCGTGAAGATGCGGACGCGCGCGTCGGCGGTCGCGCTCGGCAGCACGAACGTGGTCTCCGACAGGTTCATCTGCCGCGCGAGCTGCTGCATCTGCGCGTCGGTGAGGTCGCGCGCGTCCTCGAAGACGCACAGTGGATTGCCGGAGAACTTGTCGGCTCCGACGGTGAACACGTTGACGATGCGGAACGCGTACGCGGTCATGGCTATCGGTAATACACTGCGCGCAATGCCGGCCACGGTCGTCGATGCAGTCCAGACGCCGTTTCCGTGCCTGTGCCGGTGCCACGAGGTGCTGTCTGTAGAGGAGCGCACCGCCGGCATCGCGGCGCTGTACCGGTTCGACGACGCGATGCGCGGCTGGGGCCAGACCGTGATCTGGGATCTCGCGGCGCCGACCTTGTGGCGCGTCCAGCAGCAACTCGGCGGCGCGGTGCGCTGGGTCGCGGTGCGCGACGGCGCGTGCATCCATAGCCGGCTGCTCGGGTTCTGCGTTCACGAGCTGATCCACGCGGTGAGCGGCGATCCGGCCCTGCCCAACTACGGCACGCCGGTCGGGTTGCCGTACGGCGTACCGGAGTCGGTCGCGCCCGCCGACGAGGCGGCGTACCTGCATCCGTTCAACCAGAACGAGGCGCGCGCGTGGTCCGGGCTCGCGGCGGTCGCGTACCGGCTGTTCGGGATCGCGTGGCCGCTGTTGCCGGCGCGCGATGTCGGCACCTACGGGTTCGCCGGCGGGACCGCGATCGTCGACGTGCCTCCGGGCTATCGCCGCGTCCCGCACTTCGATCACGCGCACGACCCGCGGCGCTACTACGCCCTCGCCCGCAAGCTCGAGGCCGAGGCCCTCGACTGGTTCACGCCGGCGAAGCTCGACGAGATCGCGGCGCGGTTCACCGCCGCCGAGGAGCTCGGTCGCGCGACGCGCCCGATCGCCTTCCCGCCGGCGCGCGAGATGGCGCGCAACAAGCCGATGAAGCCGGGGCGCAACGACCTGTGCGTGTGTGGCTCGATGAAGAAGTGGAAGCAGTGCTGCGGTGCTACGGTCCCGGCATGAAGCTCGCGATCGCGTCGGCAGTTGCGCTCGCGGCTTGCACGCCCGCGAAGCCCGCGGTGACCGGCGGCAAGATCGTCGTCAGCACGACCGACGCGCCGGTCGCACCGGTGTCGCCGCTCGGGCTCGTGCCGCCGGAGCCCAAGCTGCGGTTGCCGCGCAACTTCGTGCCGAGCGAGTACCGCGTGTCGCTCGCGATCGATCCGGCGAAGGCCGGGTTCACCGGGAGCATCGAGATCGCCGGCGCGGTCGCCGAGCGCTCGTCGACGATCTGGCTCCACGGGCGCAAGCTCGCGATCGCGCGCGCGGTCGCGTCGTCGGGCGATCCGTTCGACAGCCGCCACGCGCACGACGTCCAGCTCGTCGCGACCGCGCACGGCGAGGATCTCCTCGAGCTGCGCGCCGCCTCGCCGCTCGACGCCGGTACGTGGACGCTGACCATCGACTTCGCCGCCGACTACGAGCTGCTCAACACCGCTGGCGCGTTCAAGCAGACCGTCGGCAAGGAGACCTACGTCTACTCGCAGTTCGAGGCGATCTACGCCCGCCGCGTGTTCCCTTGCCTCGACGAGCCCGACGTCAAGGTGCCGTGGCGACTCGCGCTCGAGGTGCCCAAGGATCTCGTCGCGGTCGCCAACACGCCGATCGTGAAGTCCGAGCCGTTCGGCGACGACGGCAAGCGCAAGCGCGTCGAGTTCGCCCCGACCAAGCCGCTGCCGTCCTACCTCCTCGCGTTCGGGGTCGGCCCGTTCGAGACCGTCGATGCCGGCGCGACCACGGGCGGCACGCCGATCCACATCCTCGCGCTCAAGGGTCGCGCGGCCGACGCCGCGTGGGCGGCGAAGACCGCGCCGAAGATCCTCGAGCTCGAGGAGGACTTCTTCGGGATGCCCTACCCGTACGCCAAGCTCGACTTCCTCGCGATCCCGGTGACCGTCGGGTTCTCGGCGATGGAGAACGCCGGGCTCATCACGTTCAGCGAGCGCGACATGCTGCTCGACGCCAAGGCCTCCAAGGAGCGCGAGCACCGCTGGATCTACGTCGCCGCGCACGAGATCGCGCATCAGTGGTTCGGTGATCTCGTGACGATGGCGTGGTGGGATGACCTGTGGCTCAACGAGGGTTTCGCGAACTGGCTCGAGCACCAGATCAGCGCGAAGTTCGACCCGCGCTGGCACGACGAGCTCGCCGAGGTCGGCCGCCATCACTCGGCGCTCGACGACGACGCGCTGGTCAGCGCGCGCAAGATCCGCCAGCCGATCGACGCGGTCGACGACATCCTCGGCGCGTTCGACGGCATCACGTACGACAAGGGCTCGAGCATCCTCGACATGTTCGAGAGCTACGTCGGCCGCGATCGGTTTCGCGACGGCGTGCGCGCCTACTTGAAGTCGAAGCAGCACGGCAACGCGACGTCCGCGGACTTCGCCGCCGCGATCAGCAAGGTCGCGGGCAAGGACGTCGCGCCGGCGTTCGCGACGTTCCTCGATCAGGCCGGCGAGCCCGAGATCACCGCCAGACTCGACTGCACCCACCCGAGCAGCCTGCGCGTCGTGCTCGAGCAGCGCCGCTACTTGCCGCCGGGGGCGCCGCCTCCGGAGAACACCAGGCCCTGGATCCTGCCGGTCTGCGTGCACTACGAGAGCGCCGGCAAGTCGCGCCAGGACTGCACGCTGATGGCCGAGCCGAGCGCGACGATCGCGCTGGCGGGAGACAAGTGTCCGGCGTGGATGGTCACGAACGCCGACGGTCGAGGCTACTACCACTCGGCGTACACCGCGGCGCAGCTCACCGCGCTGCGCGACGTCGCGTGGGACAAGCTCGCGTGGAACGAGCGGCTGTCGATCGCCTACGAGGCGCGCACCTACGCCGGGACCGCGAAGCTGCCGCTCGCGCTCGCGATGTCGTTCGTGCCGAAGCTGCTCGCCGGCAACGATCGCTTCACGATCGCCGAGGCGGTCGAGCTGCCGCAGCACGTCAGCGACGCCGTCCCCGACGACCTGCGCCCGAAGTACGAGCAGTGGCTTCGACAGACGTTCGGGCCCGGCGCCGATCAGGTCGGCCTCGTGTCGCGCCCGACCGACGAACTCGACGCCGAGGCCAGCCGCGGCGACCTGATCCGCACGGTCGGCCGCTACGGTCGCGCGCCGAAGATCCTCGAGGAGGCGACCCGGCTCGCCGCGGACTGGCGGGCGCTGCCGCAGGGCGTGCGGCCGATCGTCCTCGAGCTCGCGACCGATGCAAAGCCCGAGCTGTTCGAGCGGCTGATCAAGGACATCTACACCGAGGCCGATCGCACGCGCCGGCGCGAGATGTTCATCGCGCTCGCCCGCGTGCGCGACCCCAAGCGCCAGGTCGCCGCGCTCGGCCTCGTGCTCGACGACAAGCTCGACATCCGCGAGACCCTCGGCATGCTCGACGACGCGACGACCGAGGCCAACCGCCGGGTCGCGCAGCAGTTCTTCCGCGATCACACCGCCGCGATCATGAAGCGGATCCCGGCGGACGGCACCGCCGACTCGATCGGCGCCGAGCTCGCGGCGCTGTTCACCGGCAGCTGCGATGCCACGCGCCGCGACGAGACGGCCGCGTACGTCCTCGCGACGTTCGGCAAGCTACCCGCCGGCGACCGGGCGGTGCGCCAGGCGATCGAGGAGATGGATCAGTGCATCGCCGGGCGCAAGCTCGTCGAGCCCGAGCTGCGCGGCTGGCTCGGTGGCATGAAGCTCGTCAAGCCCGCAGCTCCGACCCCGATCAAGCCGGCGACCCCGGTCAAAACGACACGACCGCACCGACCTTGAGCTCGGCGTCGTAGCGCTTGACGCCGACCGGCGGCGTCGCGTCGTACGACACCGAGAAGCCGTTGGTCAGCGCGATCCGCGACGACAGCTTGTTGAGCAGCGTCAGCTCGCCGAGCACGCGATACGCGCTCGCGTCGTCGAACCGCGGCTGGACGTAGATGGTCTGGATCAGCAGCGCGCTCGGCGCGAGTTGCTCGTGCCCCGCGAGGTACGCCGACGCGCGAAACACGCCGTAGCGCTTGCCGGCGTCGATCGTGCCGCGCCGCTGATCGAGCCGCTCGTAGTCGAACATCAGCGAAAGCCCCGAGATCATGCCGCCGGCGGGCCGGTCGAACACCACGAGGGCCGGGCCGGTCCCGACCAGGGCGCGCAGCGCGATCCGGCGGAACTGGTCGTACTCGTGCTGCGCGTAGCCCTCCCAGCGCCAGCGCGGGTCGAGCTTGATGCGGGTCCGCAGGTGCTCGAACGTCTTCTTCGTGAGCACCTGGCCGCGGCTCTCGCCGTAGCCGCCGCGCGCGACGCCCAGGACGAGGATGCGATCGTGGCGGACGACCAGCGTGGCGGTCGCGCTGGTGTCGATCAGCGAGTTGTTGCCCTCGCGCCAGTCGATCTTGGCCTCGACCGAGCCGACGACGCCGTTGCCCTTGGACGGCGCTGCGAGCGCGCTCTGCGCATTGACGATCTGCGCCGCGGCGACATGCGCACCGAGCAGCACGAAGACGAGGAGGACCCGGACCACGCCACCGTTATCGCATCTCGACCGGACCCGGCGCCACGGTCTGCGGCGGCGTCATCGTGTTGCGGCTGTCGATGTCGTGCTCGACGTCGGCGACCGCGTGGTTGATCTCCTCGACGAGCCCGCGCTTGCGCGTGTAGTCGATCGACGGCACGTAGCGGGCGGTCGACAGCGCGGCGTACGACTCGACGAACTCCTCGTGCTGCCGCGCCTTGCGCTCGCGGATCCTCTCGAGGTCGCTCTGGTCGCGGATGATGTACGGCGTCAACAGGATCAGGAGGTCGGTCTTCTTCTTGATCCGCGAGGTGTACTTGAACAGGTGCCCGATCACCGGGATGTCGCCGAGGAACGGCACCTTGGTCAGCGTGTTGATGTCCTTGGTCTGCATCAGGCCGCCGATCACCACGGTGTGCTGATCGCGCACCAGCACGCGGGTCTCGAGCTCGCGCGTCGACCAGGTCGGGCCGAGCGAGCTGTCGTCGCCGAGGTCCTTGGAGTCGTGCTTGATCTCGAGCAGCACGGTGTCGTCGGCCGAGATGTGCGGCTTGATGTCGAGCTCGAGCGCGAGCTCCTTGCGATCGATGTTCGTGCCGGTGCCGCCGAACGGGCTCGACGCCGACGCCGTCGGATAGGTCCCGCGCACGTACGGGATGTCGGTGCCGACCTTGTACTTGGCCTCCTCGTTGTCGAGCGCGATGATGCTCGGCTCCGACATGATCTCGGTGTCGCCCTGGGTCGCGACGGCGTTGAACAGCACGGCGTACGACGGGATGCTGGTGCCGAGCAGGCTCGTCGAGTTCGCGAGCGACTTGCCGACGATCCCGGCGACCAGGCCGCTGAGCCCGGCGAGCGAGGCCGCGCCGTCGGTGGTGCCGATGCCGAGCGTGCTCGTGCCCGGCGTCTGTACGCCGCCGAGGAGCAGCGAGTTGCCCGCCTGGGTGCCGCCGTGCGACGAGGTCCCGATCTTGGTCTGATCGCCGACCGCGACCTCGAGGATCAGCGCCTCGATGTAGACCTGCCGCCGCGGTTGATCGAGCAGCCGGACGATCTCCTTCATCGCCAGGTAGTCGTGCGCGCTCGACGTGATGATCAGCGAGTTCGTCGACTTGTCGCCGATGATGTGGACCGGGCCATCGAGCGTCGCCAGCGCGTCGAGCGGTGCGCCCGGGTTCGCCGTTGTCGGCGTCGGGCCGGCCTTCTTGTCGCTGGTCTTCTGGATCGCCTTCGACAGCGTGGCGGCGAGCTCCTCGGCGATCGCGCTGCCGAGCTGATAGACGTGCATCGACGCGCCGTCCTCCATCGCGAGCGCGATGTCGAGCCGCTCGACGATCGCCTTGGCGCGCCGGTAGCCGGCCTCGCTCGCGGACACGATCAGCGTGTTGGTCCGCTCGTCGACCATGATCTTCGGCGCCGGGAGATCCTTGGTCGTCGGCGCGAGCAGCTTGTCGACCTTCTCGGCGAGCTTGGCCGCGTCGGCGTGGAGCACCGGGATCGTGTAGATGCCATCGGTGCCGCCCGGGACGTCGATGATCGGCAGCATCGACGCCATGTCGCGCACGTGGCTCGCGTAGTCGGTGATCAGCACGACCTGGCCGATCGTGACGACGTCGCCGGCGTCGGACTTGAACGCCAGAAAGGCGCTCTTCAGCGTCTCGGCTTGCACGAACGTCGGACGCACGACGTAGCGCACGACCTGCTCGCTCGACGGCGGCAGCTCCTTGTAGATCGGCACGCTCTCCTTCTTCGCGCCCTGCGCGTCGACGATCGACAGCGCCGCACCCTTGGGCACGACGGTGAGCCCGACGGTCTCGAGCCCGGCGAGGAACACCTGGTAGGCGTCCTCGCGCGACAGCTTCTGCGGCGCGATGATCGTGACCTTCTTGCCGGGCGACACGGTGCGCGTCTCGAAGATGAACTTCTTGCAGGTGAACCCGACCGCCCAGGTCACCAGCTCGCGGATCTCCATCTCCGGCTTGAACGTGATCGTGACCTCGGCCTGCTTCGAGTTGCAGTGGAACACCGGCTCGTCGGCGGCGGGCGTCTCGGTTTCGGCGAACGCCGGGGTCGCGGCGAGCAACAGGGTGGCGGCGAGGACGAGTTTCACGGATCGCAGCTCATCCAAGCGGCGCGCCAGCGGCTAACCGCGCGTTGTCGCGTCGCCGAAGGTCGCGTCGGGTGACAATTCGTCCGGGTCGGCGAATCGCCGATGACAGCGCGACGTACCATCCCGCCATGCTCACGCGTGCCGAGGCCACCAACTACGCCGAGACGTCGCTCCACGCCCACGTCATGGAGTTCATCGCCGCGCTCGGCGCCCGCGGCGATCGCCGGCTCGCGATCGGCTCGTTCGGCACCAGCCCGCAGGGTCGGGAGCTTCCGCTGCTCGTGGTGAGCAACCACGGCATCGCCACGCCGGCCGAGGCCCGCGCTCGCGGCCTGCCGGTCGTGCTCGTGATCAACGGCATCCACGCCGGCGAGGTCGAGGGCAAGGAGGCGCTGCTCATGATGACGCGCGACTTCCTCGACGGAAAGCACGGCGATCTGCTCGACCGGCTCGTGCTCGTCGTCGTGCCGCTGTTCAACCCCGACGGCAACGACGCGATCGATCCGGCGAACCGCAAGCTCGACCTGCCCAAGCTCGAGGGCCAGATCGGCCCGCACAAGGTCGGCACGCGGGTGAACGGCATCGGCGTCAACCTCAACCGCGACTACATGCGGCAACAAGCGGAAGAGATGCGGCTCCTGCAGGCGCGCGTCGTCCAGGTGTGGGAGCCCGATCTGACGATCGACAACCACGCGACCAACGGCTCGGTCCACCGGTTCTGGATGACGTACGACGTGCCGCACACGTCGGCCGCCGGTCGCCCCGAGCCGATCGCCTACATGCGCCAGCACGTGATGCCGGCGGTGACCGAAGCGCTCGCGCGCGATCACCAGCTGCTCGCCGGCTGGTACGGCAACTTCGTCGAGGACGAGCGTGCGCTCGACGCCCGCCGCGACGCCGATCCGACGGCGCCGGTCACCGAGGGCTGGATGACGTATCCGCACCAGCCGAGGTTCGGCAGCAACTACCGCGGCCTGACCGGGCGCCTCGATCTGTTGCTCGAGTGCTACTCGTACCTCAGCTTCCCGGATCGCGTGCGCACGACCTACGCGACCGTGCTCGAGACGTTGCGCTACGTCTCGACCCACGGCGACGAGATCGTCGCGCTGGTCGCGAACTGCCGCACGCCGCGCGATCGGATCGCGGTGCGCTGCGAGCTCGAGGCGTTCCCCGAGCCGATCGACATCGCGACCTGCACGCCCCGCACGCTCGACGGCGCACCGACCAGCGTCTCGGTCCGCTACTTCGCGAACTTCGTCGGCACCGTCGTCGTCGATCGGCCCGCCGCGTACGTCGTCCCGGCGCGTGTCGCCGAGCACCTCGAGCGCCACGGGCTCGCGTGCGAGGCCGCGCCGGCGACGATCGACGCCGAGGTCGCGACCGTCACCGGCTTCGGCAGCGAGGGCGGCCGCAAGATCCTCGAGGCC
This sequence comes from Haliangiales bacterium, assembly GCA_038321315.1. Taxonomy (GTDB): domain Bacteria; phylum Myxococcota_A; class Polyangia; order Haliangiales; family Haliangiaceae; genus JABFXX01. The sequence goes on along the minus strand of JBBQEX010000005.1, from coordinate 1,597 downwards.
GCCAAGGTCGGCGAGGTCACGGTGACCTGGGCGCGCGGCGAGCGCAGCGTCCCGGCCGGCGCGCGCCTCGTGCGCACCGCGCAGCCGCTCGGCGCGATCGCGGTCTACCTGTGCGAGCCCGAGAGCGACGACGGCGCGATCGAGAACGGCCTGGTCGACGCGCCGGCGGTCGGCGACGAGTTCCCGATCTGGCGCGCCTACAGCGCGTAGACGTTCGTCGCCGTGATCCGTCCGGCGGCGAGGTCGATCGGGCCGCTGCCGAACGCGCCACCGGTCACCGTGATCGTCGTCGAGCCCGGCGCGACGTTCGCGAAGAACACGTAGGTGCCGGTGTCGCCCGCGGCCCAGGTCGCGGTCGCCTTCGTGAAGGCCTGGGTCGCGCCGTGCGTCGCCGCGATCGACACCGGGCGCGGCGTGCCGGCGACGAACACCAGCAACTGCGCCTTGCTCGCGTCGTACGGCGCGCCGATCTGCGTGAAGAACGAGGTCTCGCGCGTCGCGGTGAACAGGCGCGCCGAGAACGGCGCCCCGGCGCGGATCACGTCGCGGTTCACGATGATCGCGCCCGGCACCGGATACGTCGAGCCCGCGCACTGCGACGCATTCGCCGACGGCGTGACGCTGATCGTCGTCGTCGCCTGCGTCGCCGGGATGCACATGTCGATGCGCCCGTTCGGCGCGGTCGTGTCCATCGCGCCGTCGGGTGGCACGAGCAACATGGCCTCGAACACGCCGCAGAACGTCGCGTCGCTCGAATCCCAGTCGACGACCTCGCCGGTGAAGTGCAGCTGATCGCCGCACGAGCCGTTGTCGATGTCGACCACCGGCGGGCCCGCGTCGGGCTTCGCCTGATCGTCGCCGCACGCGGTTGCACAGAACACCCAGGCGAGGACGACGCGCTTCATGCGACCAGGCTATCAGGCGTGGCGCTTGAACACGAACATCACGACTTCCTCGTCGTGCTTGTCGTCGGGGCTCTCGTCACGCGAAGTGGCAACGAGCTCCCAGCCCTGCGCGCCGCGCTTGTTGAGCTCGGTCTTGATCGCGTCGGTCGCGCCGCCGTGACCCCAGGCCACCGTGTAGATGTCGTACTCGAATTTTTGAGACATGCCGGCATCGTGCCACGACTTACCAATCCGGATCAGTCGCTGGCCAGCTCGCGGATCAGGCGCAGGCCGATCGTCGGCGACGTCGCGCGATCCTTGGCGCGACTGGTGCGATGCGAGACCGTGACCGCGTCGGCACAGTCGGCCCACGAGCCGCCGCGCAGCACGAAGTGCGGCTCGGGCGGGACCTCGCTCGGACCACCGGCGTAGGCGAGCGCGTCGTAGGGATCCGACGTCCATTCGGAGACCCCACCGCACATGCCGTAGACGCCGTAGCCATTCGGCGGCAACTCGCGCGGATCGCGGAGCGTGAAGTCGCCCATGCGATCGAAGTCGCAGCACGCCGGCGTCGGCGGGGCATCTCCCCACGCATAGCGCTTGCCGACGAGCCCGCCGCGCGCGGCCTTCTCCCACTGCGCCTCGGTCGGCAACCCGATGCGGACGGCGTCGGTCGACAGGCGCTCGCCGAGCAGCTCGGCCTCGTCGATCCC
>JBBQEX010000004.1:0-214841 GCA_038321315.1 Haliangiales bacterium | reverse complement strand
CGAGCCACGGGGCATCCTCTGTTGGGAGTCTTAGACACACCCTCGATGGCATGGCTCTGCCCCACCTTTCAACCGCGCGCGGTCGAGTCACGCGGCGTTCCGGATCTCCTCGCGCTGCTCAGGATGAGATCCACACCCGACGTGTTTGCCCGCGTGCATGGCGGTGCAACGTTCACGCGAACGTTGCCGGCAGCGTTGCCTTGCCGCGACACCCGGAGAATTCCGCATGTCTGGCTGGCATCAACGGTGCACGTGAAGGTGGCCGTGAAGATCACAATCAGTCGAAGACTCGCCGCACTCGGCATCGTCGCATGTGCACTATTTTCGGTCGCCGCGATCGTCGCGCTTCGTACGGTCAGCAACGTGTCCATCAGCTCGTCGGCGATCACCACGCTCGGCGATCGCAAAGATCTCTACGCCGACGTCGTGCCGCCGCCGATGTGGCCGGTCGAGGCGGTCGGGAACATCACGACCGCCGCGCTGGCGCGGGTCGCCGATCGGCCCAAGATGATCGCGTCGTATCGCACGCTGGTGAAGGCGTTCGAGGATCGCATCGCGTACTGGCAGCAGCGCGATGCCGGCCAGGCGCACCTCGCCAAGGTGATCGAGGCCGACCGCGCGACGTTCGACGTGATCGACAAGCAGGTGATTCCCGCCCTGATCGCGGGCGACGACGCTGCGGTTCACGCCGCGATCAACGGCGACCTCGCGAAGGCGTGACCGGGATGCACGATGCCGCGGCCTCGCTGTCGCACGATCTCGAGAAGGAGATCCCCGAGCGCGCCGATGCGATCGTGTCGTCGACGCAGCGACGCGACGTTGACGGCGTCGCCGATCACGGTCGACTCGATCTCGCCGTGCGGCGGCATCGAGTGCGCGACCCCGACGACGCGGGCAGGTCACCGGGTCCCACAACCGCCTTCGCGGGGAAAATTCGGGCTACCGCGCGCGTCGCGCTGGCCGAACTACGGTTTGTGAGCCCGGTCCGCCTCGTGAAGGTCGCGTGCATCGCGAGCACCGCGGTGGTCGCGGTCGGCGCGCTCGTTGGCTGGGCGGTCGGCAACGCCGCGCTGAAGGAAGTCGTCTCGGGGATGACGGCGATGAATCCCCTGACGGCCGTGTGCTTCATCCTGACCGCGGCGGCGCTTGCGGGATCCCCCTCCGGCGCGACCGGGCGGCGACGCTCCTGGATCATCGGGGTGGCCCTGGTCATGCTCGCGTGCGGAGGCTTGCGACTAGGCGCGGACGCGCTCGGACGGGATTTTCCACTCGACCGGCTGTTGTTCTCGAGCCAGCTCGACCTCACCACTGCCCATCCGAACCGGATGGCGCCGAACACCGCGCTCAACTTCATCGCCGTCGGCGTCGCCTTGCTGGCGCTCGTCGCGGGACGCATCCGGTGGGCGCAGGGCGCCGTGGTCCTCGTGATGCTCACCTCGGGGATCGTGTTGCTCGGATATGCGTACAGCGTGACCTCGCTCGTCCGCGTCGCGGCCTTCATCCCGATGGCGCTGCACACGGCCGGGTTGTTCGTCGCGGTAGGCGTCGCGACACTGTGCGCGATGCCCGAGGTCGGCATGGTCGCGATGCTGACCCGTCGCGGCCCTGGCGCGCGCGTGATCCGCCGGATGCTGCCGACGTTCATCGTCGGCGCGCCCGTGCTGGGATGGCTCCGGATCCAGGGCGAGATCGGCGGGCTCTACGCGCCTGCGTTCGGCGTCGCGATCCTGATCGGAGCGATGGTCGTGCTCGGCCTGGTCTCGACCTGGAAGGTCGCACGGTCATTGGACGCCGCAGAAGCCGAGCGCCGACGTGCCGACGCGATGATGCACCGGCTGGCACACTACGACTCCCTGACGGACTTGCCGAACCGCTTGCTGCTGGACGACCGGCTCGGCCAGGCGCTCGCGAGGGCGGATCGGGAGGGTGATCTCGTCGCGATGCTGTACCTCGATCTCGACGGCTTCAAACGGGTCAACGACACGCTCGGACACGCGGCAGGAGATCAGGTCCTCAAGGAGGCGGCTCGCCGGATCCTGGCGACCGTGCGCACGGTCGATACGGCCGCGCGGCTCGGCGGTGACGAGTTCTGCGTGGTACTCGAGAACGTGAAGAGCACCGTCGACGTCCGCGCGGTCACCGATCGATTGGTGGATCAACTCGGTCGGCCATACAGCGTCGACGGCGCCGAGGCCCGGATCTCGGTCAGCGTGGGTGTCGGACTGTTTCCGGTCGATGCCCGCACGCCGGCGAACCTCATGAAGATCGCCGACGCCGCGATGTATCGCGCCAAGGTCGCGGGGAAGAACCGGGTCGTGTTCCACGCCGAGGCGGAGGCCGATGTGCGAGCGAATTCGCAGAAGGCCGCGTAGTCACACCCTCGTGTCGTGCAAGTTGAAGTCACCGCTCGGCGGTCAGATCTTCGCGTCGCGGGTCTCTCGCAGCATCACCATCGCGATGACACTGACGACGCTCGAGGCGATCACGTAGTAGGCGGGCGCGAGCGGATTGCCGGTCACGCCGACCAGCCATGCGATCACGAACTGCGTCGTCCCTCCGAAGATCGTGACGGTCAACGCATACGCGAGCGAGATGCCCGCGGCGCGAAGCTGCCTCGGGAAGATCTCCGACATCGCGGTCACCCCGGTGACGGCGCCCGGAGCTCCGACCAGCCCCAGCACGGCCAGCATGACGACGAGTGAGGTGACCGTCCGCTCGTGACTCACGTACAGGAACATCGGCAACTCGAGCGCGATGACGAGGAGTCGGGACACGATCATCGTGTGCCGCCGACCGAACCGCTCGGAGATCACGCCACCGAGCAAGGCTCCGACGATCGCGATCACCCCCATGACGATCGGGGCGACCATCGCTGACGACGGTGGCATCCCGAGGGCGTCTGGGCATAGGTCGTCATGTACAGCGCCAGCACGACGAGCACGAGCTCGCGGCGATGGCCGGCCCAGATCGCGCTCACCGACGCGCCGGCCGATCGGGGCTTCGGTCCGGATCCTGTCTCGGGTGCTGTCTCGGGCAGCGCGCGACGCAGATAGAAGCCGATGGGCACGATCAGGAGACCGAACCCGAACCCGACACGCCAACCCCAGTTCGCGAGTGCGGTCACGTCGAGGATCGTCGACAGCGTGTAGCCGACCAGGTTGGCGACGCCCTGGCTCATCTGCGGCTCGATGCATACGTGGGTGTGAGGGCGATGCCGGCCGTTCCGATCGCCATCAAGACGATCGTCAACATCAGGGCTGGCTTGCGACCCGCGCGAGCGGGCGCGTGACGAAGCCGATGCCGAACGTCGCGACGGTGAGGAGGAGGCTCGCGAACTCGCTGTCGGTCGGAAAGAACGCGTGCCCGACATAGACGGCGAACAGCGAATAGATCAGGAAGTCGTAGAACTCGAGCGTGTTGCCGACGAGCGTTGCAATGAGGGCTCCGGCTCCCATCTTCGAGGACATCCGGCACCAACGTTGGTCATCCTGAACGCGTCAGATCATTGCTCGTAGTTCTCGATCTGGAACGACACGTTTCCGTATCCGTGATGGCTCTGCGGCGCGCCACGCACGACCTGCGCGCTGACTTCGAACGTACCGCCCGCAGGACCCGCATCGTAGGTGACGTAGGTGGGATCGCATCCCCAATGGGAGGGTTGCCCGGTGTTGGGGTAGACGAAGTATGCCCACGTGCCGTGCTCGGTGAACGAGCTCACGACTTGCGGCGAGCCCGAGGCAAACAGCTCCGTGATCCAGACCGTGAGCGTCGAGTTCTCGCACATCGCTTTGGTCATCTGATCATTGGTGGGAACGTTGCCGCCGCCGTACCGCCAATCCGTGCTGACCTCGATCGAGTTCCTGTAGATCGGGTGTGGGGCTGTCCCGAGGATGACCTTCACGAACGTGTTCTCAGTCGGGCACGCGGTGGCTTGCGGGTTTCGGCTGTACGAGTCGGTCTTGGACGTACCCTCGGCCGCTGTCGGCGCCGAGAGGATCGCGTTGTAGTAGTACCCGTACTGGGGCTGGTACGGGCCTGTGCTGGAGCGACAGCTCGTCAGGATCTGGACGTCGTCGGTGATGGCGCTGGTCGATACCTCTTCACCTTGATCGACACACGCGACGAGGTTCGGAGCCAGCAGGGCCAGGGTCGTTCCGAGGTGCATGGTCAGGGAACGCCATGGGCAGCGGATCTTCCCTGGTCGCTCCTGGTTCGTGAGCCGCTCGGGCGGATGTGAATCGGTTGCTGCCGAGCATCCACTCGAGGTGCGGGCGAAGACGGGCATCCTTGCTCACCTCGGCCGCGCGCATCAGCGCCCAGGCGAAGTCGGTCTTCGCGCGCTGTTGATTGGCGAGCAGGGCCTGGAGAAACCGCTCGGTCGCACTGTTCTTTGCGAGCACCGTCGCGGCACCGCAAGCGACGCGGAAGTCTGGGTCTTCGAGCAGGCAGATGAGCAAGTCGGCATTCTCTCGTGTCGGCGCAGCGAGCTGGTTCAAGGCCCAGGTCGGCATGTGCTGGGGGCGACCGCCGAGGTGTGCAGCCAGGTTCGCAACGCGTCGAAGACGCGGGCTTCGCCGATCAACGCCTCGATGCGCACCTGGGCTCCATGGTCCGGGTGTCGCAGCGCCAGCACCAACGCCGGCATGCTGCGGGGAAGCTGGCGCTTGAGCCAAGTTCCCGCGCGGTCGGTGCTCGTTGTTTCGTTCTGGAGAACCGCCGATTCGTCGGACTCCACTCGGTAGTCGGCAAGGTCCATCACCGCTTGGATGAGTTCATGGGCGGAGTCGCTGGAAAGGATCTGGTCGCGCAGGCGCTCGGCATCGAACTCGGGCGCGTCCTGCCTCCAGTATTGAACCAGTTCATCGAGGAAGCGCCGCCATTCAGTGGAGGTCTCGATGAAGCCATCAGCGAGCTGCTCCGCGATCAGCTCGGCTACGGCGGCAGCGACCGTATCCCCATCGCCGTAGCGGCGGGAACGCGCGAGCGGTTCGCCGTCACTCGTGACGATCTCCAGCACGATCGCGACGCCCTGTTGTCGTACCTGCCACTTGCGGCCGTCGGGATGGGCGGATGTGCGGAGGGGCTTCATCAGGGCACCAGCGTCAGCGTAGCGCGATGGTATTTCGCGGGCATGAACGACGCGTGCTCAAGCGTGATCAACGCTTGCGTTGCGCGACGACCTTCTTCGTCGGCGCAGCCTTCTTTGGCTTCGCCTTGGTCACCTCCATCACGGCGAGCGTGTAGATGTGAGCGGCACCGCCTTCATTGCCGAAGTTGCCATCCTCGAGAAACGTCGCCGCTTCGTAGGTCAACGTCGCCGCGGCGCGCGACCGGATCACCCACTGCGCGGGATCGAGAGAATCGTGGATGAACGGCGCGAACGTGCTGGCCGACATCTCTTCGCCGTCGTAGTTCGCGGTCTCGGCAAACGTGCAGCAGTCGGGGTCGATCTTCGCGAGCTCCTTCTTCGTGAGCGGCCGGCCGAGCCGCGCGATGCTGTAGATGGCGTCCGCTGGGAGGCGCGCCGGTGTCTCGTCGTCGGCGACCGGATTGTCGTAGCCATCGATCGGGGTGATGCACACGCGCACCTTGATGTCGAAGCCGTGCGCGACGAGCACGTCGGCGATCTGACGGTCGCCGCCGCGCAACACCTCGATGCCCTGGACCAGCGCCTGATTCTCGGTGATCACGTGGCGTGCACACGCGAGCGCGAGTGGGCTCTTGGGGATCGCGAGCGACGCAGCGAGCCGGTCGACCTTCGCGAGCTTCTTCGCGGCAGCCGGATCCGTGCGGCGCCGGCCGGATAGCGACAGCGAGTACACCAGCGTCACGCGCGCGCCCTTGGTCACGGGATCGATCGCGTGATCGGCGTCGCTGAACATCGCGGTCCAGCGCACGACATCGGGCTGGACCTTGCCGCTCCAGTCGACCTCGTGCTCCTCGATGCCGTCGTGCACCGTGAACGTGCCGCCTTCGTGCGCGATCGGGAGACCGACGATCAGCGTGCCGACAAGCGAGGGCTCGCGTGGCGTGTCCTTGTGTCGCGTGAAGTGCCCTCCGGGCCGATAGACCAGCACGTCGGTGAGCTTCGCGTCGAGGTACTCGCTCGGGGACAACGCGCGCTCGATGTCGTCGAGGATGTCCTTCGGGTCGAAGCCGGCAACCTCCGCCTTGCCGCGCGCCTTGAGACGCATGGCGTCGCGCACCTTCTTGTCGAGCTTGGTCTCCTTGCCCATACCGAACGGCGCCGGCTCGGCGTGCTCGACCAGCCAGTCGACGAACATCTTGTCGTCGACGCTTCCCACGTCTCCATCGGGCAGCGCGATCGCGATACGCTCTGGCGTGCGGAAGCTGCCCTCGCAGTAGGCGGGTTCTTCGAGGTCCTCGAGTGCCTTTCGAAACGCGTCGAGACTCATGGCGCGCGATGGTACCTCACACGACGGTCGCGCCTCCGCTAGCTCAGCTGCGCAGGCTACGGCACGCGAGCATCTGCGCCCGCGCCTGCGGATCGGTCAGCCCGGTGCCGCCGCAGCGGAACGTCTTGCCGCCGAGGAGCCGCTGGACGCGCACGGTCTTCTTGCCGGCCGCACCACCACCGAGCGCCCAGTCGGGCGGCGGCGTCGTCGGCGGATCGGGCTGGAGCGGCGGATCGCCGTGCGCGGCGGCGTCGTGGGCGGCCTGATCGGCGGTCTGGGCCGCGGCCTCCTCGATGGTGAGCGTGCCGAGATCGGGGCTGGTCACGGTCGTCGACGTCGCGGTGCCCGCCGCGGTCGCACCGCTGGGGACGTCGAGCGACAGCCCGTTCGCGAGCTTCGTCGAGGTCGTGTTCGCCGGCGCGACGCGGCGGCGCTCGAGCCACGCCTTGTCGAAGATGTAGCGGCCGGTCGAGACGTCACCGATGTTCGCGGTCAGCTTCTCGAGCACGTTGTGCGTGAAGTACGGCACCCAGAACTCGTTGAACGCGGTCGGCATGTGCGTCAGCGCGATCGTGGCGCCCGAGACGCCCCTCATCGCGCGGCACTGCATCGCGCGCGCGGGCGGCGGGTTGTCGCCATCCCACTTGCCTTTGAAGCACGATGCGGCGAGCGCGAGCTCGAGCCCGTGCGTCAGGTCGGTCAGCATCGCCGGGTTGAACTTGCCGAGGTCCCAGCCCTTCGCGTCGTCGAGCGCCTGGCGAACGACGGGATTCTCGGCCTCGAGCACCGAGATCCACTCGACGCCCGCGGTCGCCGCGGTGCTGACCGCGAACAGCTGGTGCGCCGCGGGATCGGCCTTGGCTGGATGCGCACCATGGTCGTGGTCTGCGATCCGCGACGCACCCTCGTAGAACAGCTGCGAGTTGTCGTGGTTCATGTTCGTGTGCGACATCGGCACGCCGAAGTTGCCGACCGGCACCTTCGCGGGCGGCGGGTAGATCCCGGAGTGCGGCTCGATCGGCCAGGTCTCCGGTCCGCTGGTCGGCGGCGATCCGAATCGCACGCGCATCTGAAACCACGTCGGCGCCGTGTCCTGGCCCCACTCGCTCTTGGTCTGCGGAAAGCCGATCGCGGGAAAGTCGAAGTGCGTCCAGTCGGTGTGACTGTAGAAGTCCTGCAGCATGTGCAGCGAGCAGCCGAGCGCCTCGAGCACGAGGATCCGGCGCGTACCCTCGTTGAGCTTCTTGTCCTGATAGAACGCCGCGATCGTGTTCGCGGTGTTGTTCGCGAGCCGCTGGAACAGGTAGTCGAGCTTCCAGTTGCGATCGACGTCGCCGGCCAGGTTGTCGAAGTGCATGAACACGCCGACCTTGCGAACCTGACCGCCCCTCGCCTTCACGGCGTCGGCGACGTGCTCGAACACCTTGTCGTACGCCGGGCCGAAGAAGTCGGGCCCGAACGTGCCGAACTGCAGGATGTTGGTCGCGTCGGCGGAGAACTTGAGGTGACCGGCGACACCACCGCTACAGGCCGAGTGCCAGAACGTGTCGAACGCGAACGCGCTCTCGAGCGGTGCGAGGAGCGTGACGACGGCGAGTGCGGCAGCGAGCCTACGCATGGTCATTGGCCCGCCAGGCTACACGACTGACGCGGCACCGAGATGGTCTCACTCCAGGTGATGCGATCGCCCCCGATCATGGTGCGCGAGCATCTTGCAAGGCTTACGCTCGCCCGATGATCTCCGAGCTCGCGATCGCGATCACCGGCAACGCGAAGCTCGCGAAGCGGCTGAAGGGCGGCGATTGGACCGCGTTCGTCGCGGCGCTCGTCGCCGGCAAGTACGCGTTCCGCTACCGCTACGACCACGAGGGCAACGAGCACGAGGACAGCTACGACTTCGCGGACACGACCGCGCTCCTCGCGCGCGCGAAGGCCGCGAACGGCCGCTTCACGCTGCCGGCGACCGCGTTCGCGTGGCACGACGCGGGCCAGCAGGATCATTGGGGTCCGGTTCCGATCGTCAACGCGCTGGCGACCGCGATCTCGATGGAGGGCATCGGCGTGGTCAGGCTTCACCTCGCCGATCGCGACGAGGCCGTGATCGCGTTCGTGCCGTGGGACGATCGCGCGTCGATCGTCGCCGGTGCCAAGGCGCTGCGCGAGAAGATCGAGATGATCGGCCCCAAGAAGCCGAAGCCGCCACCGCGCGCGGCCAAGCCCAGGCCCACCGCCGCGAAGCGCGTGCATCTTCGCGGCTGCGTGTTTCATCCCTACAAGATCCTGCCGCGGGCGCACGCGTTGGTCGTCAGCACGTCGCGCGGGGCCGAGGAGCTCGTCGACCTGTCGGCGTGGCCACCCATCCGCCGGACGTTGCGTCCGTTTCGGTGCGAGACGCTGGCGATCCACGCAAACGGCAAGCTCGTCGGTTCCGTGCGCGGCTACTCGAACGAGGTTCGCAGCTATGCGCGCGGGGCGACCGCACTCTGTACGCCCGCGGTCCCCGACAACCTCGAATCGATGCGGCTCGAGTTCGTCGGCGACGACCTCGTGTTGTTTCCGCACGAGTGGTGCTACCGCGCGAAGTCGGTGACACGCCCGCTGATCTGCCGGGCCGGCACGACCGAGCTCGTCGAGCTTCTCGAGCTGCCGCCCGCCAAGCCGATCGCGTGGTCGAACGTCAAGGCGTGCGCGTTCCTGCGCCAGGGCTTCGCGCGCACCGGCGACGGCGCCGACGTCGTGATCTGGGAGCGCGGCGGCTACACGCTCGCGGGCAAGACATGGGTGCGGCGGTTCGAGCTACCGAAGACGACTCCGGGAAACTACTCGATCGCCACCGCGCCCGGCACCGGCGACGCGTTCTACGCCCTCGTGGACCGCTCCGTCGTCGAGATCCGCGCCGGCAAGAAGCCGGTTTCGCGGTTGCTGCTCGAGACCCTCGGCGATCGGATCGTCGCCGGGCCCGACGGCGCGATCCTCGTCTCCGCGTCGCGCCCGACGCCGAAGGCGCCGATGATGTTCGCGTGGTGGCCGGAGCGCCGCGAGTACGCCGAGGTGCACCCGGCGCTGTTCGGGTTCACGCCGAGCAAGAAGAACATCATCACCGCGCACGGCTTCGCGGCGAAGTCCGGCCTCGCGTGGTGCTACGAGACGATCGCCGAAGAGCTCCGCGCGATCGCATGGCAAGCGGTCGCCGCCCTGCCACGCAAGCCGGAGTAAGTGAGGGCAGCGCCCTCACGACGCGAGCAGCTCGCGTCATGAAGTAGTGCTCGGCACGTGTCGCCGCGAAGCAGGCCAACGCCGTGAACTTTCGCGGATTGCACGGGGAGATCACCGATGGATCGGTGACAATGGAGCGGACCATGCCTCGCTGGCTCCTCGCCGAACTGGATGGCGATCACCGTCGAGGACGGCAGATGACGGCCTCCAGGCGATGAGCGCGCACCACGCGAGCGGCAGCACCGCAAGCGCCGAGCCCGGGGCGTGGTTGGAGCTCGTCAGCGAATGACTCGGCGTGCGTTCCAGACGACGGTTCCACTCGATGCGATCGCCGCGGCCCTCGCGGCCTCCGATCGCGTCGCCGCGCTGACTGCCGCGATCGCGGCGTGGCGCACGTGTCGCGCGAAGCCGCTCGCCACGCTGATCGACGTGCTGTCGGCCGATGTCTCCCGCGGGCGCGCACCCATCGTGACCGACACGGCGTACGCGACGGCGTGGATGGCGGTCGCGGCCGCCGGCGATCCCGCCGACCTCGACCGGCTGGTCGGTGGCGTCACCGACGGACCACCGAAGAGCGCCGACGATCGCATCCGGACGCTGATCGCGCGCGGTCCCGATCCGCGCACGGGCCGCGCCCTGATCCGCGTGCTCGCGGCGCAGCCGTTCCCGGCGGGCACGATGGCGGGATTCTGGAACGACGTGTTTCGCGCGGTGCCGACGATGATCGACGCGAGCGCACGTGCCTCACTCACCGCGATCGCACGGCCCGAGAAGCCTGCCGAGTTTCGCGCGCGCTACGGCCGCTGGCTCACCGAGACGATCGATGCGCTGCCGCCCGTGGCGAAGCTCGGCGCGGCCGACGCCGCGCGGACCAAGACGTTGATCGCGCGCGCGCGCATCCTCGCGGCCGGTCCTCCGCTGCCGATCACCACCGCGACCCCTCCGACTGCCGGGCGCGAGCTCGTCACGCCGTGGCAGGTCGCGCTCGAGCGCGCCGTCGCCGCTGCCGCGGCTCGCGACTGGGAGGCGGCGCTCGAGCTCGCGCTCGACGCGTGGGCTCCATCGCGCGATCCGATCCTCGGTGACCTCGTCGTCCTCGTCGGCGAGCTCGGTGGTCGCGACCTCCCAGCGGTCGAGACCGCGGCGTGGCTCGCGACCGAGGCGACGCACCGCGCCGTCGACGTGCCCCGGCTGCTCGCGGCCGATTGCGAGACGTCGTCGGAGGCCATCCTCCGCGACCAGCGCCTCGTGCGCCGCCGTCCGGATCCGCGCCTCGGGCGCGACGCGGCCTTGCTGCTCGGCGTGACCGACGCTGGCCGCTGGGCCGCGCGCATGGCGGTGCTCGCGCAGCACGGCGCGCTCGCCGACTTCGCCGACATCAAGCAGTGGGCCGGGTCGACGGTCGATGCCCATACCGCGCGGCACTTCCCGACGCACCGCCCGCGCCAGCGTGCGGCCGCGGCCGTCGTCGCCGGCATGACCGCGGCGTTCGCCGACATCGAACCGCTCGACCCTGCCGGGCGCGCCGTCGCGATGGCCGCGCTCGACACGGTGCGCGCGAACCTCCCGGCGCGCGCGGCCCATCCCGAGGCCGGGTTCATCGCCGACATCCTCGCCCACCCCGCCGACGACGCACCGCGCCTGGTGTACGCGGACTGGCTCACCGAGCACGGCGATCCGTGGGGCGAGCTGATCGTCGTGCAGTGCAACCTCGTCACCAAGCCGACCGACAAGAAGCTGCTCGCGCGCCACAAGAAGCTCCTCGCGCAGCTGTCGACGCTGCTCGCGCCACTGCCGTATATCTCGCGATCGGACCTCGTGATCGAGCGCGGCGCGATCGTGGCGTTCGAGCTGTCGAGTAACATCCCGACCGATCGCTACGCTGCCCTCGGCCACCCGCGCCTCGGGACCGCCGAGCGCATCTCGGTGGCCGACGCCGACGTTCAGCTGCTCGCGCTGTTCGACGCGAACCCGATGCCGGCGCTGCGCACGGTGACGGACGCGAGCTTCACCGCGTTCTCGGCACTCGCGATGCGCGCGAACCCCGTCGGGATCCACGAGATCGCCACGAACGTCGACTACACCTTCGAGCTCCCCGACGAGGATCGCGCACGCGTCGCGGCGGGTCGTGGCCTGCCGAACCTGCGGACGCTGCGGCTGTCGTTCGAGGTCCCACCGCCGTTGTGGCTGTTCGAGGGCGCGCTCGCGGCGCGGCTCGAGCGCGTCGTCCTCCTCGACTGGAAGAACTATGACGACAGCGCCGAAACCGGCTGGCACACCGTCGTGCGCGCGATCCGCGAGCGCAAGCTGCCGATCCGGATCGAGAGCGCCGAGCCCGAGACCGCGTCGGGGTCCTACGTGATCGATCGCGACGGCGTGTGTGTCGCGACGATCGACGACGAGCCCGACGCCGATTTCGTCGCCGCGCTCCAGCGCGTGCGCCCGGTGTTGACCGGACTCGAATTCGCCGGCGCCGGATGGTCCGCCGCCTACCGCCGTCTTTTGCGGTAGGCGGCGGACTGCACTTCCCACGCGCGTGAGAAGCCGTTACCGTGGGACGCAGTCTTGCAGTCCCACATGGGTGCCGAGCTCCAGCAACTTCAGGGTCGCTTGGCGGATCAGCTCGCGGCGCTCGCGGCTGCACCGTTCGAGCAGATCGATGCAGCGATCGTCGACGCGCAACGCGAGCTGTGTCGCATCCTCGGCATGGACCGATCCGCGATCTGGCAGAGCACCCCGGTCTCGCCGGAGGTCCTCGCGCTGACCCACCTGTGTACGCTCGACGAGATTCCACCGGTGCCGCCGGGCATGAGCGCCAACCAGTTCTTTCCGTGGATCACGAAGCAGCTGTTCGAGGGCCGGATCGTGGCGATCCCCGACACGCACGCCCTGCCTGCCGAGGCGTCGGTCGACCGCGACTCGTTCCTCCACTACGGCGACAAGTCGACCCTCGCGATCCCGTTCCAGCAGTCGGATGGTCCGGTCCGCGGGTGCATCTCGTTCACCGCGACCGCACGTCACGAGCAGTGGTCGGAACACGTGCTCACCCACTGCCGCCTCATCACGCACGTGGTTCACAGCGTCCTGCTACGCAAGCAGGCCGAGCGCGATGCGCGCGAGGAGCGGATGCGGCTGCGCACCGTGCTCGACAGCACGGAGCGCGACGTGATCTGGAGCGTCGATGCCGAGCACTTCACCTTGCTGGTGTGGAACCGCGCGTACGCGAAGTACTTTCGAGAGCTCACGAACCGCGACGTTCACGCCGGCGACACGCTCGAGACGCTGTTCGACCACGACCCCGATCGGATCGCCCGCTGGCGGAGTCTCTACGAGCGCGCGCAACGCGAGGGCTCGGTGTCCACCGACTTACGACTGGACGTGGGCGACTTCGTGATGCAGCTCGAGCTCAACCGAGTCATGCATCAAGGGGTCTGCGAGGCCATCTCGATCTTCGGCCGCGACGTCACCCGGCAGCGCAGCGTCGAAGCCCAGCTGTTTCACGCGCAGAAGATGGAGGCCGTCGGCCGACTTGCCGGTGGCATCGCGCATGACTTCAACAACCTGTTGACCGTCATCTGCGGCGTCGCGTCGCTGCTCGGCCGGCACGTCGAGCCAGGTGGCGCGGTCGCCGAAGGGCTCGGCGAGATCCTGCGCACGAGCGAGCGAGCGTCGGCGTTGACGAAGCAGCTGCTCGCGTTCAGTCGGCAGCAGCCATTCTGTCCCGGTGTCGTCGACCTCGTGCAGTTCGTGCGCGACGCCGAGGAGCTGCTGCGACGCGTCGTCGGCGAGACCGTCGCGCTCACGATCGGGACCGGAACAACCGACGCCCACGTGCTCGCAGATTCGTCGCAGCTGGATCAGGTGCTCCTCAACCTCACCGTGAACGCGCGCGATGCGATGCCCGACGGCGGCGCGCTGGCGATCGAGATCTCGACCATCGATGTCGGTGCCGGGGCGTCGAGGCTCGCGCCGGGGCGCTACGTGCAGCTCGCGGTCCGGGACACGGGCCACGGGATTCCCGTCGAGCATCGCGCCAAGGTCTTCGAGCCGTTCTTCACGAGCAAGGACGTCGGTCGCGGCAGCGGGCTCGGGCTACCGACGGTGCTCGGGATCGTGCAGCAGAGTGGTGGCGACGTCTGGGTCGAGAGCGAAGTCGGCCGCGGCACGACCGTCAACGTCGTGCTGCCGATCACCACCGCGCCCGTGCTCGACGAAGCGCGACCGAAGGTCGTGGATGTTCCAGGAGGCTCGGGCGAGATGATCCTGGTCGTCGACGATGACACCCAGGTCCGCACGATCACCTCGAGGCTCGTGAAGAGTCTTGGCTACGAGGTCCTCGTCGCGAACGGTGGCGCGGAGGCTCTGGCGCTCTCGTCGTCATCCGAGCGAACGATCGCGCTGCTCCTGACCGACATCAGGATGCCCGGGATGTCGGGGCCCGAGCTCGCACGCCAACTCCTCCACGCGCGCGCCGGGCTCCGCGTCTTGTTCGGCTCGGGATTCTCGGACGTGCCCCATCACGAGATCGAGACGCTGTCCGCGGTCCCGGTCCTCGAGAAGCCGTACTCGCGCAAGACCCTCGCGCAGGCGATTCACCGGGCACTCCGAGCCCAGCTGGCGACCTGACGCGCTACTCGCCGAGCCACCAGCGACGGCGGGCGCGCGGTCCGTAGGTGAGGCCGAACTCCGACATCGCGACGTCGCGGATCGCGCGCACGGCCTCCGCAGGATCGTCCGTGATCACGAGACGATCGAGATCGGCCTGACTGATCGTCGCCTGCGCGACGAGCGTGTCGCGAAAGAACGCGAGCAGCCCACTCCAGTAGTCGCGGCCGAGCAGCACGACCGGGAACGACTTCATCTTCTGGGTCTGGATCAGCACGAGGACCTCGGCCAGCTCGTCGAGCGTGCCGTAGCCACCAGGTGCGGCGATGAACGCGTACGAGTACTTCGCGAGCAGGAGCTTGCGGACGAAGAAGTAGCGGCACTCGACGAAGCGGTCGAGGTATGCGTTGGGCTCCTGCTCGACCGGCAAGACGATGTTGCAGCCAACCGAGCGCCCCCCTGCCTCGCGGGCACCACGGTTGGCGGCCTCCATCACGCCTGGCCCACCACCCGTCATCACCGTGAACCCGGCGTTCGCGAGCTCGGTCCCGGTGCGTCGCGCGAGGTCGTAGTACGGATGGTGCGAGTCGAACCGCGCCGAGCCGAACACGGTCACGCACGGCCCGACGAAATGCAGCGCGCGAAATCCGCGAACCATCTCGCGGAACACGTCGATCGCGAACACGAGCTCCGAGCCGCGAGGCCGCGGCCCCGACAAGAATCGGCGCTCGGAGTGATCCGAGGTAGCCTTGCCCCAGGATCGAAGCGTCATGACGAGCTCGTTTCGGTTGGGAAGTGATCCATCGGTTGTACGGTGACGAGGTTCTATCGCGCCAGCCGCGCGATCGCGACCGAGATCTCGGCCGGCGCGGGCTCCGGCGGTCGTGTGTTGTAGGCGAGCGTGGCACGCCCGGCGATCGCGGGCGGCAGCAGCGAGCAGCGCGCGCAGGGCGGTGTTGCGGTTCGCGCCGCGATCGGCCCCGGTCAGCGCGCGATCGTCGAACGTCACGGCGATCGCATCGTGCTCGTAGGCGAACGCGATCGACCAACCCGACCAGCGGCTACCGATCGTGATCGCGAGCTCGGCGAGCTGTCCGAACGGGGCCGGTGCCGGGTGCCGCGTGCGCAGCGAGACCAGCTCGGCGAGCGAGTCGATGTACGCCTCGAGCGTCAACGCGCGCAGCGCGGGCCACGCCGCGGCCTCGCGCTCGAGCGCGGGGATCTCGCCCGCGAACATCCCCTCGATCGTCAGGCGGTCGAGACGGGCGGCGGCCCGCGGGACGTGTGCGAGCCTGGAGATGCCATCGATGCGCAGGTTGCGAACGTGCGGCAGCGCGAGGGCTGCTGCGTGATCGCGAAATCGCCAGTTCGTGACGTCGAGCGAGCGGATCGTCGACCACTCGCGTGCGCTCGCGAGCGGCGCGAACACACCCGGCGCCAGGTCGCGCACCGTCGCGCGCTCGACGAAGCCGTTCGCGAACGCGAGATCGGTCTTCAACAGTGCCGGTGCGAGCGGCGCGATCCACGCGAGGCCGTGCTCGCGCAACAGGGCCGTCTCCAGGGTCGATGCACGCTTCTTCGTGCCAGAGCGCGCGAGCTGCAGCGCGATGAACTGACCGCGCGGATCGCCGACCTCCTGCAGCTGGTCGGGCGAGCACCGCGCGCACCCCTAGATCGTCGGGGGACTCGTAGACCGTCGCGTACAGCTCCGAGATCTCGGCGTCGGTCTCTCGCGTGCGCACCTCGACGCAGCGGCCGAGGCTCGCGGCAACCCGGGCGTCGGCGGTCAGGCGTGCGAGTCGCGCCGGCACCGACTGGTCGATCGGTGGACCGTCACCTTCGCCGGGTGGTGGCACCACCGCGGCGGGGACGAACGCCAGCGGTGGTTTCGGCTTGGCCATGGTCAGGGAACCCGGTGGGCGAGGAGGTAGCACCGGCGCGACGCGTGTTCGGCGGCGGGATACGGTTCGCGATCGAGACGCGCCTCGATCGCGAAGCCGGCCTCGACGAGCGCGGCGCTCACCGCGTCGGGATCGTGAAACACGAAGTCGAGCGACGTCGCGTGCCCGAACAGCTCGTCGACGTGGACCGTCTCGGCGCCGACGTGAAACGCGATCGCGAGCAGCCCGCCGGGCACCAGCACGCGATGCCACTCGCGAAACGGCTCGACGAGCTCGGCGGTACGCAAGTGGACGATCGCGTAGAACGCGACGATGCCCGCGTACGCACCCGGCGCATCGGGCAGCGCGCACATGTCGCCGACCCGAAACGCCAGCGTCGGTTGGCTCGCGGCTGCCTCCGCGATCATGGCCGGCGACAGGTCGATGCCGACGGTGCTCGCGCCGCGCGCGGCGAGGTAGCTCGAGATGTGGCCGGGCCCGCAGCCGAGGTCGGCGATCGTTCCGGGGACGCGCTCGACGAACGCATCGAGGAACGCGCGATCGAGTGGCTTGCCCGCGAGCTCGTCACCGAGCTGTTCGCGATACGCGCGCGCGACCGGCGCATAGCCACGACGAACGAGCTCGGCCCGCGGATCACCCACCCCGCGACGGTAACGCACTCTCACGCGTGACGTGCCACGCGAACACGGCCGCACGCGCGGGGCTCGTCGGGCTAGGATCGCGATCGTCATGACGCGCGCCGGCCTCGATGCTGCCCTGTCCTACGGCGCGAAGTTGCCGCGGTTTTCGACCGTCGCCGCGGCGAAGCGCGCGATGTTCGAGGCGCGAGATCGCGCGCTCGAACACCTGCGGGGCCTCGATCTCGACGGCGTCCTCGATGGCTCGCCCGAGAGCTTGCTCGCGCTGGAGGCCTGGTACTTCGCGTTGCACGCGCGGCGCGGTGGGTTCGCGCGGATCGGCACCGATCGCCGCCGGTTCGAGACGGCGATGGGGTTGTACTCCGCGGCGGTCGCGGTGCGTCACGCAAAGGCGAAGTGGATCGTCGAGGAGTTCGGGTTCGCACCGGGCACCTACGAGCTCGGGGTCACGCTCGGCCTCACGAGCCTGATGGGCGTCGATGGGATGTGCCTCGACTGGCACCGCCGGACCTCGAACAAGTATCACCGCGCCCTGCAGCGCGACTACTTCGATCACTTCCCCAAGCCGAAGCAAAAGAAGGCGGCGAAGAAGAAGCGCGCGCGACGTTAGCGTTGTAGCGAGACCCACGGAGTTGACACGAATGTCGGATGTCTCCATTCCTGTCCGGTGGGTGTAAGTACCTGCCGTTGTGGTTCATGGCCCCCTGAGGTTCGAGTGATCGGCGCGGATGACGCGATCCGGGATGGCATCGAACATGAACTACGTCTCCGCATGACGACTCACGCAGGTCTTGTTGGTTTGCTCCTCGTATCGGCGTGTACCGGTGAGATCGGTGGGACGAGCACCGATCCAGGTGGCGGTCCTCCCGCCACCGACGTGCAGATCGTCGTGAAGGACGGGTTCTCGCCGCAGGCCGGGGTCCGCGTGCTGTTCCAGCCGAGCGACACCAACGCGATCGAAGAGGTCGCGACCGACGCGACCGGGCTCGCGAAGGCCGAGATGCCGACCGGTGGCACCCTCACCGTGATCCGCACGTATCCGACGGCGATCCCGCCCGAGGTGCAGCGCCTGCCGACGGTCTACTCGTACCTCGGCGTCGAAGCTGGCGACCGCCTGGAGCTCGGGAACTCGACCAGCGAAGCCTCGCCGCAGGCGATCAACGTGATGGTGCCCGCGAGCTCCCAGGGCACGGTCACGGTGATGACGCCGTGCGGCTCCGGACAGGGCACCGCACCGCTGATCGCGATCACGGTTCGCGACTGTCCCGCCGACGTCGACTTCTACGTCACCACGCAGGACGGTTCGGCGTTCTTCAAGCGCGCGCCGTACTCGTCGAACGTCGATCTCAGCGCCGAGATCTTGAAGGGCACGCTTGGCACGTCGCTGTCGGCACGCAACGTCCCCACCGACACCGCGGTCTCCGTCGAAGAGCGGATGGTGAGTGGCACGTACGAGATCTTCTCGTCGGGCCAGAAGCGCGTCGACACGACGCCGGCCGACGTGAACCTGCCCGATCTGCAGAACGTCGATCAACTGGTGGTCGCGACGATCAGCACCAACAACCGCGGCACGCAGATCGTCTCGCGTCGCTCCCCGTACGACAACTCGCCCGTGTTCGTCGACGCGAGCGTCGGGATGATCCCGTTCGTGAACACGGTGACCTATTCGCCGACCGGCGTCAGCTGGCTCGAGGACGGTTCCGGCGCCGCCGACCTCGTGATCGCGACGCTCGACGTGACGCCACAGGGTCTCGGCTCGCCGGTCACCGAGTACGTGCGCGCGATCATCGCTCCCCACGGCGGCACGTCCCTGCCGCTCCCGCTGCTCCAGGGTGCCGACGCGATCTACAACCCGTCGGCGGCCGATCAGATCGTCGGTCGCCACGCGATCGCGAACGCCGGTGGCTACGCAGCCGCGCGCGTCCATGCGTTCTCGCTCCCGACGATCACGGACGGGGCGCCGGAGGGTGGGATGGTGACGTTGTCGTTCGCGGGCAACACACCACCCAGTCTGTGACCGGTCATGTGTCGCGCACCACGCACACGACCGCCCATGACGGCCGGGGCATGTGCGACCGCGTGAGCTAGTGTGGAGCGTCATGACTCTCGTCTCACACTCGTGGCCGTGTCGCGAGACGCTGGTGGCGGGTGCCTCGATCCTGGTCGTCGACGACGACGCAGACCACAGCAGCCACGTCCAGACGACGCTGCAGAACGAGGGGTACCAGGTCCTCGCTGCGACCGTTGAGGCCGGCATCGCCGCGTTCGCGGGCGCGCGACCCGACTGCGTCCTGCTCGATGTCCGGAGTTCCTAGAAACACACCGTCGAGGTTGACGCACATGAGCTTTCGCCAGTCCTCGAGAGTCGTGCTCTCGATCGTACCGGTCATGCCGATACCCGCATTGTTCACGACGACGTCGAGCCGATCGTACGTTCGCTTCGTGTGATCGATCACGCGCACCCAATCCTGCTCCGACCCGACGTCGTGCTTGATGAACTCGGCGCGACCGCCAACCGCCTTGATCTGCGCGACGACCTCGCTGCCTTCCTTCTCGCGGAGATCCGTCACGACCACCGTGGCGCCTTCGCGTGCCAGGAGGAGCGAGTCGGATCGTCCGAGGCCGAGCGCGCCACCGTTGACGATCGCTACCTTGTCTTTTTACGCGGTTCATGTCGTGAACCAACAAGCAACATCAGGTCCACACGCCCACCGCCGCAGACGGGCATCGCGGCGTGCCGACGTGAAAATTTCGGTTGCGGGCGACGCAGTTCCCGGGTGTCACAGCTGCTGGATGCCGTTCGGCGGCGCCGCGTTGACCAGCACGCCGGCGCGGCAGCGAATGTGCACCTGCGTGAACGAGACGCCGGCCTTGGTCGCCGTCATCGTGTACTCGCCGACCGGCACGTTCGCGAAGACCACGCCGCCGTCGAGGGATGTCGCGGTGAGCGTCGGGTCGGGCACGACCGTGCCGTTGACGTAGTAGGCGAAGTAGATCGGACCCGACGAGGTCTTCGGTAGTGCCGGGCTGATCGCGACGGTGGTGCCCTCGACGCCGAGCCCATCGCCACCGTACGGCTCGGTGCCGGCGCGCGACACGGTCGTCGTGATCTGGCATCGAGTCGGATCGATCTGGACGTTGGCGATCTCGCCGAGCGAGACGAACGTATCCTCGGTCGGCGTCTGGAAACCGAGCATCGCGATACCGCCCGCGCCGATGTCGAGCGTCGCGCTCTGGTTCGGGTGAAATCGGTCCTTGGTGAGCGAGAACGTCGCCGGGCCACCGCTCGGCACGTCGAACGCGAAGGTCCCGTCGGCGGCAACGGTGGTCGCCACGTCCGGCGACTCGGTCATCGCGACGGTCGCGCCCTCGATCGTCAGGTTGGCGGTGTTGGGACCGAACACGAACGCGTGGCCGACGATGTGAGCCGGGGTGCCGGTCGGCGCGATCCAGTTTGCCGTCGGGTCGTCATCCCCGGTGCAGGCAACGAGGGCGATCACCGGCGCGAGGTTCACGATGCGCATGAGGCACGCTACTACATGCAGCGAGGTATAGAGTCCGACCATGATCGGTTCGAGGATCCTGATGGCAGTGGGTGTGGTCGCCTCGATCGCGGTGGCGTGCGGCTACCCACGCCCGACACTGACTGGCGATCAGTCGTGCACTGACCAGCAGACGATGTGCGTCGGCAAGCAGTTCGAGACCTGTGTCGACGGCGCGTTCACGGCGACGCAGCAGTGCCCGTCGGCGTGCGACGACACCCTCGGGTGCACGTCGTGCACGCCGGGCACCGGGACCTGCAACGGCAACGTCGCGCACACTTGCAACGCGGCCGGCACGGACTTCGAGGACGTCACGTGCGATCCGGTGCAGGGCATGACCTGCGATGCCACCATCGGCGCCTGCGCCGGCGTCTGCGCGCCCGCCATGGTCGGCAAGACCAACCTCGGCTGCGAGTTCTATCCGACGGTCACCGGCAACATCGTCAACTCGGCGCTCGATTTCGCGGTCACGATCTCGAACCCGGGCGCGACCGAGGCCAGCGTGATGATCGAGGGTGGTGGCATCACCACGCCGATCGCCATCGTCGTCCCGCCGTCGGGCTTCATGATCCAGAACCTGCCCTGGCAGTACGACCTCAAGCTGTGCGGTGCCGGGGATCCGACCACCGATGGCTGCGTCCAGCGCACCGCGGTTCACGCGGTCGATGGGGCGTTCCACCTGCGCTCGAACGCGCCGATCGCGGTCGCGCAGTTCAATCCGGTGGAGACCGTGGTGGGCGGCGTGATGGCGTACTCCAACGACGCGTCGCTGCTGCTGCCGACGACCGCGTGGGGCACCGAGTTCTACGTCGCCAGCTACACGCCGATGTCACCGCCGGCACCGACCCCACCGTTCGCCGCGGAGTTCGCCGTCGTCGCGGCGCATCCCGACTCGCACGTGACGATCTCGACGACGACGAACACGATCGCCGACATCGGAGTGCCCTCGTTCATCGCGCACGCGCCGCAGGTGGTCGCGATGACGACCGGCGATGCGTTCGAGCTCACCAGCGGGACCGGCGATCTGACCGGCACGCACGTGATCAGCGATCGTCCGATCCAGGTGATCAGCGCGCACAACTGCGCGACCGTGCCGACGTCGATCCCGGCGTGCAATCACCTCGAGGAATCGACGCCCCCGGTCTCGGCGCTCGGCACCGACTACGTCGTCGTCGCGCCGCAGAACACGTCGATGACCGACGGCAACCCGGAGGTCATCCGGATCATCGCCACCGCGGCAAACACGCACCTGACCTACAGCCCGGCGCAGACCGGCGCACCCGCAATGGTCGCCAACGCGGGCGACTTCGTCGAGCTGACCAGCACGGCGAGCTTCGAGATCACCGCGGACCACAAGATCGTGGTCGCGCAGTACATGGAGGGTGGCTCGAGCAACACCGGCATGCGCGGCGATCCCGCGATGACGTTCGCGCTCCCGGTCGCGCAGTACCTGATGACCTACACGTTTGGCATGCCGGCCACGTTCAGCGAGCGCTACGTCGACATCGTCGCGTCGATCGGAACGAACCTCGTGGTCGATACGGTCGCCGCGACGGTGGTCCCGATCAACGCGACGTACGGCTTGAAGCGCCTGACGATGACCGCAGGCGCCCACGCGATCAGCGGCGACCATCCGTTCGGGCTCCAGGTCTATGGCGTCGACCAGTACACGGCGTTCTGGTTCCCGGGTGGCGCCAGCACGCGCGCGCTGCCGTAGCTACAGCGCGAAGGCCCGCAGGCGATCGGCGGCTCCGTTGAAGTAGTCGTGGTCGCCGGGGAACGCGCCGTGGTCGGCGTTCTGCCAGATCGTGTAGTAGCTCCAGCTCGCGGGCAGCGTACCGGCGCTCGAGCTGTACCGCGCGACCCACAGCGGGTTGTTCCCGAACGAGGCGTTGTTGCCGGTGCACAGGCTCCACCAGCTGGTGCTCGTGTAGATGACGGCATCGCGCCCGGTCCGCGCCTTCACCGTGTTCACGAAGTCGCGAATCCACGCGACCATCGACGCGTGGCTCTTGCCGTAGCACGTCGAGCCGTACGGGTTGTACTCGAGGTCGACGGCGGGCGGCAGCGTCTTGCCATCTGCGGACCAACCACCGCCGTGGCTGACGAAGTAGTTCGCCTGCGTCGCGCCGCTCGACGTGTTCGGCGTCGCGAAGTGATACGCCCCGTGGATGATGCCAGCGTTGTACGAGCCGGTGTACTGCGCGCCGAACGACGGGTTGCGGTACGTCGTGCTCTCGGTCGCCTTGATGTACGCGAACCGCGCGCCCTTCGCGTGCGCGGAGCTCCAGTTCACCGTTCCCTGGTAGCCGCTCACGTCCATGCCCGGCGTCTGGGTGACCGCGAGCTCGTACTCGATCGAATCGGCGCCTTCGTGCAGCAGGATCTGAGATCCTGCGGTGTCGTCGTCGGGATGCGTGACGAGCGCCGCCTCGTCGCTCGACGTGTCGTCGGCTTCGTCGGCGGCATCGACGCAGCCGAACATCGTCAACGTGAGAGATGCGATCGCGAGGCCCGTGCGGTAGAGGTGCAGTTTCATGCGTGGCTCCCTCTTCCAGAGTCGTGCCACGCGCGCAGATCGCCTCCGAATGATCGTCATCCGGCATCGAAGCCTCGCGAGCGCGCCTGGGTCATCGTGACCCTGTGGTGTGCCATCCCCATTGCACACCGCGAAGTGCACACGCACCGGTCCGGACAGACCGAGTGCGACGTACGCTGCGCCATCCGGCGAACTTGAACTCGAGCGCGAACTCTGTTCCGCTGGCCGACATGCGAACCATCAGCGTCGTCGCTTCGCTCGCGTTGGTCGTCGCGTGCAAAGGGGCCGACAACACCGCGTCGGCCCCGAGCCGCGAGCCCGCGTCCGCGGCGGTGAGCTTCTTGCCCAAGGACACCGGCTTCGTCGTCGGTGTGTCCGTCCGACAGCTCCAGACCTCGACGCTCTGGGACCGCTACGGCGCGCTCGTGAAGGCGAGCCGCCAGGAGCAACTGACCGCGCTGCAGACCGAGTGCGGCATCGACGTACTCGCCGACCTCGACTCGATCATCGTCGCCGGCGACCCGGCGTTCGACGAGCGAACCATGGTGCTCGCGATCACCGGGAAGTGGGACGAGTCCAAGGTGAACGCGTGCTTCGAAAAGCTGCTCGCCAAGGGCGAGCGCAAGCAGCTCGCGATCACGAAGGACGGCAAGCTGACGCGCTACAGCGTCGACGGCGGCGACGACGTCTACGCGTACTGGATGGGTTCGACCGTGGTGCTCACGCCGGGCGCGCTCGAGGACAAGGTCCGGCTCGCGGAGGTCGCGTCCGCCGCGACCTCCGCGAAGGACAACGCCGCGCTGATGACCGCGCTCGGCAAGGTCGATGCCGGCGCGACGCTGTGGGGTGGGGGCGTCATCACGGGTGCCGGTGGGGCATCGAAGATGTTCTCCGCGATGGAGGCCGGCACGCCGAGCTCGGCGTGGGTCACCCTCCGGCTCGCGAAGACCGTCGAGGTGGCGCTCGGCCTCGGCTTCGGCGACGAGCCGCAGGCCAAGACTACGGGCGATCACCTGACGAGCAAGCTCGCCGCAGCCGGTGCCGATCCGACGCTCGGCCCGTTCCTCGCGGGCGCCAAGGTGACGACGCTCGGCACGGTGGCGACCATCGCGCTCGCGCTCGATGCCAAGCAGGTCGATCGCGCGCTCGCCCTCGTCGACGCTCAGCTCCGCAGCAAGCTGCCGGAGTTGCTCCGCGGCGACTAGATCTAGTGCGCTTCGTTCGCGACCTCGTAGGTCGGAATCTCACGCTCCGCCGAGTCCGGCTGCTTGATCCCGGCCGCCGGCCCGGGCGTGCCGTCGAACGCGGCCTCGGCCACCGCGCCGGTCTCGACGGTGACCGACGTGCGATAGATCCGGACGTCCGTCGCGTTGGCCGAGGGGAAGATCAGCTCGACGTCGTACGCGCCCGGTACCAGGTGCTCCATCTGATAGCCGCCCGCCGCATCGACCTGCGCGTAGCCCGCGGGCTCGGCCGCCCGAGGCCCGGCACGAAACGCGGCGACGACGTAGTTCACCATCGGGGCGCCCTTCGCCATCGCGGTACCGTGGATCGCGCCGCCGATCTCGAGCGCGAGCCGCAGACCGTCCGCCGCGACGTTCGGCGCGATCGCGGTCGCGCGCGACTCGCCCAGGTTGCCGTTGGCCGCGGACACCACGAGCGAGCTCGAGACCGGAGCGGTGATCTTGAAGTGACCGTCGGGGTTCGCGACGACCTGCAGACGGTACTTGTCATCGACGACCACGCGGACGACGGCCGGGACCGGATCGCCCTTGGCGGCGGTGACGATGCCGGAGATCGCGCGCCCCGCCCCGAGCTGCACGTCGCCGAGGTCGGTCTCCTTGCCCTCGTGAACCTGCACGCCCTTGAGGTAGGTGTTCGCGACGCCTGGGCCCGACAACACGAACGCATACAACGTCGGCGGGAGGTTGGCGAAGTGGAACCGGCCGGTGGCCGACACCGTCATCGAGATCAGGCTCTCGGGATCCATGACCTTCACGCCGGCCGGGCTGCGTCCGCCGTCGATCACGACGCGGCCGACGATCGAGCCACCGTCGGGGATCGCGATCCGGAGGTCGTCTCCCGCGATCGCGTCGATCCAACCCTCGTGGACGACGAGCTCGCCGTCCTGCGGCCGCACGGCCGACACGTGATAGGTCGCACCCACCATCACGCCGCGGATCTCGAACCGGCCGTCCTCGCCGGTGTTCTCGACGCCGGGGAGCACGTGGATGTGCTCGTCGTCGTGCCCGAGCTCGCCGTAGGTGATGACGATGTCGGGCTGCGGCTTGCCGCGCGGATCGACGACGGTGCCGCGGATGATCCCGGTGTTCTCGAGCGCGATGATCAGCTGCTCGTGCTCCGGTGACGGCTGGGAGAAGTCGACGCGCAGCGGCGGGCCGGTGGCGGTATCGCCGAACGCGAGCAGCATCATCGGAGCGCGCGGCACCCCGGTGGTCTCGAAGTGCCCGCGCCCATCGGCCTGGATCGTCTTCTCGGTGTACGCGCCGCTCGTCGCTTGCCAGCGGATCTGGATCGTCGCGCCTGGCACCGGCTGGTCGTCGCCGACCACGACCCAGCCCGCGGCGCGCGCACCGCCGTGCATGACCATCGTGAGCTTGTGGGCCTGGTGGGTCTTCGGGGTCGTGAAGATCGGATCCGAGGCCATGCTCTCGAACTGTGAGTGACTGGCGACGACGACCCAGGTCGTGCGCTCCTCCTTCGGGAACGACAGCCAGAACGTGCCGTCGGGACCGCTCGTCGGGCCGATGCGACGCCGGGCGATCACGTGGGGATCCATGATGCCGGCCTCCGCGGCGGTGGTGGCGGTGTCCTCGGGCGAGCTCGCGTTGTCGAACGCGTACGGCAGCGCCTCGAGCATCGCGCCCGCGATCGGCTTGCCGTGCTCGTCGACGACCACGCCGTCGACGCCGTCACCGGGCGACAGCTCGACCCGGAGGCGCCAGAAGTCCCCCGCGCGCCCGCTGACCTCGGGACCGAGCAAGGCACCGGCGTAGCCGCGTGCCGAGACGATCAGATCGTGGCCGGCGATCTGCACGCCGGGAAACGCCACCTTGCCGTCGGCGCCGGTACGTCCGGCGTGGTTGCCGGACGGCTCGTACATCGACGCGGTCCGCATCCAGACGTCGGCGCCGTCGATCGGCTTGCCGTCGACCGCCGACACCACGACGATCTCCGCGGTCAGCGCGCGGTACACGCGCACGACGATCGGGCTCGAGCCCGGCGCGAGATGCGCGAGCTGCGGCCCACCCACGCGCGACCCCGCGTGCGCCTCGACCACGTAGCGGCCCGGCGGCAACCCGTCGAACGCGAACGCACCATCGGCGTCGCTCACCTTCACGCGATGCTGCGCGGCGAGTACGACCATCGCACCCGCGACCGGCTTGCTGTCGCCGTCGACCACCTTGCCCGCGAGCGTGAGCGAGGGCAGCGTGACATCGAGGCCGCGCGCCGCGCGCTCGATCTTGTCGAGGCGTTGTCGGTCCGTCACCGCCGTCGCGGGCGCGGTCGCGACGACCGCACTGCCCGCACTGCCGGGGGTGAGTGCCACAGCGGGCTGACGACGAGAAAACCAGCCGATCGCGAGGACGATCAGCAGGAGCAACAGGCCGCCGACCAGCGCAACGCGCTTGCGGCTCGAGCGCGTCAAGTTAGCGGATCTTGGCCCACGTCGAGATCAGGTTCGACTTCACCCAGTTCACCGAGTTGTCCCAGTGCGCGCCGATCAGCGACTTGGCCGCCGACGCGAGGCTGCCGCACGCGCCGCTCGTGCAACCGGTGGTACCGGTCAAGCAGTTGAGGTGCGCCTGCGCCGCCGTCTTGCCACCACACACGTTGTCCTTGATACACTCGTCGTGGTGCTGACACGCCGTCGTGTTGGTCGTTCCGAAGTAGGTCGAGCAGCCCGGGCCGCAGCGACCGAAGCAGTTGTTCTGGTACGAGCATCCACTGGTGAGCTCGCGCCCCTCGGGCTGGCACGTCCCGCCGCTCGCGTTGCCGCTACACAGGCTCGTGCTGCCCGGGTTCGTCGCGCTGACCGGGTTGGCGAGGAAGAGAACCGCGACGGCGATGAGCGTATTGAGTAGTTTCATGCAGAGCCCCCGCCCGGCACATCGCAATCGATGTGCCACAGCTAACATCCCGAACATCCATGGATGGCGGGGTCGCGACCATGCAGGCTGTCCACCAATTGCCCAATCTTTGAGCAAGTTGCGGATGCCATCAGGCGGGCCCCGTAAACGTCGCGAGGTCGTAGAGGCCGCCACACGGGTAGCACACCAGGAGATCGCTGCCGGGTTCGGCTTCGGGGTCGCCGAGCCGTGGATCGAGATACACCAGCGCGCCGGAGCATGCCGTGCACCTCGCACGTGCGATCGACGAGAACTTCGCGGCATCGGACTCCTCGCACAGCTGGAGCGAGACGTTCGCGATCCCGTGGCCGGCGAGCCAGGCGCGGACCGCCTGGAGATCGTCTGGCGTGATGGGGAGGTGGAGCCCGACCGAGCGCGCGTCGCGAAATCCCGCGACCCGTGGCCCGTAGTAGTGCCGGGCCGCGGTCCACGGCACCGCGAGCGCCTCGCTGGTGTTGGGCTTCGCGCGCGCGATCTGCGCGAGGAGCGCGTCGAGCTCGACGTCAAGCTCGGCGTTTCCGCCGGTGTACGCGAACCGCACCGAGACGCTCGGCGCGCCCACCTCCGGCGCCGTCACCGTCGCACCCCGCGCGCGCAGGAACTCCGGGAGCGCGGGTCCGTAGCCGAGGCAGTAGTCGTGATAGGCGACGAGCACGCCGTCGATCGCCGCGACCTCGGTGGCTTCGGGGTTGTCGTGGGCCGACCCCTCGGCGAGCAGGTCGTCCCACGCGAGGCCATAGCGCGCCGCGAGCTCCTCGCGATCGGTCGCGACGAGCGCGAGGACCGCGTCGCGGGCCGCCGAAGCCACGTCGGCGTCGGTGAAGCGCGCGACGAGCCGATAGCTCGTGCTGTTGTTGCTCGCGAACGCCTGCCAGATCCTGACGGTCACGCGAGCACCGGAAGCGACGCGAGCCCGAACCGCGGCAAGCGCGCGCATCCGGCGCTCGGCGCCGCGATCCGCGCCGTTTGCAGCGAAGCCCAGATCGCGGGCAGCTCGGTCGCCTCGGCGAACGCGATCCCGTCCGTCGCGAACGAGCACGGCAGCACGCGCAGATCGCTCGACAGCGACAGGAAGTCGACGTTGGCACCGCAGTCGTCGCCGCCGCGCGTGTCGACCGGAAGCTGCGGCGTGTGGACCAGGCGCTTCGCCCAGCACACGTCGACCTTGAGCGCGACGGCGGCGCCGAGCATCCGGTGGAGCTTGGCGACGCTCGCGTCGAACTGCTGCAGCGCGCGCGCACCGAGATGCATCGTGCGATCTGGACCCTTGTACGACAGCAACAGGATGTCTCGCACGCCGCGCGCGACGAACGCGACGACGTCGGCCTCGAGCGTGCGCACGCGATCGGGCGTGACCAGGTAGTTGAGCCCGAACCGGGCGCCCTCGTCGACGAGCAGCGCGATCGTCGCCGCGGTGTCCTCGTCGTCGTAGACCGACAGCTGGATCTGGCCGTAGTGACCGTGGATCTCGCGCAGCCAGGCCGCGGTGAGGTGCTTGCCGTGCGTCGTGAAGCTCGGGCACAACCCGGTCGTCGTCCAGATCGCGCGCAACAGCTCGGCGAAGCGCGGGAACAGCGTCGGCTCGCCCCCGCCGAACGCGAGCTCGAGCACGCCCCACGCATCGCACGTGCGCGCGAGTGCGAGCACCGAGTCGAACGTCCACCGGCTGCGCGCCTCGCGCGGGCGGTAACAGAACGTGCAGCTCTTGTCGCACGCGTTGGTCAGCGCGATCTGCAGCGTGCGCGGCGCGCGGCGGCGCAGGGACGCCGTCGCGGCGTTGGTCACCAGCACGTTCGTCCCGGTCGTACGATCGAACAGCAGCACCTCGCCGTCGAGCTCGTGAGCGCGCATGGGCATCACGAGACCGTACACGCACGCGTATGATGGGTGGATGGGAGTGCCGCTGAACATCACGGAGTGGATGAAGGGGTATGTCGGCTTCGGCGCGACCGGATGGTGGGCAGGGATGGCGCTGGTCGCGACCCTCGTGACCCTGGTCGCGGCCGGATCGTCGACCGGCTCGGTGCGTGCGGCCGTCCGCGTCGAGCCACGCAGCGCGCGCGAGCTCGCGGCGACGCTGGCGATCGCCGACGACGTGTGGAGCGAGCCGAGCAGCGACGGCGTCGTGGTCGTGCTCGGATCGCCGGCGCTCGCGCGGCTTCGCGCCGGTGGCACACCGTATCGCGTCGTCGTCGAGGACGTCGACGCGCTCGCCGCGAACGAACGTGCCCGGCTCGCACATCGTGCCTCCGCGGCCTGGTTCGCCGACTACCGCGATGCCGACGAGATCGACGCCTACATGGATCGGCTCGCATCGGAGCATCCATCGGTCGCGCACCTGCGGGTGCTCGGCCGCTCGTTCGAAGGCCGACCGATTCGCGCGATCGAGGTCTCGCGCGGCGGCAAGGTCGGGATCGTGCTCGACGGTGGGCACCACGCGCGCGAGTGGATCTCGGTGATGGTGCCGATCTGCATCGCGGACCGACTCGTCACCGGCGACGACCACGACCCGCGCATTCGCGCGATCCTCGACGCGGCGAGGTTCGTGATCATCCCGGTCGTCAACCCCGACGGCTATCGCTACTCGTGGACGACCGACCGCTACTGGCGCAAGACCCGGCGCGGTGGCTACGGCGTCGACCTCAGCCGCAACTACAGCGTCGGATGGGGCGAGGCTGGATCGAGCGACGACCCGCGATCGCCGAACTATCGCGGCGAGCGGCCGTTCAGCGAGCCCGAGACGCGGGCGATCCGCGATCTGTTCGAGCACGAGACGATCGCGGCGCATGTCGACTTCCACAGCTTCTCGCAGGTGGTCGTCTATCCGTGGAGCTACCAGCGCGCCGATCCGCCCGATCGCGCCCGGTTCGCCGCGATCGCGGATCGGATGAGCACCGCGATGGTCGCCGCCCACGGTCAGCGCTACGCGATCCGGCCGGGTTCCGAGTTACAGGTCGGCGCCGGTGGGACCGCCGGCGACTGGAGCTACGGCGTGCGTGGCGCGCTGGCCTTCCTCGTCGAGCTGCGACCGTCGAGCGCCGCGGGTGGTGGCTTCGTGCTCCCGCCCGAGCAGATCGCGCCGACGTGCGACGAGGGTCTCGCGAGCATCCTCGAGCTGGCCGAGTCGATGATCCGCTAGTTCACCGTCACGTCGATCGGCAGCGAGAACAGGTCGGCCATCGGCTGGGTCGTGGTCAGCGCATTGCTGTTGCAGGGCAGTGCGTCGACGCCGAGCAGCGTCTCGACGGTCATGAGGTACGAGCTCGCGTCGTACGCGGCCGTGGACACGAAGGCCGGCTTCGCGTTCGGCGAGATCACGATCATCGGCGGATCGTCGCCGCCGTTGTTGCCTTCATCCCAGGTCAAGAACAACACGCCGCCGTTCTTGTACGCATCGGACGCGAGGATCTTCGGGACCTCGGCGGCGAGCCAGGCATCGCCGTCCGCGACGCTGCCATCGTGCATGTCGTCCAGCATGTTCGGCGTGATGAACGCGAACTTGGGGACGTTTCCCGACGCGAGATCCTTGTGGAGCTCCTTGTAGTCGACGACGTGACTCGTGCACCGCGCGGACGGCTGGAAGGTGGTGCCATCCCACCCGTTGATGTCGTTGAAGTACACGAACGGATCGTGCTTGGGCTCGTAGGGGTAGTTGGCGGTCAGCCCGCACGGCGCGCCCATCGATTCCTCGTACGCCTTCCAGGTCAGCCCCTGGGTCTCGATCTGATCGGCGAGGTGCGAGCGCGAGTCGATGTGATGAGACAGCGGCTCGCTGTCATCGAGGACGCCGAAGTTCTCGCCCGCGACCATCCAGAGGTAGTTGGGCGAGCTCGGGTGCACCATGCTGTCGTGGTAGCCCTTGGCGACGGCGTACTTGTTCGCGAGCGAGTTGATGTAGGGCGCGTGCTTGTTCCCGAAGATATCCGCCTGGCCCTTGTTCTCCATCACGATCGTGAAGATCGTCCCACTCCAGCTGGGCGCGGTGGGAGCTCGCGAGATCTCGCTGCAGACGCTCGTCGTGTCGCCAGCGGTGGTGGCGGACGACGTGCAGCCCGCGAACCCCGCCACCGCGAACACCGCGTTGAGTGCTTTCATGCCTTCACCGTAATCACGGAACGGCGCGGCGCATCCGTGCGATTTGGCATGCGCGGGTGCGCTCGGTGTGCGATCGCCCCAGAACGGCACGTACGCGGGCATATGCGAATATCGTGACCTCGTGACCGATCACATCGACGATGACCTCCCGCCGCACGACGTCTCGGAGTCGCTCGCGACGTTCGCGCTGAGGCCGCCGAGCACGCACCCACCGCGCGTGCTGATCCTGTACGGCTCGCTGCGCGAGAAGAGCTTCAGCCGCTACCTCGCCGAGGAATGTGGTCGCGTGCTGACCGCCTTCGGCGCCGAGGTCCGCACGTACGACCCGCGCGACCTGCCGGTGTTCGATCGTCAGCGGTTCGATCTTCCCAAGGTGAAGGAGCTGCGTGCGCTGACGATGTGGTCCGAGGCGCACGTGTGGGTCTCGCCCGAGCAACACGGGGCGATGACGGCCGCGTTCAAGAACCAGATCGACTGGATCCCGCTGACCGATGGAGCGCTGCGCCCGACGCAAGGTCGAACGCTCGCGGTGCTCCAGGTTTCGGGCGGCAGCCAGTCGTTCAATGCGGTCAACCAGATGCGCGTGCTCGGCCGATGGATGCGCATGGTCACGATCCCGAACCAGTCGTCGGTCCCCAAGGCGTTCGAGGAGTTCGACGCGAACGGACGCATGAAGCCATCGAGCTACCGCGATCGGGTCGTCGACGTGATGGAAGAGCTGTTCCGCTACACGCTGTTGTTCCGCGACCACGTCGAGCTCCTGCACACGCGCTACAGCGAAGCCAAGGAAAAGCGCGCCCACGGAGGGCAGCTCAAGCCGGCCCTCGGGGTCGTCACCAAGGGCGGCGCGCCTTGAAGATCTTGCTCGCGCTCGCGCTCGCGGGGTGCGCCTCGCCGACGTGTCCCGCGTTCGAGGTCACCCGCGATGTCTCCGCGAACCCGGCGATCGTCGACCAGGCGACGTTCACGCGCTTGTTCGCGATCAGCGACATCCACGGCGGCTACGACCGCGCGGTCGCGCTGCTCGTCGGCAACGGCCTCGTCGCCGCGGCACCAGCGTCACCCGCGATGGCGACCTGGAGCGGTGGCGATGCGACGCTCGTCGTGACCGGAGACCTGATCGACAAGGGTGCGCAGAGCGTCGAGGTCGTCGATCTGTTCCGCGCGCTCGGATCGAGCGCGTCCGCGGGCGGCGGCCGGTTGATCGTCACGCTCGGCAACCACGAGGCGGAGTTCCTCGCCGACCCGCACAACAGCAAGGCCGACGCGTTCGACGGCGAGCTCCAGGCCGATGGGCTCGACCCCTGCGTCGTCGCGACGACCGACCCGCGTGGCACGTGGCTGCGGTCGCTGCCGTTCGGCGCGCGCGTCGGCGATTGGTTCTTCGCGCACGCGGGCGACACGCACGGTCAGGCGATCGGCGACCTCGAGCGGTTTCTCGATGCCGGCCTGACGGCCAACGGATTCCGCGATGCCGCCGTGATCGGCGCGGACTCGATCCTCGAATCGCGTGCGTGGTGGGACGCCGCGGCCGATGTCGCCTCGACCAACGCGGCCGCGCTCGGTGTCGGGCACGTCGTGTTCGGCCACACCCCCGATGCGCTCGGCGCGCGCGGCGCGATCGCCGTCGGCCCGAGCGGCCTGCTGTTCCGCATCGATGTCGGGATGTCGCCAGCGGTGAACGACAGCGACGGCGCGCTCCTCGCGATCACGCACGCGGGAACCCAGGACGTCGCGACCCAGCTCGATGCCGCCGGCCTCGCGACCGAGCTATGGCGCGGACCTGCACCGTGAAACGTTCGCGCCGGCACGCGGGTTGCTCGTTCGCAGGGTGCGACCATGATCAGCCCAACCTCACGCTCCACTCACGCTCGCTCGATCGCCTCGCTCGTCGCCTCCGCGGTCGGAATGTTCGGCTGCAGCGCCACGACGCAAAAGGCGAAGTCGGTCGAGAAGGTCGGCGAGCTCGCGATTCGCGCTGACATGATCACCGGGCGCGCGCGTCCGCCCGGTGTGCCCGCAAGCTCGCCCGCCTCGCCCCAGGTTCTCATCCTCGCGTTCGATGGGGTCAATCGCGATCTGCTCTACGACATGTTGCGCGCCGGGCAGCTCCCCAACCTGGCGACGCTGCTCGGCGGCGACCAGCTCGCGCACGCCCACCTCGACGACCGGTTTCTCGCGAACCTGCCGTCGACGACGATGCCGGCCTGGACGAGCATCATGACGGGCAAGGGCGCGGGTGAGACCGGCGTGCCGAACAACGAGTTCTTCATCCGCGAGACCAAGACGCTCGCCTGCCCTGCGCCGGTGTCGTTCGTCGACGCCGTCCCGACGCTCGAGATCTACACCGACGGCTATCTCGACAAGCTGATCGCGGTCCCGACGCTGTACGAGAAGATCCACGAGCAGGATCCCGCGGCCCTGGTCTGGGTCGTGATGAACCACGTGTTCCGCGGCGTCGATCGCATGTTCCTCACCAAGCGCAGCGTCATGCTCCGCGCGTTCGAGGGCGAGATCGAGCGCCAGGTCGAGAAGCACCTGACGAGCAAGGAGTCGCGCAAGCTGTACGAGGGGATGGATCGGTCGGCGATCGACAACCTCGTATCGCACCTGAAGACCGGCGCGGTGCCCGACGTCCTCACGCTCTACCTGTCGGGCACCGATCTCTACGCGCACGTCGCGCAGGAGGGTCCGGACCAGGCGCGCCGCACGTATCTCGCCGAGGTCGTCGATCCCGCGCTCGCGCCGCTCGTCTCGCGCATGCGCGAACGCAAGATGCTCGACGACCGCTGGGTGATCGTCACGTCGGACCACGGCCACACCCCGATCCTCCACGACGACGCGCATGCCCTCGGCACGACGGACGGCGACGCGCCCGGCATCCTTCGTCGGACGGGCTTTCACGTGCGCCCGTTCGAGCGCCACGTCGCGGCCAGCGATCCGTTCAACGCGGTGATCGCGTACGGCGGCGCGATGGCCTTCGTGTACCTCGCCGATCGCTCGAAGTGCCCCGGGCTCGGCGCGTGTGCGTGGAGCGATCCGCCGCGCTATCGCGAGGACGTGCTCGCGGCCGCCGAGGGGTTCTGGCGCAACAACACGGATGGCTCGCTCGCACCGCACATGAAGGGCACGCTCGACCTCGTGCTCGTGCGAAAGCCGCGACCGGTGGTCGAGGTCGACGCGCCGTTCGAGGTCTACGTCGGCGACGGCCGCACCCAGCCGATCGACGACTACCTGAAGGAGCACCCGCACCCGACCTACATCGATGCCGCGAAGCGGTTCGAGGAGCTCGCGGTCGGCGTCCACGGCGAGCGCGCCGGTGACATCCTGCTCCTCGCCCACAACGGCGACCGCGAGAACATCGAGCAGCGCTACTACTTCGCCGCGCCGTACCACTCGTGGCACGGCAGCCCGTCGAAGCGCGACTCCGAGATCCCGTTGATCGTCGCGAACCCGCGCCACGACGCCGCGAAGATCAACGCGTGGGTCACGCCGATCCTCGGAGACCGCCCGTACCAGCGCAAGATCACCGACCTCGTGCTCGGGCTCCGCGCGCATCCACCGCTTTGATCGCGTTCACTCGTTCATGCCGAGATGCTCGCGGCGTAAGGGCGCTGCCCTTACTTCTTCGGTTTCTTCGCGGGCATCGCCGCGGCGAGGCGATGGGCGACCTCGAGCACCGAGCGCACGTCGGCAAGGCGCGCACGGCGCAACTCGACGAGCACGGCCGCGTAGCCCTGGAAGTGTGGGATCGTGAAGAAGCCGGATAGCCCCATGTCGAGCAGGGCGTCCTTGGCGTCGAGGCCATCGGTGATGAACGCGACGAGGTCACCGCTCGGCGGCGTCGCGTCGCCGTAGCGCTTCAGGTCGGCCTTGCCGAGCGGGCGCTCCCACGCGAACCCGTTGCCGCGAACCAGCCAGGTTCGATTGCGCCAGCGCGTCCCGACGAGCGTGTCGGGCAGCGCCGCCGCGAGCTTCGCCACCTTCTCGAGCGCGACGCCATTCGGCATGTGGCAACGATAGCGCATCGACGTAGATCGCGACTTCGCAGGTGTGTATAAGCCGGCCATGAAGAACCTGGTGATCGTGTTCGTGGCCGCGGCGTCGCTCGCGGCGGTCGGCTGCAAGAAGAAGCCGGTCGACGTCGGCGCTGGCAGCGGCAGCGGCAGCGACATGACGATGGCCGTGGGCAGTGGCAGCGCGGTCGCGGCCACCGGCGGCGGCGATTGCACCAAGGCGATCGCGAACAGCATGGCGGTCTCGAAGGCCGACATGACGAAGATGGGCGTCGACGACAAGATGGCGCAGAAGATGACGGACCTCGGCGTGCAGCACTGCACCGACGACAAGTGGGGCGCCGACGGGATCAAGTGCATGACCGACGCGAAGACGATCGCCGAGGCGCAGGGCTGCTACGGCAAGCTGACGCCGGAGCAGGTCGAGAAGATGAACTCCGCGGCCAAGGCCCTGATGGCGCCGCCGGCCAGCGGCTCGGGCTCGGATGCCGGGAGCGCCGCCGGCAGCGGCAGCGGTAGCGCCGCGAAGTAGGGGTGGCCTGGCGCCGGCACATCTAATATGACTCGGGCATGCGCCTGCTCCGCATGAGCCTGATCCTGGTTGGCGCGATCGGCTGCGTGCCGCAACAGCCGTACTATGGGAGACCGCAGCCGTATCCCTACGCGCAACCGCAGGGGGATCCGCCAGGTCAGCCGCAACCGGTGGATCCGGATCCGCCGCCAGCGGTGTCCGATCGGCAGCCGTTGCCGAATCCCTACGACGAGCCGCAGCCGGCCAAGCCGCAGCAGCCGAAGCCACCTCCGGCACCCGAGCCGGTCGTCTACGACGACGCGCCGACGTTCTACGACGTCGCCTCGGATCCGGACGGCAAGGCCGTGCCGTCGGTCGACGTGTTCTACAACGACCTCGCGCCGTACGGGACCTGGTACGACGACTCGCGCCTCGGCTGGGTGTTCGCGCCGGCGACGCCCAGCTTCATGCCGTACTCGAACGGCTACTGGCGCGACACCGAGTCTGGCTTCACGTGGGTGAGCAACGATCGGTTCGGCTGGGCGACGGATCACTACGGCCGCTGGGTCTGGGCGAACCGCTGGGTGTGGCACCCCGACACGACGTGGGGCCCGGCCTGGGTGGAGTGGCGACTCGGCGAGGGCTACGCCGGCTGGGCGCCGCTCGGCGTCTCCGACGAGGACACGTTTCCCGACGAGAGCTGGCGCTTCGTACAGGCGAACGTGCTGCTCGCGAACGATCTGTATCGCTACTACGCCACGACGCGCATCGACGTCTACCTCGCCGCGACCCACGTGGTGCACCACTACGCACGTCACGGCAAGGAGCGCTGGGTCGCCGGACCCGATGACCCGTGGCTGAAACATCACGCGCTCGAGACGCGACGCGAGCACGTGACCGAGCTCGCCTTGATCGGCCGCTACAACGAGAAGGACCGCAAGGTCGCCGAGCGGCGCGCGCACGAGCGCCAGCGCGACTGGGATACCCGCCACCGTCGCGATCAAGCCGTCGGCAAGGAGCTGGCGGCACGCGAGGCGCGGCGCGAGGCCGAGCGCCAGAAGGTCGCCGAGGAACACGCGAGAGAGATGGCCGAACGCGATCGCGGCGAGGCCGAGCGCAAGCGACTCGACGACGAGCAACACCGCATCGAGAGCGAGCGCCAGCGTGCCGCGACCGAAGCGGAACGCCAGCGCTACGACGAGGAGCGCCGCCGCAACGACGAGCGCCAGCGTCAGCTCCAGGACGACGCGCGACGCCGCGAGGAGCAGCTGCGGCGCGAACAGGACGAGGAGCGCCGCAAGTACGAGGAGCAGCGCCGGAAGGATCGCGAAGACCAGGAACGCCAGCGCACCGAGCAGCAGCGCCACTTCGAGGAGCAGCAGAAGGAGCAGCAGAAGAAGCAGGAAGACGACAACAAGCGGCACCGCGAAGAAGAGGATCGCCAGCGCGCCGACGAGGACAAGCGCCGCCAGGACGAGACGCGCAAGCGCGAAGAGGACGACAAGCGCAAGCGCGAAGAGGACGACAAGAAGCGCGCCGAGGAGGATCGGCGGCGCAGGGAAGACGAGGACAAGCGGCGGCGCGAGGACGAGGAGCGGCGGCGCAAGGAAGACGAGGAGCGCGACCGCCACCACTAGATCATCGACACGCCGTGGCCGCGGCCGAAGTCGCCCCTAGAACGTGCGTGCGCACGAGGCGCGCGCGCGAGGCTGGTTGACGAGCGCGAGCACGACCACCGGCCACGCCACGCTGATCAGCATACCGAACACGATCGCCGGCCCGACGAACGAGCCGCCGAGCATCGCGATCGTGAACAGGCCGAACACGAGCGTCGTCGCGATGTTGGAGATCGCGTAGATGTTCGCGAAGCTCGGTCCCGACGTGCGGTAGTTGACCAGCTTGACGCCGGCGACCACCTCGAAGACGGCGATCGCGAGGCCGACGAGCTTGGAGACCTGCATCATCGCGAGCACACCACCGTGGCCGATCCCGAAGGTGCTCATGCCTCCGAGCAGGCCGTTGAACCCGGCGATCACGCCGAGCAGGCCGAAGATGATCATCAGGATCCCGATCACCTTCGGGACTCCCGAGCGCGGCGTCTCGTTGGCTACCGAGGGAGGCATCATGGGGAGCGGATTCTGGTTCTGCGCGTAGGGATCGTAGGGTGTCATCGTGACGAGTTCACTAACACGCATCTCGACGATCGCTAACGCTTGTTTTTCGCCTTCGCCTTCGCCTTCGCCTTCGCCTTGGCCTTCGCCTTGGGCCGGGTGACCTCGAGCGCGGCGAGCGTGTAGATGTGAGCCTCGTAGCCCTCGTTCCCGAAATTGCCGTCTTCCGAGAAGTCCTCGGATTCGTGGATCAGCGTCGCCGCGGCACTCGCGCGCACCACCCAGCGGTCGAGCGGGAGCGAGTCGAGGATGTAGGGCGCGAGCGTCATCACGTGGTCGTCGAACGGCTCGAGCTCGGTGAACGTGGCGACGTTCTCGAGTCCCTCGATCGCCTTGGGCGTGAGCGTCTTCGAGAGTCTCGAGATCGAGAACATGTTGTCGGTCGTCAGCAGGTTCGACCGCGCGCGCCCGTAGGCGAACGCCGCGGTCACGCACGATCGGACCGCCACCACGAAGCCTTGCTCGATCAACCGATCGGCGATCGCGCGATCGGTGCCGCGCAGGACCTCGAGGCCGAGCGGCTGGGTCTCGTTGTCGGTGATCACGTGGCGCGAGCACGCGATCATCAGCGGGCCGCGCGTCGGCAGCGTCAACCGGCTCGCGAGCTTGCCGACCTTGTCGAGCGTCGCCTCGCTCGCCGGATCGCGGCGCGGCC
Organism: Haliangiales bacterium; assembly: GCA_038321315.1. Taxonomy (GTDB): domain Bacteria; phylum Myxococcota_A; class Polyangia; order Haliangiales; family Haliangiaceae; genus JABFXX01. The sequence continues at coordinate 176,385 of JBBQEX010000004.1, read as the reverse complement.
GGTGCGAGCGCGTGAGCGAGTACACGAGCGTGACGCGCGACCCGGACGTCACCGGCTTGATCTCGTGATCGACGTCGCTGAACATCGCGACCCACGGGATCTTCGACCGGCTCGGCTTCGCGCTGCCCCAGTCGACGAGCTTCGGCTCGGTGCCGACGGTGATCTGGAACGCGCCACCCGCGTGCGCGATCGGCAGTCCAACGACGAGCGTGCCGACCAGGTCGGGGTGGCGCGGCGTGTCCTTGTGCTTCGCGAAGTGGCCGCCCTTGCGATACACGAGCACGTCGGTGAGCTTCGCGTCGAGGTGCTCGCGCGGCGACAGCGCCGCCTCGATCTTCTCGAGGATCTGCGCGGGCTCGAACCCGGACACCGACGCGGCACCGCGCGCGGTCAGGCGCTTGGCGTCGCGGACCTTGGCATCGACCTTGGTCTTGCCGCCGACGCCGTACGGTGCGGTCTCGGCGTGCGCGAGCAGCCAGTCGACGAACCGCGGATCGTCGACCGCACCGACGTCGCCGTCGGGCAAGGCGATCGCGATCCGCTCGCCGATCACGACCGTGCCCTCGACGTAGGCGGTCTCGGGGAGCTCGTCGAGGGCGAGGCGAAAGGCGTCGAGCGTCATCACCGCGAACGTAGCAAAGTCGCCCCTCGCGAGCGCCGGTAACCGCCAGGGAGCTACGGCCGCGGGCCGCGTGCCTGGAACTCGGCGACCGCCGGTCCGAACGCCTCGGGCGGTGGGATGTTCGCGAAGCTGTGTGGCGCGCCGGTGTTCGCCCACGGGAAGCCCTCGGCGCGGCTGGTCTCGACGAACGGCGAGAACCAGCCGTGCTCGTCGAGCATCGTCGCCCGCACGGTGACGAGGTCGTCCATGCCATCGGGGCGCGTGAACGCCCACGTCTTGCAGTGCGGGCAGTGGAAGTGGCGCGCCGCGCCGTGGAGCCCGCCGATCACCGGCTCGCCCGCGGTGATCGCGAAGCCGCTCGCGGGCACGAGGATGCCGAGCGAGAACGCGCTCGCCGACATCCGCTGACAGCCGATGCAGTGGCACGCGAGCGTGAGGATCGGGGCCTCGGTGATCTGCATGCGGAGCCGATCGCAGCGGCACCCCGCATCCCACGGAAGCTTCCATTCAGTCATCGCCGAACGATAGCGCCGGCTACAGCCAGGCCGGATCGAGCCGCGCGTACGAGTCCTCGCCGGTCTCGCACAGGTGCGCGAGGTGATCGACCCGCGGCAGCTCGGTGCGCAGCCAGTACTGCGCCGCGGCGAGCTTGGCGTGGTAGTAGCCGGCGTCGCGCGACACCGCGCCGCGCGGCAGAGGGCCCGCGAGCGCCTCGCGCGCGACCGCCGCGAGCTCGAGCCACTGCCACGCGATCACGACGATCGAGAACAGCTCGAGGTAGTCGCGCGCGTGGAGCAACATCGTGGCCGGGTCGCGCGCGAGCGTCGCCGTGAGCCTCGCGACGAGTCCGACGGCGCGCTCGAGCTCCGCGATCCAGGCGGCCTCGACGCCGGCGCGATGCGCGCGCGCGGTCGCGGCGGCGATCTCGGTCGCGAGCGCCGCGAGCGCGGCCCCGCCCTGCGCGAGGGCGCGCCGGCCGAGCAGGTCCGCGGCCTGGATCCCGGTCGTGCCCTCGTGGATCGAGTTGAGCTTCTGATCGCGGAGCCACGCCTCGGCCAGGTACTCGCTCGAGTAGCCGTAGCCGCCGTGGATCTGCAGCGCGAGCGTGTTGGCCTCGAAGCCGGCCTCGGCGGGGAATGACTTGGCGACCGGCGTGAGCAGATCGAGGAGCAGCGAGCAGCGCGCGCGCTCGCCGGGATCGGTCGCGTGCTCGGCGCGATCGGCGTAGGCGGAGACGCGCACGAGCAGCGCGAGCCCCGCCTCGACGATCGCCTTCTGGCGCAGCAGCATGCGGCGCACGTCGGGGTGCTCGATGATCGCGATCGGCGGCGCCGCCGGATCCTTCGCGCCGGGCGCCCGGCCCTGGCGGCGCTCGCGCGCGTACGCGAGCGACTCGTGGTACGCGACCGACGCCGTCGCCACGCCGTTGAGGCCGACCATGATCCGCGCCTCGTTCATCATCTGGAACATGTAGCGGATGCCCTGGTGCGGCTCGCCGACGAGCCAGCCGCGACAGTCGCCCCGCTCGCCGAACGCGAGCGCGACGCTCGGCAGCCCGCGCCAGCCGATCTTGTGGATCACGCCGGTCACCGCGACGTCGTTGTCGACCAGCGTGCCGTCGTCCTCGAGGCGCCGCTTCGGCACGCAGAACAGCGAGACGCCCTTCATCCCGGCCGGCGCCCCGGCGAGCCGCGCGAGCGTGAGGTGCACGATGTTCTCGGTGAGATCGTGATCGCCGCCCGAGATGAAGATCTTCGAGCCGCGGATCAGGTGGTAGCCCGACGCGGTCGGCGTCGCGGTCGTCGTCAGGTCGGCGAGGCTCGAGCCCGCCTGTGGCTCGGTCAGCGCCATCGTGCCGGTCCACTCGCCGCGATACATGCGCGCCATGTAGCGGGTGCGCAGCGCGTCGTCGCCGAACGCCTCGAGCAGGTGCGCGGCGCCCTGGGTGAGGCCCGCGTAGCCATAGGCGGACAGGTTCGCGGCGCACAGGTACGCGGTCGCGAGCGCGAACACGGCGCGCGGCAGCTGCGCGCCACCGACGGCCTCGGGGCGCGGCGCGGCGATCACGTCGAGCGCGCGGAGCTGCGCGTAGAGCTCGTGCATGCGCGGGTGCACGATCACCTTGCCGTCGACCAGGCGCGGCGGATCGGTGTCGATCGCGCGGTACGCCGGAAACAGGCGATCGCGGGCGAGCGCGCGCGACGCTTCGAGGAACAGCGTCACGGTCTGACGGTCGTGGCCGGCGAACGCGGGCAGCGCGAGGAGCTGCCCGAGGTCGAGCAGCTCGTCGAGGATCAGGTCGACGTCGCGGTCATCGATCAGCGGGTTCGTCACGCGCGCATCCTATCCTGGGCTACGCTGCCGCGACCATGGCCGCAACCGATGACGCCACCGCCCTCGCCGAACGCGTGCGTCGCGGCGACGTCCATCCCACCGAGCTGGTCGACGACGCGATCGCCGCGATCGAGCAGGTCGATCCGCAGCTCAACGCGGTCGTGCATCGGATGTACGACCAGGCGCGCGCCGCTGCGAAGGGCACACTGCCCGACGGGCCGTTTCGCGGCGTGCCGTTCGTCGTCAAGGATCTCGACGGCTGGCTCGCGGGCGAGCCGTACACGCAGTCGTGCCGGATGTCGAAGGACTTCGTGCCGACCACGGACGCCGAGATCATCGCGCGGATGAAACGCACCGGCGTCGTCATCGTCGGCAAGACCAACACGCCGGAGCTCGGCCTCCTCGGCGTCACCGAGCCCGAGCTGCGCGGCCCGACGCGCAATCCGTGGAATCCAGCGCACACGCCGGGCGGATCGAGCGGCGGCACCGCGGCGATCGTCGCGGCGCGCGCGGTCACGATGGGTCACGGCGGCGATGGCGGTGGATCGATCCGGATCCCGGCGTCCGCGTGTGGGCTGTTCGGCTTGAAGCCGACGCGCGGGCGCAATCCCGTCGGGCCGAACGTCGGCGAGGGCTGGGGTGGCTACGTCCAACCCGGTGTGCTGACGCGCAGCGTGCGCGACTGTGCCGCGATGCTCGACGCGACGCAGGGTCCCGACGTCGGCGCGCCGTACGCGTCGCCGCCGCGCGAGCGCCCGTACGTCGAAGAGATCCGGCGCGCGCCGCGCAAGCTCCGCATCGCGTTCTCGACCGGGTCGCAGCTCGGTCGCGACACGCACGCCGACGTCAAGGACGCGGTGCGCGACGCGGCGGCGCTGTGCGCGAGCCTCGGCCACGAGCTCGTCGAGGTCGCGCTGCCGATCGATCGCGATGCGCTGGTCGCCGCGTACTTCACGCAGATCGCGGTCGGCGCCGCGAGCAGCATCGAGACCACCGCGCGCTGGGTCGGCCGCGCGCCAAAGCCGGCCGACTTCGAGCCGACGACGTGGCTGCTCGGCACGATCGGTCGCAAGCTGCCGGCGATCGAGCTCCAGCGCTCGCGCGACGCGTGCCAGGCCGCCGGACGCACGCTCGGCCGGTTCTTCGAGCAGCACGACGTGTTCCTCGACGGCACGCTCGCGTATCCGCCGCTCGCGATCGGCGAGCTCGCGCTGAAGCCAGCCGAACGGATCGCGCTCGGTGCGCTGCGCGTGGTGTCGCCGAGGTTCGTGCTCGACAAGTTGCTCGCGACGCTCGGCGCCAACGCGCTCGCCAAGACGCCGAACACGCAGACCGCGAATCAGACCGGGCTGCCGGCGATGAGCGTGCCGCTCCACTGGAACGCGGCCGGGCTCCCGATCGGCGTGCAGTTCATGGCGCCGTTCGGCGACGAGGCAACGCTGTTCCAGCTCGCCGCGCAGCTCGAGGTCGCGCGCCCGTGGGCGGCGCGAATCCCGCCGATCGCCGCGCGCCGCTAGGTCAGGCGTCGGGCTTCGGCTTGCGCAGCCGGCGCAGCGTCACGCTGTACGCGAACGATCCGAACACGAGGGCCGCGATCGCGACGACGAGCGCGAGCCTTGGCCACGATCAACTCGCGTCACGCCGGCGCAGCACCTCGTCGCGCAGCGCGACGTTGAGGCGGTCGTAGGCGGTCGTGAGCCGCGCGAGCAGGCGCGCCGGCAGGCCGCGCGAGACGATGCCGGTGAACGACTCGCCGTGCGTGACGAGGCAGCGCGACTCGCCGCGAGCCTCGGTCCGGAAGTAGTGGTGGCCGACGAGCATCGCGGGCAGGCCGCCGCGCCAGGCGAGCGCGCGACCGGGCTCGAATTCGACCAGCTTCGCGCGCAGCCGCAGCGGTGGCACCCGCTCGACGACCGCGATCTTGAACGCGACGGGCGCGCCGACGCGCAGCTCGCCACGGATCTGCGTGATCACGGGATTCCACGTGTGCCAGGTCGCGAGATCGGCGAGCACCGCGAACACCGCATCGGTCGGAGCGTCGATCACGAGCGAGGTCTCGACCGATTTCATGTCGCACGAATACCACGCGCCGGCACGCCGCTTGCGTCAAAGGTCCGGATGCCCGGACGTACCCTCGTGATGTGGTCGATCGCGACAGCGCTGGCCGCGTGTGGTGGGGGCCACGACAGCCCCGCCGACCCCGATGCCGCGGATCCCGGCATCGATGCCAGCCCGATCGGCGCGGACGTCGCGATCGACAGCGGTCCGATCCACGGCACCGCCGCCGGCGATCTCGTGATCTTCGAGGGCATCCCGTACGCGCACGCCGATCGCTGGGCGCCGCCCACCCCGCCGATCCCCTGGGTGACCCGGCGCGACGCCACGGCGTTCGGACCTGCCTGTTCGCAGGCGAACCACCCAGATCTCCCGCAGGCGGAGGACTGCCTGTCGCTCAACGTGTGGGCCCACGCCGATGCCAAGCCGCGCCCGGTGATCGTGTGGATCCACGGCGGCGGCTTCGTCGAGGGCAGCTCGCGCGACCTCACCTACGACGGTGCCGCGCTCGCGCGCGCCGGCGACGTCGTCGTGGTCTCGCTGAACTATCGGCTCGGCGTGCTCGGGTTCCTCGCGCTCCCGCAGCTCGCCGCGCCCGACGGCGGGATCGGCAACTTCGGCATCCGCGATCAGATCGCTGCGCTCGCGTGGGTGCACCGCAACATCACCGCGCTCGGCGGCGATCCGGCGCACGTCCTCGTCGCGGGCGAGTCGGCCGGCGGTGCCTCGGTGTGCACGCTACTCGCGGCGCCGGCCGCGAACGGCCTGTACGCTGCCGCGGCGATCGAGTCGGGGCCGTGTGGGGCGGTCCTCGCGCTGACCACGCCGACCGGCACATTCCCGGCGGCCGAGGGCTTCGGGATCGTCGCGGTCGCCGCGCCGCTCGGCTGCACGTCGGGTGATATCGCCGCGTGCCTGCGCGCGAAGTCCGTCGATCAGATCCTCGGCCTCGCACTGCCCGCGTACTACGACCTCGGGTTACCGATCGGCGCGACGTTCCCGGTCGTCGACGGCGTCGTGATCGATCAGCGGCCGCTCGCGGCCCTCGCCGCCGGTCGCGCGGCGGTCCCGATCATCGTCGGCTCGAATCACGACGACGCCAGCGTGTTCGTCTACCAGCTCGGGATCACCGACGCCGCGGGCCAGTTCGCGACGTATCTCCACGCGATCGGCCAGGACGCGCACGCGTCGGCGCTCCAGACGCTGTACCCGGTCGCGACGCTCGGCGAGCTCGGCGCGGCGACCGCGTACGCGACCGACGTGGCGTTCGCGTGCAGCGCGCAGCGCGTCGCGACCGCGCACGTCGCGACGACCTACCACTACGAGCTCGAGCGCGGCGTCCCGAACGGCCCGCTCGCCTTCCTGAACGCCGTGCACGGGTTCGACGTGGTCAACCTGTTCGGCTCGTTCGCCGCCTACCAGATCGTGCCGTCGGCCGACGACCTCGCGGTCAGCGCGACGATCCAGCACGCGTGGGCCGCCGTCGCGCACGGCGAGCCTCCCACCGCGTGGCCCGCCGCGCCCCTGTTCGAGCGGCTCGACGTCAGCTCGACCAGCGCCGCCGGCTCGACCTGGCGTGACGGACGTTGCACCCAGCTCGCCGCCCTCGGTCTACTCGGCGACTGATCGGGGTCGATGAGGTACCGTGGCGCATGCGCCGCGTGCTCCTCGTCGCCGCCCTGCTCGCGCATGCCGCGACCGCGCGGGCGGACTCCATGGTGACGGTCGCGCTCAACGCCGAGGGCGAGCAGCTCGCGAGCGAGCTCGGGCTCAGCATCCCGGATCTGATCGCCACCGCGCAGGCCCGGATCGACGAGCTGTACAAGGTCACGCGGCTCGGGGACCTGCTGCACGCGTTCGCGAACACCGCGGCGGCGGCGCAGCGCGGGCTCGGCGTCGACTACGATCCGGACTCGGGCGACATCCTGATCGGCGCGGGTGGCGGTGGGGTCCACGGCGACGTCGCGATCGGCACGACGAACAGCTTGCTCGGCGGCTCGATCATCAACGTCGCCGCGATGACCGGCGTCAACCTCGGGCGCTGGAGCCATCCGCGCTGGACCGTGTTCGCGAACGGGTTCTACGAATCGACGACGATCCACGGCCTCGACGGCTCGCTGTTCACGATCGGCGCGCACGTCCAGTATCACGTGCTGCCGGCGACGCGCCCGGCAACGCTCCGCTGGATCGGCGTCGCGGCGACGACCGGGCTCGAGCATGCGAGCTGGGTCGTCGGGACGTCGACCGGCGGCTCGATCGAGAGCCACTTCACCGCGACCGGTCCGGACAGCCACCACACGATCCACATGAGCTCGACCGGGACGCTCGACGTCACCACGTCGACGGTCAGCGTGCCGATCGAGCTGACCACCGGCGTGCGATTGTTCGACACGCTGGTGCTCTACGGTGGCGCCGGGCTCGATCTGACCACCGGGAGCAGCACGGTCGTCGCGCAGCTCCACAGCCTCCTCACGATCAACAACGACAACATCCCGATCGGAACGGCGGAGATCTCGGGCTCGGGCTCGAGCTCGCCGAGCGCGGTCACCGTGCACGCGCTCGTCGGCCTCGAGATCCATACACGGCACGTGCGCGTCGTGGTCCAGACCGCGGTCGCCCCCGGCGAGCTCGCGGTCAACCTCGGCGTGCGGGCCGCGCTCTGATCAGTCGAGCCCGAACAAACGCCGGATCGAACCGGCGACACCGCCGCGACGCGGCTCGGCGGCGGCGGTCTCGCGACACGTGCAGCGCGCGGACTTCGCGACGTGACCGAGGACTTGCTCGATGTGAGCTCCGCATCCGGCCCAGGTTGGCTTCTGGCACTTCTTGCACGTCACGGCACGACACATGCCGTCTTCTTGCCATGGTTCGGGTCGCGGCGTCGCGTAGGATCGCAGGCATGCAGCAACTCCGCGTGGCGTTCGCGTGCGCGATGGTGGCCGCGTGTTCGGGCGGTGGCGGTGGTGGCGGCAACCCCGCGATCGATGGGCCGCCACCCCACGTCGACGCGCCGAACCTGCCGCACGATGCGGCGGTGTTCCTCGACGCGCCGATCCAGGGGCTGTGCGGCAATCCGGGAACCGGCGAGGGCTGTACGTCGGTGACCTGGCGCTTCGTCACGGTGTCGACCGACGGCCGCACGCTCGCGCCGTCGATTGGGTGTTCGGCGCAGTTCGATACCGCGGTGATCATCGGGCGGCCGACCGACGCGAACGGCGTGCCGACCGGGAGCTGCGATGGCGTCAACCCGACGTCGACCTGCATGCTCGACCTCTACGACTGCACGGCGCTCACCGGCACGCAGACCGTCGCCGTCGGCAAGTGGACGAACGAGGTCCAGATCGTCGACCACAACGGCACGGTGGTCTACGCGACCTCGCCGAGCAACTACCTGGGCGATGTCGGCGAGGTCAACACCGCGGTCGCCGACGTCGACTTCGTGACGAACGGCGGCTACTTCCGCGCGACCTGGGCGACGACCGCGTGCGCCGCGAACCGTGCCGTGCTGGTGTCCACGCCGATCTCGGTCGACGAATACGACTGCGACGCCGGTGCAGGGCCGTATGACTACGGCGCGCCGTTGCCGGCGGGCGCGATCACGGTGACCGCCCAGATGATCGATCCGAGCGGCGACGTCGGGAACCCTTCGGTCAAGACCGTCACGATCGCCGCGCCGAGCGGCATCGTCGACACCGGCCTGTTCACGTTCTGATCAGACCGGCGACGCGATCAGCGTGCGGACTTCCCACAGCTCGGGGAAGAACGTGAGATCGAGCGCCTTCTTCAAGAAGCCGACGCCGGAGCTACCGCCGGTGCCGTGGGCGAAGCCGATGATGCGCTTGACCGTGGTCATGTGGCGGAACCGCCAGAGCTGGAAGCGCTCCTCGATGTCGACGAGCTTCTCGCACATGTCGTACGCGGCGTAGTTGTTCGCGGGGTCGGCGTAGATCGCGCGGAACACGTCGCGGACGCCGGCGCTCGACTCGTATGGCTGGGTGAAGTCGCGGGTGAGGCGGTCGGCCGGGATGGCGTGACCGTGGCGCGCGAGCCAGCCGAGGAACTCGTCGTACAGCGACGGGGTCGCGAGGCGCGTCGCGAGCTCGGCATGGACGCGCGGATCGTGCTCGTGCGGCTTGAGCGTGTTCGCGTCCTTGTTGCCGAGCACGAACTCGAGCGCGCGGTACTGGTAGCTCTGGAACCCGCTCGCCTTGCCGAGCGCATCGCGAAACTGGAGGTACTCGCTCGGCGTCATCGTCTCGAGGACCGCCCACTGCTCGAACAGCATCCGCTGGATGTGCGCGACGCGCGCGAAGATCTTGAACGACTCGGTGAGGCGATCGGTGCGGACCAGCTTGACCGCCTCGTCGAGCTCGTGGAGCAACAGCTTGATCCAGAGCTCGCTGGTGTGATGCTGGATGATGAACAGCATCTCGTCGTGCACGGCGGTGACCGGCCGCTGTGCCGCGAGGAGCACGTCGAGCTGCAGGTAGTCCCCGTAGGTCCCGCCCTTGTGAAGGTCGAGGTGGATTCCGGTCTCCAGCTCGCGACGGTTCTCGCTCATCGCTGCAGCCTACGCGGGTTTGAGTATGATTCCAGGACCGTGAAGCCCAAGACCAAGCCCAAGACCAAGAAGGCGGCCCCGGCAAAGAAACCGGCCGCGGTCGCGAAGCCCAAGCCCCGCACGTCGACCAAGCTGAGCGTTCACGGCAAGTCCGTCGTCCTGACCGGGACGGTGCCCGGCATCGAACGCGCCGAGGTCGAGGCGCGGCTCGAAGGGCTCGGTGCTCGCTGCACGAGCGCGGTCTCGAAGAAGACCGACTACGTGTTCGCGATGGACGATGCCGGCTCGAAGGTCGCCGAGGCCGAGCGGCTCGGGGTCACGGTGCTCGGCGAGGCCGCGCTGATCTCGCTGATCGGCCGCCCGGATGCGCCGAAGTCACCGCCGAAGAAGATCGATCCCGAGGCCAAGGCCAAGGTCGCCGAGCGCAAGCCCGACGTCTCGGAGGGGTTCGATGGCAAGACCGTCGTGCTCACCGGCACGCTGTCGCGCGAGCGCACCGAGATCGCCGCGATCCTCGAGGCCGCCGGGGCCAAGGTCACCGGCTCGGTGTCGGCGAACACGCACTACCTGATCACCGGGGCGGGCGTCGGCGCGGCGAAGACCAGCAAGGCGAGCGCGCTCGGCGTCACGATCATCGACGAGGCCCGGATGGACGAGATGCTCAACGCGTGATCGTCGAGTTGATCACCTGGGCCGGCTGCTTCGCGATCACGTAGAAGCCCGGCAGGTCCGGGGTCTCGAACGTGCCCTTCGGGTTGCTCCGCACCGTCGAGTCCTTGATCGTGATCGAGCCGGTCTTGTTGTTGGACACGAAGAACACGGCGCTGCCGCCCTCGTTTGCCTGGTTGTTCTCGAGCAGGCTGCTCGTGATGTCGAGGACGATCTCGTTGCCGTCGTTGTAGATCGCGCCGCCGTTGCCACCCTGCCCGGAGTTCGCGCCGTGCCCGACGGCGGTGTTGTACGCGAACCACGAGTTCACGATGTTCCACGACACGCCGATGCTGCTCAGCGCGCCGCCGTTCGCGCACGAGTTCCCGAACCCGGTGTCGCCGCCGAACGTGCTGTTGACGATCCACACCGGGCGCGCCGGGCCCGCGCCGTCAGCGACGAGGTAGTCGAGCTTGCGGATCGCACCGCCGCCGAGATCGGAGCCGAGGTCATCGCACACGTTGTTGAAGAAGCGCGCGTTGACCACCTTCAGGCTGCCGCCCTGCGCGTGGATCGCGCCGCCGCCGCCGGCGTTGTTGGCGCCGTCGAGGCCCTTGGCGTTGCCGTCGATGAACGTGATGTTCTGGACGACGAGCTGCACGCCCGGGTTCGTGTTGCAGTCGCCGGGGCCCGGCGGATAGACCTGCATCTTGTCGCACGTCGCCATGTAGAGGATGCGGACCTTGCCGCCGCCACTCAGCGTGACCTTGTTGCCGCCGTCGATCACGAGCTTGGTCCCCTTGTCGTTGAACACCTTGGCGGTCGTCGTGAGGACGATCGTCGTCGGATCGGCGCCGCAGTCGAACGTGATGACGCCGCCATTCGCGACCGCGGCGACGAACGCCTCGCCGGTGCAACTCGCCGCGGTGCCGGTTCCGACCACGGTCGTCGGCGACGACACGTCCTCGGCCTGGCCCTCGGCGGGGATCGTGGCGTGACCGTCGACCCAGCCCGCGGCGGGCCCGGCCTGGGGATCCGTCGCCGGGCCGGCCGGATCATCGGAGCCGCACGCGACGAGAGCACCGAGGAGAAGGAGCGAGATGGTGCGCATCCCCCGATGATACCTCTACATCAGGCGGCCGAGCGTGACCCCGGCGACGCCGCCGAGGACGATCAGCGCGCCGATCAGCGCGACGCGTCGACCGAGCGCGCCGGTGCCGACGACGAACGCGAACCCGGTCTTGACGACCGTGTTGACGCCGATCGCGATGAGGATCGCGAGCGTCGCGGCGGTCATCGCCAGGCCGGTGCCGGCCAGGCGGGCGGTCGACAGCGTGATGGCGTCGACGTCGGTCGTCCCGGCGAGCCCGGCCGCGAGATACAGCCCGCGATTGCCGAAGTAGATCGAGGCCGCCTTCGTCGTCAGCGTCACGGCGCCGAACATCAGGCCGACCTTGATCGCGCTCGACAGCTCGAACGGATTCTTCAGGTCGACGGTCTCGTACGCGCCGGCCGTCGCCCCGCGCCGGAACACGAGCAGCGATCCCACGCCCGCGCCGATCGCCATGCCCACGAGCGCCGGGCCCATCACGACGAGCAGCCCGCGGTCGACGACCGCGATCAACACCGCGACCCGGATCACCATGATCAGCGACGCGACGCCGATCGCACCGGCGGCGATCGGGACGAGCGCCGGGTCGCGCTTGGCGCGTCGCGCGAACGACAGCGTCACCGCCGTCGAGGACACCAGGCCGCCGAGGGCGGCGCCGAGCAACAGGCCGCGCCGCGCGCCGAGCCAGCGGGTCGCGACGTAGCCGATGAACGACAGCGCCGCGATCATGACGACCATGAGGCCGAGCTGGAACGGGTTGATCGCATTGACCGGCCCGACATCGCGATCGGGCAGCAGCGGGAGCACGATCACCGTGACGATCAGGAACTTGACGGTCGCGTAGAAGTCCTCGCGCGAGACCTTGGCGATCGTGGCGTGAAACCACCGCTTCGACGACAGCAAGAACGTGAGCCCGACCCCGACCATCGCGACGAGCAGGAGTCGATCTGCGACCGGCTCGATCACGTGACTCGTGGCGGTCGCCCCGAGCAGGAACGTCGCGATCACCGAGACCTCGGTGGCCACGCCGTGCTGGCCATACTTGTGCACGCTGTCGGCGTACGAGATCGCGACGAGCACGACGACGCCGGCGAGCGCGACCAGCGGGATCCAGGTCGACTCCGGCGCGAGGATCGTGGCCAGGCCGCCGACGAGCGCGAAGATCGGATACGTCCGGATCCCGCCGAGCAGCGTCTTGCCCTCGTCTCCCTCGGGCCGCGACTGTTCGCGCTCGAGCCCGATCAGGAGGCCGACGGCGATCGCCGTCGCGAGGCCGAGGTGGGCTTGATACGACTCCACTACGGCTTGGGGTTCAACTGTTGGAGCGCACCCTTGAAGAAGGCCGCGGCCGCCTCCTGACCCTGCGCAGCGGGGACCTTCTTGGCGAGCGTGTCGGTCAGCGTCGTCACGAGCACCGGATCGAGCCCGGTGAACTTTCCGAGCCGACCGAGCGCACCGAGGGTCGGCTCGAGGGTCGGGCTCGCCGGATCGTAGTTGATGAACAGGTTGCACACCGTCTGGCCGACCGGCACGAGCATCTTGTCCGGATCGGGATAGCCGTCGAGGTGCTTGGTGAGCTCGGTCATCGCGCCGAGGTACCAGAGCATGCCGCGCTGGTCGTCCTTGACCGGATCGCCTTCGGGCGCGGGATAGGCCGCCCAGGTCACGCCGATGCGCGCCAAGCGCTTGGCGTTGTTGTCGCGGAGCTGCGTGATGAGCGCCACCTGATCGGGCGCCGCCTTCGCGGGCACCATGATGCTGCGGCACGCGGTGTATGCGGTCCACATGAGCTCGTACCGCGACAGTCGCGCGGTGGTCGGGGCCGCGGCGGATCCGGCCGCCGAGCCGCGGCGCGCCTCGACGAGGATCTGCATCTCGCGCGACACCTTGACGACGTAGTCGACGTCGTCCTGCGCCATCTTGCCGGGGTAGGTGCGCGCGACCATCGCGGCCATCTCGGCGAGCGCGGCCTCGGCGCACGGCGCGTCCTTGCACGCCTCGGCCCGCTTCACGTAGGTCTCGACCGCGGCGTGGTCGACGCCGCTCGAGCCCTTGCAACCGACGATGATCACGGTGGCCATGATCGCGAGCAGGAGCTTCATGTTTCCGCGGTTGATAGCACGAGCGCGATCCCGGCGACGATGATCCACAGCAACATCCCGAGTGCGAGCGGCCGCGCGCCGACCTTCGCGAGCGCACTCCGTGACAGCGACAGGCCGATCAGGAACAGCGCGAGCAGGAGGGCGCGCTGGCCGACGAGTGTCACGGTCGGCGCGATCGGCGCGAGGTCCGGCACCCAGGTGAACAGCGCCGCGACCGCGACGAAGCCGAGGATGAACCACGGCCACTGGATCGTTCGCAGCTTGCCGCGGCGCGCGAACGCGATGACGAGCGTGACCGGCACGATCCACAACGCGCGCGCGAGCTTCGTGGTCGTCGCGATCGCGAGCGCCTCGGGGCCGTAGGCGAGCCCGGCACCGACCACCGAGCTGGTGTCGTGGATCCCGAGCGCCGCCCACCGGCCGAACACCGGCTGCGACAGTCCCATCGCGTGGCCGAGCAGCGGAAACACCACGAGCGCGACGGCGTTGAGCACGAACACGACGGCGAGCGATACCGAGGTCTCCTCCTCCTCGGGCGCGATCACGCTCGCCACCGCGGCGATCGCGCTGCCACCGCAGATCGCGGTCCCGACGGCGATCAGGAGCGGCGTGTCGCCGGCGACCTTCAGCCAGCGACCGAGCCCGAGGCCGATCAGCAGCGCGGCGGAGAGGCCGATCGCCGTCAACAGCGCGCCGCTCGAGCCGATCTGCCAGACCACCACGAGGTTCATCCCGGCGCCGAGCGCGACGACGCCGAGCTGGAGCGCGTACGTCGTGACCGCCTTCACCTGCGCGGGTGGCGAGACGTTCGATGCGAGCGCGAGTCCGAGGCCCGCCGTGAGCGCGACCCAGCTCGGCGCGCCGAGCGCGACGATGGCGAGCCCCGCGATGGCGACGAGCGCCCAGTAGATCCGGATCACGTGTGGTCGCGAGCCTAGCGCGGTCGCGCGATCACCGCAGTCGTCTGGAACGCAGTCCGAGCCACACGGCGGTGGCGACGAGGAGCAGCGCTGATCCCGGGCGCCCGCGCGCCGGCACGGTCCCGCACGACGCGCAGCCGCCCGGGTCGCCGCCGTCGCACGGCACGTAGCAGCGGCAGCCGATCCCCGCGGGATCTGGAACGCAGGTGTCAGCGCACCCGGTGGTCGCGCCAGGCTCGCAGGTGTCGCTCAACCGACCGGGCGACATCCCCAGGTAGCCGCAACGGCCATCGACACACGCGAAGTCGCGTGGGCAGTCGAGATTTTGTTCGCACGTCCGCAGGCAGAGATCCTCGCCGGGCGCGAGCGGCACACCGGCCCCCTCGGGAAGCGCCGCGATCGCGGCAAGCGTCGGGGTGATGAAGGTGTCGACCAGCACGTCGACGCGCACGTTCGTCCCCGAGAACACGCACGCCGAGTCACCGAACGACGTGACGCCGGCGAGCTCGCTACCGATGAAGACCGGACCACCGCTGTCACCGTTACAGGACAGCGCTGGTCCCGGAACGATGCGGAACAGGCGGGGCCCCACCTGATCGATGGTCGCGTCGCCACTGCGCTTGCGGCCGACGGCGCCGACATCATCGATGCCGTAGCCGACCACTCGCACCGTGGTGCCCAGCTGCGTGTCGTCGAGGGGCGTCTGCCACAGCATCACGGGTGTGGCAGGGAACGGCGTCGCCAGCGCCAGGATGGCCACATCGTCGGTGTCGGCCGGGTAGACCGCGATCACCGGCAGGCGCGTGGCCGCGGGATCCAGCGCATCGGCACCGCCGATGACGACCATGCCGCCCGGTGGGGGATAGTCGAGGCAATGCTTGGCCGTCAGCACGGCGCGGGGAGCGACCAGCGTGCCCGTGCAGTAGACGAGCTCGTCCTGACCGCAGACCGGCAGCTGTGCCACGATCGCGACGACCGCGGCCTGGTCAGCTTCCGGCGCTCCTCCGACGATCCCCGAAGCGTCCAGCACGTGCGAGCCAAGCTACGCGATGGTGATACCTAGCACCAGCAGTTGGCGAATGCGTAGTCGTCGGAGGCGGCGGCGAACGAACCGAGACCGTAATCGTGCTTCGCACAATCCTGGGTGTAGTTGCCGCTCAGGTCGCTGGCGCAGCCTGCACCGCAACGACCCTTGCATCCGTTGCCCGACCCACCGGTGCAGCTGTTGCCGCGTCCGGCCTGGCGATAGTAGCCGCTGCCGATGTACTGGGTCTGGCAGCTACACGACGCGAGGCAGACGATGCTGCGGTCCTGGGTGATCTCGAACTTGTCGATCGCGATGTCGCTGGGAGCGATCGCCATCAGCGCGAGCTGCTGCGTGACCGAGTCCTCGGCGCGGGTGCGTTCCTGGCCCGTCGGCATGTATTCTTCGAGTGCGACCGCCGCGGTCTGGACGAGGCTGATCTCTTCGAGCGAAAAGGTGTTGCCGCCCGCGTCGTGGTCCGCGTGGCCGAGCTTGTAGTCGATGTCGACGTGGATGCGCTTGTCGCCGATCATGATGATGACGTCGGCGCGCTGCTCCTGGGTCATGGTGCTGGCGAACGTCACGCGGGACGTCCCCTGGACGAACAAGCCCGCGACGTGGTCGTTGTCGTGCTGGCCGATGGTCAGACCCTGCGGACCGAGATCCACCGGAGCTGGCATCGGCGGCGGCTCGGCGACGCATGCAAACAGGAACAGCAACGGAGCGACAGTGACCGACAGGTTGCGCATGTGCCTCTCAGAAGCATCTTCCGAGCCATTCATAAGCCCTCGGAACCACGGTGATGTACGCACGGCACGCTCAGGACTTGAGCAAGGTGCCCGACGATTGCGCTAGTCGCCCGACCGCTGGACGCGACTTCGCCCACCTGCGCGCACATCTCCTCGACACCACTACTCCGTGGCTGGGGCGGTAAGCTCCCGAGCGCATGAAGTACGCCTCGATCGTCGCGCTCGTCCTCGTCGCCGCGTGCGGAACCAAGAAGGCCGGCGGGATCGATGCCGCCGGCGGTGGCGGTGACGCCGGGATCGATGCCCCTGGCGGCGACGCGTCGAACGTCGATGCGCAGAGCTGCGGCGTGCTCGCGGTGACGTTCCGCGACTTCCAGATCGCGCACCCGGACTTCGAGGTCGATCCGTACGGCGACGATCGCGGCCTCGTGAAGGATGCGCTCGGCTCCGACAACAAGCCGGAGTACAAGCCGGCGGGTCAGACGCTCACGGTGACGAGCAAGACCACGTTCGATCAGTGGTACCGCGACGTCGCGGGCACGAACATGACGTTCGCGCAGACGCTGCCGCTCACCGAGAGTCCACCCGGCACGTTCACGTACGACAACCAGGCGTTCTTTCCGCTCGACAATATCGGCTGGGGCAACGAGTCCAACCCGCACAACTTCCACTTCACGAGCGAGATCCACACCACGTTCCGCTATCGCGGCGGCGAGAACTTCTCGTTCACCGGCGACGACGACCTCTGGGTGTTCGTCAACAAGCGGCTCGCGATCGATCTCGGTGGCATCCACGGCGCCGAGACGGCGATGATCGACTTCGATGCGCAGGCCGCCGCGCTCGGGATCACGGTCGGCAACACGTACCAGCTCGATCTGTTTCACGCCGAGCGGCACACCGACGCGTCGACGTTCCGCGCGGTGACGACGATCGACTGCTTCATCATCCAGTGAGGCCTGGTCGCGGTCCGAGAGTCGGACATGTCGGCGCGAGGCCGGGGTTCAGCGCCGACGACGCCGGCCGAGGACGACGAGCGCGCCGAGGGCGAGGATGCCCGAGCTCGCGTGGTTGCCCGTGTCGCAGCAGCCACCGCTCGACGCGCCGGCCGGTGTGCCATCGCCGCCGACCGCGTTGCTGCCGTCACCACCGACCACCGGGGTGAACACGCCCGCCATGCTCGCGACGCTCTTCGCCGGCAGATCGACGGTCCAGCTCGCGCC
Organism: Haliangiales bacterium; assembly: GCA_038321315.1. Lineage (GTDB taxonomy): Bacteria > Myxococcota_A > Polyangia > Haliangiales > Haliangiaceae > JABFXX01. Next base: position 159,039 of record JBBQEX010000004.1, on the reverse strand, counting down.
GGTGGTCGTGCCGGTGAACGCCTGCCACACGTCGGCATCGCCGGTCCCGGTCGACCTCTCGCCGGTCAACGCGCCCATCAAGGTCGGCGCGCCGGTCGCGGCGACCGCGAGCGTGCGCGGGGTGTCGGAGTTATTGATCGCGACGAGGACGAGCCGGCCCTGCGCGTCGTCGCGAAACGCGGTGACCTGCACGAGTGGATCGTCGGACGTCACCTCGAGGCGCACCGCGCCGCGCTTGATCCACCGCGCGTAGTGACCGATCGCGCGTCCCATCGGGCTGATCACGACCTTGTTCAGCGTGTTGTCGACCAGCACGACCGTGTCGGTCTCGCTGTAGAACCCGGGATCCGGGCGGCCCTGATAGTGCTGCGCGTGCGACGTGCTGTCCCACATCGCGTTCATGCCGAAGAATGCGGCGGCATCGGCGTAGGTCAACTCGTCGTGGATCTGGATCGCGCGACCGCGCACGCCATCGAACGAGTCGAACGCGAGATCCGAGTGCGAGACCTCGACCATCATCGTCGGGATGCCGTACGGCGCGCCGAGATCGCGCAGCTGGTTCCGCACCATCACCTTGGTGGCATCCGGCGTGCCCTTGCCCGAGGTCGACAGGATGTTCGGCACCGACGCGTAGGTCGAGCCGTAGGGGTATGGGTGATACGCGATCGCGCCGACGTACTTGCGGGCATCGGCGTCGGCCAGGATCATCTGCGCGTCGCGGAGCGAGATCGCCTCGGTCTCCTCGGCGGTGACCACGAACTTCATCGTCGCGAAGCCCTCGGCGCGCAGCCGATCGCCGCTGCGCTTGATGATGTCGATGATCTCGGCCACCGAGCCACCCGCCAGCTCGCCGTTGCCCGACAGCGGCTCGTTGAACAGCTGCAGGTAGGCCGGGGTGACCCCGTACGCATCGCGCCAGTGGATCGCGACCGCGGCGACGTGCTCGGCGATCTCGTCGAGATAGAGCTGGTAGTTCGACGACCGCAGCGCCGGCGCCCACGCGAGCGCGAAGCCGCTGCTGACAACCGGGCCGATCCAGTAGTGGTCGAAGCCGAACGCCGCGCCCGGCGTGACGACCTTCTGCATCATGTTGTCGGACTGCACCCAGTTGTAGGCGCCGAACGTCGTCGGACTGCCGTCGTCGTTCGCCGGCGCGTACACGTTGGCGGCGGGCGCCTCGAACGGCTCGACCTCGAGGTTGCCCATGTTGAGCTTGACCTGGTTGTAGAGCGCGTCGATCGCGAGCGTGCGCAGCGCCGGTGGCACGTTGTCCGTCGTGTTGTAGTCGAGCGACAGCGTCGTCGCGCCGAACCCGTGCATCGTCTGGTGCGGCTGGGTGTTGTCGATCGTCACGGCCACGTCGGCGGACGCCAGACTGGAAGTGACCACGATCACGATCGTTGCGCGGGTCAGCATGGCGACCATCGTAAGCTACTTCAGGCTGTCGACGCCGCCCCCATTCACGACCTGGGTGTAACCCTCGGCGCCGAGGACGCGCTGCGCCTTGGCCGCGCGGTTGCCCGACGCGCAGTACACGACGATCTGCTGATCCTTGCGCGCGAGCGTCTGGACCTCGCCGATCCGTCCCGCGAGCTCGTCGACCGGGATGTTCACCGCGCGATCGACGTGATCGCCGGCGTACTCCTCGCGACTGCGCACGTCGATCACCACGGCCCCGGCCGCGATCCACTTGCGCGCGAGCGGCGTGTCCTTCTCGTGAACCGGTGCCGACTCGGTGCGGTTCGAGCAAGCCGGCGTGGCGAGCGCGACTACGAGCGCGATGCGAATCATCATCGACCACCGATAGCACGCTCGATTCCGTCTTCGGTGGGCTCCCGATGTCCGATATCCTGACGGTGATGTGGCGGCGCTACTCGATCGCCCTACGCGCCCTACGCGCCCTCCGCGCCCTCCACGCCCTCCACGCCCTCCGCGCCCTCCTCGCCCTCCTCGTCGCGTGCGGCGGCTCAGAGGCCGCGCTCGACGCGCCGGTGTGCCAGCCGAACATCGTCTACCTCGATCGGAACGGCGGCAGCTACGAGCACGGCGCGCACGACAACGCGAGCGCGAACCAGAGCGTGCTGGTCGACGCGCCGGTCGCGCTGCCGCCCTCGCCGTTCGACGACGTCCACTGGCGCCCGCTGGTCGACTGCATCGCGACCGGCCTCGCGCCGTTCCCGATCACGCTGACCGAGATCGATCCGGGTGACACCCCGCACGTCGAGATCGTGTTCACGACGTCGTACTGGGCCGGCTCGGCCGGCACGACGATGATCGTGCCCGACAGCTGCGCGACCGACCACGCGATCGAGTTCGTGTTCGGCGACGCGCTGCCGACCTACGCGCGCGCGTGTCAGGTGACGCTGCTCGGGCTCGCCGAGATGCGCGCGCAGCTCTCGATCGGCGACAACTGCCGCGACATCGTCAACAACTCGATGGACTGCGACATGAGCCGCGCGTTCCACGATCAGCCGACGACGTGCGTCGACGGCGCGAACCAGCCGACGCCGTGTCGATGCGGCGACGGCAGCACGACCGAGAACACGTATCAGGCGATGGCGGCGGCGTTCACGCGATGCGACTGACGACGACGGCGAGGCCCGACAGCGCGGCGTTGCCCGACAGCGCGTCGTAGTGTGCCTCCGACGTCACGTCGTTGATCGACGCGCCGGGACGCGCGCTCGCCACGCCGGTCCGCGTGCCGGCGCGGTCGTGGCCCCAGCCGTGCGGCAGGCTGACGACACCCGGCATGATCTCGTCGGAGACCTCGACGGGGACGCGCACCGTTCCCGAGGTCGACGCGAGCTCGACGAGCTCGCCGTCGACGATGCCACGCGACGCGGCGTCGGTCGGATGGACGAGCAGCGTGCAGCGCGGCTTGCCCTTCACGAGCCGCGCGCAGTTGTGCAGCCACGAGTTATTCGAGCGCAGCTGGCGGCGGCCGATCAGCACGAGCTCGCTCGCCGGTCGCGCGAGGCGCGCGCGCAGGCGCGGAAGATCGTCGAGGAACACGCGCGGCGCGATCGCGACGCGGCGAGTCGGCGTGCGCAGCCGATCGGGCAAGCGTGACTCGAGCGCGCCGAGATCGAGACCGTGCGGTGCGGCGCGCAGCTTCGCGAGCCCGAGCTTGTAGCGGCCAGCGCGCAGCGCGATCTCGAGGACGAGCTCGGGCCTCAGCTTGCGCAGCGCCGGACGGAGCGCGCGCCCGACGAGCTTCGGCAACCCGAGGCGCGAGAACAGCTCCATGCAGATCTCGTGGTCGTGCCGCTGATCGGCGGCGCGCTCGAATGCCGCGGGCGAGTACTTCGCGATGTTGCGGACCGCCAGCGTCGCGAGCGCGATGTCGTAGTGCGAGTGTTCGAGCGCCGAGGTCGGCGGCAAGATCACGTGGGCGTGGCGCGTGGTCTCGTTGAGGTACATGTCGATCGCCACGAAGAAGTCGAGCTTGCCGAGCGCGCGCTCGAGCCGCGGGCCGTTCGGCGTCGACAGCACCGGGTTGCCAGCGGAACACACGAACGCGCGGATCTGACCGGGACCCGGCGTGTCCATCTCCTCGGCGAGCGTGACGACCGGCAGCTCGCCGTTGAACTCCGGCAGGCCGCGCACGCGACTTCGATACCGAGCGAAGCCGTGGGTGAATCCGAGAGCGCGCGTCAGCTGCTCGATGTCGACCGCCGGGCTGGTGAACATCATGCCCCCGGGCTCGTCGAGCCTCCCGAGCACGAGGTTGATCGCGCAGATCAGCCACGCGCCGAGTCCGCCGAACTCGTTCGTGCACACGCCGAGCCGTCCGTAGACCACGCCGCGCGCGGCCGCGAATTCGCGCACCAGCGCGCGGAGCTCGGCCGGCGCGACCCCGGTGACCGCGGAGGTCGCCTCGGGGGAGAACTCGCGCGCGGCCTGCTCGAGCTCGTCGAGCCCGTCGAGGAACGTGCCGACGCGCCCCGGCCGCGCGAGCCGCTCGGCGAAGATCACGTGCAGCATCGCGAGCAGGAACAGCGCGTCGGTGCCGGGTCGCAGGAACAGGTGTCGATCGGCGGCGTCGGCGGTCTCGGTGCGCCGCGGATCGACGACGACGACCTTGCCGCCCCGCGCGCGAAGCGCCTTGAGCCGCCCGCGCATGTCGGGGGCGGTCATGATGCTGCCATTCGAGACCAGTGGGTTGCCGCCGAGGCAGAGGAAGAACTCGGTGCGATCGATGTCGGGCACCGGGATCAGCAGCGCGTCGCCGAACATCGCGAACGCGGCGAGCAGGTGCGGCAGCTGATCGGCGGAGGTCGCCGAGTAGTTGTGGCGCGTGCCGAGCTTGCCGAACAGCAGCTGGCCGAACGTGAGCAGGCCGAGGTTGTGGACGGTCGGGTTGCCTTGATAGACCGCGACCGCGTCCTTGCCGTGCGCGGTCTGGACCGCCGCGATCCGCGCGGCGACGAGATCGAACGCCTCGTCCCAGCCGACCTCGCGCCACGTCGTGCCCTCGCGCACCATCGGATGGCGCAGGCGATCCGGATCGGTGTGTAGATCGGCGAGCGCGGTCGCCTTGGGACACAGGTAGCCCTTGCTGAATGGATCGGCGTCGTCGCCGCGGATCGAAACGACGCGACTCCCGTCGAGTTCGATCGCAATCCCACACGCGGCCTCGCAGAGCGTGCATGATCGATGGTGCGTGCGGGCGGGGGACTCCACTGGACAGACCGTAACATCACCGTCTCCCGGCGATGGTCGCGAGTTCTCGGGGACCGAGCGGTTCCAGGTGATCCGCCAGCTCGGCATGGGCGGCATGGGCGTGGTCTACGAGGTGCTCGACAAGAAGACCAACGAGAAGTGCGCGCTAAAGACGCTGCGCGACGTCGATGGCCAAGCGATCCTGTTGCTCAAGCAAGAGTTCCGCGCGCTCGACAAGCTGCATCACCCGAACCTCATCAAGCTCGGCGAGCTGTTCGAGTCGCGCGGCGACTGGTTCTTCACGATGGAGCTCGTGAAGGGCGTCGACCTGATGTCGTGGCTGCGCGACGGCGACACCGCGCGCCTGCGCGATTCGCTCGCGCAGCTCGTCACCGGGCTCGGCGCGCTCCACGACGCCGGCCACATCCATCGCGACATCAAGCCCTCGAACGTGCTGGTCAGCGACGGCCGCGTGATCCTGCTCGACTTCGGCCTCGTGACCCGCCACGACGACGACGACAAGATGTCGTGGTCCGACGACGCGGTCGTGGGCACCCCCGACTACATGGCGCCCGAGCAGGCGAGCGCACGCCCGACCGGCCCCGAGGCCGACTTCTACTCGGTCGGCGTGATCCTCTACGAGGCGCTGACCGGCCGGCTGCCGATCGACGGGCGCGCGTTCGCCGTCGTGATGGAGAAGCAGCGCGTCGTCCCACCGCCGCCGTCGACCTACGCCGATGTCCCCGCCGATCTCGATCAGCTGGCGTGCGACCTCCTGCGAATCGATCCGGCGACGCGGCCGTCGCGCAGCGCGATCCTGCGCCGGCTCGCCGCGGTCGCCAAGCGCACCGACTCGCCGAAGTCGATCCGCGAGGCCGCGATGACGCCGCCGATCGCGCGCCAGTCGTTCGTCGGGCGCGAGCCCGAGATCGCGATCCTGCGCGCGGCGCTCGAGGAGAGCGATACCGGCGCGCCGGTCACGCTGCTGATCGAGGCGGAGTCCGGCATGGGCAAGAGCGCGCTCGCCGAGCACTTCGTCGCGCGGCTCGATCGGCGCGACGTCGTCGTGCTGCGCGGTCGCTGCTACGAGCGCGAGTCGGTGCCATACAAGGGCATCGACGGCGTGATCGACTCGCTGAGCCGGTTCATGGCGTGGCTGCCCGACAAGGAGGCGGCCGCGCTCCTGCCGTTCCACATCGGGCTCCTCGCCGAGGTGTTCCCGGTGCTGCGCGGCGTGCGTGTGATCGTCGAGCAGCCACGCGTGCCGCACTCGCCGGACCCGGTCGAGCAGCGCCGGCGCGTGTTCGCCGCGCTGCGCGAGCTGCTCGCGCGCCTCGGCGCTCGCCATCCGCTCGTGCTGCTGATCGACGACCTGCACTGGGCCGACGAGGACAGCCTCGCGCTGCTCGACGCGATCCTGCGCCCGCCAGACGCACCGTGCGTGCTGCTGGTCTGCACGGCGTGGCCGCGCGGCGACGAGGCCCCGATCCAGTTCGGCGGCAACCTTCGCCGCATGGTCCTCGAGCCGCTCGCGCCGGAGCAGACGATGCGGCTGGCGCACGCGCTGTTCGCCGCCGCCCAGGCGCCCGCGACCGAGGCGAAGATCGCGACGATCGTGCGCGAGGCCGCCGGCCATCCGATGTTCGTCGCCGAGCTCGTGCGCCACGCGGTGCAGCGCGGCGAGGCCGAGACCGGCGACGAGGTCCGGCTCGACGACGTCCTCGCCGAGCGGATCGACGCGCTCGAGCCCGCCGAGCGGCTGCTGCTCGAGCTGGTCGCCACCGCGGGCCGGCCGCTGCCGCTCGAGGTCGCCGGGCGCGCGCTCGAGATGTCGCCGTCGACGCTCGTGCCGCTCGTCGGCTATCTCCAGTCGGCGAACCTGATCCGCGCGACCGGGCGCAGCCGCCGCGACTCGGTCGAGCCATATCACGACCGCACGCGCCGCGCGGTCAGCGATCGCGCGGTCGAGCGCACGCCCGAGTTGCATCGGCGGCTCGCGATCGCGCTCGAGGCGACCGATGCCGAGACCCAGCCGATGCTCGTCGGCGTCCACTGGGAGCAGGCAGGCGAGCCGGGACGCGCCGCGGCGCTCTACGCGCGCGCCGGCGATCGCGCGAACGACGCCCTCGCCTTCGAGCGCGCGATCAAGCTGTACGAGCGCAGCATCGCGCTCGCACCGGAGCTGTCGCCCGCGCTGCGCGCCAAGCTCGGCGACGCGTATGCCAACGCCGGCCGCGGTCGCGAGGCCGCCGACGTCTACCTCGGGCTCGCACGCGAGTCGAAGGTCAGCGCCGACGCGCTCGAGCTCGAGCAGAAGGCCGCGTTCCAGCTGTTGCGCGCCGGCCATATCGACGACGGCCTCGTCGTCCTCGAGCGCCTGCTGACCTCGGTGCAGATCGATCTACCGAAGACGCCGCGGCGCGCCCTCGCATCGCTGGTGTGGCGCCGCGCGCGCGTGCGCATGCGTGGCACCAAGTACGAGCCGCGCGATCCGAGCCAGGTCTCGCGCGAGGAGCTCGCGCGCATCGATATGGTGTGGTCGGCGGCGTGCGGCCTGTCGATGACCGACTGGATCCGCGGTGCGTCGTTCCAGAGCCTCAACCTCCTGCTGTCGCTCCAGACCGGCGAGACGTTTCGCGCGCGGCGCGCGCTGCTCCTCGAGGCGTGTCACGTGGCGGCGAGCGGCGGCAACCGCGCACGCGCCGAGGGACTCGTCGAGGCCGCGACCGCCGGCGAGGAGCTCGAGGATCCATACCTGCGCGGCTGGGTCGAGTTCGCGCGCGGCTACATCGCGTACTTTGGCGGCGCGTGGCGGCCCGCCTTCGAGTGCGCCGAGCGCGCCGACGCGCACTTCAGCAACTGCGCGAACGTCGTGTGGGAACGCGACACGGTCCACGCGCTCAGTCACTGGTCGCAGGTCTACCTCGGCTCGCTGAAGACCCTCGATCAGATGCTCCCCGGGCGGCTCCACGAGGCCGAGCTTCAGGGCAACCTGTACGCGGTGTGCTCGATGCCAGCGAGCATCGCGGTGATCCACTGGATCGGACGCGATGACGTCGCCGGTGGTCGCGCGGCGATCGCGCGGATCCTCGAGCGCTGGACGCTGCAGGGCTACCAGGTCCAGCACTGGAACGAGATGGCGTCGAACGCGCTGCTCGACCTCTACACCGGCGACGTCAAGGGTGCGCGGCGCCGCGTCGAGGAGGGCTGGGTGCCGATGTCGAAGTCGCTCCTCACCAAGGTGCAGCTGCTCCGCTTCGAGTCGCACGAGCTCCAGGCGCGCACCGCCCTCGCCGCGGCCCTCGACGACCGCAGCGAGCGCGAGCGCTACCTTAAGATCGCCGAGCACTACGCCGGCAAGCTCGGGCGCGAGGGCATGGCGTGGACCGACGCGATCGCGACGCTTCGCCGCGGCGGGATCCGCGCGGCGCGCGGCGACACCGACGGCGCGGTGCGCGAGCTGCGTGCGGCGGTCGCGAGCTGCGACGCCGCGGCGCTCGGCCTGCACGCCGCCGCCGCGCGCGTCCAGCTCGGTGGCCTGCTCGGCGGCGACGAGGGCGCGGCCGTGCGCGATGCCGGCCTCGGGGCGCTGCGCGCCGAGGACATCAAGCGACCCGAGGCGATCGTCGCGCTGTTCGCGCCCGGTTAGCGGTGCGCGATGAAGCGCAGCGCCTTGAGGCCCGGCAAGAAGAAGTAGGCGCCGCCGACGAGCGTGGTGAACTGCGGCATCGCCTTGTACTTGCGCCGCACCGGATCGGCCTGGCAAGTGAACTCGTCATTCGGGTTGTCGCCGCCGAGCCGGCGCGCGGCGGAGACCGGATCGCCGTCCTTGAACAGACCGCCGAAATTCGCCGAGTGGAGCCACGCACGCTGCACGAACTCGAACTGGCGGCTGATGTGGCCGACGAGACAGATGAAGTGGAGGCCGCGATCCTCCGTGTCGGCAGGCGCGTGCATCATCTTCGTCGGATCGAGCTTGGCGTCGACCGGCTTTCCGAACGGGCGACCTCGCCGGATCATCTGGTGCTTGCGCACCATCACGATCGAGTCGGGCACGTCGCGGTCGGCCGCGAGGACGTCGCGCGGGTTGGCCCGCCGGATGTGCGCGCCGACCGGGCACGTCAGCCCCGCGCGGTCCTCGGCATAGATGAACTCGTTGTCGCGCGCGCGGTCCGGGTCGTCCGTGGTCGGCGACGTCAAGAGCGGTGCTCCGCTCGGCCAGCGACCGACCATCTTCGCGCCGAGCGCGATCGCCTTGTGTTCTGGCGTGTCGCCCGGCTCCTTCGACTGGTTGTGGAGGTAGCTCCACATCGCGTGCACGTCCTGGGTCATCTCGCGATAGACCAGGTAGGTGCCGTTCTTGCCGAGGTCCTTGTGCTTGCCGTCGCGCGTCACCGGCAACCGGCCCTCGGGATCGTCCGCGAGCTCCGCGGTCGGGCTCTCGGTGTAGCACTCGTACTCGTTGAGATATCCGAGCACGAACTCGCCGGGACGCAGCGCCGGCGACGTCCAGGTCTCCTGCTCCTTGGCGGTCGTCGACCCCGGCTTCGGTGGCACGCCCTCGAACACCGGCATCGACAGGCCATCGCGCCAGCCGAAGTGTTCCTTGTTGTCGTCGAGCGTGAACGTGTGCCGGTGCACCACGCGGAACGCGGTGCCGAGCTTCACGAGCTCGTCGGTCACGCGGTCCTCGAGGTGGCGGCGACTCGCGTACAGCATGACGAGCACGTGCGCCTTGTCCTCGCAAGTCCGCCCCCACCGCCAGTGCTTCGGATCATTGGCGCCGCGGTCGCCGAGCGAGTCGGCGCGCACGTCGTCGTCCATGCCCTCGAGGAACTCGCGCGAGAACGTGTCCCGCGAGCTCTGCGGGAGGCCGAGCTGGTCGAGGCCCGACGCGGTGAACGCGATCTGGCGCGCGAAGTGCCGCGGCGAGATGCTCGCCGGGTTGACGTCTTCGCAGACCTCGCGCAGGTAGCGCAGCGCGTCGGCGACGTGCACGATCTCGAGCACGAGGAACCGCGCGGCCTTCAGGTTGCCGTAGCCGCGCACAACGAGGCCCTGGATGTCGGCGGTATCGAGGGTCTGTGGAGTCGGGGGCGTCGTCATAGGAGGTTGAGCCAGGTGCGCGCCTGATCCTCGTCGAGCTCGGCGAACAGCCCCTCGCGGATCTGGCGGTTGATCTTGATGTTGTCGATGCTGATGTTCTGGTACGGGCCGTACCAGAACGCGGTCCGGCGCTGCCCCTGGGTCACCACGTTGATGAAGCCGTTCGGGTCGGTGAGCGCGCCATCGCAGATCACCCAGCGCGTCTTGGGATAGCCGCGGCCGAACCCGAACGTCAGGTTGATCCGCATCGCGCCGTCGTGGACGTCGATGAAGTCGCGCACGTAGGGCTCGGCCGAGTTGGTGTAGTTCGAGATGAAGATCAGGCGGCGCCCGCGATCGGCGGCGATCCAGCGCGCGGTCGCGACGGTCGGGATGTTGATCGGATCGATGATCCCCGGAATCCCCTCGGCCGCCCGCGCGATGACCCACATCGCGAGCTGGAGAAAGATCGGGCGGAACAGGCCCTCCTTGACCGCGCCGACGATCGTGAACTCGTTGATCACCGGACGATTCTGCGTCGCCGCCATCAGCCGGACCTGCTTGTCGGGCTGGCGCCCCGCGACAAAGGTCTGATCGGCCTCGGCGGCGCGCACCGCGATGACGAGGAACGCGATCGCGCCGGCCGCGACCCCGAGGACGATCCACCCGGTGCACACCGCGGCGCCGAGCCAGGGCTCGCGCACGACGAACAACCGCAGCGCCGTGCCGGCCAGCAGCGCGGCGAGGTACGTCCCGATCGTCGCGAGCAGGATCAGCGAGCGCCAGTGCAGCGCCATCCACGTTCCGGGCGGTGGCGCGAACGAACGACTCGCCCACTCGAAGCCGGGCGTGCGCTCGACGTGCTCGCGGATCTCGCGCTGGACCGCGACCGCGGTGCCGGTGAACCCGCCGACGCGCTGCTTCGCGTCGATGAAGTCTTCGATCTCATCGCGCAGCTCGACGTGACGCCGGATGTCCTGCGGCGACAGGTTCTGCATCCCGGTATAGAACGTGTCGGCATGGCGGTGCGCGAGGATGAACTCCTCGAGCTGCGCGTCGCTGCAGCCGACGACGAAGTCCTCGCAGCACGCGAAGAGCTGGCGCAGGCCACGCCCCACCACGTGGATCAGCTCCTTGACGTGGATCTCGGTCGGCCCGCAGAAGCTGGTCGCGAACAAGAGCATCGCCGGGAGCTCCTCGTCGCCGTACATCTCGGCGGCGAGGATCGTGATCGATGCGAAGTGCGTCGTCGCCGACTTCGCGAACGGCAGGCGATGTGCGTCGGCGTCGAGCTCGGCGAGCAGCGCGGTCGCGGCGTCGAGCCGGTCGATGGCCACCCGCGCCATGAACGTGTATCCAGAATTTACTCTGTGCATCCCACCCCCGGTCGGTCCACCTCCGCGCACGATAACGCAGATGACGACGATCTCCCAGGCACCCGTGCTCGAGACCACGCGACTCGTGCTGCGCGGCTCGACGCTCGACGACCTCGAGCCGTGCGCGGCGATGTGGGGCGATCCGGAGGTCGTGCGCTTCGTCGGCGGCCAGGTATCGACGCGCGAGCAGGCGTGGGCACGGCTGCTGCGCTACGTCGGTCACTGGAACCTGCTCGGCTATGGCTTCTGGGCGGTCATCGATCGCGACACCGGTCGCTATGCCGGCGAGGTCGGCGTCGCGCGGTTCGAGCGCGACCTCGTGCCGTCGCTCGGGAACTTCGAGGCCGGCTGGGTGTTCGCGGCGTGGGCGCACGGCCGCGGCTACGCGACCGAGGCGATGCAGGCGGTGCTCGCGTGGACCGACGCGACGTTCCCCGATCAGGCGACCGCGTGCCTGATCGATCTCGGCAACGCCGGATCGCATCGCGTCGCGGCCAAGCTCGGCTTTCGCGAGCTCGATCGCCGCGCGTATCACGACGAGGCGTGCGTCGTGTACGAGCGTCAGCCGTCTTCGCCGTCTCAGCCGTCTTCGCGGTCGATCGACTCGGCGAGCGCGAGCAAGCTGTCGCCGGCCTCGTAGTCGAACCGGATCCGCACGACGTCGCCGATCTGGACGGCGAGCGGCGTCGCGAGCGGGATGATGAGGTCCTGCATGTCCCAGTCGATCGACGTGCTGGTCTCGGCGTCGATCGCGAGCAGGTTCTTGGTGATGAACCGGAGGCTGTTGAGCGTGCCGGCCTGCTCGATCACGATCTGCTGGTCGACGTCGAACCGCGTCGTGTAGTCGGTCTCGTAGGTGAACAGCGAGTACAGCGCTGGGCTCGCGAGGTTGGTCGTGCGGTGCGCGTTGTTCGAGTCGATGAACATCGGGACCGGCGCCTGGTAGCCGTGGAACTCGTAGTTCGTCATCAGCGGCTGCACGGCCATGACGGCGGCCTCGGGCAGGAAGCGCGGCAGCGGGCCGCCGAAGCGCGCGAGGTAGCGCTCCTTGAACGATGCGATCACGGTCAGCTGCTTCTCGCGCAGCATCGCGGTGTGGAGCATCTCGCAGATCACGACGTCGACCGGCTCGGGCGGGAGGTAGGTCGCGGCGTCGCCGTTGACGATGTCGACGCGGTCGCCGATGCCGTTCGCGGCGATGAACCGGCGTGCTGCCTTCGCGACGTGTGGGAGGCGCTCGACGCTGTAGACCTTCGAGGCGCCGGCGCGGGCCGCGAAGAACGAGAGCACGCCGGTGCCGGCGCCGAGCTCGAGCACCTTCATGCCAGGCTTGACCGCGTGGGCGATCGCGGCCTCGAAGCCACCGATGCGCGCCTGCTGGTCGAGCATCTGGTAGTGGTAGTGGATCGGGATGAACTGCCCGAGCGTCGCGTCGTCCTGCTTCGCCGTGTCGGCGAGCGAGCGGTACTGCGGGCGCGTCGCGAGCGCCGGAAGCCGCGGATAGAACGGTGCCTGGTTTCCGGTGCGAAGAGCTGCGGGCATGCACTCGGCGGTTGCAGGCATCGGGCCAGGCGAACCGCGCGAATTCACGCGATCCGCGATCGTCAATCCGCTGACGCCACCGTCAGAGCACCGCGCCGAGGCCGATGCCCCAGTACCGCTGACCTTCCATCTCGCGCACGCTGCCGTACATGAAGCCGTCGAGCCGGCCGCCGAACCGGACCCCGGCGCCGGCCTCGGCCTCGTCGCCCCAGCGCGCGAGCTTCGAGCCGTTCTGGCGCAGCTCCGAGCTGAACAGGTAGCTCTGGCGGAAGTACGCCATCGGGCGGATATCCTTCGACAGCTCGAGCACGGCGAACACCTCGGTTGGCATCTTCCATGCGAAGTCGAGGATGCCGCCGGTGATGCCCGAGAACCCGAACCCGATCGTCGCGCCGACCTGGAGGTTGTCACCGATGAACACGCCGGGACCAAAACCGAAGCTGGCGTCGTACGCGAAGCCCATCTTCTCGCCGACCGTCATGCCGAGCGAGAAGTCGCCGACCTCGGCGACGCCGATCACCGGGCTGCCGTGGACCTCGCGTGAGGTGCCGCCGAGCGTGATGAGCGCGTCGAACGGCACGTTCATGCCCTGCGGGCGCTCGACGCGCAGGCCACCACCGAAGCTGACCGGGATGCGGCGGAACCACGGCGAGCGGTGCGCGTCGTCGTCGTCATCGTCATCGTCGCGATCGCGGTCGTGCGAGACGCCGCGCGCGACCGTGTGCTCGGGCGTCACCGGGTGGAGCGCGTCCTGGGCGAACGCCTGATCGCCGGCGTGGTCGAGCGTGACGGTCGCGGCGAACTCGCCGTCCTTGTTCTCGACCCGCACGGTGTAGGTCTCGTTCGGCAGCGCGAGGCTGAGCGGCTCGCCGGCCTCCTTGCTGAGCTCGACCGCGACGCGACCGGTCTTGTCGACGATCGTCACCCGCCCGCGCAGCGCCGACGGCAACACGAGCGCCGACTCGGTGCTCCTCAGGTCGGTCATCACGACGTCGCCGGTGCCCGACAGGTGCATGTCGTACGCCGGGTGCTGCGGGCCGTGGACGGTGTTCTGCGTGCGGCCGAGCGTCTGGTCGTACGCGAACTGGTAGGCCTCGGTCAGCGTGATCTTGCCATCGTGGTTGCGATCGGCGGCACCGCGCAGCGCGGCGACGAAGTAGTAGGTGAAGAACGACGCGCCGATCTTGTCGGACTCCTGCGCGTCCTCGTCGGCCGAGCTCGACGACAGGAACGCGAATCCCTCGACCTGGTTCGAGCTGTCGCGCAGGAACGGCGCGCGGTGCACGCCGCCCTTCATCCGCGTGAAGCTCCCCGACGCGCAGCTGTCGACGATCGCGATGTGCACGTCGGCCGGGACCTCGTTGATCCGCTGGCGCAGGTGCCCGTAGTCGTAGTGCTTGCCACCGATCAGGATGCCGGACTCGTCGGCGTGCCCCGAGTAGTAGACGACGAGCTCGGTGCGCTGGCCGGTCTTCTTGACCTCGCGCGCGTGGGTCGCGAGCACGTCGAACGCGGCATCGAGCTCGCGGGCGTCGGGCTCGCGCAGCAGCGTGAGATCGAGATCGTCGACGCCGCCGATCTGGCGCAGCACGTCGGCGACGGTCAGCGCGTCGTGCGCGGCGTAGCGCAGCTGATCGCGGGCACCGCCGCCGGTGTTGCTGCCGATCACGAGCGCGAACCGATGGAGCGTCGGCGTCGGCTTCGGTGCGGCCGTGGCGGGCGCGGCGGCCAGGGCGGCGACGCACAGCGTGACGACGACGGCGAATTGGCGAGCCTTCATGGTGTTCCTCATTTGCGCACGCGCAGCGACCACTGGTGGAGTCCGTCGGGGAGAACGAGATCGGCGTCGGCGCGATCGGGCCGAGCCGCGAGCGCACGCAGCGCGCCGAGGCTCGCGGCCACGTCGATCGGCGCGTTCGCGGTGATGAAGAAGAACCGCTCGAACTGCGGGGCGTCGTCGAGCGCGTAGGCCTGCGGCAGCGTCGTCAACTTGGCGGCGACCGCGGTGGCCTCGGGCGGCGCATCCTCGCGCGCCGGGTAGTGCAGCGTGACGACGCCGGCGCCGTCGACCGAGGCGATCACGCCGTAGCGCTTGCCGCCCGCGTCGTAGCGGAGCTGGAGCACGTCTCCCGCGCGCACGTGCGTGTCGGGATCGACGCGCTCGGCGCGCTCGCCGACCTGGCGGAACACGACGAGGCGCGCGAGGCCCTTCGCGCGGGTGACCTCGACCTCGTCGCCGGGGATCGGCGCAGCGACCGGGGTGCGCGTGACGACCAGCGCGATCGCCGCGACGCTCGACGCCAGCCCGAGCACGCCGAGCCCGCGATAGCGCCGCACGCGCGCCCGCCGCCGCGCATCGGCGACCCGCGCCTCGATCTGCGCGACCGCGGGGGCGGCCGGATGGTGGGCGATCTCGGCGGCGTTGTCGGCACGGAGCTCGGCGATGCGGGCCGCGAGTGCGGCGGGGTCGGCGCCGTCGAGGCGCGCGCGACTCGCGGGCGGCACGTCGTCGACGACGACGCGCTCGACGAGCCAATCGGGAAGAGACGTCACGGGGCCTCCAAGGTGTGAAGCTTGGTACGGAGCTTGTCGAGGCGCTTGCGGACTCCCGAGACCGACATGCCGACCTCGGCCGCGACCTCGTCGAGCGTCATCTTGTCGTGCAGGTGCAGCACCGCGATCAGCGCGGTGCTGTCGGGCTCGTTGTGGAACAGGCGATCGAGGACGCCGCGGGCGGCGCTGCGCGCGGCGGTGTCGGTCTGCGCGGCGATGTCGGCGAGCAGATCGGGGTCGCCGTCCTCGGGGCGGCGCCGCGTCGTGCGGAGCCGGTTGAGGCAGACGTTGGTCGCGATACGGAACAGCAGCGACGACGGCGCGCGGTCGTCGAGCGCATCGGCGCGGCTGAGGATCTGGACAAAGACGTCGTGCATGGCATCGCGGGCGGTGGGTTCGTCGCGGAGGAGCTGTCGACAGCGCCGCAGCACCATCGGTGCGTAGGTGCAGTAGTAACTATGGGAATCGACAGGCACGGCGGCGTCGGTCGGTGATGTAACACCGCCGGGCACGAAATCTGTCCCTGGAAACTGCGCTAGCGTCGCGGCCATGCAGCCGATCGGAACCCTGGTGTCGTCGACCGCGTCGCTCACGCTCGTGGTGTTCGACGCCGCGGCCGCGACCGATTGGATCCCGACCAAGCCGGCCGCCACCAAGGCCCAGTTCACCGGCCACCCGGCGGAGGTCATGCGCGGGCTCGGCAAGGGCGAGGAGGTCGCCGCGGTCGATGTCGGCGCGAGCAGCGGCTTCGCGTTCGAGCTCGAGGGCAAGTCCGGCCAGGTCGAGGTCTACCGGATCGCCGGCGGCCTCGCCTTGGTCGCGCCACCACGCGCGTGGTGGGAGGCGCATCACCCCGGCGACCTCGACGCGCTGTTCGGTGAGCTGCTCGACGCCTCCGACGACGCCTCCGAGCTCGGCGAGCTCGAGCTCGGCTCGGGCAAGCTCGCCGCGGTCTACCTGTGGCACAAGAAGGTCGGCGCCGCGCAGGCACTCGCCGCCGCGCTCGCCCCGGATGCCGCGCAGACGTTCGGCGATGGCTACAGCGAAGGCGACGGCGGCCTCGTGGTCGACGTCGGGCCCGGCGCCTATCGCCTCGCGCGCCACGAGCTCGCCGCGCCGTGGGCCGACGATCAGGTCGTCGTCGCGATGTACCTGACGCGAGGTTAGTGCGGCGCGGTTCGCCAGCCGTCGCGGAGCTCGAGGGTCTTCGGGGCGAGCTTGGCGAGCGCGCGCCCGAACGCGGCGGTCGGCGCGGCCCACGACACCGGCGTGCCGCGGATCGTGATGCGCTCGACCGGCGGCGCGAGCACGCGCGCGAGCTGCACGATCGCGGCCTCCTGGGCGAGCACGGCGTCGATCGTGTAGCCGCGCGGACCGCGCTCGACGACGACGCACCCGGCATGATCGCCGACCCCGAGCCGGCGGACCGGCGCGAGCCGATCGAACGCGCCTAGCCACAGGCGCAGGCCGGTGTCCCACGCCTCGCCGACGCGATAGCTCGGCATCGCGCACAGCTCGTCAAAGCGCGTGCGGGTCGGCCACGCCAGGAGCTGCTCGATCACCGCGGCGGGCGGCTGCTTGACCTCGAACGACAGCCGGTGAACGCCGGTGCGCGCCGCGACGCTCTCGAGCAGCGCGAGCGCGTCGCGCGTGAGGCCCGCGGTGAGCGTGATGCGATCGAGCGGATGCGCGAGCGAGGCGAGCGCGCGCAGGAAGTCCGAGGTCTGCACCGCGATCTCGCGAAGCCCGACGAGCGCGCTCGAGAACACGAACGTCCGGTAGAGCTCCTCGCTGGCCGTCCCCTTGTGGAGCGTGCGGATGGTCGCCATCCGCGGATCGCGCGCCACGCGCTTCCACGTCGCCGGATCGGCCGACGCGCCCTGCAGGAGCTCGGCCTCGACGAGGAACCCGCGCTCCCAGCGACGCAGCTTGGTGACGCGCGCGAGGTCGCCGAGCCAGGTCTTCTCGTGCTTGCGCTGGAGCGACGCCATCCGCCTGGCCTCGAGCTCCGAGAGCTCGCCGCGCGCGTCGCGCAGCTGGAGCTGGATGAATTCGCCGCGCGGATCGTCGGCCTCGAGCAGCGCATCGGCGTAGACCAGGCGCGGCGCGTCGTCATCGGGGTTCGCGAGGCACTCGGCGAGCAGATCGATCGCCTCGACGCGCGCGGTCGCCGTCACCGTCACCGGCGCGAGCGCGGCGACGAGCTCGGTCACCCCGCGCGGCAGCCGCGGTCGCGCCTCGGCCGCGATCGCGCGCGTCGCGATCGGCAGGGCGCGCGCGAGGTAGTCGCGCATCGTCGCGGTCTTCGCGACCGGCCGCGCGACGAGCGCGCCGAGCCGCGCGACGCTGCGGGCGTCGCCGAGCTCGACGATCAGCGCGATCACCGGCCCGACGACCCCGGTGCAGTCGTCGACCGAGAACGGCGGATCCTCGAGCAGCTCGGCGAGAGCCCGCGCGATCTGCGGATCGGCGGCCCGCGTGGCGAGCGCGGCGATCCTCTCGAGGAACGCGCGATGGCGCTTCACGTCGCGCTTGGGATTCAGGTAGTCGATGTCGCGCACCGGGAGGCTGCGCGCGAGCCCGGCGACCAGCGCGGCGGTGACCAGCGCGTCGTCGGCCCGCGCGCCGGCGAGCGCCAGCCACGCGCGGTGGTAGCTCGCCTTGTCGCGTCCGCCGATCGCCGGCAACACGCACCGCGCCGCGAGCGAGTCGACGAGCTCCGCGAGCTCGGCCCGTCGGCAGGTCCGCCACACCGCGACCGCCGCGGCGAGCGCGGTCGCGAAGTCGCCGGCCTCGACTGCCGCCTTGACGTCCTTCACCCTGCCGAGGCTAACTCAGTCGGGCATGCAGCAGGCCTCCTCGCCGTGCGGGATGCCGTAGCAGGCGGGCGTGTGATGAGGTGGCTCGCGAACCAGGCGGACGTCGTCGACGCGATGCATGCCGGCGGGACACGGCGCACGCGGGTTCACCTCGATCGCCGCGGGCCCGACGCACGTGCCCCCAGCCTGGATACACCGCGGCGTGACGTCGTCGACCTTGGCCTCCAACATCGGCTTTGGACCCAGACACCCGACGAACAGCGCCAGCCACCACGACATCCCCATCGCGCTGGTCTGTCACGTCTCGCCGATGTCTGCCAGGTCGCATCGCGTGACGAACGGTCCGGGGACGCCGTGTGTCCTGATCATGCGGATCTTCCTGGTGGTGGCGGTGCTGGTGTTCCTCGGTGGCAACGCCGGTGCAGATGTCGATGTCCCGACGCGCACGGCGGCCGAGGATCCGACGGCGCTCGGTCGATCGCTTCGCGTGCCGCTCGTGATCCTCGAGCACGCGATGATGTTCGCGCCGCCGGCGATCCTGTACTGGCGGTCGGTCGATCAGCAGAAGGAGGACTGGGAGCTCCAGTGGAACTGGGAGACCTGGAAGACCAAGCTGACGAGCACGCGACTGATCTCGCTCGACACCAATCGTTTCGAGCCCAACGCGATCCGGCACGAGCTGTGCGGTTCGATGACCTATCAGATCGGCCGCGCGAACCGCTTCGGCGTGCTCGCCTCGACCGTGATGAACTTCGGCGCGTCGTGGCTGTGGGAGAACGTCGGCGAATTTCGCGAGCGCCCCTCACTCAACGACATGATCGCGAACACCGTCTCGGGCATCCTGATCGGCGAGCCGCTGTTCCAGATCGGCAAGCTCGGCGACGGCCAGGGCGGCCTCGTGCGGCGCGGGCTCGGGATGCTGGTGTCGCCGTTCAGCCGGATGCAGAAGGAGCTCGGCCTGTCGCCGCTCGCCGACGAGGAGGCGCCCGCCCACCGGATCGAGATGTCCGCGGGCGCGAACGTCACGCGCGAGGACGGCGCGCATCCCGCCGGCGAGCTGCGGCTCGGGCTCGATGTCGAGGTGATGACCGACCGCGCGTTCGGCACGCCGGGTAGCGAGGCGACCGTCACGCGGTTCGGCGGCTGGAATCGGATGGCGGTCGACGTCGAGCTCGACGATCGCGAGGCGAGCCGGATCGCGGGCTATCAGTTCCGCAGCTCGACGACGTACCTCGGCCGCTACGCCCGCGACCTCGACGACGACGGGCACGGCTCGGCGACGTTCGTCGGCATCGGTGGTGCGTTCCACCTTCACCAGCGGCAGCTGAGCGGTGCCGAGCTCGATCGCTACTCCGTTCTCTCGCTCGTCGGACCGCGCGCCGGTGGCTGGGTGCGCGCGAACGGGGGCGAGCTCGACTGGGAGGTCGCGGCGACCGCCGATCTCGCGATGGTCCAGGCGCACGTCTTCGGGCTCACGCCGCGCATGACCGACTCGTCGATCCTGTTGACGCGGGGCTACTACTACGCGACCGGAACGACGGTGTCGGCACGCGTGCGCGCCCGCACCGGGAAGTGGAACGCGGAGCTCGAGGCGATCGTCCACCAGTTCTGGTCGTTCGACGCTCACACCTACCGCGGTGCCGACGATCCGAAGAACGTCGAGGACCAGCGCGTGGGCTCGACCGCTCGGATCGGAGTTCGTCCGACGGCGCGCGACCTCCGCGTCGAGCTCTACGGCGATGCCGTGCTGCGCCGCGGGACGTGGGCGACGAGCGAGCGTCACACCTCCGAGCTGACGGGAGGTTTCGCGATGACGGCCGGCTTTTGAGCCCGCCCTCGCGTGACCGATGATAGCGTCCGCCGTATGAGACGGGCCCGAGACACGATCAACGGCACGCTGCGACCGAACGACCCGCGGCGGTTCCTGGTCGAGACCATGCTGGGTGCGATGGCGGCCGATGGCAACGTCGACGACCGCGAGCTCGCGGTGATGAATCGCCACCTCGAAGAGCACGAGATGTTCGGCGGCCTGTCGGAGAAGAACCAGGCCGTCCTCCTCGAGGTCGCCCGCGACGCGCTCAAGTTCGCCGGCAACGCGGTCGCGCGCATCCCGGCGATCGCGAACGGCTTGCCGGGCCGCCTGCATCGCGTGACCGCGCTCGCGATGGCGTGCGAGATCGTGGTCGCCGACGACGTGATCGACGACACCGAGCGCGACTACCTCGAGAAGCTGCGGCTCGCCCTGCGGATCGCGCCGCACGAGTTCGAGGCGATCTTCG
Source organism: Haliangiales bacterium (assembly GCA_038321315.1). Lineage (GTDB taxonomy): Bacteria > Myxococcota_A > Polyangia > Haliangiales > Haliangiaceae > JABFXX01. Next base: position 138,723 of record JBBQEX010000004.1, on the reverse strand, counting down.
CGGCCGCCCGCGAGCACCGCAGCACGCGCGACCTCGACGCGCGGATGGCGCACTTTCGCGAGCTCGTGCCGACCGTCGTCGATCTCTACGCGCTCCGATCGCTGAATCTCTTGAAGCTGTCGCCGGGCCACCGGACCCAGGTGCGCGACCTGCTCGTCGCCCTGCCCGACATGGCCCTGCGCGATCACGAGCTCGAGGGCCTCGTCGACGAGGCCTACAATCGCATGCACGTCGACCTCGACGGGCACGTCGCGCTCGGCAAGCTCGCCGACAAGGTCCGCGATCCGATCGATCGCTACTGGATCGTCGTCTACCTGATGTGTGCCGAGGAGCGCGCGACGCTGCCGCAGTGGCGGGTCAACGGCTTCCTCGTCGCGCTCCAGCACGCCTTCGGCCTCGCGGACGCCTATCTCGACCTCGCGGCGACCGACGCGGCCGGCTTCGCGACCCAGGTCCCGCGCCCGACGTGATGCTACCGTCCCCGCGATGACCACGCACGACGTGACCGCCGGGCGCCCGGATCACCGGCCCGATCGCAACATCTGGTTCAGCCTCGCGTACGACGACGCGGTCGCGGCGCGCGCGTGGCTGGTCGCGCTCGGGTTCCAGGAGGGCGTCGTGATCGCCGGCGAGGCCGGCGAGATCCATCACAGCGAGATGTTGTGGCCCGAAGGCGGGCGCGTGATGGTGTCGAGTCGCGGCACGCGTCCGGTGTCGAACGAGAGCCCGCGGGGCGGCATGCTGCACGTCGTGACCGCCGAGCCCGACGCGGTATACGCGCGGGCGGTCGCGCTCGGCGCGAAGGTCGAGCGGCCGCTGCAGGACGAGACCGACTATCCGTCGCGCGGCTTCACGATCCGCGACGTCGAAGGCAACAGCTGGAGCTTCGCGACGTACTGCGGCTGATGACCGACGACCCGCACATCGCGATCCCGGGCTATCGCGTGACCAGCGTGCTCGGTGAGGGCGGCATGGGCACGGTCTACGCCGCCGAGCAGGACGATCCGAAGCGGCCGGTCGCGATCAAGGTGCTCCACGTGCGCTCGGGAATCGCGCTCGCCCGGTTCAAGACCGAGGCGCAGATCATGGCGCGCCTCGATCATCCGGGGATCGCGCGCGTGCTCGAGGCCGGCGAGGCCGGTGGCCATCCGTTCCTCGTCATGGAGCGGGTCGATGGCGTGACGCTCGACCGCTACGTCGAGCCGCTGCCGCTCGAGCGCCGGCTCGCGCTGTTCGCGTCGCTGTGCGATGCGGTGCACCACGCGCACGTGAAGGGCGTGATCCATCGCGATCTGAAGCCGCAGAACGTGATGGTCAAGGCGGACGATCACGTCGTCGTGCTCGACTTTGGCGTCGCGCGGCTCGACGACGACACCACCGTGCTCGCCGCGAATGCCACGCGCGCGGGCGACCTGCTCGGCACGCCGGTCTACATGAGCCCCGAGCAGGCGATGGCGCGGCCCGACGAGGTCGACGCGCGGTCCGACGTCTACACGCTCGGCGTGATCCTCTACGAGCTGATCAGCGATGCGCTGCCATACGAGGTTCGCGGCCTCCCGCTGCCCGCCGTGACCTGCGTGATCGTCGAGGATCCACCGATCCCGCTCGTCAAGCGCGACCGCGCGTTCGCCGGCGATCTCGACGCGATCACGCAGCACGCGCTCGCCAAGGAGCCGGCAGGTCGCTACAGCTCGGTCGCCGCGCTCGCCGACGACGTCCGCCGCTTCCTCGCGCGCCTGCCGGTGTCGGTGCGCGTACCGGGCACCCGCGAGCGACTGCAGCGCTTCGTCAAACGCCGGCCGGTCGTCGCCGCGACGATCGCGATCGCGATCGCGGCGACCGCGGTGTTCGCGACGGTGGTCACCCTGCTCTATCTCGACGCGCGCGCCGCCCGTCGCGTCGCCGAGGACGCGCGCGCCGCCGCCGAGTCGCGCACGAACCAGCTCACGCTCGGCACCGCCCGCGCGGCGCTCGGCCACGATCCGACCGAGGCGATCGCCTGGCTGAAGACGCTGAGCGCGCGCGACGTCGATCCGGCGACCGCGTGGGGCATCGCGCACGAGGCGATCGCGCGCGGCGTCGCGCACGATGTGGTGCACGCCGGCTCCGACGAGGTCCACTGGGTCGAGCCGCTCCCCGACGGCGATGGCTTCGTCACCGCGGCGTACGACGGCCACGCGCTGCTGTGGAAGGGCAAGCCGTACGCGGCATCGTCGCTGTATGCCGCGATCCGCGGCCGGGTCCACGCGGTGCGGCCGTCGCCCGACGGCACGCGGTTCGCGATCGGCGGCGATTTCGGCGCGCTGCACGTCGTGGCGCGCGACGGTCGCGTCCTCATGAAGTTCGCGGGCCACGTCGGTGACGTCCAGCACCTCGCGTGGTCGCCCGATGGGGCGTTCCTGGTCACCGCCGACGATCACGGCAACGCGTGGCTGTGGCCGCACGGCGACGCGCCGGGCCGGCAGCTGATCGCCACCAAGCTCGCGATCGGCGCGATCGCGTTCGCGCCGGGCGCCGTGCTCGCGGCCTCGCACGACGGCACGATCTGGCGCTGGTCGCTCGCCGACCTCGCGGCGCCGCCGATCACCACGACGGTCGGCAACGATGTCGTCGAGCTCTGGGCCGACCGCGATCACGTCGAGGCGGTCGATGGCGAGGGCACGGTGCGCACGTGGCGCGTCGACGACGGCGCGCTCGTCATCGAGCACACCGTCGGCACCGAGCAGCGGCTCAAGCGCGCGCTGTTCGCGCCGACCGGCTGGGTCGTGCTCGGCGGCGTCGGCGGCGGCGTCACGATCGTCGACGGCGAGCGCGTCGAGACGATCGGCCACCATCGCGCGCAGGTGCGCTCGATCGCGATCTCGTCCGACGGGCGCTGGATCGCCGACGGCGGCGACGACGGCTCGCTCGCGGTGCACGATCGCGCGACCGGCCGCGAGCTCGAGCTGCGCGGCCACGCCGGACGCATCCGCCACCTCGCGTTCACCCGCAACGGCGCGGCCCTCCTGTCGTCCGACAGCGACGGCAACGTGCGGCGCTGGGAGATCGCCGCGATCCCGACCGAGGTATTCGACGCCGGCGGCGCCGGGATCACGAAGCTCGCGGTGTCCGCCGACGGCGCGCTGGTCGCGACGATCGACGAGGCCGGCGAGGTCGTCGCCTGGAAGGTCGGCGATGGCAGCCGCCACCGGCTCGGCAACATCCGCGGCCGCGTGCGCGAGCTCGCCATCGCCGCGGGCACGGTCGTCAGCGGCACCGCCGAGGGCGTCGCGTCGTGGTGGCCGCTCGCCGGCGATCCGATCAACGTGCAGCTCGCCGGTAGCATCGAGGGCCTGGCGACCAGCGCCGATCGCGTCGCGGTCGCGACCTCGCTCGGACCGATCGCGCTGTTCACGACGCACGGCGAGGCGCGCGAGGTGCTGCCCGGACACCCCGGTGGCACGATCGCGGTCGCGTTCGATCCGACCGGGACGCTGCTCGCCTCGGGCGGCCAGGATCGCGCGATCCGCGTGTGGCGCCGCGGTGGTGACGCGTTCGCCGCCGACGTCGCGCTCGACGGGCTCGGCGCCGACACGCACTACGTGATGTTCGCGCCCGACGGCGGCCGCCTGGTCGCGGCGGGCAACGACGGCGAGGTCTCGACCTGGCGCGTGCACGGTGGGGTCGTCGATCCGAAGCGCGTGGTCGCCGCGAAGCACGTCGGCGCGGTGGCGTCGATCGCGATCGATGCCGCGGCGATCGTGTCGGCCGGGCGCGACTCGACGCTGATCCGCACGCCGCTCGTCGGCCCCGCGACGACCACGACGCTGCACGCCACCGCGATCGATCTCGCGATCGATGCGGCTGGCGGCATCCACGCGATCACGCGCACCGGCGCGGTCGAGCACTGGGACGGCGTGACCGGCTCGCCCCCGGTCATCGAGATCGACCACGGGGCGCGTGCCGCCTCCGCGATCGGGGCGCGCTGGACCTACGCGGTCGACAGCGCCGTCGTGATCGCCGGGCCACATCCGCGACCGCTCGCCGAGCTCGCCGCGGCGTTGGCCCGCGCGACCGACTTCGCGAATCGTTAGCGCCGCGCGTGGACGAGCGTGTGCGGGCCGTCGGTGAACTCGACGTCGATCCGCTGGACCGCGATCGTCGTCACCGTGCCGCGCCCGAACTTCGGGTGCTCGATCACGTCGCCGACCGCGAACGTCTGGCTCGCCGCGTACGGCTTGGCGATCTTCTGTTCGGCCTGCCACGTGATCCCGCACAGCTCCCGGAGGCCCTCGGCGAGCGCGAGCACGATCGCCGACGCGACCTTGGGGACCTTGGCGTCGCACGCGCGCTTGATCGCGACCTGGCGCGGCGTGAGCCGGTGGCTGATCGGCTGATCGATGCGGGCCGCGGCGTCGGCGTTCGCGCGCGCGAGCACCGGTGCGGCCTTGTCGATCGCGATGTTCGCCGCGCGCTCGATCACCGCGATCCGGGCGTCGGTCAGGTACTGCTGGACGGCCTGGACGGCGTCGAGCGGCACCTTGGGCTGACGCAGCATGCGCGTGCCCGAATCGTCGAGCTGCTCGGTGAGCTTCTCGAACGCGCCGCGATAGCGCTCCTCGCAGGCCTCGCGCGCCTTGGCGATGAAGTGGCCGCGGATCTGCGGGAGGCCGAGCTGGACGTCGATCACGGCCGCGAGCGCGGCGGTGAGCTCGAGCCGCACGATGTCGGTCAGCGCGATCGTGCGGTCCGGCGTCTCGGTCGGCTCGAGCGTGAGGGAGATGATCAGGGCCTCGGTGTACTGGCGCAGCTTCGCGGCGCGCGGGCCGCCGTCGTCGACCAGCGCGACGCGCTCGGCGACCGCGGCGAGCAGCTGCGGGTGGTCGGCGAGTGCGAAGCGGTCATCGAGCTCGATCGGCGCGAACGCGGCCGCGATCTCGACGAGCACCTTGTCGAGGCCCATGCGCATGCAGACGTCGAAGAACCCGGCGAGCAGGTCGCGTGCGACCACCTCGGGCGCGATGCCGACCGGACGGACCTCGAGCACGCGCGCGGCGACATCGTGGAGCGAGGCGAGCTGCGTTTGCGGGAATCCGATCGGGGACATCGGGCGCACCCTAGCTCAGGATGGCGTCGAGTGCGCGCTCGGCGACCGCCGCGATCGTGTGTGACGGGTTCCGCAGCGGGTTCCCGGGCAGGACGCTGCCGTCGATGACGTGGAGGCCCGGGTTCCCCCCGACCTGTAGGTCCGTGGCCCGCACCACGTGGTCCGCGTCGCCCATCGCACATCCGCCGGTCGGGTGCACCGTGAACACCGATCCGGACAGCTCCCACGGGGTCCGCGCGAGCTGGCCGCCCTGCGCGGTGATCACGGCGCGCGCCGCCTCGATCGCTCCCGGCGCCGGCCCGTACGGCGTCCCGCCGACCACCGCGTTGCCGCGATCGTCGTGCACGGTGATCGAGCGCTCGGTCCCCGGTGCCTGCTTGCCGACGATCGCGACCCCGAGCATGTGCGCGCCGTAGCCGGCGAAGCTCTGCTTGTAGGCCGCCCCCCAGTTCTTCGCGATGCCGGGGAGGCGCGCGTCGAGGGTGACCGCGGTGCCGACCGGGATGCCGTGGATGTCCTCGAGCACGTAGTCTCCGAGGTCGACGTACGTCATCATCACCGCGCCCTTCCACGCATCGACCCGCTGCGGGAGGAGGCCACCCTGCACGAAGTCGCCGGTGCCGTCGAGGCCCTGGCCGAGGCGCGCGGTCGCGAACGGGCGCAGGTGCGCCGCCGAGCGCTGGAGCAGCGCGGGCGACTCGATCGCGCCGCCGGCGATCACGACCCGGTCGGCGGTCAGCGCGTCGAGCGTGCCGGTGTTGACCGCGTGGTAGTCCTTCGCCACGCCGTCGGTGCGCCAGAACGCGACGCGATAGCGATCGCCGACGCGCTCGACGTACGCGGCCTTGCGTCGGGTCAGCACGCGCAGCCGGCCGGTGCGCTCGGCCGCGGCGAGGTACGTGTGCTGCATCGTCTGCTTCTTGTTCCACGCGCAGATCGGCACGCACCAGCCGCACCGCGTGCAGCCGCGCATCGCGAGCGGCATCGGCTGCGGCGGTGGCAGCCCGGCGGCCTTCGCGCCCGCCGCGAGGGCCTGCGGACGCCCGAAGTCGAACGCATCGAGCATCGGCGCGACCGACAGCCGCTGCTCGACCCGCGCGTAGAACGGATCGAGTGCCGCGCGCGTCCACCCGCTCGGCCAGCCGTCGAACGCCTGGGTCGGCGCGCGCAAATGGATCCCCGAGTAGACCAGCGAGCCACCGCCATACCCCATGCCGAGCGTGACGAGCACCTTGGGATGCGAGCGCAGCGGATCGACCGGGTAGTTGCGCATCAGGCGGAACAGGAAGCGCGGATCCTGCGACTGCTGGGCCTTGCCCGGCGGGCGCCAGTCCTCGCCGAGCTCGAGGATCGTGACGCCGTGGCCGGCCTCGGTGAACCGCTGCGCGGCGATCGCGCCGCCGAACCCCGAGCCGATGACGATGACGTCACCCATGGACCACACCGTCGTCGAGATCGGTGCGCAGGCGCAGCGACCACAGCTCGAGCCTGCCGGTGCCGCCACGGGCCTCGATCGCGAGCTGCCAGGTGCCGGCGGCCGGTCCGCCGAGCAGCGGGACCGCGACATCGTCGACCACCGCGTCGCCGTCGCCGAGCGCGAGCTCGATCACGTGGCTCGTGCCGTCGGGCGCGGTGATCCGGATCTTCGCGCGCGCGTCGTCGCCGCTCGTCGCGTACGCGCTGACCGCGGCGTGCGTGACGCGACCCTCGCCCGCGACCACGACGTCCGAGGTCGTCCCGTGCGCGAGCGGTCGCGGCGTGTCGGTCGCGGCGTAGGCGCCGGCCGCCGAGCGCGCCGCGTAGCCCGTGCTCGGGCCGGGAAAGCCGAGCCAGCTCGTGCCGAGGTGGTTCGCGATCGCGCCGAACAGCGCCAGCTTCGCGAGCGCGAGGATGCCCTCGTACGCCGCGAGGTACAGCGACTTCACCGCCGCACCACGCAGCCCCATCCGCTCCTCGAGCACGACCTCGCGCTGATCTTCGGCGAGCTCGACGAAGCGCTTGCCGTGCATCGAGGCGCACCAGTCGTCGAGATCCGACACGACCTCGGAGACGTAGGGCGCGACGCCGTTTCGCGGATCGACGATCACCCGCACCGCGTCGACCTCGTGGGCACCCGGTGCCCCATCGCCACCCGGCAGGAACGTCTCCGCGATCGCCGCGATCGTCGCGAGCTCGTGCGGCGTCGCGGCAAGGAGCCTGGTGTCCGGACGCACCCACGCGTGGCAGGCGACGAACAGCGTGCCGACCATGCCACCGACGAGGAACTCGCGCCGCGACGTCACGATCTGCGCCTTCGCAGGATCGCCGCGAGCGCCACCCCTGCCTTGGACATCCTGGCGATCATAACGTTAGGCTCGGGTCCGTGCATCTCGAGGCGGTGGTGGAGCTGTTCGTCGCGAAGGACAAGCGCGAGCGAATCCGATTCCTCGCCGGCAAGCCGTCCCGGCGCGGCGACCTCCGCCAGGCGCTGCTGCACGACACCCGCAGCCTCGATCGCGCCACGTTGACGCCGATCGCGACGGCCGATGCGAACCCGGCGAGCGTGGTGCGCTTGATGGGCGCGAAGCCGACCGCCGCGACCTACTGCATCTCGGCGCTCGACGAGCTCGACGAACGCGACGTCGCGCTCGGCGACGCCCTGACGATCGCGATCGGCCGCCAAGAGGACACGCTGATCTACTGCCCGGCGACGCGCCGCGCATACCTCGAGACCCACGAGGGCGATCGCTACCTGCTCAGTCGGCGGTGAACACGTACTCGTGCTGGCTGTCGCGCAGCGTCAGCGTCGGCTTGCCGGCGGCCGCGCCCGCGACGAGATCGAAGCCCTCGACACCGGACGCGATCGACTCGAACGTGATCGTGGTGTCGGGGTTCTTGATCGTGCCGACCTCGGTCTTGAATTCGCCGAAGTCGAACGTCGTCTTGCCACCGGCCTGGGTCACGGTGATCTCGCCGAGTGCCGCGTTCTTGTAGTGCTTGGCGAGCGACTTCGCCGCCGCGGAGTCCGCCGGGACGGTCAGGAGCTTGCGGGCGGCCGCGTGCTCGGTGAAGAAGTTCTTCGCGCTCGACGCGACGTTCTCGTCGGCCTCGGGCTTGCCGTCGTAGAGGACCTCGAGGAGCTTGCGCTGGAACATGCCGCGGATCATCGGGCCGAGATCGCCGTTGGTCAGGATCACCGCGCCGACGTTGGCCTCCGGGATCCACATCATGTCGCTGTGGAACCCGATCATGTCGCCGCCGTGGTGGATCACGGTGACGTCATACTTGTGGCCGATCATGAGGCCCATGCCGTACGCCGCGTCGGCGCCGATCGCGACGCCGGGCTTGCGGCGCTCGAACAGCGCGTCGCGCGAGATGTACGGCTTGCCGTTCGGGAGCTTGCCCTCGGCGAGCTCCATCGCGACGTAGCGGAGCATGTCATCGACGTTGCTCCACGCGGCGCCGGCCGGGCGCGCCGAGATCACCGAGTAGTTTTCCTCCATCATGTCGCGCACCGGCTTGCCGTCGATGTCGATGCCGTGCGGCATCGCGTGATTGCCGCGCAGCGCCTTGGCGTAGTCGAACGTCGTCGCCGTCATGCCGAGCGGATCGAACACGAGCTGCTGCATCGCCTTGTCGTACGCGGCACCGAGCTCGAGCTTCGGGAACATCGCGTGACCGCCGACGTAGCCCCCGGCCGCCGCCATGATGTTCGAGTACTGGAACAGCTCGCCGAACTTCGAGGTCGGCATCATCGAGGCGAGGCTCTTCACGACCGAGTCCGGCGTCGACGCCTTCCACTCGAGCAGCCACTCGAGGTCCTGCCGCGGCAGGCCGGTGCACGCGCAGATCAGGTGCTTGACCATGACCTGCTTGGTGACCTCGTCGTTGCCGAGCTTGAACTGCGGCAGGATCGACGTCACCGGGGCGTCCCAGGTCAGCTTCTTGGCGTCGACCAGCTTCGCGAGCATCAGCGTCGTCAGGCCCTTGGTGTTCGACGCGATCATGTAGAGCGTCTTTTCGTCGACCGGCGTCGGCTTGCCGAGCTCGCGGACGCCGACGCCGCCGGCCCACACGGTCTTGCCGTCCTGGACCACGCCGAACGACACGCCGGGCACGCCCGTTGCCTTCTCGGCATCGGCGACGAACTTCTGGAGCGCCTGGAGCTTGCCGGCATCGAGCTTCGCGGCGGTCTTGCCCGCGAACGACTCGCGCGAGAAGCCCTTGGGGAAGAAGTGGCTGAACACCTTGTTGATCTGGCCGCCGCGCTTCTCCGCGGTGCCATCGGCGAAGTCGATGACCACGACGCACCAGCGCCCGTTCGCGAACACCGTGTTGACGGCGACCGCGCGCCGCTCGTTCGGCGACGTCTGGTAGGCGTACTCCTTGCCCTTGCTCCAGCCGTCGCGGTCGGGCGACTCGCTGGTCGCGAGCAGCGCCCACTTCGCGTCGGGCTTGTAGGCCTTCCACGCCGCGTCGCGCGCGGCCTCGCTGGTCGCGGCGGTCGCGTCGACGAACGCGAGTCGCGAGTCGCCTTCCGGCGCGGTCAACACGGTCATCGTGCCGGTTGTCGAGACCTTCCACTCGGCGGGGACGATGAACGTGTTGCCGTCGGAGTCGGCGTACGGCGTGTCGGTCGCCATCGTCTTGTCGGCGACCGGCGTGGTCGGGGTCGGGGCGGTCGGTGCGACCGGCTCGGCCGGCGCCGTCGGCGTTACTGGCACCGGTTCGCGAACCTGCTTCGGCGACGACGAGCACGCGGAGACCACCAGCGCGAGGAGGATGCGTTTCATGGCTGCACCGTATTCGAGGATCGAGCTGCCGTCATCGACTACGATGCCGATGAAGCGCAACATCGTTTTGCCAGCTCTGGTCGCGTGTGGACTCGCGGTGTCGACCTCGGCCTCGGCCGAGCCGATCGAGGAGTTCGGCGCGCGCGGCCAGGTGACCCTGTCCGCGGATCGCCTCGTGCCGCTCTTCTCGTATTCCAAGACCACGACCGACGCCAACAACGGCGACTCGTCGACCGAGAGCACGTCGTCGATCGCGCTCCTGTGGACCAGCGGGCCGCAGGACTTCTACGACGTGCCTCGCCTCGGGCTCGACTACTCGGTCACCTCGAACATCACGCTCGGCGGGAACCTGTTCTTCACGCTGCCGCTGTCGCACTCGCAGTCGCAGACCCGCAACAACACGACGACGACGACCGACGAGGCGACCACGAATGCGTTCGGCATCGGCGTTCGCGGTGGCTACATCGCGTCGATCGCGCCGAAGATCTCGTTCTGGGGCCGTCTCGGGCTGTCGTACACCCGCGAGGGCACGACGACGCCGCAGCAGGTCGGCAACGACGTCCACTCGTCGCTCAGCCAGGTCGCGCTCGCGATCGAGCCGCTGTTCGTGATCCACCTGACGTCGCACCTCGGCTTCACGGTCGGGCCGGTGATCGACGTCCCGCTGAGCGGCAACCTCCACCAGGAGCTCGTGATCGGCAACATGACCGTGTCGTCGGACAACGCCTCGAGCCAGTTCCACTTCGGGATCTCCGGCGGCCTGATCGGCTGGTTGTAGTGCTCGCCGAGCTGGTCGACGATCCGCACGCCACCGTCGACGCGATCGCCGCGTACCTCGATGGCCTCGACGGCGACACCCGGTGGCGCGAGGTCGGTGCGCTCGGGCGCGCTCGCCAGCGCACGCTGTTCGACAAGGCGGCGCACGCCAGGCCGATCGACTTCGCGCACTTCGTCGGCACCGCCGCCGCGCGCGACGAGGTGATCCACGACGGCGTCAACACGCTGCCGGTGTTGCCGGCGCTGCGCCGGTTCCAGAAGCGCTTCTGCCGACCGTCCGACGGTGGCGCGCGCCTGTTCGGCTACAACGAGGGCCCGACGCGTCGGCTGATCGGCCCGGGCTACTTCGTCGCGATCCCGACCGCCGAGCGCCCGGCGTGGTCGGCGCGCGGCGCGATCGTCGTCGACTACTTCCAGGTGCCCGACGGCGAGGTCGCCGCCGGCTGGCCGCGCGTCGTCGACAATCACTGGCGGCTCCAGCGCTTCGTCTACGAGGCGACGCGCGACTTCATGCGACGCGTCTCGGCGCACGTGTCGGTCGGCGCCGCGTTCAAGCGCGAGCGTCCGCTCGATCACTACTTCGTGCTGTGTCGTCGAGCGTGACGAGCAGCTCGGCGAGCCGGGTGTGCATCTCCTCGAACGCCGCGCCGAGGTGAGCGTCGCGCCCCTGCATCGTCGTGTGGCGCACGAAGACCTCGAGCCGCGTGCCGCCGTTGTCGGCGATGAAGTTCACGGTCTCGATCGCCTCGAGATCGGGGAACGGCTCGTAGATGCAGGTCTGGATCAGCCGCAGGTTCGGCACGATCTCCTTGTAGACGCCGCGGAAGCCGTCCTCGCGTCCGTCGGGCGATCGCAGCACGAAGCGCCAGCGTCCGCCGACGCGATGATCGACCTCGCACACGATCATCTGCTGCGCGCGGATGCCCCACCAGCGCTTGATCAGCTCGGGGCGCGACGCGGCCTCGAACACGAGGTTCGGCGGCGCGTCGAACCAGCGCGTGATGAGGATGGTCGGTTCGACTGGATCGGCCACGATCTTCGTTCGCTTCATCGGCGTCATTTGCCCTGCTTTCCTTTGAGCTCGGCCAGCACGTCGTCGAGTCGATCGAAGCTCTCGTCCCAGAACTCGCGGTAGCGCTCGAGCCAGCGGGTGACCTCGCCGAGCGCGGGCCCCTCGATCCGGCACGGCCGCCGCTGCGCATCGCGGCCGCGCGAGATCAATCCGGCGCGCTCGAGCACCTTCAGGTGCTTCGAGATCGCGGGCTGGCTGAGATCGAACGGCTTCGCCAGCTCGGTGACGCTCGCCTCGCCCGCCGTCAGCCGCGCGAGGATCGCGCGACGCGTGGGGTCGGCCAGCGCCGAGAACGTCGCGTCGAGACGTGCGGTCGACTTGTTCATAACCTGAACGTTATATAACCCCTGGGCAATTCGCTGTCAACCGCGGCATACTCGCGGCGTGAACCGACCCGCACGCACGGCGATCCTCGTGCTCGCGATCGCGATCGTCCTCGCCGGCCTCGTCGCGCTCGGCTGGCGGCTCACGCGGCAGCCATCGCTGTACGACCTCGAGCCGACCGACGCCCCTCGGTGATAGGTTGCCGCGATGAAAGCGCTGCTCGCCCTCGTCGCCGTCGCCGCCTGCGGATCGAACGACGCTGCACCGGCCGATGCGATGCCGGATGCGTTCGGGGTCGCCGCGCACACCGCGTATCCGCAGCTCCCTGATCTCGGCGGCCCGCGGCTCGCGCATCCGCAGATCGTCACGGTGACGTTCGCGAACGATCCGCGCGCCGCGACCTTCGAGGCGTTCGCGAGCTGGATCGTCACGTCGGACTGGCTCGCCGCGGTCGGCGCCGAGTACGGCGTGGGACCCGGCGCGGTCGCGGGCGTCGCGCATCGCCCGGAGACGCCGATGCCGATGATCACGTCGGCGGAGATCGAGGCGTACCTCGCGGCCGGCGTGATGGACGGTTCGATCCCGCGGCCGGCGAACCTCGCCGACGCGCTCTACATCGTCTACTACCCGTCGACGACCCAGATCACGACGACGTTCGTCAACGGCATCGTCAAGAAGAGCTGCTCGAGCTTCGGCGGCTATCACGGCGAGGTCCACGCGAATGGCCAGAACTTCGCGTACTCCGCGATCCCCGACTGCGGCGGGAGCATCACCGGCCTCACGGCGATCGAGACCATCGAGATGATCGTGTCGCACGAGGTCATCGAGGCCTCGACCGATGCCGCGCCGATCAGCGCTCCGGCGTACCAGCTGCGGCCGGATCCGACCGATGCCTGGTACACGGCGTTCGAGTTCGAGGTCGAGGACGGCGACCTGTGCGAGGCGCCCGAGCGCTTCGTGCGCGAAGCGACGTTCGTCGCGCAGCGCTCGTGGTCGAACGCCGCGGCCGCCGCGGGCAAGGAGCCTTGCGTGCCGGCGGATCCGACGTCACCCGCGTTTGGCGCGACCGTGAGCCCGATCGGAACCCAGCACGCCGCGGCCGGCGCGACGGTCGACTTCGCGGTCACCGGCTGGTCCTCCGGCCCGGTCGCGGACTGGCGATTGACGACCCAGGCGCGCTCGCTCCTGATTCACGTGAAGCTCGACAAGGCGTCGCTCAACAACGGTGACACGACGATGCTTCACGTCACCGTGCCGGCGAACGCCGTCAGCGGGAGCACCGTGCCGATCTTCCTCATCGCGTCGCATACTGCAGTGGACGCGACGATGTGGCCGATCGCGATCGTCGTGGACTGATCGCGACGACGATTCCGATTCCGCCGAGGACCAGGGCAGCTTGGGCGAGGAGCTCGACGACGACCATGACTGGAGTGCTCATGGTCGACAGCTAGAGCATCGCGCGTGCCCGACGGCGGCCGAGCAAACTCGCGCGCTTGGCGGCGCCCGGCGACGCGATGGTAACGATCCGTTACGATGCCGCATGGCCGATCCCGATCGACGCGATGTCTTCCGTTACGGTGCGCTCCTCGTCGGCGCGGCCCTGCCCGCCTGCGGCGAGTCGAAGTCACCTCCAACACCCCCGCCGACGCCGACGCCGACGTCGATGCCACCACCGGTCGACGCCGCGGTCGCCGCGATCCCGGCGCAGGACCTCGAGGAGCTGACGTTCGCCGAGCTCGCCGCCAAGCTCGCATCGGGCGCGGAAACCTCGAAGTCGCTGGTCGCCAAGTATCGCGCGCGGATCGAGGCGCTCGACAAGGCCGGCCCGATGCTGCGCGCGATCCTCGAGATCAACCCCGAGGCCGACGCGATCGCGCAGCAGCTCGACGCCGAGCGCGCGGCCGGCAAGCTGCGCGGCCCGCTGCACGGCCTGCCGATCATCGTGAAGGACAACATCGACACCGGCGACAAGATGACGACGACCGCCGGCTCGCTCGCGCTCGAGGGCACGCACGCCGCGGCCGACGCGTTCGCGATCGTCAAGCTGCGCGCGGCCGGCGCGCTGGTGTTCGCGAAGTCGAACCTGTCGGAGTGGGCGAACATCCGCGGCACGGTGTCGAGCTCGGGCTGGAGCGGGCGCGGCGGCCAGTGCCGGAACCCGTACGCGCTCGATCGCACGCCGTCGGGATCGAGCAGCGGCTCGGCGGTCGCCGCCGCCGCGAACCTGTGCGCCGCCGCGATCGGCAGCGAGACCGATGGATCGATCGTGTCGCCCGCCAGTTGCAACGGGCTCGTCGGGATCAAGCCGACCGTCGGCCTCGTCAGTCGCAGCGGGGTCATCCCGATCTCGGGCAGCCAGGACACGCTCGGGCCGCTCGCGCGCACGGTCACCGACGCCGCGATCCTGTTGACCGCGATCGCCGGACCGGATCCGACGGACGCGGTGACGACCGCGCGCCCGGCGCAGGCGATCGACTACGCGAAGGGTCTCGACGCCGGCGCGTTGAAGGGCGCGCGCCTCGGCGTGCCGCGAGCCGGCTTCTTCGGCGTCAGCCGCCGCGTCGATGCGCTGATGGTCACCGCGCTCGCGAAGCTGACCGAGCTCGGCGCGATCCTCGTCGATCCCGCCGAGCTCAAGGCGCCGCCGGAGCTCGGGCCCGCCGAGCTCGAGGTCCTGCTCACCGAGCTCAAGGCGCAGCTCACCGCGTACCTCAACAAGCGCGGCCCCGACACCAAGATCCGGTCGCTCGCCGACGCGATCGCGTTCGACAAGGCCAACGCCGAACGCGAGATGCGCGCGTTCGGCCAGGAGAACTTCGAGGCCGCACAGGGCAAGGGCTCGCTGACCGACAAGGCCTATCTCGACGCGCGCGCGAAGTGCGTGAAGATCGCGCGCGAGCAGCTGCTCGACAAGGTGATGGCCGATCACAAGCTCGACGGGTTCGTCGCCGCGACCAACGGTCCCGCGTGGATGATCGATCCGATCAACGGCGACGCGGGCTCCCTGAGCTGCTCGACGCTGCCGGCGGTCGCGGGCTACCCGCACGTCACGGTGCCGGCGGGTGACATCGGCGGCCTGCCGGTCGGGCTGTCGTTCTTCGGCGCGCCGTACACCGAGCAGAAGCTGATCGGCTACGCCTACGCGTACGAGCAGGCGACCAAGCTGCGCAAGCGGCCGCGGTACCTGGCCACGGTGAACGACGCCTGAACGATCTGGCAAACCTCGACCTCGACGGGATTTCACGCCCGAAGTTCGCTACACCCAGATCATGAAGCAGCTCGCCCTCGTCCTCGGTCTCGCGGCCTGCGGCGGCTCGCACGCGAGCGACCCCGGCCAGCACGCGGTCGGCACCTATGTCGGTGGTGGCTCGATGCTGTTCGGCGCCGACGACTGCACGTATGCCGGGGCGCCCGGCGTGTTCGCGACCGACAGCGCGACGCCCGCGAAGGGCCCGCGCTTCGTCGTCGGTCCCGGCAAGATCAGCGTGGCGTGCCCGAAGACGAGCTACGACGAGCTCGCCGTCGTGCCGACCGGCGCGACGATCAGCGGGCCCAAGAAGATCGGAGCCACGCACGAGATCGCCGACTCGTTCAGCGCGCACCTCGTCGCCGGCGGCCGCGAGCTCGCGGGCGAGGCGTCGATCGACTGGACGCTCGGCACGGACTGCGCCGGCGTCGCGGCGTACGGCGACGTGCTCGGCGCGCAGGACACCGGCGGTCGCGATCGCACGCGCACCCTCGTGCGCGCGGCCAAGGGCAAATGCACCGTGATCGTGACGCTGACGACCGGCAACGGCTCCGAGCCCGGGTTCGCCGGCAAGGCGTTCCAGGCCGAGCAGCTCGTCGCCGTCGAGTAGGCGTCAGTCGAGGACGATCGTGCTTCCGGTGATGGTGACATCGGTCTGCGCGAGGACACGCCCGTCGATCAACGTGCCCGCACCGGAGGTCAGCGACGTCGCGGTCAGCACGGTGCCCCGCAGGTGCGCGCTCGCGCCGAGCGTCACCGCGCCGGGCAGCTGCCAGAACACGTTGCTCGCGAGTGCCCCGTTCGCGAGCACGATCTCGGTGCTGGCCGCGACGTCGAGCGTCGTGCCGATCTGGAAGATCCAGACGTCCGTCGGTCGCCCCGCGAGCGTGATGCTGGTCGGGATCGTGACGGCGCCGACCCAGCGATACACGCCCGGTCCGAGCGTGACTCCGCCGATCGCGCCGGTCACCTCGAGCGTGGTCGCGGTCCTCCCGGCGGCATCGGCATACGCGGCGCGCAGGTCGGCGAGCGCGACGCCCAGGTTCGTCGGCGTGGGCTCGAGGTAGTCCGCCGCATAGACCTTGCCGGTGACCTGGGCCGAGGTCGTGTAGGTCATCGGGACGCGCGGGATCAACGAGAACCCGGTGATGTAGCTCGCCGCCGCCGGGCTGAGCCCGAGGTCGCCCTTGATCGTCGCGCCGGTGCCGCTGATGCTCGCCTCGGCGAGGACCGCGTAGGTGCTCGCGGTGCCGAGGTTCACCGGCGGTCCGCCCGGGCCGAGCAGCCGATCGCCGACGAAGCTCCACGTGTAGTTCGCCGACAGCGCGACCCCGGCATCGCTGTTCGCACCCGTCGTGATCGTCGCGGTGTAGTGCCCGTCGCTCGCGAGATCGACGTCGGGTCGGAACGTCGCGATCGAGTCAGCGTAACTGACGGTGCCCGCGATCGCGGTCGTGCCCGACACGAGCGTGAAGCTGATCGCGGTGAGCGAGCTCGGATCCATCGCCTCGCTGAACGTCGCCGTGAGCGCGCCATCGAGAGACGCTGCCGGCGCGCCGTCGACCGGCGAGCTCGATACCACCGTCGGGATCGACGATGCGACATCGTCGTCGCCGTGCCCTGCGAAGCCGCACGCCGCGAGCACGAGCGCGAATCCCGCCAGCTTGGTTGAGGTCACAGACCAGGCTAGTGCATCGCGCGTACCCCAGGTTCCTCTCACGGCGGCGCACTCCGCACCGCCATGTGGGTCCTCGTGGTCTTGGCGAGGCTCGCGACCATCGGCGCGCTCGGGTTACGTGCAACGGGCGTTCGAGCATGGCGTGGCGCAAGAACTGCGTCTGCCGGCGTCGTCGACGAAGTGGCTGACCACGGAAGATCTCCCACCCCTACTCACCCGCTATCGCGCCGTCGTGGTCGATTCCGCACACCGTCCGATCCGCACGGTACAGATCCGCCACGGTGGCTCCTCAGGCGGCCAACACGCGCAGCACGTCGACATACGACACGATCCCGATCAGCGCGTTGAACCGATCGACGACCGACACGGCATCGAGTCGATCCTCGGCGAACCGGACGGCCAGCTCGCCGAGCGGGCGGTCGAACGCGACCTGCGGCGACGCGATCGCCATCACCTG
Organism: Haliangiales bacterium; assembly: GCA_038321315.1. Taxonomy (GTDB): domain Bacteria; phylum Myxococcota_A; class Polyangia; order Haliangiales; family Haliangiaceae; genus JABFXX01. The sequence continues at coordinate 121,310 of JBBQEX010000004.1, read as the reverse complement.
GCCGACGGTGTGGCGCGGGAGGCTCGCCGGGAGCTCGCGATAGCGGAGCGGGTCGCCGATCGCGGTACGCACCTCGCGCTCCGAGAGCATGCCGACGATCTTGCCGGCCCGGTCGACGACCGGCAGGTGCCGGATCTTGTGATCGATCATCAGCGAGACCGCATCGAGCAGCGACGCCTCGGGATCGATCGTGATCGGGAACGGTGTCATCGCGTCGCGCGCGGTCGAGACCGGCACCGCCGCCACGCTGCACTGGAGGACGTCGATCACCGTGACGATCCCGACGAGCCGGTCACCGTCGACGACAGGCATCGCGCCGAGCTTCTCGCGCGCCATGCGCTCGACGACGCTGTCGACGGTGTCATCGGGCGTCGCCGTCCTGACCGGCGTGTGCATCGCGTGCGCGGCCGTCACGTTCCACCACGCGCCCCGATCGGCGATCGCGCGCGCCGCGAGCAGGTCGCGCTCCGAGAGCATCCCGACGACGACGCCCGACCGCGTCACCGGCAGATGGCGGATCTCGCTCCGATGCATCGTCGTGTAGGCCTCGCCGAGACACGTCGACTCGTCGATCGAGATGACGGCCGGCCGCATGATCTCGCGGATCTTCATGACGCCAGCTCGTGCATCGCATGCGCCAGGTTGTTCGCGGCCCACGGATACATGGTGACGTCCTCGTGGAGGGCGTGGATCTCGAGCGCCGTGACGAGCTCGCGGAGGCGCGCGAGGCGGACCTCGTGGAGCTCGATGTCGACCCCGAGCGGCGTGACGAGCGCGAGGATCCGGACGTGGTCCTCGCGGATCTGGCGCGCGTCGTCGGGCGCGTACATCGCGTAGCCGGGCAACACGGTCTCCTCCTCGAAAGCGATGTGGGCCCGCAGCGCGTGTTCGAGTGCCGCCCAGCTCGCGGTCAGCGCGCGCGGATCATCGGTCGCGGCGCACGCGAGCATGGTCCGACACGTCGCGACGACTCGTTGGTGGTGGTCCGGCAGCTTCATGTCGTTCACGGCTGCAAGCACGAGACCCGAAGGTTCGATCCGCTCGCGAGCGCCCACCGTGAGAATCGCGCACGGATTGCGCGAGCGTCGAGCCGCGACGCAGGTCCCGCGCGATCGACGCACGATGATGAGGCGATCGGTGCGGCACGGTCTGTGAACCCGGCGGCCTGATGCGCAGGTTCATCGCGGTGGTCGCGGTCTCGTTCGCGGCCTGCGAAGGACCCGCCGGACCACCTGGTCCTGGTGGACCTCCCGGCGATCCCGCCGGCGACGCGCCCGCGAGTCCGGACGCCACCACGCCACTCGCGCCGTGGCTCACCTCCGAAGGCGTCGCGATCGTCGTCACCGATCTCGCGTTCGACGGCGCGGCGGCCTCGATCGGCTTCACGCTCACCGACGGCAACAACGTCGGGCTCGACGCGAGCGGCCGGCTGACCGAGGGCGCGGTCGGGTTCGGCTTCGTGCTCGCACAGCTGGCGACGAACGCCGACGGATCGCCCGCGCAGTACACCGCCTATACGACGGCGACCCAGACGAGCCCGATCACCGGCGCGAGCGCGACGCAGGCGACGACCGAGGCGAACGGCACGCTCCACGTCGTCGACGCGACGCTCGGCAGCTATCGCTACGACTTCGTCGCACCGCTCACCGGCCTCGACCCGACCGCGACGCAGACCGTCGCCGGGTTCGCGACGCGCGGTCCGGCGATCGCGCGCGCCGAGCTGTCCGCGCGACCCGATCACGGCGCGGTTGCCACGCGCGAGGTCGTCTCGAGCGCGACCTGCAACGGCTGCCACCAGGCGCTCGACGCGCACGGTGGCCGGTGGACCGAGCCGAGTCAGTGCATCCTGTGTCACCAGCCGCAGTCGAGCGATCCCGACACCGGGAACACCGTCGACTTCAAGGTGATGGCGCACCGGATCCATCGCGGCGAGAGCCTGCCGAGCGTGCTCGCGGGAACGCCATATCAGATCATCGGCTACAACCAGGGGCTCCACGACTTCTCGACCGTCGCGTTCCCAGAGGACATCGCGCGCTGTACCTCGTGTCACGTCGGCGCCGAGGCCGATCGCTGGAAGACCGCGCCGGCGAAGGCGGCCTGCACGTCGTGTCACGATCGGACCTCGTTCGAGCTGCCGGTCCCCGCGGGCATGGTGCTGCACGGCGGCGGCACCCAGCCCGACAACGCGATGTGCGCGGTGTGTCACCCCGCGAGCGGCGGGCTCGCCGGCATCGCCGACAAGCACCTCGTCGGCTTGCTCGCCCCGAACGCGACGACGGTCGCGCTGTCGATCGCGTCGATCGCGAACACCGGACCGGGCCAGACGCCGACGTTGACGTTCCGCGTGCTCGTGAACGGCGCGCCGCGCGACCTGATCGCGCAGCCGCTCAACAGCGTGACCGCGACGATCGCGGGCCCGACGACCGACTACGCCATCGAGTGGCAGGCGAAGATCGTCGGCAACGGCGCGGTCGGCACGCTCGCGGTGGTCGACGCGAGCACCGGCACCTACGCCTACCAGTTCCCCGCGAGCGCGGCGATCCCGGCGACCGCGACCGGCAGCTACGCGGTCGCGCTCGACGGCTACATCCAGCCGACGCCGGCCGATCCGCGCTACGCGTCGGTCAACCCGGTGCTCGCGTTCGCGGTCACCGATGCGACGCCGGTACCGCGGCGCGCGATCGTCGCGCGCGAGACCTGCAACGGCTGTCACTACGACCTCGCCGCGCACGGTGGGACCCGCAAGTCACCCGAGTACTGCGTGATGTGCCACAGCCCCGGCGGGACCGACGCGGTCGGCGCGCCGCGCTTCGAAGGCACCGCGAACGTACTCGGCGACACGATCGACTTTCGCCACATGGTCCACAAGATCCACGCCGGCACGGCGCTGTCGCAGCCGTACGTCCTCGGCGGCTTTCCGCTGCCGAGCGCGGCGAACCCCGGCGGCACGCCGCACGACTTCGCGACCACGCGCTACCCCGCACCGCTGACCGCGTGCGCGATGTGCCACACGAGCAAGAACTGGACGCTGCCGCTCGCGGCGTCGACCGCGTACCTGCCGAGCACGTCGGTCGTGATGAGTTGCAGCGAGCCTCCCGGCAACGACGCGAACAACTTCTGCGACGCACCGTTCTGGACCGCGACGCGCACGATCGTCACGCAGCCGCAGACGTCGGCGTGCACGAGCTGCCACGATTCGCCGGCGACCGCGGCGCACGCGCTGACCAACACGACGTTCGACGGCGCCGAGGCGTGCGCGACCTGCCACGGCCCCGGCAAGGTCGAGGACGCCGGCGCGCTGCACGGGATGCCGTGAAGGCGATCTGGATGATCCTCCTCCTCGCGAGCTGCGCCGACGAGCGGACGCTGTCCGGACCGTGCACGACCGACTGCACGGTCGACGTCCACGCACCCGGCATCCTCGATCCGGCGAGCCCGAACTTTCACGGCGCCGTGCTGCGCGCGGCGAACTGGGACTTCCCGCTGTGCGCGAAGTGCCATGGCGACGACTTCAGCGGCGGCACGGCGAAGGTGTCGTGTCTCGGCTGTCATCGTGAGGGCCCGACCGCGTGCACCACGTGTCATGCCGCGGGACCGACGAGCAACGCCCATCCGTTTCACGCCGCGAAGGCCGTCGCGTGCAGCGCGTGTCACGTCGTGCCGGCGCGCTGGGACGACGGCCACATCACGAAGCCGGTGACGGTGACGTTCGGTGTGCTGGCCGGGCCAGCGCGGTGGGATGGCGAGACCTGCACGAACGTGTACTGCCACGGCACCGGCTCGCCGCGATGGAACGCGCCCGCGACCGGCGCGTGCACGACGTGTCACGGCAATCCGCCCGCGAGCCACGTGCGCGATGACTGCGCGAGTTGCCATCCGCGATCCGCGCCACACGTCGACGGCATCGTGCAGCTCGGCACCGGCTGCAACGGATGCCACGGCTCGCTCGCGTCGAATGCCCCGCCGAACGACCTCGCCGGCAACCGGTTCACGACCGCGATCGGCGTCGGCGCGCATCAGGCGCACCTGCAGGGCAGCGCGCGCCTGTCGGCACCGGTCCCGTGCGCGACCTGCCACCTCGTCCCGACCCAGCTCGGCTCGCCGGGCCACATCGACACGCCGGCGCCCGCCGAGGTCGACCTCGGCCTCGGCTGGGACCGCACGGCGCAGACCTGCGCGAGCGCGACCTGTCATGGCAACGCGCGCCCGGTGTGGACGTCGACCGGTCAGGTGTTCTGCGGCAGCTGTCACGGCGTCCCGCCGGCCTCGGCTCCGCACACGGCGGCGATGACGCTGACGATGTGCGCGAGTTGCCATCCCAGGACGATCGACGCCGCCGGAACCATCATCGTCAGCGGCGGGACGAGCGAGCACATCAATGGTCGAGTGGATCTCCAGTAACCCGATCTTCGCGGTCGCGCTGGCGTGCGCCGGGGGCTCGGCGCTCCTCGTGATCTGGTTCCTCGTGCGCCGGCCGCTGCTCACGCACGCGACGAAACTCGTGCTCCTCATGGCGATCGGAATCCTGCCGATCGCGACCGCGACGACCGGCAACGTCGCGGGGTTCGAGGCGACCAAGACGCGCGAGTTCTGCGGCTCGTGCCACGTGATGACGCCGTACAGCGACGACTCGAACGACGTCCACAGCACGACGCTCGCGTCCCGCCACGCACGCAACAAGCTGTTCGGCGACGAGAACTGCTACGGCTGCCACGCGAACTACGGGATGTACGGGACGGTGCTGACCAAGCTCGGCGGCCTGCGCCACGTCTACCTCTACGTCCTCGACTACCGCAACACGTCGCTCGCCGACGCGCGCAAGTCGATCCACATCCGCACGCCGTTCCAGAACTCGACGTGCATGCACTGCCACTCGACCGAGGCGCCGATCTGGAACGCGGTCAAGGAGCACGCCAGCCTCCTGCCGCGCTTGCGCGACGGCTCGATCAGCTGCGCGAGCTCTGGATGTCACGGCCCGGCCCATCCGTTCTCCAAGGTGCCGATGTGACGGCCCTCCGCGTCTCGGCCGTGCTCACGCTCCTCGGGCTCGCGCTCATGGTGTGGTCGATCGTCGCGCCGACGCCACTGCCGGTCATGCTCGCGATGACGCTCGGCCAGCTGTTCGGCACCGTCGCGTTCGGGATCTACCTCGTCGTCGTCGTGCGCGACATCAGGCGAGCTCGGGCGGCCGCGAAGTGAAGGCGCTCGTCGTCGCCGCGCTGTGCGCGAGCTCTCGCGCGACGGCCGATCCGATCGTGCTGACGGCGAACGCGCTCGCGACGACCGCCGCGCCCGCCGGGCTCGTCACCGTGAGCGCCGACGGAGATGCCGGTCACGGCGTCACCGCGGAGGCGCTGGTGTGGACCGGCGCGCAGACGATCACCGGCGAGCACGCCGATGTCCTCGTGCTCGCGATCCGCGCGCACACGCTCGACGGCACGCGCGCGCTACGGGTCGGCCGGTTCATCGAGTCCGCCGGCGCGCTGCGGCCGGTGCAGCTCGACGGCGCTTCGGCGCGCGTGTTGCTCCCGAAGCGCTTCGACCTCGAGACGTTCGCCGGCGTGCCGGTGTTGCCCGGGCTCGCGACCGCGCGAAGCTGGAACTGGATCGTGGGTGGGCGCATCGCGCGGCGGCTCGGCGAGATCGGCTCGGTCGGGATCGCGTACGCCGAGCAGCGCGAGTACGGCCGGCTCGCGAGCGAGGAGGTCGGCGTCGATGGCGGCGCGTCGCTCGGCAAGCGTGACGACGTCGGCGCGAAGCTCGCTTATGATCTCGCGAACCCGGGGATCGCCGAGGCTTCGGCCACCGCGAGCCGACGCTACCGCGAGCTGCGCGTCGAGCTGTTCACCAGCTATCGCGCCGCGTCGCATCTGCTGCCGGCGACGTCGCTATTCTCGGTGCTCGGCGACATGCCGGCCGTGCGTGGCGGCACGACGCTGAGCTGGAAGTTCGCGCCGCGGCTCGACCTCGGCGGCGACGTCGGCGTGCGCTACGCCGCGGGTGAGGTCGCTCCCGAGATCGTCGCGCGCGCCAGGCTCCGCCTCGACGACCGCGGCAAGAGCGCGCTGTCGGGCGAGCTGCGCCGCGATGGGGTCGGCGCCGATCAGTGGACCGGCCTGCGCGGCGCCGCACGGATCGCGCTGCCGCATCGGCTCGCCGCGAGCACCGAGCTCGAGCTCGTGATCCCGGATCACGATCGCGGGCTCGGCGTGGTGTGGCCGTGGGCGCTGGTCGCGCTCGGCTGGGACGACGGCACGTGGCAGGCCGCGATCGCAGCCGAGGCGTCGGCCTCTCCCGAGTATCGCCATCGCGTCGACCTGCTCGCGCAGCTCGGGCGCCGCTGGGGCAAGCCGTGAAGCGCCTCGCGATCGTCGCGTGCTTCGCGCTCGCGGCGTGCGCTGGCATCCTCGGGATCACGCACACCACGTCGACCGCGTTCCCGCACCGCAAGCACGTCCTCGCCGGCGTCGCGTGCACGACGTGCCATCCGAACATGGGATCCGGCTCGGCCGCGCTCCACATTCCGGATGCGGCCGCGTGCGTGACCTGCCACCAGAAGCCGCACGACTCGCATCCGTGCCTTGGATGTCACGTCGCCGACGGCGCGATCGCCGAGCTCGTCGAGGCGCGCGATCACCTGGTGTTCGATCACGCCAAGCACCTCGCCGACGCCAAGGGCAACTGCATGCACTGTCACGTCGGCATCTCCGAGGGTGACGACCACCTGCGCCCACCGATGGCGACCTGCTTCGCGTGTCACGCGCACGACGCCGCGCGCGACGCCCGGACCTGCACCACGTGTCACCGCGGGCTCGAGGACGAGAAGCTCGTGCCGCGCAGCCACCTCGTGCACGACGGCGACTGGCTACGCGAGCACGGCACGCGCGCCGCGTCGTCGGGGGACTCGTGCCAGTCGTGCCATCAGGAGAAGTTCTGTACCGAGTGTCACGGCGCCAACGTCGTCGTGTTGCCCGCGACGATGCACTTCGCCGATCCGTTCGCGCCGAGCGTCCACCGCGCCGGGTTCTCGGCGCGCCACGCGCTCGAAGCGCGCGCCGAGCCGGGCACCTGCACGACGTGTCACGCGCCGGCGCGCTGCGAGAGTTGCCACCTCGCGAAGGGCATCGCCGGCGACGGTCGGCGCAGCCCTCACCCAAACAACTGGGTCGGGCTCGGCGCGGCGGGCAACCAGCACGGTCGTGAGGCGCGGCGCGATCCGGTCGCGTGCGCGAGTTGCCACGGCGGTGCCGGCGAGGCGCTGTGCGTCAAGTGCCACGCGGTCGGGGGGATCGGCGGCAACCCGCATCCGGCGGGCTGGTCGAGCCGGCTGCCGCTGAGCGCGCTGCCGTGCCGGCTGTGTCACGGACCGCGACCGTGATCCGCCGCCTGCTCGTGCTCGCGATCGTCGTCGCGGGATGCGGCGACGTCGACACGCACGTGCCCGACCAGGTCCCGGTCGCGTACCTCGTGGTGCAGCCGAGCCCCGGACACCTCGCGCACGTCGGCAAGGTCGAGTGCGCCGCGTGCCACGGCGCGACCGGCTTCGCGCCGCCGCCCGCGGTGCTGTGCGCGACGTGTCACCCCGCGGTCGCGACGCCGCTGCACCCCGGGGCGAACGCGCCGCGCTGCCTCGACTGCCACGTGTTCGCGCGCGTCGCGACGGTGACCTGCATGGGATGTCATGCGCAGGTCCAGGGCACGCACGCCGCCGTCGGAGCGCACGCCGATCAACCGTGCGCGTCGTGCCACCACGCGCACAAGGCGCCGTCGCTCGATCCGCAGCCGTGCACGCAGTGCCACGCCGCGCAGACGACCAAGCACGCCGGGTTGCGCGGCTGCCTCGACTGTCACGGCGTCCACGAGTCTGCCCACACCGCCGATCGGAGCTGCGCGACCTGCCACGCGAAGCAACCAACGCCGCTCCGCATCACGGCCGCCGCGACGACGATCGGGCATCCGCAGTGCACCGGCTGCCACCAGCCGCACGCGTTCGGCAAGGTCGAGGTCGCGCCGTGCGCGAGCTGCCATCGCGATCGACCGGTGCTCGCCGTCAAGTCCCACCCGGCGTGCACGTCGTGTCACGACCCGCACCGCGACGCGCCGCGCCCCTGCACGACGTGTCACGCGATCCAGGTCGCGCATCCCGGCGGCAACTGCGCGACGTGTCATCCGGTGCACTCGCATGCGCTGCCCGTCGAGCAGAAGGCACTCGCGTGCGTCGGTTGCCACAAGACCGAGACCCACGGCACGGCGAAGTGCCTCGAGTGCCACACGCCCCACGGCGGCAAGCCGGCGAGCACCGCGGCCACCTGCGGCCACTGCCATACGGCGCGCGCGACCTCGACGGCGAACACCGGTCACGCGGCGTGTGCGCTGTGCCACACGGTGCACGGTCCGCCGCCGAAGCTCGCGACCTGCGCGACCTGCCATGCCGACAAGGCGAGCTCGACGGCGCACACCGGTCACGCCGACTGCGCGAGCTGTCACGCGAACGCGACGCACGCGCCGGGTACACCGCCGAAGACGTGCGCGAGCTGCCATCGCCCCGAGGCGAGCTCGGCACCCGCGGGTCACCAGAACTGCGCGAGCTGCCACACGCCGCATCAGCCCGGGCGGCCGCCGCCGGCGTGCGCGACCTGCCACGTCGCCGAGAGCAAGTCCGTCCACGGTCACGCCGTCGCGTGCGCGACCTGTCATCGCCCGCACGGTCCGCAACCGCCGAGCGCACCACCGGCGTGCAGCACCTGCCATGCGAAGCTGCCGGGGCTCCACGCCGTCGCCAACCACGGCACGTGCGCGACCTGCCACGTGCCGCACGAGCTCGCGACCAGGGTCGAGCGCACGGCGTGCCTGACCTGCCATCGCGATCGCGTGAACCACGAACCGACCGCGCAGACCTGTACCGGCTGTCACCCGTTCAAGAAGTGAGGGCGAAGCCCGAACGACGCGAGCAGCTCGCGTCATGAACAATAAGGGCGAAGCCCGAACGACGCGAGCAGCAAGGGCGAAGCCCGAGCGTTCACGGCGTGACGGTCGCGGTGACGTCGGCCGATCCGGTCGCCGTCAGGTGGACCTCGTCGCCGACGAGCTCGACCGTGCAGTCGCAGGCGACATGGACGCCCTGCGGATACACGCGCGCCGGGGCGAGCAGCACGGTCGGCGCGGTGCCGGCGGGCTTCCAGGTCACGACGAGCGTGCGGCTCGCCGCGTCGTAGCTCCACGCGCGGGGCTCGCCGGCGATGCGCGACGGCGAGGGCCGCACGATCGCGTCGAGCAGCGGCGTGACCTCGTTGCCGCTCGGATCGAACAGATCGTAGCCGCCGCCGCGCCCGTAGGCCCAGTACGTCGTGCCGGCGAACGCCGCCGCAGCACCGTCGTAGATCGCGCCCATGTAGTCGCCGATGCCCGGATCGCTGCCCTGCCCGCCGTACTCGCCGATCCACATCGCGGTGCCGAGCGTGTCGGCCTCGCGCCGCAGATCCGACGCGTTCGCGAGGATGTCCGCGCGGTGCGCCGGATCGAACGCGCCCGAGGTCTCCGCCGTGTTGTCGTAGAGGTGCGGCGCGTAGACCACATCGACCTCGGCGAACGGCTGCAGGCTCGTCGCGAACCCGAGGTTGCGCGAGCTGCCCGGCTCGGCGAACACGACCCAGTGCGGTGCCACCGCGCGCACCTCGGCGATCACGCGCGCGTAGAACGGCTGCAGCGTGTCGCGCTCGAACGTGGCGACGCCGTGCGAGCCCCAGTGCGGCTCGTTGATCGGATCGAAGCCGACGATCGCCTCCTTGTCGCCGAGCCGCTCGGCGACGTGCCGCCACATCGCCGCGAAGTCGGCCTGGAGCGCGTCGTCGCTCCACAGCTTGTCGAAGCACGCGATCACGTTCGGATCGGTGTAGTTCAGCGGCCACGGATCGCGCGCGACGAACGCGGTGTAGTGCGACTCGTCGCAGGTCCAGCGCGGCGCGCCGTCGAAGCCAAAGCCGACGCCGAACACGTCCTGGTGCATGTCGAGGATCGCGACGAGGCCGGCGTCGCGCGCCCAGTCCATCCGCGTCGCGATCGTGTCGAGGTACGCGTCGTCGTAGCCGCCGCGCGTCGGCTCGATCGCGTCCCACGTCGTGATGAATCGCAGCGACGTGAAGCCCCACGCGCGCAGCTGCGCGAAGTCGGCGGGGCCGAACGGATCGGTGTACGGCGCCTGCTTGTGCGAGCCCGCGAAGTTCACGCCGCGCAGGACGAGCGCGCGACCATCGGCGTCGCGCAGCTGATCGCCACACACGTGATAGCCGCCGGTGCACGCGGTCGAGCGGGCGTTGTCGCCGCAGGCCGCGAGGGCGAACACGAGGACGGCGCTCCGCACGCACGCATCGTACGCCCTCAGCGGAGTCCCGACCACACGACCTCGCCGGTCGGCGCGAGGTAGCCCCACGGATATGGCTTCGTGCGGAGGTAGGTGCCGGCGTAGCGGAACAGCGCGCGATCGCGGGCGATCGAGGCGTGGGTCGGCGCGAGGATCGTGTCGCCCGTGCGGGTGACGAGCCCCCACTTCGGCGCGCGCGTCTTGCCCGCGGTCGCGACCGGCAGCACGTCGCCGATCGCCTCGCCGGCGTCGGCGAACCGCGGCGCGATCGCCCAGTCGCCCGCGGCGTCGAGATAGCCGGCCGCCCCGCCGGGCTCGCGTGCCGCCGCGAGCCCTCCGCTGAATCGGAGCGGCATCGCGAACCGCGGCTTGACGACGACGCGGCCGTCGCGATCGACGAGCCCCCAGCGCTGCTCGCGATCGGCGACCGTGACGAGGCCGTCGCCCGCGATCACCGCGCGCGCGAACCCCGGCTTGCACCGCCACGCACCGCGCGCGTCGATCGCGCCCCACTTCGGCTTGCCGCGGCCGGCGCGCACCGCGACCGCCGCGATGCCGCCCTCGAACGCCGAGGCGCCGCTGAACGCGGGCTCGATCTTCCAGGTGCCCCGCGCGTCGACGTAGCCGTAGGAGCCGCTCGTGCCATCCCACCACGACGCGGCGGTCAGCGTCGGAGAGCCGCGGTCGCGACACGCCACGGCGAGCCCGGCGTGGAGCGGGAACACGTCGTCGGCGTCGATCGGGCGCTGCGCGCCACCGGGCTCGATGAACGCGGCGCGGACCCGCTCGCGCCCGACGTCCCACCACGGCATCGCGCCGATGCCATCGGATCCGAACGCGACCGTGGTCGGCAGCGAGAAGCGAAACAGCTGCTTGCCGCGCGCGTCGAAGTAGATCCGATCGTTGTGCTCGGTCGCGTACGAGAACTCGCCGCCCGCGGAGCCCGTCGTCGAGTAGCGCGGCTTGACCACGACCTTGCCGGTCGCGGTCATCAGCCCCTCGCGAGCCGTGTTCGTGCGGGTGTCGCGGGCGCTGAACGAATACAGCATCAGATCTCGCGGAAGTCCCACGTCCACGTCGTCGGGAAGTCCGGATCGGTGTCGGTGAACGTGTCCGCCAGCTTGTCGAGGGTCCCGGTCTGCGCCGGATCGGTCGTCAGCCCACCGGTGCCGGCGATCGGCCCTTCGACCGCGGTGTCCTGGCACGGCACCATCTCGATCTCGACGCCGGGGATCCGCGCGGTGTAGTGCACCACCTTGTCGGCGCCCGGCGTGATCTCGAGCGTCGTGGTCGCCGGGTCGATCCGGTGCGAGCCGCCGCGCGCGATCCCACAGCCGAGCGCGGCATCGACGTAGAGCATCCCGGTCGCGTGCCAGCGCGCGTCCGCGGCGTCGTAGTTCCAGATCGCGTAGCCATGGGTGCGCGTCTCACCCTCGGCGTGCTTGCTCCGCGACGAGAACGTCCCGACGTAGCTCTTGTGATCGGAGATCAGCACGTTCGCGATCCCGACGAGGCGACCGAAGCGCTCGTTCGGGAGCGTGGCGAGCGCGACCGAGATCGCGACCGGATTGTGCGCCGGCACGTGCGCGGGCGCGACGTAGGAGATCGTGGTGTCGTCGACGAGCTGGACCTTGCCGACGCTGGCATCGCCGTGCTCGATGCCATTGACCGACAGCGTGGCGCCGCGCAGGAGCTTGCCGGCGGTCTTGGGGTCGTGGCACACGATCGGCGTCGGCTCGTCGGTGCCGGTCGGCGCCGGCACGAAGCAGATCTGGACGTACAGCGCGCGACTGCCCGACAGCCCGAGGCTCGATTGATCGGGCCACAGCCGGATCGCCGACGAGATCGACCAGTCGCTGAAGTGCGACGTCGCGACGTGGATCGCGCCGGTGGCATCGTGGGTCTGCGGCGGCGCGAGCCACACCTTGTGCGCGTCGAGATAGGTCGCGGCCGCGCCGTCGAGCGTGCCGCCCGGCTCGGGGGAGAACACGAGCTGGACCGGGTTCGCGAACGGCTTGCCCGACGGCTCGAGGCGATAGCCGCGCCCGCGCGCCGAGCTCGGGTTGTCCGTCGCGATCTGCTGGAGCGTGAGCTGATCGAGCACGCCGCCCGGCACGGTGACCGCGAGCAGGCCGTCCGAGCTGGTCGCGCTGCCACCACCCGCGGTCAGCACGGTGGTGACGATCGGCCCGTCGGGCACCGGGGCGCGCGGCTCCGGCGCGGCGACCGGTGCCTTGGGATCCGCGGCGACCAGCGCCCCGCTGCCGACGGCGGGCGCCTCGGTCTTCTTGTGCGAACACGCGGCGAGGCCGAGCGCGACCAGGTACTGCCACTTCATCGCGGCAGCATACGTCAGAGCGGCAACTGAGCGTCGAGTGGCACGAGCGCCGCGAGCACCGCGGCACCGTGCCGTGCCGCACGGCGCGCCGCTTCGAGCGGCGTGGCGCCGGCCGCGAGGTGGTGCACCAGCGCGCCCGCGAAGCTGTCGCCCGCGCCATACGATCCGACGAGCGTCGCCGGCGGTGCGGTCGCCTCCCAGCGCACGACGCCGGCCACGGTCTCGACCCGACCGCCGCGCGCGCCGTCGGTCAACACGAGCGCCACAGGTGGCACCGGGTAGTCGGCGAGCGTGCCGGCCTCGCGCGGATCGCTGACGCTTCCGACCACGACGTCCGCGCGCACGCCCGAGCGGATCAGCGCCTCGCGACGGCGCGCGCTCACCACGAGCACGCGCGCGGCCCGCGCCGCGATCAGCGCGTCGGGATCCCGTGCCGTGAAGTACGCGGCGTCGCAGCGTGCGAGCGCCTCCCACGGCAGCGAATCGCCGCGCCGCGGATGCAGTGGCTCGCCGACGACGATGATCGTGCGTTGCGCGTCGGGCGTGACGAGCACGAGGTCGCGCGTGTGCGGCTCGGCGCGCGCCGCGGCGTGGATCGTGGCGCCGGTCGCCGCGAGCGCGGCGGCGACGAAGCGCCCGGCGTCGTCGTCGCCGATCGCGGTGAACAGCAGCACCTCGGTCGGCGCGCGGAGCAGCTGGTAGAACGTGACGCCACCACCGCCGCCCGGAAACACGCGCGGCCCCTCGAGGTGGGCGATGTCGCCCGATGCGGGAAGCGCCGGCACCGTCCCGATCGTGACGTGCTCGACGTGCCCGACGACCGCGATCCGCATCGCCCCGACGATACGCTAGAACATGTGACCGAAATTGATGTAGACGCCGCTGCCCTCGGCGCTGCGGCCGTACTCGAACGTGCCGAGCGTCGCGAGGTTCCAGCTGACGCGGAACGCGGCGCCCGCGGTCGGTCGCCAGCCGTGGACGCCGAGCTCGCCGAGGTCGTCGAACGCGTGGCCGAGGTCGGCGAACGGCACCGCGATGAACGCGAACCGCTGGTGCCAGAGCGTCGTGCGCGCGAACGTCCAGCGCACCTCGGCCGACGCCGCCGCCATCACATGATCGACGAAGCGGCTCTGGCGAAACCCGCGCAGCGTGCGGTGACCGCCGAGCCCGGTGCGCGGGTCCTCGGTGAACGGCAAAACATCCATCGTGAAGAACGGCGTGCCCGCGGACTGCACCTGCATCAGCACGCGACCCGCGAGCACGAGGTCGGCGGCGTCGGGGATCGGGCTGTAGAACCCGCGGACGGCGGCGAGCGCGCGCGCGTAGTCGTACTGCGAGCCGAGCGCGACGGTGCCGAGGTCGATCGAGAGATCGGCGTAGATGCCCGAGTTCGGATCGGGCTCGAAGTCGCGGGTGTCGTAGCCGACGCCGAGCCGGAGCACGTCGTCGCGACCACCCGCGCAGCCGACGAGCACCCCGCGTGCGCAGTCGGCGTGCAGCCGCGTCTCGGCCTCGGGCGCCGAGGCCGCCGCGCCGGTGGCATCGAGCGCGTCCACCGTCCTGCCGGTGTAGTCGCGGATCCGTGCGTACGACAGGCCGAACCCGGCGAGCACGCGCAGGTGCGGATCGAGGATCGAGCGCGACACGCTCGCGAGGATCGCCGGCCGCATCAGGTCGTACTGGTCGTACTTGGTGAACGCCTCGCCGGTCGCGGTGACCTGGCGCTGCGCCTCGGCGTAGTCGGCGTAGTGGGCGTAGGTCGGCGAGCCCGGGAACTGCAGCGCGCCGCGCCCGTGGTCGTCGAAGCCGTAGTAGTTCGAGTTCTTGCTGCGCGCGAAGATCAGCTGTGCGCGCAGGCGGAACGCGGTGTCGAGCAGCGCGGGCGCGTCGACGTCGAGCCAGTGATACTGGAGCCCCTCGGTGGTCGCGAACACGTTGAGGAACACGCGCAGGAGGTACGGCGTCGTCGCGAACCGGTGGTCGGCGCGGTCGCCGTTCCAGTAGTAGTAGGCACGCGCACCGCCGCCGAGCCCGAAATCGACGCTGTACGCGGCGAGCGGCACCGCCGTGACGTAGCCGCCCGTGTTCTTGCGCGCGAGGTCGGCGTCGGACAGCTGGTCGGCGGCCGCGCCGTGCCCGACGATGGCGACGACGAGCAGTGCACGCCACAGCATCGAGCGAGTATAACCAGCGCTTGGCGAGCGTCCGTCGAACGCGCGGGAACTTCCGACTTCTCGCGTTCCTCGCGCGAAAGAGCCTGTTCTCGAGCCGCGTCACGCTCGTCCTGCTCGCGCTCTCGATCGCGGCCGGCACCGGGTTCCAGATCGCGAACACCGCGAACCTCGACGCGTTCGGTGTCGCGCTCGTCGAGGAGGGCCTGACGCGCGGGGCCGGCGACATCCGGGTCGAGCCCCACGAGGCCGCGCGGTTCCACGACGGCAACGCGCTCGCCGCACGCCTGAAGGCGATGCCCGGCGTGCGCGCGACCCTGCCGATCCTGGTCTATCCCGGCGCGCTCGGCACCGGGAGCCGCTTCCTCGGGACGCCGATCTACGGGATCGACGCGCTCGCCGAGTCGCCGTTTCACCTGACCCGGGGCGCGGCGATCGCGCCGGGCGACCGCACCGGCATCCTCGTCGGATCTTCGCTCGCGAAGCGGTTCGCGCTGAAGCCGGGAGACTCGGTCGAGCTCCGCGTGATCTTCGGCGCACCCGAGGCCGCGATCGATGACGACAACGTCGGCCGGTTCACGATGACCGTGCGCGGCATCGTCGCCGGCAGCGCGGGTGCGTACCGGTTCGCGTTCGTCGATCGCGGCTTCCTCGCGGGCGAGGCCGGGGAGCCCAAGGCGGCCTCCGCGATCCTCGTGCACCTCGACGACCACGAGGCCGCGACCGCGACCGCCGCCGCGATCGCCACCGCGGTGCCCGACGTCGACGCGATCGGCTGGCGCGAGGACGATCCGTACCTGCCGAACTACCTCGGCGCGAACCACACGATCGCCGCGGTGTCGTACGCGATGGTGATCGCGGCGATCTCGATCCCGATGTGGGCGCTGCTCTACATCCACGTGCTCAAGCGCCGGCGCGAGATCGCGATCCTGGTCGCGCTCGGGTTCGGCCGTCGCGAGGTGTTCGCGATCTATCTCCTCCAGGCGCTCGTCGTCGCGCTGATCGGCTGCGCGATCGGCTCGCTGCTCGGCGTCGGGCTGATCGTGTACTTCCAGGGCCACCCGCTGTTCGAGTGGGAGACGCTCGTCGTGCGGCCGATCGTGACCGCCGCGACGTTCCTCGGCCCGGTCGCCACCATCACGATCACCGCGCTGATCGCCGGCAGCTATCCGGCTTGGCGCGCGGCGCGCACCGATCCCGCGCACGTGTTGCGGAGGCTCGAGTGATCGCGGTCGACGCGCTGCACCGCACGTTCGCCGGACGCGAGGTCGTCGGCGGGGTGTCGCTCGCGATCGCGGCCGGCGAGACCGTCGCGATGATGGGCCCGAGCGGCTGCGGCAAGACCACGCTGCTGCAGATGATCGGGCTGCTCGACCGACCCGACGGCGGTCGCGTCACGATCGGCGACGTCGATCCGTGGGCGGGCTCCGCGGCCGCGCGCGCCGAGCTCCGGCTGACCGCGATCGGCTTCGTGTTCCAGCACTCGAACCTGATCGATCACCTGTCGGCGCTCGACAACGTCGCGCTGCCGGCATGGCGCGCGACCGGTGATCGCCGCGAGGCGACCACGCGGGCGACCGGGCTGCTCGAGCGCCTCGGCGTCGCCGCGCGCGCCGGCTCTCGCGCCGGTACCCTGTCGATCGGAGAGGCCCAGCGGGTCGCGGTCGCGCGCGCGCTCGTCAACCGGCCGCAGCTCGTGCTCGCCGACGAGCCGACCGGCAGCCTCGACGCGGCCTCGGCGACCGCCGTGCTCGACGCGCTGCTCGGGACCGACGGCGTGGCGGTCCTGGTCGTGACCCACGATCCCGAAGTTGCCGCACGTGCCGGTCGCACGCTGCGCATGCGGGATGGCAAGCTGGTCGCGTGACCGACCGCCTGCTGAAGACGACGACGTCGCTGTGCGCGACGTGCAAGCGCGCCGCGCCGGCGGAGGTCTGGCGGACCGGCGGGCGCGTCGTCATGCGCAAGGTGTGCGACGCGCACGGCGCGAGCGAGGTCGAGGTGTCACCCGACGCCGACTGGTACGAGCAGATCGTGGGCTATGCGCCGGTGCTCGCCGCGCCGACCGCGCTGAAGCCAGTCACGCAGGGCTGTCCGTTCGACTGCGGCCCGTGCACCAGCCACGAGCAGCAGGCGCAGCTGCCGATCGTGCCGATCACGTCGGCGTGCAACCTCGACTGCCCGATCTGCTACACGCACAACAAGAACGAAGGCGCGTTCCACATGTCCGAGGATCAGCTCGCCGCGATCCTCCAGCACCTGCGCGTCACCGACCCCGAGCGCCGCATCATCAACCTCACCGGCGGCGAGCCGACGCAGCACCCGCAGTTCGAGCGACTCGTCGAGCGCTGCGCCGAGGAGGGCATCCACCGGATCACGATCTCGACGCACGGCTTGCGCTTCCTGAAGGACGAGCGGCTGCTCGAACGGCTCGCGAAGCTCGGCGCGCGCATCGTCTTGTCGTTCGACTCGTTCAAGCCGGACGTCAACCAGCAGATGCTCGGCGGCAACTTCCTCGACGGCAAGCTGCGCGTGCTCGAGCTGCTCGAGAAGTATCAGGTCGAGACCACGCTCCTGCCGGTGCTCGCCCGCGGCGTGAACGATGACGAGGTCGGCGCGTTCGTGAAGCTCGCGCTCGCCAAGGACTTCATCCGCTCGGTCGAGCTCCATACGATGACGTTCACTGGCCACAACGGCGCCGACTTCGATCGCCGTGGCCGGTACTCGACCGTCGAGGTGCTGCGCGATCTCGAGGCCCAGACCGACGGCATGCTGCGCGTCTCGGACTTCGTGCCCTCCCCGGCCGCGCACCCGCTCTGCTACCTCGTGACCTACGTGCTCCGGCTCGACGACGGCCGCTGGATCCCGTTCCCGCGGTTCATGCCCGGCACCGACCTGCGCGAGCTGCTCGCCGGCTCGCTGTATCTCGAGCCGACGCTCGCGATGGAGCACAAGCTCGGTGACGTGATCAACCGGCTGTGGGCCGGCGAGATCCAATGCGACGACACCGACGTCGTGCTCGCCCGCCTGCGCGAGGTCACGCAGTCGGTGTTCGAGCGCGGCCTCGCCCCGGCCGAGCGGCTGCGGCGCGCCGAGCGCAGCGCGAAGGCGATCTACATCCACGCGCACATGGACGAGGACACGTTCGACACCGACCGCATCCGCCAGTGCTGCGTCGGCATCCGCGAGCCCGACGGCACGAACATCCCGTCGTGCGCCTACAACGTGCTCTACCGCGATCGCGACGCGCGGTTCGCCGCGAAGCCGGCCGCGCCGCTCGTGACGCTCGGCCGAGGCCGCCCCTGAAGCCGCGCTGGCCATGGCTCGTGGGCCTGGTCGCGCTCGGATCGCTCGGCATCTACCTCGGCGCGCCCGATCTCGGCGAGCTGCGCGCCGCGTGGCACCGAGTCGCCGCGACCCCACTCGCGGTGATCGGGATCGTCGTCGGCGGCGCGCTCGGCCTGGTCGCGACCGAGGCGCTGCGCATCGCGGTGATCGGCCGGCTCGCCGGCGTGCGCATCGCGCGCCGCGACGCGTGGGACGCCGCGGTCGCCAACCACGTGATGACCGCGATCACGCCCCAGGTCGGCCTCGGCGAGCCGACCGTCGCCTACCTGCTCGGCAAGCGCGGAGTCCCGTGGGATGCCGCGGTCGCGATCCCGTTCGTCAAGTTCACTTCGAGCCTGGCGCTGGTGTTCGCGATCGGTGCCGGCCTCGTGATCGCCGGGTTCGGCCCGCCGGTCGATCACCGGATCGCGGCGATCGCGGTCGCGCTGTTCGTCGCGATCGCGGCCATCGCGACGCTCGTGCTCGCGCTGTGTGCGCGACCGCCGCTCGCGCGTCGGCTGATCGCGCGGATCGCGGGCTGGTTCGCGCGCCGCGGCTGGTTCGCGAGCGCGACGTGGCAGGCGCGGATCGCGAGCGCCGCCGACGTCGCGGGCAAGATGATCGATCGCCTCGCCGGCGTGCAGCGCACGTCGTGGCGCGGCGCCGCGATCCTCGTCGCGGTGCACCTCGTGTACTACGCGTCATACATCGCGCCGCTCGTCGGGCTCGCGCTCGTGCTCGGCGACCCACCGCTCGTCGCGCTGACGCTCCGGGCGCTGGTCTACCTGTGCTTCGTGTTCGCGATGCCGACGCCGGGCGGCGCGGGTCCGAGCGAGGCGGCGGCCGGGGTGTTCTTCGGCGACCTGGTCGCGCCCGCCGATGCCATCGTCGTGGTCATCGTGTTTCGCGCTGCCACATTTTATCTCCAACTGCTGATCGGGGCGGTCGTTCTGCCGTTTACGATGAGGGCGAGATGAGCCTGTACGAGCTGATCCCGTGGATCGCCGCGTTCGTCATGTTCGGCGCGTTCGTCGTCGAGGCGCTCGTCAGCTACTTCGTGCTGCGGCACGCTTACTACGCGATCGCCGACACGTTCGTCTCGGTCGGCATCACGATCGGCTACGTCGGGTCGAGGATCGTGATCGGCGCGCTCGTCGCGGTCAACCTGTTCGCGGTCTATGCGGCGACGCCGTTTCGCTGGTCGATGGACCACTGGTGGCACTGGGTCGTGCTGTTCGTCGTCGAGGACTTCATGTACTACTGGTCGCATCGCGCGAGCCACACGTGGAAGTTCATGTGGGCGTCGCACGCGGTGCACCACAACTCGCCGAACTACAACCTGTCGACCGGGCTACGCAACTCGTGGGTTGGCGGCCTGATCGACTGGGTGTTCTTCGTGCCCGTCGTCGCGATGGGGTTCCATCCGCTCGCGCTCGGCGTGGTCATCGCGATCGCGAGCGCCTGGGACTTCCTGACGCACACGCCGTACATCGGCAAGCTGTGGTGGTTCGACCCGTGGGCGAACTCGCCGTCGAATCACCGCGTGCACCACGGCAAGAACCCGCGCTACCTCGACAAGAACCTCGGCGGCGCGCTGATCATCTGGGACCGGATGTTCGGCACCTACGCGCCGGAGACCGAGGCGTCGATCTACGGGATCGACGCGATGCCGAAGCGACCGAACAACCCGTTCTATCTCGAGCTCTATCTGTGGGGCGACCTGATCTGGGACACGCTCCGCAAGCGCGCGAAGGCCGCGTAGCTCCCGACGCAGATCGTGGTCGTCGCGGCGACGATCGCGACGTACTTGACGACGCCCGGCAGCGCGACGTTCGCGAGCACGATCTGCAGCGCGACGACGATCGGCAGGTGCGCGATGTAGAACCAGTACGACGACTCCGACGCGAGCCGGACCGCGCGGTTCGGCTGGCCGTAGCGCGCGCACAGGCCGAGGAACCCGACGATCGCGAGGATCGTGAACGCGCCCGAGGCGATGACCGCGTGGAGCGGCGGGTGATCGATCGCGGACAGCCCGCGGTACAGCGTGAGGCACACCACTGCGAGCGGCAGCGGCGCGAGCGCGACGGCACGCCACGCCACGCGACGATAGCGCGCGAGCTCGTCGGGGTTGGCGTGGACGAGCCAGCCCCACGTGAAGAACGCGCCGGCATACGCGAGGATCGGCAGGTCGGGCACGAACCCGAGCGGCGTGTCGGGCTGCAGCGCGCCGATCACGAGCAGCACCGCGAGGATCATCGTCGCCGGGATCGCGAGGACCGGCGCGCGCGGCCGCGCGACGCGGTGGAGCGCGAGCGCCGCGATCGACAGCAGCAGCAGGTAGTACAGGAACCACAGGTGTCCGAGCTCGATCGGTAACTCGGACGCCTGGAGCTTCGGGATGTTCGCGGCGACCACGCCGCGGTGACCGACCGTGCGGCCCCAGTCCCACAGCGCATCGAGCAGGTACGAACACGGCACGAGCGCGATCGCGAGCGGCAACAGGATCCGCGTCGCCCGGTGGCGCACGAAGCCGCGCACGCCGCCGGCCTGCATCACCGCGCGGGAGAAGTAGCCCGACAGCCAGAAGAACGTCGGCATCGCGAACGCGCGCACGATCCAGACGTAGAGATCGACGCCGAGGTGCTGCGAGCGATCCTGGATCGCCCAGCCGATCGGCGTGACCATGAACGCGAGCGCGGCGTGCGTCGCGACGACGAGGATCATCGCGGTCGCCCGCGCGGTATCGAGGCCGCTATCGCGCGGCATCAGGGGTCATAGGCGCCGCTGGAGGGATCGGGTGGATCGGGGACGCGGACGAACTTCTGCTTCAGCTGCGCGAGCCGCGCCCCGACAGCCTCGGCGGCCGGCCCGGCGAGCTCGATCCGCGTCCCGCGTGGCATCGACCGAACAGCGTCGACCGGCGTCGCGACCAGCACGCTTGCGTGCGTCAGCACCTTGCACGTCAGGCCGGCCGGTGTCCGCACGAGCGTGATGTTCTGCGCCCACACCGACGTGACGCTGGTCGGCAGCCGCGCGAGCAGCGCCGGGAGCTCGCGCGCGTCGTACGCCCACATCGCGATTCGCTCGAGGCGCGAGATCGCGGGGCTCGCGATGACATCCTCGAGCACGGCTGCGGTGATCGTGATCTCGATGAGGCCCGCGAGTCGAGGGATCAACGGGATCACGCGAGCCTTCCAGCGCTCGCGGTAGGGTGTTCCCCGCCCGTTCCACTCGACCCCGCGGATCGCGCGCAACGACGTCGGCGCGCGGTCCTCGAGCGCGTCGAGGACCGGGTCGGCATCGAGCGCGAGCGTGCGCAGCGCGCGCAGCGCGGGTGCGCGCACGATGTCACCGATGAGATTGGCCTTCACGTGCCCTCCGAGCTCCTCGACGGTCGCGAGCACCGGGTCGCCGGCACACCGCGACCATGCCTCGGTCCGGCGCGGGTGGATCTGGATCGTCGACGGGAACCCGCCGCGGAAGATGATGCGCTTGCAGAGCTGCGCGAGCGGACCGCTCCACGCGGCGCCGTGTTCCTTCAACAGCGTGCGGACGCGCTTGCGGGTGTCGCGATCCATGGCGCCGCTGGCATGGGCGAGCTGGATCGCGATCAGCTCGCCGCGCGGATCACCGAGCTCCTGCAGGCGATCGGCGAGCACGGCGCGGACCGCGTCGTCGTCGGGCGCGGCGTGCACCGCCGCGAACAACCTGTCGACGGTGGCCGTCACGCGCCGCGCACCGCCGAGGCGATCATGCCCCCGAGCATGTGGAACTCGAGGTAGGCGCGCGCGACGTCGATCGCGTTCGGCAGCGGGGTCGTCTGATGATCGAGCCGGAGCTCGCCGGCGCCCGCGATGCCGCGGAACCCGAGCGTCTGGCCGACGCGCAGCCCGCGCGCGCGCACCTCGGCGAGCAGCGGGATGTCGGCGAGCTCGAACAGCACCAGATCGCGGCGGGTGAGCTCGGGCAGCACGCGCTCGGTCAACGCCTCGATCGAGAGCTCCCAGGTGCCGTCGCGCAGCATCGCGGCGAGCGAGCCCGACGCGATCAGCGGTGCGTTGTCGGCGGTCAGCGAGGTCACGCGCACGCGCACGAGCAGGAGGCCGCGCCCGAGCGCGCCGATGCCGATCGAGCGGTCGACCACGCGATAGCCAACCGCCGCAGGATCCTGCGTCACGCCGGCGAGGTGATCGCGGGTCGTGGTCAGCGCCGCGCCGAGCCGGCGCGACAGCGGGACCTTGGTGACGGCCTTCGCGAGCGCGTTGCGATCGACGAGGACCTCGCCGTTCGCGACGATCTCGAACGGCTCGTAGGTCAGCGTCTCGCGGGTCATGTTCGGCGGCTCGTGCGTGTGCAGATCGATCGCCCACGCGCGCCCGGTCTTGGTGACCTCGAGGTGGATCGTGAACGGCGTCGTGCCCGCGGTCGCGAGCCACACGAGGTCGGCGATCACGGTCTTGGTTTCGCACGCACGCGTGTCGCGGAGCTCGATCCGGCCGTCGGTCACGGTGACCTGCGTCCCCGGATCGTCGACGACGAGGCGATTGCTCGCGTTCGCGCCGCGGACTCCGACGCCGGCCAGCGGGCAGATCACGCGACCCTGCAGGTAGATGATCCGCGCCATCAGATGCCGCCGTTGGCCGAGATCACCTTGCCCTGGATATAGGTATTTTCGAGCGCGAGCCAGACGATCAACTTCGCGACCTCGTCGGGCTTGCCGGCGCGGCGCAGCGCGCTGAACGTCTCGTAGTCGCGGCGCTGCCGCTTCGCGAGGCCGCTCGACAGCCCGCCCTCGAGGACGCCGAGCGCGACCAGGTTGATCCGGATGTCTTGGCGCCCGACCTCGTGGGCGACCGCCATCACGAGCGCCGACAGCGCACCCTGGCTCGCCGCGAAGTGCGCCGGCAGCGGCAGCGACTGCGCACGATCGAGGCCCCCGACGAGCACGATATCGCAGCGCGCCGCGCGCTTCGCGATCCACTGGCACGCGAGGAACGCCGAGTGCACGTTGACCGCCATCGCCTGCTGCCACGTGGCGACGTCGATCTCGGCGACGGCGAGCCCGCCGCTGACCCCGGCGCAGTGGATCACCAGATCGGGGTGCGGTTGCGCGGCGAGCACGGCCTGCGTCGCGACCGGATCGGCGAGGTCGACCTGGACCGCGGTGTGGCCGAGCTCGGCGGCGAGCGCGCTCGCCTTGTCACCGGATCGAAAGAACGTGAACGTCGCCGGCACGCCGCGGCGGGCGAGCTCGCGGAGGACCGCGCTGCCGACCGTCCCGCTGCCGCCGAACACGAACGCGCGTTTGGTCACGTCAGGCTGCACAGGTACTCCAGCTCCTCGTCGGCCGCGGCGACGAACGCGTCGAGCGTGGCTTGCTCGATCGTGAACCGCGGCAACACGCGCAGGATCCGCCAGTCGTGGCCGCAGGCGAAGCAGTAGAAGCCGCGCTTGTAGAGCCGGTGGCAGAGCAGCACGCCGATCGTCGGCTGATCGGTGAGCGCGTCGATCCCGAAGTGCTCGAACGACAGCCACGGATGATCGGAGGGCACGAGCTCGATCCCGACGAGCAGGCCGGCGCCCCTGACCTGTGCGAACAGCGGATGGCGACCGAGCGTGCGCGTCAGATCGGCGCGGAACGCGTCCCCGATCGTGCCGACGCGCGCGATCACGTCGTCGGTCAAGAGGTCGAGCGCGGCGAGCGCGGCCACGCAGCACAGCGCGCTGCCACCGAACGTCGTGTTGTGCGCCTCGGCCGACGCGTAGTGCTCG
Organism: Haliangiales bacterium; assembly: GCA_038321315.1. Lineage (GTDB taxonomy): Bacteria > Myxococcota_A > Polyangia > Haliangiales > Haliangiaceae > JABFXX01. Next base: position 97,342 of record JBBQEX010000004.1, on the reverse strand, counting down.
CCGTACGCGCGCTCGAACAGCGCCTCGCTGGTCAGCATCGCCGAGATCGGCACGAGGCCGCCGCCGAGGTGCTTGCCGAGGATCACCGCGTCGGGCCGGCGCGGCCACAGCTCGCTCGCGAGGAACCGGCCGGTGCGGCCGAGCCCGGTCTGGATCTCGTCGGCGACGAGCAGCGCACCGTGCTTCGCGGTGAGCTCGCACGCGACCTCGAGGAACGCCGACGGCACCGGGCGAACGCCACCCTCGAGCTGGATCGGCTCGAGCACGACCGCGGCGACGTCGCCCTCGCGGAACGCGGCGACCAGCGCGTCGATGTCGCCGAACGGGATCGGGCCGGCGAGCGGCACGTGCGGACCGAACGGATCCTTGAACATCCCCGGCTTCATCAGCGCGCAGCTGCCCATCGTGCAGCCGTGGTACGCGCCGTCGAGCGAGATCACGCGCGGCTTGCCGGTCGCCGCGCGCGCGAGCTTGAGCGCGGCCTCGACGGCGCCCGAGCCCGAGTTCGCGAAGAACACGTTGGTGTACGGGCCGGCGCGCTCGCACAGTCGCTGCGCGAGCAGCCCGGCGTACGGATTGACGCGACACGGGAACCAGTTCGGCGAGTCCGAGGCGAGGAACTCGGTGACCGCCGCCGTGATCGCCGGGTGGCGGTGGCCGAACGTCTGCGTCCCGTGGAAGTCCTCGACGAGCCCGCGCGCCTCGACGAGCTTGCCGTCCTTCACCGCCGTGATGTGCGTCGGCTCGCCGAGCAGCTCGGCACGCAGCGTGACCAGCGGGTTGACGTAGCGGCGATAGCTCTCGTAGCCCTCGCGGAGCATCGCGCGGGTGTCGATCATTGTCCGGAGCTCGCGAAAGCTCGCTTCGCCTCGAAGGCTGCTTCGAGGCTCATGGGTCCGGAGCTCGCGAAAGCTCGCTTCGCCTCGAGGCTCATAGCCCGCCGTCCGCGACGATCTTGGCCGCCGCCATGAACGAGTTCTCGTCGGAGACCAGGAACGTCGCGAGCTCGGCGACCTCCTTCGCGGTGCCGAGGCGACCGAGCGAGTTCTGCGATAGGTACTCCTGCACGCGGTGCTTCGGCAGCATCCGCGCGAGGCCGCAGTCGAGCAGCCCCGGCGACAGGAGGTTCACCTTGATGTTGTAGCGACCGACCTCGCGGGCGAGCGCCTCGGTCATCCCGCGCAGCGCGGACTTGGCCGCCGCGTAGTGCACCGGCGCCTCGATCACGCGCTCCGAGGCGAACGACCCGATGTTGAGGATGTGCCCGGCGCGCGCGCGGATCATCGAGCGCAACACGGCACGCGACATCAGGTACGGGCCCTTCACGTTGACCGCCATCACCGCGTCGAAGTCGGCCTCCTCGAGGAGCGCGATCGGCAGGATCTGCGTGATGCCGGCGTTGTTGACCAGGATATCGATGCCACCCCACGCGGCGACGACGGCCGCGACGGTGTCCTTGACGTGCGCGGCATCGGCGACGTTGCCCTGGAACACCAGCGCGTCGGGGCCGAGCGCGGCGCGCGCCTCGGCGGCATCCGTGGTGTCGGTGCGATAGGTAAACGCGACCCTCGCGCCCGCCGCCACGAACGCCTCGCAGATCGCGCGCCCGAGCCCGCGCGAGCCGCCGGTGACGAGGCAGCGCTTGCCGGCGAGTCTCATTGTGGGGCCCTCCCTTCGGTCGGCGCGCGCGGTAGAACCCTCCCTTCGTGCGGCGCTCTCCGCTCGAACCTGGTTCGAGCGCGCGTCATCGGAGCACCGGCAGGAACGTGCGCTGGCCGCCGGCCTTGCTGCCCCAGCGCACCGGCTCGACGTTGAACTTGGCTTCCTTCTCCCGGTACAGCACGTTGTAGTTGCACACCGGGATCGTGGTGCCGTCGGCGTAGCAGTTGCTGTCGCAGCAATCGACCGCGCGCTCGACGTCGAACGTCTCCTCGTCCATGTGCGAGTGGACGTAGACCGCCTTCACGACCTTCTCGCCGGCGCGGATCGCCTGCTCGTGCGTCAGCGGACGATCCGACGGGAACATCGTGTCGAGCATGTGGCGCAGGAGGCGCAGCGTGCGGGTGTCGTCGTCGACCCACACCCGATCGATCGCCTGCTTGAGCGACTCCTCGAAGCGCGGCGACGGCTCGAGGTAGAGCCGATCGGCGAGCGCGTCGTGGAGCTCCTTCGCCGGCATGAACCGGGTGAACGGGATCGGCGGGCCGCCCTCGGGGTCGAGCAACAGGTAGGCGATCTGGTAGCAGAGCGGGTGCGCGCACGGCGACGTCACGAAGTCGGCCGGCGTCAGCAGGCCGTCGGTGTGCTTCTCGATCTCCTCGAGGACCTCGAACATCGAGATCCGTCCGGTGCGCTGGCCGAGCGGCTGGAACGTCGCGCCGCTCTGACCGGTGAACGTCATCGTGTGGACCTCGACGTGGCGCACCGCCGGACTCTGGAGCGCGAAGTGGAGGATCTTGCCGACCTCGTGCTCGTTCACGCCGCGCGTCATCACCGGGATCAGCGTGACGTCGACCCCGTGCTTCTCGCATAGCTCCATGCACTTCAACTTGGTCGCCAGCATGTGCGCGCCCTGCAGCAGCTTGTCGGCGTGCGGGTCGAACGTGTCGAACGACAGCGCGATGCGCGCGCCGTGCGCGGCGAGCTGCTCGACGAACGCCTCGTCCTTCGCGAGCCGGATGCCGTTCGAGCACACCGTGACGCGGTGGATGCCGGCCGCCTTGGCCATCGCGAGCATCTCGAACAGCTGCGGGTGCATCGTCGGCTCGCCGCCGGTCAGGTTGATGATGTCGAGCTCGCCGCCGTGGTCGACGCGGAGGTGCTCGAGGATCATCGCGAAGTCGGCGAGCGGCATGTGATACGCGTCGTCGTTCTTGTTGTGCACGTAGCAGATCGGGCAATCGAGGTTGCACGCGCTCGTGATCGTGACGACCGGCAGCCGCACCTTCTGGGTGTGGCTGGTGCACGGGCCGCAGTCGAACGGACAGCCGTCGTCGACCTCCTTCTTGAACACGCCGGGCGCGACGTAGCGCTGCTCGATCCCGCGCGTCTGCTCGTACCAGGCGGTGCTGGTCGACAGCCGGACCTGCTGCGAGCCGTGCGTCGCGCAGGTCTTGCGCATCCAGACCTCGCCATCGAGATCGACGACGTCCGCCGGGATCGCGGCCTTGCACTGGCCGCACAGGCTGGTCGTGGTGTGGACGAGCCTCACGCCGACCGCCCGTCGCGCTTGCCGACGACCATGTTCGCGAACGTCTGCACGCTGAACAGCGTCAGGATCGTCGACGGTCGCAGGCCGGGCACGATCCGGTCGGCCGCCTCGGGCATCAGCTGGCGCAGGCGCGCGAGGCCAGCCTCGGAGATCACGCCGCCGGGCGCGAACTCGTCGGGCGTCATGTCGCCGCGGGACGCGCGCTCCATCTCGCCGCGCGTGATCTCGATCTTGAAGTCGCGCTCGAGGCGGAACACGATGTCGAGGAAGTCGAGCGACTCGGCGCCGAGGTCGCTCATCAGGATCGATGTCAGCTGCACGTCGGTGGCCGGGCGCCCGAGTGCCTCGGCGACGATGGTGCGAACGGACTCGCCGATCGCGGCGTCGGACAGCGTGGCCAGCTCAGACATCGGAGTCTCCTTCTTCGATCCACGACACGACGCGGTCGAGCGGCTTGCGCGGGCGCACCGGCGGCGCGTCGCCGGTCGGGTGGCCGATCGCGATCGCGCCGACCATGCGCCACGGTTCGGCGATCCCGAGCAAGGCGTGGATCTCGGCGCGCGCGACCATCGGCCCGGCCATCATGCACGCTCCGAGGCCCTCGGCGTGGGCCTGGAGCAGCAGTGCCATGATCGCCGCGCTCGTCGAGCACAGCTCCGCCTGCATCGCCCGCGCGGTCGAGAACCGCGCCGGATCGCCGCCGCCGGACTCGATGAGGTTCGCGATCAGATCGGGATACTCGCGGTACTGCGGGATCACGACGACCTGCGCCGCGGCGAGCGGCTCGTGAAAGAAGTCGCCGTAATCGCCGAAGTCCTCGGCGTGGCGGCTGTTCGCGATGATCGCCTTCATCTCGGTCGTCTTCGCGGCGACCGCGGCGGCGAGCTTCGCGCGCATCGCGGCCGACCGCACGACGGTGAAGCGCCACGGCTGGCGGTTCGTGTTCGACGGTGCCGAGGTCGCGCCCTCGAGCAGGCGCACGAGCACGGCCCGGTCGATCGGCGCGGCCGAGAACGTTCGCACGCTGCGTCGCGAGCGCAGCCAGTCGAGGAATTCCGGTCCGGTCGTCGTCATTCGAGCTTGAACCCTCCGTCGACGTTCCACACCTGGCCGGTCACGTAGCTCGCGTCGTCCGAGCACAGGAACCCGACGACCTTGGCGACCTCGTCGGCGCGGCCGAGCCGCTTCATCAGGATCCGCTTGACCAGCTCGTCGGGCGCGATCGCCTGGAGCTCGGCGGTCATCTGGGTGTCGATGATGCCGGGCGCGACCGCGTTGACGCGGATCGATCGCGGCCCGAGCTCGACGGCGAGCGCGCGCGTGAACGCCTCGACCGCGCCCTTGCTGGCGGCGTAGTTGCTCTGACCGCGCCCCGGGCGCTGCGCCGCGACCGACGACAGGGTGACGATCGCGCCGGCGCGCTGGCTGACCATCCGCCGCGACGCCTCGCGGCAGCACGCGACGACGCCGTGGAGGTTGGTCGCGAGCACGTCGGTGAAGTCGGCCGGCGTGCTCGCGCCGAGCAGCGTGTCGCGCGTGATCCCGGCGTTGCACACGAGCACCGCGAGCGGGCCGCGGGCGTCGAGCTCGGCGAACATCGCCGCCGGCTCGGTGGCATCGGCCTTGATCGCGAACGCGCCGGGGCCGGCGAGCGCGACGGTCTCCGCGGCCGCCTCCTCGTTCGCGCGGTAGTTGACCGCGACGGTGAAGCCGCGGCGACCGAGCTCGATCGCGATCGCGCGCCCGATCCCGCGCGACGCCCCGGTCACCAACGCCAAGGTCATACCGACACCCGGATCGCGCTCGCGAGCCCCGGATCGGTGACGTGGACGCCGAGCGCGATGCGCGCCTCGGTCGACGAGGTCCGGATCACCGGACGAAGCGGTCCGGCGGCCGGACTCGAGAGTCCGGCGATCGGAGGCAGGGTCTTGCCGCGCAGGATCTCGGCGAGCACGATCGCCTGGATCACGCCGGTCGCGGCGCCGAGTTGCCCCATCGCGGCCGATGGTGCCACGAGTGTGGCGTCGTCGCCGACGAGCGCGGCGAGCGTCTCGCGTTCGTCGGCGTCGAGATCGGGCCACGCGCGCCCCGAGCCGGCGACCACGGTGGCCCCGGCGGCGAGCGCCCCGGCGCAGCGGGCCAGCGTGTCGGCGTCACCGGCGGCGTCGCGCGCGTCGAGCCACGCGAGCGGCGCCTCGGCCTCGCGGACCAGCACGATCGCGCCGGCTGCCTCGCCGGGCACGAAGCCGGCAGCGTCGCTCGCATACGGCGCGACCAGCCGGTCGAGCGGCACGCGGGTCGCGGAGCGGCGCGCCCCGAGCTCGACCAGCGTCTCGGGCTCGAGCAGCGAGTCGTACGCGATGACCAGCGCGGCATCGATCGCGCCGTCGGCGAGCGCGCGACTCGCCGACGCGATCGCCTGCGTGCCGGCGTTGGCGCCGCCGAACGTGGCGCCCTCGCCGCGCAGCTTCAGCGTCGCCGACGCGAGGGCGTGCACGTTGTTCGACAGGTGGCGCAGCATCCAGTACGGGTGGATGTCCTTGAGCCCGCGCTCCCACATGCGCTCGCCGGCGTCGTCCTGGTTCGAGAACGCCGCCATCATGTCCTCCCAGTGTGCGCGCAGGCCACCGACCCCGCAGAACACGCCGATGCGCGGTCCGCCCGCGATCCCCGACGCGGCGAGCGCCTCGGCCGCGACCTCGAGCCCGTAGAGGCCCATGCGTCCGAGGAACCGCGCCTGGCGCGAGTGCGCCGGCTCGCCGCGGATCGGCGCGATCGTCGTGCACGCGTAGCCGATCCGCGGATCGGTCATCGCGGCGCGCTCGCCGGCGTACAGCCGCGCCATCGCGCCGTCGATCGTGTCGCCGAGCGGCGTGCGCCAGGCGCGCGCGACCATCGCGACCTTCACGCGGGCCTCGCGATGACGAGGCTGGCGTTCTGGCCGCCGAAGCCGAACGAGTTCGACAGCACGGCGTCGACGCGCGCGGCCCGCGGCGCTGGCCCGATGACGTCGAGGTCGCACTCGGGATCGCGCTCCTCGAGGTTCGCGGTGCCCGGCAGGAGGTCGCGCTCGAACGCCAAGAGGCTCGCCGCGAGCTCGATCGCGCCGGCCGCCGCCATCAGGTGGCCGACCGCACCCTTGATCGAGCTCACCGCGACCGGGTGCGCGCCGAACACGCCGCGGATCGCGCGCGCCTCGGCGGGGTCGTTGAGCGGCGTGCCGGTGCCATGCGCGTTGATGTAGCCGATCGCGTCGACCGGCAGCCCGCTGCGCGCGATCGCGCGCGCCATCGCGCGCTGGGCGGCGGCACCGTCGGGCCGCGGCGCGGTCGCGCGGTAGCCGTCCTGCGTGCTTCCCCAGCCGAGGATCGTGGCGAGCGGTCGGGCCCCGCGCGCGCGGGCGCGATCGGCACGCTCGACGACGAACATCGCGGCGCCCTCGCCGATCACGAGCCCGTCGCGCCGGCGATCGAACGGCCGGCACGCATCGAGGGCGTCGCGCGGCGACGGCGCGCCGAGCCGGCACATGCCGCCGAGGCCGAGCGGGTTGACCATCGCGTCGGCGCCGCCGCATACCACGACGTCGGCCGCGCCGCGCTCGATCAACGACGCGGCGTGGGCCACCGCGAGCGCGCCGGCCGCGCACGCCGAGGCGTTCACCACCATCGGCCCACGCAGATCGAGGTGCGCGTGGATCGCGCGCGCGCAGCGATCGACCGGCGTGCGGAACACGAGGTCCGGCGTCGCGCGATCCCACGCGATCGTCCGCGCGACCGGATCGAAGATCGGCACGAGGTCTTCGAGGAATGCCTGCTCGAGCCCGAGCGCGACGACGAGCGCCGCGCCGCGCTCGCCGGCACCGCAGCCGGCCATCCGCCAGGCCTCGTCGGCGGCCACGAGGCCCCAGCCGATCTTGCGATCGCGCAGCATGCCGGGCTCGAGCGGGACGTCGCCGATCATGCTCGCGAGCCACGCGGCATCGGCGTCGACGACCGGAACCTCGCCGGCGACGCGGGTCGGGAACGTCGACGCGTCGAACGACCGGATCCGCGAGATGCCGCTGCGGCCCGCGGCGAGCCCGGCGAACAGCGCGCCCGCGCCGAGGCCGAACGCCGACACCGCCCCGACGCCGGTGATGACGACGGTCACGCGGCCTCCACCACGATCGCGCCCGGATCGCCGTCGACCCCGAGCGTCAGCACGAGCGCCCGACCGCGCTCGATCCGCGACGCCTCGATCATCGCGAGGGCGGCGCTCGCCGCGAGGCTCTCGCCATCGATCGCGACGATCGGCACCGCGTAGCGCGCGGCGAACGAGCGCAGCGCGTCGTCGGCCGGCGGGCCCCACGGCGCGATCACGACACGATCGACACCGTCGATCCCGCGCGTCACCTCGGCGAGCGCGTCGCCGATCCGCCGCCCTCGCCCGCTCGCGTGCGCGCAGTGCAGGACGACCGGGCCCGCGCCGTCGGCCTCGAGCGCGAGCAACCCCGCTCCATCGACGACGTGCGTGCCACCGAAGCCCTCGCGCGCGAGCTCGGCGAGCGTCGCCGGGTGGGTCGGCGCGTCGGCACCGCCGGTGATCGCGCGGTCGCACTCACCCGAGGCCACCGCGTACACCGCCTCCGCGATCGCCGCGACCGTGCCGGCGCCTCGCGAGAACAGCGCGCCATTCGGGCCGCCGATCCCCTCGAGGATCGCGCCGTGGCACAGCGTGAAGTTGTTCATCAGCTGGAACGCGAGCAGCGGGTTGCACGCCGCGAGCCCGCGATCGCCGAACCGCGGCAGCGAGAGCGCACCGTCGACCAGGCTCTCGCCGAGCAGCGCCATGAACTCGTCGAGCGAGCCACCCGAGGCGCCGACGCCGAGGTAGTAGCCGAGCGGCGCCGGATCCCAGCCGGTGTCGCGGACAAGGTCGGCGAGGCCGCGCGCCGCGAGGTATGCCGCGCGCGACATCATCTTGCGCGCGCGGGGATTCGCGAGCGGGAGCTCGGGCGCGGTGCCCGACACCGTCGCGGTGCCCGCGATCGTCACCGCGCGCCTCATCGCGTCAGCACCAGGCACGAGTTGGCGCCGCCGAACGCGAACGCGTTCGCGAGCGCGGCGCGGACGTCCTTGGCCAGCGCGCGACCCATGACGTGCGCGACGTCGCACTTCGGATCCGGCGACGTCAGGTTCGCGGTCGGCAGCACGGTGCCGTGCGCGACCGCCTCCCACGCGTACAGCGCGCCGAGCGCACCGGCTCCGGCGATCCAGTGCCCGAGCGCACCCTTCGCCGAGCTGACGTGCGCGCGGTCGACGCCGGCGCCGAGCGCGCGCCGGATCGCGGCGACCTCGATGCGATCGTTGAGTGGCGTCGACGTGCCATGCGCCTGGACGTAGTCGATCTGCGGATCGCCGGCATCGCGCAGCGCCGCGGTCATCGCGCGCGCCGCGCCGTCGCCGTCGGGATCGGGTGCGGTCAGGTGGTGCGCGTCGAGGCTGCGGCCGATGCCGGCGAGCTCGATGTCGCCCGGCTCGGCGGTCAACACGAGCATCGCGGCGCCCTCGCCGATGATGAAGCCGTCGCGGTGCGCGTCGAACGGGCACGAGACGCCGCGCGGGCTGAGGATCCCGAGCAGCCCGAACCCGGCGAGCATCAGCGGATCGGCATCGGCACCGACACCGCCGCACAGCGCGACGTCGCACTCGCCGAGCCGGATCGCGCGCGCCGCCTCGACGATCGCGGCGCTGCCCGACGCGCATGCCAGGGAGATCGTCTCGACCGGACCGTGGGCGCCGTACTCGATCGCGAGCGCGGTCGCGACCGCCGACGGCGAGATCACCGAGGCATCGATCCGACCGGCGAACGCCGCGGCCTCGCGTCCGAACCGCACGTGGTCGAAGTCGCCGTTCGCGCCGCGCCCCGATCGCGCGAGCCCGAGCGCGGTCTGCCACCGGCACCGCCCCGACTCGGCGCCGAGAAACACGCCGAGCCGCGCCGGATCGGCCGCGATGCCGGCCATGTCCCATGCCTCGCGCGCCGCGATCCGCGTGTACGGCAGCCGGCGATCCTCGTCGGGAAACGCGGTCTCGATCGCGGCGGCGACGCCGCACGGGAACCCGGTCGCGTCGAACGTGGTGATCGGACGGATCGCGGTCGCGCCGGTCGCGAGCTGCGCCACGGTCGCCGGCCACGTCGCGCCGAGCGGCGTGTACGCGCCGACGCCGCGAACGTAGACCCGTCGCTTCAGAGCCCCTCCGTCGACCCGGACAGCCAGATCGCCAGGTACTCCTTGCGCTTCGCGAGCGCGGCCGGGTTCGTGATCGTGGTGAACGCGAACGACAGCTGCGCCTCGCTCGCGAGCTGCCCATCGACGTGTGCGAACGTCTGCGCCTGGCCGCCGTCCTCGCTGACGCGCTCGACGCGTGCCTCGAGCTCGAGCCGATCGCCCGGCCGCACGACGCGCCGGAACTTCGCGCGGTCCGCCATCGTCAGGATCGCGTGCAGGTCGTGCCGACCGCGCTCGCGCATCGACGCCTCGAGCAGCACCCCGGCGAGCTGCGCGAGCCCCTCGAGGATCAGTGCGCCGGGCATCACCGGATAGCCCGGGAAGTGATCGGCAAAGAGGTCGTCCGACAGCGACACGCACTTCACGCCGCGCGCGAGCTCGGGTGGTTGCAGGAGCGTGATGCGGTCGAGCAGGATGTAGCGCACGAGTCGTCGACGGAGGGTACCGAGAACCGGCGGGTGGCGCTAGAACCGGCTCGCGCTGCGCCCCATCCAGTAGAGCCGATGGAGGATGTGCCGCACGAATGCCGGATTTCGCCACGCCCGGCCCTGCGGCCCGCGAAGATCGCGCAGCGCGCGCCGGGCGCCGGCGAGATCGCGGTGTGCCGGCGCGTTCAGGTAGCGTGGAAAGATCCAGCATTCGTCGTCGGCGGCGAACGCGAGATCCGCGCGAGGCACCGCCGCCGCGAGCAGCTCGGCGAACGGCGCGAACAGCTCGACGCCCGCCGAACGCGCGGCCGCGAACGAGCCCCACAGCCGCGGATTCACTTCGAGCAGGAGGTAGGCCCCGTCGCGCCGCACGAGATCGGCGCTCGCGAACCCGGTCCACCGCAGCTCGCGCATCACGCGCAGGCCGACCTCGACGAGCGCGGGATCTCCCGACGACCGGATCCGGATCGCGCCGCCCGTGCGCGGCGGATATTGCTCGAGCTTCTCGCCGGCGTAGATCCGCAGCGGCTCGCCGTCGCGAAACAGACCGCCGAACAGGTACGTCGAGCCCGCGACGTGCTCCTGCACGATCCAGTCGCCGCCGAGCGTACGCGCGCGCGCGACCGCGTCGTGCAGGCCGGCCTCGGTGTCGACGATCCGGACCATCCGGCCACCGCTGCCGACCGCGCCCTTCACCACGAGCGGCCATCCGAATGCGCGCACCGGTTCGTCGAGGTCGAGCGCGTGGTCGATCCGGCGGTGGCGCGGCACGCCGACGCCGCATGCCGCCATGTGATCGAGCAGCGCGTGCTTGTTGCGTAGCAGGCGGCGTTGCTCGGCGTCCGCGATCGGGTGCAGGCCCGCGGTCCACGGCCCGTCGGTGTCCCACAGCCGCGTCATCGCGGCCTCGGTCGTGGCGAGGACGCGGTCGAACCCGGTCGTGCGCATCACGCCGGCAAGATGCGGCAGAAACTCCGCGCTCGCGATCGTGGGGCCCGAGGTCCACTGCACGCCACGACGGCGATGCGTCGCCGCGGTGCCGTTCGCGGTGAGCACGGTCACCACGAAGCCGGCGTGGTCGAGCGCGTCGGCGAGCTCGATCGTCGAATGCCAGCCCTCCTCGATCAGCAGCACGCGCGACGCGACGGATGGCACCGCGCTTCACGCTATCATCGCGCGGCGCCGTGCTCCAGCTCGCCCTTCATGCGTTCGCGACGGTACTGCTGTTCAATCGCTACATCGGTGGGCTCGTGCTCCGGATCTACCGCGGCGCGCGATGGGACGAGACGGTCGACGAGTTCGCGCCGACGGTCACCGTCGTGATCCCGCTGTACAACGAGGGTGCGGCGATCACCGAGACGCTCGAGAGCGTGATCGCGTCGGACTATCCCGCGGATCGACTGACGATCGTCTGCGTCGACGATTGCTCGGTGGACGACAGCTACGCGTTCGCGTGCGCGGTCGCCGCGCGCGACCCGCGGATCACCGTGCATCGCAATGCGCGCAACCTCGGCAAGCGCAGCTCGATCAATCGGGTCGTGCGCGAGGCGACCAGCGAGATCATCGTGTCGATCGACTCCGACGTCGTCGTCGATCCCGCGGCGATCCGGCAGCTCGTGCGCCGGTTCACGAGTCCGCAGATCGCGGCGGTCGGCGGCTGGGTCGACGTGCGCAACAAGCACGTCAACTGGCTCACCCGCATGCAGGTCGTCAAGTACTGGTACGCGTACTACGTCACCCGCAACATCGAGCGCGGCTTCCGGCGCGTGATGTCGGTCTCCGGCTGTCTCGCCGCGTATCGGCGCTCGGTCCTCGTCGAGCTCGCGCCGATCCTCGAGGCCCGGGCGATCCTCGGCGTCCCGATCACCTACGGCGAGGATCGCTTCCTCACGCGCCAGATCATCAAGGCGGGCTACCTCACCGTGATCACGCTCGACGCCCGCTGTCGCACGTTCGTGCCGACGACGCTCCTGGCGTACTTCTCGCAGCAGCTGCGCTGGCGCAGGTCGAACATCGTCGACTACACGTGCGGGTGCAGCCACGTCTGGAAGCTCAATCCGCTGCTGGCGATCAACTACTTCGCGATGGCGATCATGCTCGTCGCGTATCCGGTCGGCGTGCTGCGCGCGCTGATCGGCGGTCGCTTGGTCGCCGCGATCGCCGTGCACCTCGTGCTCCTCGTCGTGTTCGGCGCGTACTACGCGTTCCGCACGCGCACCTGGCCGGCGCACGATCGGGTCAGCCTGTTCTCGTATCTCCCGCAGTCGTTCTGCATGCCCGTGACGAACGCGCTCCTCATACCGCTCGCCCTCTTCACGCTCGACTCCGGCAGCTGGGAGACCCGCGCGTCATGATCGACCCCTCCGACATCCTGCGACATGGCTTTGCCGAGTTTCGGCAGTTCGTCAATCCGCTGATCGCCGAGCGCGCCCGCCTCGCGCGCGAGCCGATCGAGTTCGTCCGCGTCGTCGACGGCGTGCTGCACGACGCCAACGGTCGGGCGTACGAGGATCTCCACGGCACGCAGATGCTCGGCCATCGCAACCCGGCGATCGCCGACGCGATCCGCACGTTCCTCGACTCCGACGTGCCGAACTGGTTCCCGTCGCGCGTCAACCCGTGGGCTGGCCGGCTCGCGCGCCGGCTGTGCGAGCGCACCGGCTACACCAACGCGTTCTTCGGCATGAGCGGCGCCGATGCCGTCGAGGCCGCGCTCAAGCTCGCGCGCGCCGCGACCCGCAAGCCGCGGATCCTCGCGCTGACCGGCGGCTACCACGGCTGTACCTACGGCGCGGTCGCGCTCATGCACGACGGGCCGCTCCACGATCCGTTCGCGCCACACCTGCCCGGCGTCGAGAAGATCCCGTTCGACGATGTCGACGCGCTCGCGCGCGCGCTCGCCACCGACGACGTCTGCGCCGTCGTGGTCGAGCCGATCCAGGGTGAGGGCGGCGTGCGCGCGCTGTCGGCGCCGATGATCGACGCGCTGTGCGAGCTCACGCTCCGGCACGGCGCGCTGCTCGTCGCCGACGAGGTCCAGACGGCGCTCGGCCGCTCGGGACAGTTCCTCGCGAGCTCGACGTGGCCGCGGCGCCCCGACGTCGCGCTGATCGCGAAGACGCTCGGCGGTGGCCTGATGCCGATCTCGGTGATGCTCACCGAGCGCGCGACGTTCGAGCGCGCGTACGGGGAGAACTTCTTCATCGGCGAGTCGCACAACACGACGTTCGGCTACAACGCCGTGTCCTGCGTCGCCGCGCTCGCGATGCTCGACCTCCTCGACGACGCGCTGATCGAGCGCGTCGCCCGACGCGGCGTCGCGTTCCGAGCCCAGCTGACCGACGCGCTGCGCGGCAACCCGCTGTTCACCGAGGTGCGCGGCGCCGGGTTCATGATCGGCGTCGAGCTCGTCCACGCGCCGCATCCGTGGCTGTCGTTCGAGCACTTCGGCATGCCCGAGCTCGCGCACCTGCCGACGATCGGCCCGCTGCTGTGCTACCGGCTCTACGCGCGCGGCTTCTTCGCGTTCGTGTGCGGCCACGACTGGCGCGTGCTGCGCCTCCAGCCACGCTTCGACATCCCCGACGAAAGGCTCGCCGAGCTCGCGACCGCTTGTCGCGAGGAGCTGGATCATTTATCAAGTCTGGCTTGATGGATATCTCCACGATCGAAGCCGAGGTCCGCGCCGCGTCGGCGGCGTGGTCCGAGATCATCATGAAGCGCGACGTCGCCGGGGCCGACCGCGCGCTCGGTGCCGAGTACAGCCTCATGGCGCCCGGCATCGGCGAGATGCCGCGTGCCGAGTGGCTCGCGAGCCTGCCGGAGTACGTGATCGCGTCGTACGAGTTCACCGATGTGAAGATCCACGTCTACGGCGAGACCACCGCCGTGATGCGCTCGCGCTACCGGCAAACCGCGACGGTTTTTGGCAAAGATCGCAGCGGCGCGATGCTCGTGACCGACGTGTGGGTCAAGCGCGACGGGCGCTGGCAGGTCGTGGCGCGCCACACCTCGTTCCTGTGATACGCCGTCGGGATGGATTGCACGAGCTGCGACACCATCCCGCCGCGCGCGGATCGGCCGCACACGTTCTTCGCGCACGAGCAGGATCACTGCCCGGTGTGCGCGGTGGCGATCGAGGCGCGGGCGGTGCTGCGCGATGGCAAGGTCGTGCACCTGCTGCGGTGCCCGGCGTGCGGGCCGCAGGAGAAGCTCGTCTCCGACGATGCGGCGGCGTGGGTGCAGGCGTTCCTCGCGCGCGGCAAGGTCCCCGACGGTCTCGTCGGCGATCACCTGTTCAAGCACACGACCTCGACCTGTCCGAAGTGCCTCGATCTCGTGACCGCGCAGGTCGTGATCCGCAAGGGCAAGGTCTACTTCCTGAAGGACTGCGGCAAGTGTGGCCCGTCGGAGGCGCTGGTCTCCGAGGACGCGAACTACTACGTCAAGGCGTACGCGTTCGCGCGCGCCGGCACGCAGCCGCTCAAGTTCCGCACCGAGGCCGAGCACGGCTGCCCGACCGACTGCGGCACGTGCGACGACCACGAGCAGCACACCTGCCTGCCGATCGTCGAGGTCACCGATCACTGCAACCTCGAGTGCCCGATCTGCATCGTCGACAACAAGTACTCCAAGCACATGGAGCCCGCGACGTTCCAGAAGATCGTCGACGGCCTGGTCGACGCCGAGGGCATCTGCGAGACGATCGCGCTGTCGGGCGGCGAGCCGACCAGCCACCCGCAGATCCTCGAGCTCTTGAAGATCGCAAACCGCCCCGAGATCGGGCGCGTCGTCCTCATCACGAACGGCATCCGGCTCGGCAAGGACCGCGCGTTCGCCCAGGCGCTCAAGGACATGGGCGTCTACGTCGGGCTCCAGCTCGACGGCTTCACCGCCGAGGTCCACACGCAGATCCGCGGTCGCGATCTCGTCAAGGAGAAGGACGCCGCGCTCGCGATCCTCGCCGAGCTCGACATCCCGACGCAGCTGATCTTCGTCGCGACGCGCGGGGTCAACGATCACCAGATCGGCCAGGTCGTCGAGCTGTTCCTGTCGGGCGCGCACTTCCTGTCGCTCAACTTCCAGCCGGTCGCGTACACCGGGCACGGCGGCGGCACGTTCGTCCATGACCCCCTCGATCGCCTCACGATCCCCGGCGTGATCCGCCACATCGACGAGCAGACCGGCGGCAAGGTCGGCTACACCGACTTCTTCCCGCTGCCGTGCTCGCACCCGCAGTGCGTGTCGCTGACTTACCTGTTGCGACTCGAGGATGGATCGAGCGTACCGTTCGCGCGGTTCGTCGACTTCGAGAAGCACGCGACGCTGCTGCGCTCGTCGGCGACGCTGCCCGCGACGCCCGAGGTCGAGGACGCGCTCGCCGAGGTCATCCACGACGTGTTCGCGCGCCAGGACGAGATCCCGCAGGGCCCCGAGATCCTGAAGGCGCTGCGGCGCTCGCTCGACGAGATGTTCCCCAAGAAGCCGCTGAGCTCGCGCGAGGCGTTTCGCGTCAGCGAGCGCCAGAGCAAGTCGATCTTCTTGCACCACTACATGGACCGCCACGACTTCGACCTCGAGCGGCTCCGCAAGTGCTGCCATCACTACCCGCAGATCGACGGCAAGATCATGCCGGCGTGCGGGTTCAACATGTTCCACCGCGGCGCCGCGCAGGGTCCCGACACGCCGCGCGCGAAGTTCGGCCGCGCGCCGTTCTCGCTGCCCGTGATCCAGTAGATGGGGCTCTGCGACGGTCGGATCGCGTTCGTCACCGGCGGCTCGCGCGGCCTCGGGCGCGCGATCTGCCTGAACCTCGCCCGCGAGGGTGCCCGCGTCGCGTTCAACTACAAGGCGAACGACGCCGACGCCGCCGAGACCGTCGCGCTGGTCGAGGCGGCCGGGGGCAAGGCCTCCGCCCACAAGGTCTCGGTGCTCGATCGCGCCGGGCTCGTCGCGCTCGCCAAGGCGCTCGATGCCGAGCACGGCAAGGTCGACATCCTGGTCAACAACGCGGGCTACGGTCAGGTCGTGCCGCTCGCGCTGATGGAGGAGTCCGACTGGGACGACATGCTCGACACCCACGTGAAGGGTGCGTTCCTGACGACCCAGGCGTTCCTCCGCGTGATGGTGCGCGAGCGCTACGGCCGCATCATCAACGTCGGCTCGCTCGCTGGCGTCAAGATGATGCAGGCGCCGGTGCACTACGCGACGGCGAAGGCCGCACTCAAGGGCTTCACCGAGTCGCTCGCCAAGGAGATCGGACGCTACGGCATCACGGTCAACTGCGTCGCGCCCGGCATCCTCGATCAGGGTGTCAGCGATCACCTGCCGCCCGCGCGCAAGGAGGAGTACGTCCGGCACTGCGCGCTGCGCCGGATCGGCACGCTCGACGAGGCCGCCAGCGTGATCTCGTTCATCGCCTCGCAGCGTGCGAGCTACACGAACGGCGCGACGATCGTCGTCGATGGCGCCGTGTGATCGTCCCCGCCGGCTTCCACCTCGCCGAGGTCGCGATCGCCGCGGGCGATGATCGCCACGCGCGCGGACGCGAGGCCGCCGCGATCGTGCTCGCGAACTTCCCGAGCGCCACGCTCGGCTACGACGGCACCCGCCCCATCGTGATCGGCGCCGCGGCCCAGATCTCGATCACCCACGGCAAGACGCGCGCGTTCGCGATCGCCGCCGACGTCGCCCAGCTCGGGATCGACCTGGTCGACGACACCGACCAGGCACGACTGACCTGGCTCGCCGATCGCTACCTGGCGACCGAGCGTGCGATCGCGATCACCGCGCGCGATCGTGCCGCCTGCTTCGCGGCGAAGGAGGCCGGCATGAAGGCGCTCGGCCTCGGCCTGCTCGACGGCGGCATGTTCGGCACCTGCGTCGTCCGCGTGATGTCGCTCGACCCGCCGCGCCTGCTCGCCCCGAACCCGCTCGCGCTCATCCTCGATCGGATCGCCGGCGGGACGCTCGCGATCGCGTACGCCTGACGAGGCCGACGAGCGCGAGCCCGAACCACGCCGGCGAGCTGCCGCCGACCGCGCAGCCCTCGCCGCCCCGGAGCTGGCCGAGGCCGGTCGGATCCTGCGCCGGATCGCCGGTAGTCGGCGCCGAGGTCGTGCCGGTCAAGGTCGCGCCACCGGTCGCGCCGTCGTGACATGCGACATCGCCGTCGAGGTTGGTCTCCGACGTCGACGACGCGGCCCACACGTGGGTCGGCGTGTTGCGATCGAGGCCGAGCGGCACGAGCGCGCTCCACGGCACGGCGAAGTCGAGGAAGAAGTCCGGTGTGCCACCCTCGCTCGAGCCGGCGCCGAGGCTGCGCGCGTTCATCGCAAACGCGAACGACGCCGCCACCGGTTGATCCGCCGGATCGGTGAGCGCGTTCGGGATCGTCGTCGTGTTGTTCGCGAACACGCCGACCGTCGGGTTCAGCGCGACGCCGTCGGCCATCACGAGGACCTCGTAGTTCGTGAGGTCGCCGTCGAGATCGAACGCCATGCCCCACGCGGCCGCGACCGGCTTGCCGTTCGGCGCCGGATCCTTGTCGAGCCGGATGCGCAGATACAGGTTCGTCGCATCCGACGCGCGCAGGCCAGTCGGCGCGAGCTCGGTGCCGACGAGATCGAGCTCGTTCAGCGCGGTCGGCTGATCGGCCTGGCGATCGGTCATGTTCGCGGTCCCGCAGTGCAGCGGCACGTACGCGGCGTCGGGCGGAAATACGACACTCATTGGTACCTCCTGCTCATTTGGCGGTCTCCAGGATGACGAACTCGACGCGGCGGTTCTTCTGGCGACCACCGGGCGACTTGTTGGGCGCGATCGGGCGGCCCTCGCCGAAGCCCTTGGTCTCGAGGCGATCGCGATCGACGCCGCGGCGCTCGAGCGCGACCTTCACCGAGCTCGCGCGCTGCTCCGACAGGTGGAGGTTGACGTTCACGTCGCCGACGTTGTCGGTGTGGCCCTCGATCTGGATGCGCTTGACCTGCGGGTTCGCCTTCAGGGCCTCGGCGATCTGATCGAGCAGCGGATCGCTCTTCTTGGTGAGCTCGACCGAGCCGGTCTCGAACTGCACCTTGCCGATGATGAAGATCCGGCCGTTCTCGATCTTCACGTAGGTCTTCGCCGGGCAACCCTTTCGATCGGCCTCGCCCTTCAGATCCGGACATTCGTCCTCGTCGTCGGGGATCCCATCGCCGTCGTTGTCCGGATCGGGGATGCCGTCCTCGTCCTCGAAGCCGTCGCCGTCCTCCGCCGCGTACGGTGCGCCGTCATCCTTATCCAGAACACCATCACCGTCGCTATCCGCGAAGCCCTGGTGCGCTGGCATCTCCCGGCGGTAGCGCAGGCCGACGATGATACGGAAGTCGGGATCGCCGATGCCGTCGGTGAGCCCCGCCGACGCGCCACCGTACAGCGCGACGTTGCCGAGCCGGTACTCGATGCCGCCGAGCACCTCGAACGGAAAGCTGGCCCCACCGACCGACGCGCCGAGCGTCTTCTCGGCGAACCCCTCGACACGCAGCGAGACCTTCTCGGCGAGCCCGACGGACAACCACGGCTGGAGCGAGAGCCCATCGCCCCACGGCAGCCCGTTCGGGTGCTGGGCGCGATAGCGGTAGCCGACGTTCGCGCCGAACCCGACGCGCCCGACATGAGCCGCGAGCAACAGCTGGCCACCGAGCGTGAAGCTGCCGGCTCCACGAAGCGCGTCGTCGTTACCGGTCGGCACGCTGATCGGGACCGCGAGCGACAACAGGAAGTGGTTCTCGAGTGTGCCGGTGCGCACGAGCGCGAGCTTGGGCACGAACCGCAGGTCGCCTAGGCCGGCGCTCGCCGCGAGCGGCCCGTATCGATCGCCCTCGTAGACCAGGTGCACCGGCAGGCCGAGCCCGAGCTCGAGCCGACCGAACAGCCCGAGCGAGCCGACGAGATCCGCGGACATCGCGGTGTCGAGTGGCTTGCCGATGACCTTGTTGTTGGCGTCGACCTGGACGACCTGATCGTCCGCCGCGTTCAAGAACAGGCCGACGCTCCACCCGAGGTGGAACGGCACGGCCGGGTGCTCGTCGACGAAGCCGCCCTCGGCCCCGGTGGCCGGCACGAACCGCTCGCCGTCGAGTCCATCCGCGTGTGCTGCCCCGACGCCGAGCAGCATCGCGGCGATGACAATTCGCCTCGGTCCCACCGCGCGAGCATATCAGCAACTGGCAAACCGATTGCACAGCCCCTCGTCATGCTCTGGGATCGCTCACATAGAAGTGATGAAGTCGAAGATCGCCGTGCGGATGCGCCCGTGCGTGGCGGAGGCGCCGGAATTCCACTCGGAGGGCTGCTCGCGATCGGCAGTCGCTTCGGCTGGAAGGGCATCGTCGTCGCGCTCTTGATCGGCGGCGCGCTGATGTACGCGGGCCCGTGCACGAGCAGCGACGGCGGCGGCGCGCCCGCCGTGGCCACCGCGCCCGCCGATCCGACCGAGACCTCGAAGTTCGTCGGCTTCGTGCTCGATGACGTCCAGGAGACCTGGCGCCGCCAGATCCCCGGCTATCACGACGCGCACCTCGTGATGTTTCGCGAGGCGACGCGCTCGGGCTGCGGCACCGCGGAGTCCGCGGTCGGTCCGTTCTATTGCCCCGAGGACGAGAAGGTCTACATCGACCTCGCATTCTACGACGAGCTGCGCCGGAAGTTCGGCGCACCCGGCGACTTCGCGCAGGCCTACGTGATCGCGCACGAGCTCGGTCATCACATCGAGCACCAGCGCGGCGAGCTCGACAGCCACGGTGGCTCGATCGCGCTCGAGCTCGAGGCCGACTGCTGGGCCGGTGCGTGGGCCAAGGACGCGGCGCACCGCGGCATCCTCGAGGTCGGCGACATCGATGAGGCGCTCAACGCCGCGACCCAGATCGGCGACGACACGATCCAGCGCCGGACGCAGGGTCGCGTGCAGCCCGAGACCTGGACCCACGGCTCGGCGGCACAGCGCTCGGGCTCGTTCAAGCGCGGCTACGACGGTGGCGCGCCGGCCTGCTCGCCGCGCTGAGCGAGCCAGGCAGCATCGGCGCGCCCGAGCTCGGTCGACGGCTCGAGCCCGTCGAGGAACTCGTGATGGATCGCGCCCCACCGACCGCGCGCCTCGAGCTGCGCGAGGATCGACCACACGCCCCACTGGATCCGATTAACGAACACGAAGTCGCGCGGCATGTTGAGCTGCTTCGAGATGCCCTTGAACGGCCCGTCGGGCGAGAACACCATCTTGAACGACCGCTGGTTGTACTCGCGGGTGAACAGGTACTCCGCGGGTGCCTCGAACGGCTCGTAGAAGTACGCGAAGTACTCGTACAGCTTGTCGGCCGTGATCGCCGAGCCCTGCACCATGAAGCCGAGCGCGACGGCCTTGCCGCGGAACTCGTCGCGTTGGCCGGCGAGGTGCGCGCGCACGAGCGCCTGCCAGTCGCGCATCATGCCGGACGGGAACCACTTCACGCAGCCGTAGTCGAGGAACACGACGCGGCCGGTGTCGTCGAACAGGTAGTTGCCCGGGTGCGGATCGCCGTTGAACACGCCGTGCTTGATGATCGAGCCGAACACGAAGCGATACAGGATCTCGCCCCACCGATCGCGCTGCGCCTGCGAGTCGGTCAGCACCTCGGCGAACTTGCGGCCGCGGACGAACTCCGAGGTCAACACGAGGCGCGTCGAGTGCGACTCGAACACGCGCGGCACGCGGATGAACGGGTGGTCGGCGTAGAGCTCTGCGAACGTGCGCTGCGACTTCGCCTCGAGCCTGTAGTCGAGCTCCTCGGTGATCCGCTCGCGCAGCTCGTCGACGACCGGCTTGGGATCGAGCGCCGGGTAGAACATGCCCATCATCTGGTAGAGCAGGCCCGCGTTCGCGAGGTCGGCGCGGATCGCCTCGGCGACGCCCGGGTACTGGATCTTGACGACGACCTCGGTGCCGTCGGGCAACGTCGCGCGGTGGACCTGACCGATCGACGCGGCGGCGAGCGCCGTGGTGTCGAACTTCGCGAACGCGCGCTCGAGCGGCTTGCCGAGCTCGCGCTCGAGGACATCGCGGATCAGCGCGAAATCCATGGGCGGCGCCGAGCTCTGCAGCGACGCCATCGCCGCGCGGTACTCGGGCGGCACGTCCTCGGAGACGAACGACATCATCTGGCCGAGCTTCATGAGCGCGCCCTTCATCTGGCCCATCTCGCGCGTCACCAGCTCGGCCGACGCCTTGCGTCCGGCGGCATCGAGCTGCTGCTTGCGCGCGCGACCCGCGAACAGCCGGCGCAGCTTGACGCCGAACCAGCTCGCCGACAGCCGCGCCGACAACCGGCCGAGGCGCGCGATCCGGCCGAGCCGGCCACCCGCGATGCCGCGCCCGCGCCCGAGCAACAGGAACGCGAGCGTCGCCAGCACGAACAATCCGAGCAACGCGTAGAGCACCCAGCGCATGGCGTGACATCGTACGGCCGATGCAGTCGATTCCGGACATCGCGGACGTCGAGATCTTCGGAGGCGCCGGGCCGCTCGATCTGGTGATCGAGATCCCGCACGGCGCGACCCGCACGCGCGACTTCGAGCGCGTCGCGGCGCAGCTGACCAGCGTGCTGCCGGCGAACCTGGTCGACTTCTTCCACGTCAACACCGATGCCGGCGCGCCCGAGCTCGGCGTCGCGACGGCGAAGCGGCTCGCCGGCAAGCGCGTCGCGATCGTGCGCTGCCGGATCCCGCGCACGTTCATCGACTGCAACCGCCGGATGGACGCGTCGGCCGAGGACTTCAAGGCCGGCAAGGTCACGCCCGGCCTGATGCCGTGGATCACCTCGCCCGAGGATCGCAGGCTGTTGCGCACGGCCTACGACCGCTACGTCGGCGTGGTCGCCGAGACGGTCGCCGCGCTCGCGTCCGACGGCGCGATGCTGCTGTTGCACACCTACGCGCCGCGCACGGTCGGCGTCGAGATCGGCCCCGACATCGTCACCAGCCTGCACGCCGCCTACGCGCCCGACGTCGAGCCGACCTGGCCGCTGCGCCCGGAGATCGACGTGATCGGCACGACGCTCGACGGCACCAGCCACGTCCCCACCGGCGTGATCGACGCGTTCCGCGCCGCCGTCCCGTTCGAGGTCGCCGACGGCAAGACCTATCCGCTCCACCCGAGCACGCTGGCCTACGACCACGTGATGGCGCACCCCGGCCGCGCGGTGTGCATCGAGGTCCGCCGCGACCTGCTCGCCGATCCGTTCGTGCCGTTCGCGGAAATGCAAATCTCGGCGCAGAAGGTCGATCGCATCGCAGTTCCGCTCGCCGCGGCGCTCGCGACGTGGTGGTAGCTGATATCGTTAGCGCTCCGTGAACTTGCTGTTCGTCGCGTCGGAGATGGCGCCGTTTGCCAAGACCGGGGGGCTCGCAGACGTGATGGGCGCCCTGCCGGCCTACCTCCATCGCGCCGGCCACGACGTCCGCGTCGTGCTGCCGATGTACGACAAGGTCGACACCACGAAGGCGACGTTCATCGGGATCATGGATCTCGAGGTCGTCCTCGGCGCCCATCGCTACGCGTGCAAGATCTTCCGGTGCGGGCTGACGCCGCCGGTCTACCTCGTGCACTGCCCGGCGCTCTACGCGCGCGGCCGGCTCTACACCAGCGACGCCGACGAGCACCGCCGGTTCCTCGCGCTCCAGTTCGCCGCGCTCTCGATCTGCCGCCGGCTCGACTTCACGCCCGACGTGATCCACTGCCACGACTGGCAGGCGGCGCTCCTGCCGATGATCATCAAGGTGTTGAAGGAGCCGCGGTTCGCGCGGACCCGCACGCTCCTCACGATCCACAACCTGATGTACCAGGGCAGCTTCCCGGTCTCGATCGGGCCCGACACCGAGATGACGTCGGTCGCGCACCTGTTCCACCAGGACCTGATGCGCGCGGGCGGCGTGAACTTCCTGCTCCAGGGCATCCTCTACGCCGACGGCGTCTCGACGGTGAGCCCGACGTACGCCAAGGAGATCCAGGGCGAGAAGTACGGCGCCGGCCTCGACGCGTATCTCCGCGCGCGCTCGGCCACCGTCGTCGGGATCCTGAACGGCGTCGACTATGGCGAGTGGTCGCCCGAGCGCGACCCGCACATCCCGCACAACTACGGTGCCGATGACCTCGCGAACAAGGCGCGCGACAAGGCGCACCTCCTGACCAGCCTGGGGCTGCCCTACCTCGACGGCGTGCCGGTGCTCGGCGTGGTGTCGCGCCTCGTCGGTCAGAAGGGCTTTTCGCTGTTCGATCCGGTGATGTTCGAGCTGCTGCGCACGCGCGGGTTCCAGCTCGTCGTGCTCGGCAGCGGCGAGCCCCGGTTCGAGGCCATGTTCCGCGAGCTCCAGCGCCAGTTCCCGAGGCAGGTCTGCTTCTACAACGGGTTCAAGAACGACCTCGCACACCTGATCGAGGCCGGCTCCGACATGTTCCTCATGCCGTCGGTGTACGAGCCGTGTGGGCTCAACCAGCTGTACAGCCTGCGCTACGGCACCGTGCCGATCGTGCATCGCACCGGCGGGCTCGCCGATACCGTCGAGCAGTGGACGCCACGCACCGGCGCGGGCACCGGCTTCGTGTTCGATCACCACGACCACGCCGGGCTGCGCTGGGCGATCGAGGCCGCGCTGGCGACCTATCGCGAGCCCGCGCAGTGGGCGCGCCTGGTCCAGAACGGGATGGCCAGGGACTACTCCTGGGACACCCAGGGCAAGCTGTACGAGCTGGTCTACCAACGACTCCTGAGGCTGACATGATGCACATCGCCTTCATCGAACCCCGGTTCCCGACGAACCAGCGCCAGTTCATCCGGGGCCTCGCCGAGATCGGCGCGACGATCAGCGCGATCGGCGAAGGCAGCAAGGACTCGCTCGACGACGAGCTCCGCCACCAGCTCACGCACTACGAGCAGGTCACCAACGTGACGAGCACGAAGCAGGTGCTCGACGCCGTCCGCCAGATCCAGCGGTTCCGGGCGATCGATCGGCTCGAGGCCACCGTCGAGGCGCACATCATGCCGTGCGCGCACGTCCGCGAGGCCGCCGGGATCCCCGGCACCAGCGTGCGCACCGCGTTTCTGTGTCGCGACAAGCCGGCGATGAAGGAGGTCCTGCGCGCCGGCGGCGTGCCGTGCGCCGAGTCGACCGCCGCCGAGTCGGCCGCCGAGGTCCGCGCGTTCATCGAGCGCGTTGGCTATCCGGTGATCCTGAAGCCGCGCGACGGCGCCGGCGCGTCGGGCGCGACCCGGGTCGACAGCGATGCCGAGCTCGAGCCCGCGCTGAACGCGCTCGGCGGGAATCGCTCGATCGCGGTCGAGGAGTTCATCGAGGGCCACGAGGGGTTCTTCGACACGCTGTCGCTGCGCGGCCAGGTCGTCCACGAGTTCGCGACGCACTACTACCCGAACGTGCTCGAGGCGATGCGCACCCGCTGGATCTCGCCGCAGTTCGTGACGACGAACCGGATCGGCGAGCCGGGGTACGCCGAGGTCCGGCTGATGGCGCAACGAGTCGTCGAGCTGCTCGGCATCGAGACCTCGGCGACGCACATGGAGTGGTTCATGGGTCCCAAGGGGCTCAAGTTCTCCGAGATCGGGTGCCGCCCGCCCGGCGTGCGCGCGTGGGACCTCTACAACGTCGCGAACGACATGGACCTGTATCGCGAGTGGGCGATGTTCATCGCCGCCGGTCGGCCCGGGCAGTATCCATCGCGCCGGCTGGCGGCCGGGATCATCGCGCTGCGCCCGGATCGCGACGGCCGCATCGTCGGCTACCAGGGCCTCGACGCGGTCCGCGAGGCGTTCGGCGACAGCCTGATCGACTGGCACCTCCCGGCCGAGGGCACGCCGACCCAGGGCGTCGAGGCCGGCTACATGGCGAACGCGTGGGTCCGCATGAAGCACGCGAACTACGACCACCTTCGCCACATGCTCGACGTCGTCGGACGGACGGTGAAAGTGCGCGCTGCATGAACCGTTCGGTTGTATTGCTCGGGCCACAGGGTCCCGAGCCCGAGATCGGCGCGGTGCTCGCCGAGCACGGCATCCGCGGCAAGGTCGCGCTCGTGCGCGCCGGCTACCAGGAGCGCGAGGCCGAGGACGCCGCGATGATCGCGTCGCTCGGCGTGCCGGCGGTCAACCTCGAGCTGCACAAGCGCAGCGTCGAGGTGTTCCGCGCTGACACCGTGTTCACGACCGCGTACCAGGCGCGCCAGCAGCGGCTGCGCCAGATGCAGGCGCTGTATCGCGTGCGGCTCGACAAGATCGAGGACGCGGCGCGCAGCATCGCGGTGCGCTACGTCGATCCCGAGCTGCTCCAGCAGGAGGAGAAGGTCTCGGTCGATCAGTTCCGCCACCTCGACGCCGATCACGTCGAGCGCTGCGTCGCGGTGCGCGAGGCGTTCGAGCGTACGTGGACGATGTCGGCGCGGCCGTCGATCGCGAAGCATCGCGACGAGCTGCGCGCGATCCTCGCGACGGTCGACGCGCTCGTGATCGCCGGCGGGCACGTCGCCTCGCTGGTCAACCGGCTCGCGCTGTTCGACGTCCTGTCGCTCGCGTCCACCCTGCCGGTGTTCGCGTGGGCGGCCGGCGCGATGGTGCTCACCGATCGCATCGTGCTGTTCCACGACTACCCGCCGTACGGCTCCGACATCGCCCAGGTCCTCGACGAGGGCTTCGGCCTCGCGCCCGGCATCGTCGTGCTGCCGGATCCCAGGCGCCGGGTGAACCTGACCGCGAAGAACGGGATCCAGCAGTTCGCGCGACGGATGGCCCCGGCCACGTGCGTCGCGATGGACCACGGCGCCAGCGTCGCGTTCTGGCGCGGCGAGATCCAGCGCGCCTCGGCGCTGCGGCTGGCGACGACCGGCGAGGTCGAGCACGATTGGCAGGGCGAGCCGTCGCGGTTCTCGAGCCCCGTGATCGGTGTGCGCACGTGACGCGCGCTCGAACCAGGTTCGAGCGGAGAGCGCCGACCGAAGGGAGGGCCCCACGATGACCGCAATAGACGAGCTCCGCGCGAACACCGGCGCGGCCGATGCGTGGTTCGCGCATCGCAGCTTCCCGATCGTCGACGGTAACGCGATCACGTTCGTGTGGCGCGGCGAGGCCAACGCGGTGCACCTGAAGCACTGGGTGTTCGGCCTGCCGTCATCGCAGCAGCTCGCGCGCGTCGACCACACCGACGTCTGGTTCCTCACGCTGCAGCTGCCGCCGAGCTCCCGCGTCGAGTACAAGCTCGAGGTCGTCCGCAACGGTCACGGCGAGTGGATCCAGGATCCGCTGAACCCGAACAAGGCGCGCGATCCGTTCGGAGGCAACTCGGTCGCGCACGGCACGGGCTACGAGATCCCGACGTGGATCCAGAAGGATCCGTCGGCGGCGGTCGGCCACCGCGACGAGATCTGGATCGACTCCGCCACGTTCGGCCGGCGCGGCTTCGGGCTCTACATCCCGGCGCGGTTCCAGCGCAACCGCCAGTACCCGCTGCTCGTCGTCCACGACGGTCACGACTACCTGCGCTACGCGTCGATGGGGAACATCCTCGACAACCTGATCGATCGGCTCGAGCTCGCCGACGCCATCGTCGTGTTCACGAGCTCGCCCGACCGGCTGCGCGAGTACGCCGACGACGAGCGCCACGCCAGGTTCCTCGTCGAGGAGCTCGTGCCGTACGTCGGCCGGCTGTTCCCGCTCGACGAGCAGCCGCAGGCGCGCTGCCTGATGGGCGCGAGCTTCGGCGCGGTCGCCACGCTCGCCACCGCGTTTCGCCACCCCGGGTTCTTCGGGCGCCTGCTGCTCCAATCCGGATCGTTCGCGTTCACCGACATCGGCGAGCACAACCACCGCGGCCCGCTGTTCGACCCGGTCGTCCAGTTCATGAACCGGTTCCGCGCCGACCCCCGCCCGGTCGCCGAGCGCGTGTTCGTCAGCTGCGGGATGTACGAGTCGCTGATCTACGAGAATCGATCGATCGTCCCGTTGCTCCTGTCTACCGGAATGGACGTCCGTTATGTCGAGGCCCGCGACGGCCACAACTGGGAGAACTGGCGCGATCGACTGCGCGAGGGTCTGTCCTGGCTGATGCCGGGCCCGTTTCTCCACGTCTACGAATAGAATCGAGAGGAAGCCATGGGAACGCGGAAGATCGGCCTGTCGCTCGGCGCGGACATCTGCTGGCCGGCCTGTTACGAACAGATCCTCGAGAAGCTCGCGCTCGCGATCGACTACCAGGGCGAGACCGTCGACATCGCGGTCGAGCGCGTGACGATCGAGCCGTTCGATCTGCGCCAGCCGTGTCACTACGACGTCGTCCTCGACCGGCTGACGCACTGGTATCACACGAGCCGCGAGTGGATCAAAAAGGCCATCCTGATGGACGGCCTCTACGTGCTCAACAACCCGTGGTCCGTGCAGGCGATGGAGAAGCACACCTCGTACTGCGCGATGATGCAGTTGGGGATGCCGATTCCCGACACGTGGATGATCCCGCCGAAGGCGTACGAGCCGCTGCCCGATCTCGCGCCGACGCTCAAGAAGTACGCGAAGCTGTTCGACCTCGGCGCGATCGGCAACCGCATCGGCTACCCGATGTTCATGAAGCCGTACGACGGCGGCGGCTGGCGCGCGGTGACCCGGATCGCCGACGAGGCCGCGCTCAAGAAGACCTACGAGGAGAGCGGCAAGGGCGTCATGCACCTGCAGGCCGCGGTGAACCCGTTCGACAGCTTCGTGCGCTGCATCGGCCTCGGCCCGCAGACGCACCTCGTGAAGTACATGCCCGACGCGCCGCTGCACGACCGTTACTCGCAGGACGAGAACTTCGTGACCGACGACGAGGCGGAGCTGCTGCGCGACACCACGCTGACGATCAACGCGTTCTTCGGCTGGGACTTCAACTCGTGCGAGGCGCTGCGCAAGGCCGGGACCTGGTACCCGATCGACTTCGCGAACCCGTGCCCCGACTCGCAGGTCACGTCGCTGCACCGCCACTTCCCGTGGCTCGTGAAGGCGAACCTCAAGTGGTCGATCTTCTGCGCGGTCACCAGGAAGCCGTTCCGGAAGAACCTCGACTGGGAGCCGTTCTACGCGGTCGCCAAGCAGGACCTGCCGTATCGCGACAAGCTGCGCGCGTACGCGAAGATCGCCAACGACCGTTTCGAGACCGCGCGGTTCGAGGAGTTCTGCGCCACGCACCTGCCTCACCTCGACGAGGTCGCGTGGGAGTTCTTCGGCACCGAGAACGCCAAGGCCGCGTTCCGCGCCAAGGTCACGGCGCTGTTCCCCAAGCACGAGGTCGAGCAGTTCACCGAGCTGTTCTGGCGGCGCGTCCAGGCCTGGCGCGAGGACAACCAGCATGCGAGGTGACAAGATCGTCGCGCGCTGGCGCAGCGAGAGGCTCGAGCGCGAGGTCACGCTCGTCAAGTGGGGCACGATCGGCCAGCCGATCCTGCTGTTCCCGACGGCGGGCGGCGACGCCGAGGAGATCGAGCGATTCCAGATGATCGACGCGCTCGCCCCGCTACTCGACGCCGGCCGCATCAAGATCTACTCGTGCGACTCGGTCGCCGGCCGCGCCCTGGTCAACCGCGAGGGCTCGCCGCGGCACCAGATGTGGATCCAGAACCAGTTCCACTACTACGTCCGCCACGAGGTCGTCCCCGCGATCCGGGCCGACTGCAAGAGTGACCTCGACATCTGGACCGCCGGCGCCTCGATCGGCGCGTTCCACGCGGTCGCGGCGGTCTGCCGGTTCCCCGACGTGTTCACCCGTGCGCTCGCGATGAGCGGGACGTACGACCTGCGCCGGTTCTACGACGTCCACGACAACAACTTCTCCGACGAGTTCTGGGTGTCCTCGCCGGTGCACTTCGTGCCGACCCTCGAGGGCCGCCACCTCGAGGTCCTGCGCAGCCGGTTCCTCTACATCACGTCCGGCGAAGGTAAGGCTGAAGACATCGGCGAGTCGTGGAACCTCGCGAATGTGCTGGGCAAGAAGGGCATCCCCAACAAGGTCGACTCGTGGGGGCCCGATTGGAGCCACGACTGGGTGACATGGCGGCGCATGTTGCCGCAGATTCTGGCCGGGTGGACGAGCGGATGACGAAGACGACACGGTCGCACAAAGAGGTCGATGGGAAGCTCGATGGGGAGCGTCAGCGCGAGTTCATGAGCGCGATCCTCGCGGACCTGCGCGCGCTCGATCGGATGATCGCGACGAACATGTTCGACGTCGGCGACCGCCGCATCGGCGCCGAGCAGGAGATGTTCCTGATCGACGAGCAGTGGCGCCCGGCGCGCGGCGTCCTCCAGCTGCTCGACGCGCTCAAGGACACCCACTACACGACCGAGCTCGGCCAGTTCCAGATCGAGGCCAACTGCGACGCGCAGATCCTCGCCGGCGACGGCATCGCGAAGATGCACGCCCAGCTCGACGACCTCGTCGACCGCGCGCGCAAGGCGAGCCAGGAGCTCGGCATGGGCGTCGTCCTCATGGGCATCCTGCCGACGATGCGCAAGGCCGACCTCGGGCTCGACAACATGGTGCCGAGCGCGCGGTACCTGCACCTCAACAAGATCATCACCGGGATGCGCGGCGGCAAGTTCGAGTTCTCGATCAAGGGTCTCGACGAGCTGATCCTCGACCACGACTCGGTGATGCTCGAGGCCTGCAACTCGAGCTTTCAGGTCCACCTCCAGGTCACGCCGGCCGAGTTCGCGCGCATGTACAACATCGCGCAGGTCGTCCTCGGGCCGATCATGTCGGTGTCGACCAACTCGCCGATCGTGTTCGGTCGTCGGCTGTGGGCCGAGACCCGCATCGCGCTGTTCCGCCAGGCGGTCGACAGCCGCAAGCCCGGCACGCACATCCGCGAGACCGAGGCGCGCGTCAGCTTCGGCACGCGGTTCGTGAAGAATTCGGTCGTCGAGATCTTCCGCGAGGACATCGCGCGGTTCCGCACGCTCGTCGGCACCGATCTCGACGAGGATCCGATGGCGCTGCTCGATCGCGGCGAGATCCCACAGCTGAAGGCGCTGCGCCTGCACAACGGCACGATCTACCGCTGGAACCGCGCGTGCTTCGGCATCACCGAGGGCAAGCCGCACCTGCGGATCGAGAACCGCGTGATCCCGGCCGGGCCCTCGACGATCGACGAGATGGCCAACGCGGCGTTCTGGACCGGCCTGATGGTCGAGATCGGCGCGCGCGAAGAGGACATCACGAAGCGGATCGACTTCGACCAGGCGGCCTCGAACTTCTACACCGCGGCGCGCGAGGGCATCGGGTCGCACTTCACGTGGCTCGACCACGAGGAGATCTCGGCGCGCGAGCTCGTCCTCGAGCGCTTGCTGCCGCTCGCCGAGGCCGGCCTGCGCCGCCAGAAGATCGACGACGGCGACATCAAGAAGTACCTCGGCGTCGTCGATCAGCGCGTGCGCAGCGGCCGCACCGGCGCGCGCTGGCAGCTGTCGTCGTGGAACTCGCTGCGCGATCGCTCGACGCCGGCCGAGCGCTCGAACGCGCTGGTCGCGGCCACCGCGCAGCGCCAGCTCACCGGCCGCCCGGTCTCCGAGTGGGAGCGCGCGCGGCTCGACGAGGCCAACACGAGCAAGGGCACCTACGCGCGGGTCGAGAACTACATGACGACGGATCTGTTCACGGTGCACGCCGACGACGCGATCGAGATGGTCGCGAACTTGATGATCTGGGAGCGGATCCGCCACGTCGTCGTCGAGGATCAGGATCACCGGCTGGTCGGGCTCGTGACCCAGCGCGCGGTCCTGCGCTTCGTGCTCGGCGGCGGCTCGACGCTGCGCACGCCGATCTCGGAGATCATGCGGCACGACGTCGCCACGGTCGGCCCCGAGACGCCGACGCTCGACGCGCTCCGCCTGATGCGCCGCCAGCAGGTCTCGAGCCTGCCGGTCGTGCAGGACGGCCGGCTGGTCGGCATCGTGACCGAGAACGACTTCCTCGAGATCGCGAGCAAGTTGCTCGAGCACCAGCTCGCGACCGACGAGGTCGCGCCGACCCCGGAGCCCGAACCACCACCGCCACCGCCGGCGCCAGCGCCGGTCGCCGCCAAGCCCACCGAGCCCGCGCCGGTCACCCCGCCGAAATCGTCACCGTAGTGCCGACGTTCGGCTACATGCCGTTTCCGTCGCCGCTCCTCGGGGCGCGCACGCTGCGGCTCGAGAACGACTTCGTCGACGGGCCGATCGCGACGACGTTCGCGCCCGACGGCACGCTCCACGTGATGTGCGAGCTCGACTACAACGCGGCCAAGTTCAAGGAGCCGCCGTCGGATGACCTCTACGGCCACTACCTGACGCGGTTCGACGCGTCGCTCGGCAGCCCGCGGATGACGATGCTCGCGCCGCTGACCGCCGCGCTCGGCGAGGGGCCGTACGACGCGCTCGTCGATCTCGCGGTCGTCTCCGAGGGCTGGCTCGTGATGTCGCGCGCCGGCCGCAGCTGGCTGGTCGGCGAAGACGGCAAGATCGTGCGCGCGTTCGCGGTCGACGACTGGGACAACAAGCCGAAGATGTATCGCGAGAACTTCGCGGTGCGCGGCGCGATGCGTCCCGACGGCCGGATCGTCGTCGGCGTCGCCGAGGCCGACACCAACATGGCGGCGAACGTGATCGCGATCTCGCTCGAGCCGCCGGTGTTCGCGAAGGGTCAGCCGCTGCTGCGCTACCTGACCTCGCTCGCCAAGATCGCCGACGTCGGCGCCGAGATCCCGTACGTCCGGCTCGCCGATGGCAAGCCGTTCGTCGACAAGGCGCGGCCCGGCAAGGTGCTGTCGGAGATCAAGGGCAACCCGGGCTACGGCGCGTGGCTCGGCGGGCTGTGCGCGGTCAGCGATCGCACGACCTTGGTCGCGGTGTACTCGCGCTACACGACGTTCCAGCTCGCGCTGGTCGACGACACCGGCGCGTTCGTCGCCGAGCTCGACCTCGACGGCGACACGCCGTACAAGGACGACCACCTGGTGGTCGCCGCCGACCAGCGCCACGGTCGCGTCGTGTTCAAGAGCAAAGCGCACCTCCACGTGTTCGACGAGCGCGGCAACACGATCAAGCGCATCGACCTGACCGACAACGCGTTCAAGCCGCTCGCCGCGTTCCACCTGCTCGGCGTGTCACCGACCGGGCAGATCCTCCTGTGCCACAAGAAGCAGCACACGCTGCTGCTCGTCGATCCGACGCCCGAGATCAAGGAGCTCCGCCCGGCGCTCGCCGCCGCCGCCGCGCACTACAAGGTCGCCTGGGCGGCCGCGAAGAAGGTCCACAAGCCGGTGAACGGCCGCTGGATCATGGCCAGCGAAGCGGGCCTGGGATGATCGTTCACTCCGCGTAGAGCGTGATCTCGTTCGCGACGATGTCCGCGAGCTCCTTCGTGGTGTCCCAGTCGGGGTGCCGGAGCATGATCCAGCCGTCGGAGATCAGCGTGTGCTTCCAGTTGCGGCGCGGCGTGCCGACCGGCAGCAGCTTCTGCTCGACGACGTGCTCGCCGTAGCGGCGCATGAACTCGTGGAGCCCGGTGATCCGCGTGATGCGGCCCTGCCCCTTGGCGCGCTTGAAGATGATCGCCGCGTTGTACTTGCGGCGGGTCGGCGCCTCGAAGCTGTTCCAGCACACCGCGCGGGCCCACTCGCGAAACAGATCGATGTCGCACGTGTAGTTCATCTGATCGACCAGGCAGGCGCCGCCCGGGCGACACCCGATCTCGCCGAACACGACCTCGCCGGTCGGCTTTCTGAACCACTCCATGTGCGTGAAGCCGTCGCCCATGCCGAGCGCGGTCAGCACGTCGTTGCCGAGCTCGATGCCCTTCTGGAACTCCGGCCGGTGCATGTCGCGCACCGTGATGATGACCGGGCTGATCCACTCGTTGGTGCGCGCGATCAGCGGCTTCGGAAGGTAGTGCGCGACGTTCGCGAACGCGGGCTTGCCGCCGATGCACACGGTGTCGTAGGTGAACTCGTCGCCCTCGATGAACTCTTCGAGGCTGGCCTCCTCGACGTGGCGCATCTTGGCGAGTGCGGTCTCGAGCTCCTGATCGCTGCGGACCTCGTAGGTGTCGGCGGAGCCGGCGCCGGAGATCGGCTTCAGCACCAGCGGGTAGCCCATCTGCGCGGCGCCGTCGCGGGCATCGCTCGCCTGCTTGACGCGCACCGACCGCGGCACGCGCAGCCCGGCGCGTGCGACGCGATCCTTCATCAGCTTCTTGTCGCGGAACCCGTTCACCGCGTCGACCGACATCCCCGGGACGCCGAACCGCTCGCGCAGCCGGGCCGCGGTCAGCACCATGACCTCCCAGTTCGCCAGCACGCGATCGACCGAGCGGCCGCGCATCCAGGCGTGGACCCGGGCGACGACATCGTCGTCGTCGAGGAGCCGGGGGACCTGGAGGTAGTCGTGGAGGTGCTGCTTGAGCGACGCCGGCAGCGACCCGACGGGCTGGTCGCCGACGCCGTACACGCTGGCGCCGACCTCCGCGAGCCCTCGCGTGTACTGCTGCATCTCCGGCGGATAGGTCGGCGCCAGAAAGACAACGTTCATCGAGTAACGGTACAACGACAGGATGAGGAACGTGATCTTCGCGGCGCCGTTCCCACTCGAGACCACGATGCGCTTCGCGCGCGCGGCGGCTCGACTGGCCAACGTGCGCCTGCTCGGGCTCTGTCAACAGCCCCCGTCGGGCGCCGACAAGGTGTTCGACGACATCGTCCAGGTCGAGGACGGCCTCGACTCCGACCAGCTGCGCGAGGGCGCCGAGATCCTGATGGGGCGGCACGGGCCGATCCATCGGCTGCTCGGCATCCTCGAGCCGCTCCAGGTCCAGCTCGCCGAGGTCCGCCGCGACCTCGACATCGTCGGGACCCGCCCCGAGACCGCCGCCCTGTTCCGCGACAAGGCGCGCATGAAGGACGAGCTGCGCAAGCACGACCTGCCGTGCGCGCGCCACAAGCTGATCCGCAGCTGGGCCGACGCCGAGGCGTTCATCAAGGAGGTCGGCCTGCCGCTCGTGTTGAAGCCGCAGGCCGGCATGGGCTGCAAGGCGACCTGGCGGATCGACAACCTCGACGAGCTCAAGGCCGCGCTGCGGGCACTCCACGCGAGCGACGAGCAGCCCGCGCTCGCCGAGGAGTTCCTCCGCGGTCGCGAGCACAGCTTCGAGACGATCACGATCGGCGGCGAGGTGCTGTTCCAGTCGTGCACGCGGTACTACCCGACGCCGCTCGAGGTCGTCGAGAAGCCTTGGATCCAGTGGGTCGTCGTCCTGCCGAAGGACATCGACGGGCCGGACTACGCCGACGCCCGCGCGCTCGGCGTCCGCACGGTCAAGGCGCTCGGCCTCGAGACCGGCATGACGCACATGGAGTGGTTCCGCCGCGACGACGGCTCGCTCGCGATCGGCGAGATCGCCGCGCGTCCGCCGGGTGCGCACATCGTGCTCGCGAACAGCTACGCGCACGACACCGACATGTACCTCGCGTGGGCGCGCGCCTCGGTCGACGACAAGTTCGACGGCCCGTTCGAGCGCAAGTACGCGGTCGGCGTGGCGTACCTGCGCGGCGTCGGTCACGGCCGCGTCGTGCGCGTGGCCGGCGTCGAGAAGGCGAGCGAGGCGGTCGGCCACCTCGTCGTCGAGTCGCGCCTGCCGGTCCGCGGCGCGTTCCGCAGCGACAGCTACGAGGGCGATGGCTACGTCATCGTGCGCGATCCGGACGTCGAGGTCGTCAAGGCGGCGATGTCGACCGTGATCGAGACGATCCAGGTCGAGTACGGCTGATCCGACATGACGGACGACGCGTGGCACGCCGAGGTCGTCGCCGTCGTCACCGGCTGGACGCGAGCGACGCTCGACGACGCGCTCGGCCACGTACGTGCCGCGATCGCGGCCGGCGCGGCGGTCGCCCACGCGGCGGATCTCGCGCTGGCGTTCGGCGTCGCGCGGGGCGATCCGCTCGCGAGCCGGCGGTTCGAGCAGCACGTCGCGGCCGACCTCGCCGCCGCGGTGCGGTCGATCGATCGATCGCGCGACTTCGTCGACGAGATCAGCCAGCGCACCCGGGTCCACCTCGCGATCGGTGACCCGCCGCGGATCACGACGTACCGCGGCAAGGGCCCGCTGCGCGCGTGGGTCGCGATCGCGGCGCGCCGGATGGCGCTCAACGCCAAGCGCGATGCCCGGCCGACCGAGAGCGAGGACGTGCTCGCCACGGTCGTCGATCGCGAGCCCGATCCGGAGCTGCGTCACCTGAAGACGCTGTACCGCGCCGAGTTCCGCGACGCGCTCGCCGCCGCGCTCGCCGGGCTCCCCGATCGCGCCCGCGCCGTGCTCCGGTTGCGGTTCGTCGACGGGCTCGAGCTCGCGCAGATCGGCCGGCTCTACCGGGTCCACGAGTCGACCGCGTCGCGCTGGATCTCGGGCGCGCTCGATGACGTCGGCCGCGTCGCCCGCGAGCAGCTGGTGGCGCGGCTCGCGATCACGCCGGGCACCGCCGACAGCGTGGCGCGCATGGTCCAGAGCGGCCTCGACCTCAGCGTCGCGCGCCTGTTGCAGCCCTGAGCTATCGTGCCGCCATGAACCTCGCCATGACGCTCGTGCTGGTGCTCGCGATGACCGGCTGCAAGAAGCAGCCGAGCGACGCCCCGCCCCCAATCGCCGTCGGATCCGGATCCGCCGTCGCGCCGGCACCGACCCCAACGCCCAGCCCGGCGCCGGTGGGCAAGCTGCCGGCCGGCGTGACCGACGCGATGATCGCGGATGCCGACAAGTCGCTCGCCGCGATGAACAAGTTCTCGGCGGACGTCGGCGGCGCCGGCAAGGACTGCAAGAAGGCGACTGCGGCGCTCAAGGGCAGCGAGGCCGCGATGACCGCGGTGGTCGCGACGTTCACCGCGTGGCAGACCGCCGGCAACAAGGACGACAAGATCGCCGAGTACTGGAAGACGACGTACGACCCGAAGTTCGACGACGACAACCGCGACAAGGACTCCAAGGTGACGTTCGAGGCGTGCCAGAAGGACCCCGAGTTCGCCGCCGCGATGAAGACCAATCCGCTGATCGCGTACTTGTCGAACAAGTGAGGGCGAAGCCCGAACGCCGCGAGCAGCTCGCGGCATCAACAAGTGAGGGCGAAGCCCGAACGCCGCGAGCAGCTCGCGGCATGTACAAGTAGCGGCGAAGCCCGAACGCCGCGAGCAGCTCGCGGCATCAACAAGTAGCACGTCGATTTCGGTGCAAGCGGCGGCGAGGGCCGTGTCGAAGCCATGGAGGTACCCATGTTTCGCCACGCCGTCATCAGTCTCGCCTGTCTCACCGCCTGCGCCGCCACGGACGACCCCGAGGTCGCCTCGGTCGACCAGGACGTCACCCTCGCCTTTCATCGCGAGCACGTCAGCGGTGACATCTGGCACTACGAGCTCGTCGTCCCGGTCGGCCATTCGGCGAACGCCGCGATCAAGCTCCACCGGATGGTGCGCGAGACCGCGCCGTTCGTGCCGCGCCACACGCCGACCGCGGTGATGATGCTGCACGGCGACTTCTCGACGTTCGACACCAGCTTCGCGCCCGGGCTGGCGCCGTACCTCGCGGCCCAGAACATCGACGTCTGGGGCGTCGATCGCCGGTGGACGCTGACGCCGACCGCCGGCGACGTCTCCGACTTCGGCACGATGGGCCTCGCGCAGGAGCTCGACGACATCCGCGTCGCGCTCGTGCTCGCGCGCGCGCAGCGGCTCGCCAGCCGCGACACCGGGCGCATGACGCTGGTCGGCTTCTCGCACGGCGCGCAGCTCGCCTACACCTACGCGTCGGTCGACGCCGCGCGCGCCCCGGCGGCCCGCACGATCAGCGCGCTCGTGCCGCTCGACTTCTACGGCGGGTTCGCGCCCGATCAGGCCGACCTGCAGCAGGCGACGTGCGACGCGAGCGTCTCCGAGTACCAGCTCGTCGCCGATGGCACGACCGACTCGCCGAACGGCTTCTTCATCGACGTCGCGAACTTCGCGCGCACCGCGCCCGACGATCCCTCGCCATACTGGGACTCGACGAACCGCGGGTTGTTCCTGCTCGCGCTCGGGCAGACCTACGTGTTCGCGCCGTTCGCGCCGTTCTATCACCTGCTGTCGCCGATCCTCGACGGCGACGTCGCGACCGGCCTCCGCCAGACCTCGGAGACCGCGGCCAACGCGTGGCTCGCGCACGCGACGCCGCACGAGTCGATGCTCGAGGCCGCCGACCTCGACGCGCAGCTGTGCGGCACCGGGCCGATCGACGCACCGCTGTCGCGGATCCGCGTGCCGCTGTACTACGTCGGTGCCGCCGGTGGCGTCGGCTCGCTCGGGGTCTACGCGACGACGCAGGTGAGCTCGACCGACGTGACCGCGACGGTGTGGGCGCTGTTCGGCCCCGAGCGCCGCGCCGAGGATATCGGCCACGCCGATCTGCTGTTCGGCCACGACGCGCCGGCCCAGGTGTGGAACCCGCTGGCGCGCTGGCTCGCGCGGCACTGAGGCGGTACATCGTGTCCGTGGTCGCGCCCGCTCGTAGCGAATGCCTGTCCGAGGACGCGATCCTCGGGCTCGCCACCGGCGCGCTCGCCGACGACGCGGCCGCCGAGACGCACCTCGCGAGCTGCGCGACGTGCAGCGCGCTGCTCGCCGCCGCGGTGCGCGACGGTGGCAGTCGCGCGTGGGACGCGCTCGCCGGATCGACGCTCGGGCCGTATCGGATCGACGGCCAGATCGGCGCCGGCGGCATGGGCGCGGTGTATCGCGCGTGGGACCCGCGGCTCGGGCGTGCGATCGCGATCAAGGTACTGCACGATCGCCGCGACCTTGCCACCGAGGCGCGCGCCGCGGCCGCGATCGATCACCGCAGCATCGTCGCGATCTTCGATGTCGGCGAAGCCGACGGCATCCACTACGTCGCGATGGAGCTCGTCGAGGGCGAGTCGCTGCGCAGCGTGCTCGCGAACGGCGCGCTCGGTCTCGCGCGCACCCGCGAGCTCGCGATCGCGCTGGTCGACGGCCTGGTCGCGGCGCACGCGCGCGGTGTCGTCCATCGCGACCTCAAGCCGGAGAACCTGATCCTGACGCGCGACGGGCTGCGCATCCTCGACTTCGGGCTCGCCAAGCACGTCGACGCGACGCGGCTCGACGAGACCGAGCCCGGCACGGTGCAGGGCACCGCCGGCTACATGGCACCGGAGCAGGCCCGCGGAGGGACGGTCGACGCGCGCGCCGACGTGTTCGCGGTCGGCGCGATCGCCTACGAGCTCGCGACCGGCACGCGCGCGTTTCCCGGCGCGACCGCCGCCGATCGACTGTCGGCGACGCTGCGCGATACGCCGCCGCTCGACGCGCTCGGCGGCCTCGCCCCGATCATCGCGCGTTGCCTCGCGAAGGAGCCGCGCGATCGGTTCCAGACCGCCGCGGATCTCGCGTGGGCGCTCGCCGCACCCGCGGTCGCGGTCCCGAAGGCGACGTCGCGGCGCGCGATCCTCGCCGGTGGCGCCGCCGCGATCGGCACCGGCGTCCTCGGCTATCTCCTCGGGCACCGCCGATCGCCCGAGCGCGCCGCGATGAAGCTGCGGCCGCTCACGCACCAGGCCGGTCGCGTGTTCACCGCGCGGTTCCTGCCCGACGGCAATCGCGTGGTCTACGGCGCGGCGTGGGGCGTCGATCCGGTCGCGATCCACGTCGTCGATCTGGTCGCGAACGAGACCACGCTGCTCGAGCTGCCGAGCGCCGATGTGCTCGCGGTATCGCGGCGCGGCGAGCTGCTCGCGAGCGTCGGTCACCGGTTCGTCGATCACCAGAGCGCGCGCGGCAAGCTGGTCGCGGCCTCGCTCGCCGGCGGGCCGCCGCGGCCGCTCGCCGACGACGTCCAGGAGGCCGACTTCGGGCGCGACGAGACCATCGCCGTCGTGCGCGCCGCCGAGCGCGGGTTCCGCCTCGAGTTGCCGCTCGGCGTCACCCTGGTCGACGAGCCCGGCTGGATCACGCATCCGCGCGTGTCGCCCGACGGCAAGCGCGTGGTCTACCTGCAGCACCCCGACACCGACGACGATGGCGGCGCGATCGTGCTCGTCGACGTCGCGACCCGCACGACGCGCGTGCTCGCCGGCGGCTGGGCGAGCGTCGCCGGCATCGCGTGGGAGCGCGACGGCCAGGCGCTGCGGTTCACCGCGTCGCGCGACGATCTCGTGAGCTCGCTGTACCGCGTGAC
The DNA here is from genome assembly GCA_038321315.1 of Haliangiales bacterium. GTDB lineage: Bacteria > Myxococcota_A > Polyangia > Haliangiales > Haliangiaceae > JABFXX01. Next base: position 58,149 of record JBBQEX010000004.1, on the reverse strand, counting down.
GCTCGCCGGCGACGTCACCGCGATCCCGACGCCGACCTCGGGTCGCCTCCGGTTCCACGATCTCGCCGCCGACGGCCGCGGGCTCGTCACGATCGACGCGTGGCGGCTGCGCGCGATGGTCGGCGATCACGATCGCTCGATGTCGGAGATCTCGGCGGTCGCCGATCTCACCTCCGACGGCACCCAGGTGCTGATCGCCGAGGCCGGCGATCTCGAGGTCGGCAACGGCACCTACCTCGTGCCGTACGCGGGCGGTCGGCCGCTGCGCCTCGGGCCCGCCCTGCCGATCGCGGTGTCACCGTCGGGCAAGCTGGTCGCCGCGATCGGACGCGAGGCCGATCACCTCGTGGTCTACGCGACCGACTCGGGCGCGACGCCGCCGATCGCGACGCCCGGCGTCGTCTACTTCGGCCGCTGGCTCGACGAGCGCTCGCTGCTCGCGCTCTTCGACCGCCGCGTGTGGCGACTCGGGTTCGACGCCAGGCCGGTGCCGCTCGCCGATCGCGGCGACACGTTCCGGCTCGATCCTGCGCGCACCCGCGCCGCGTGGGTCGACGGCGGCGCGCTCCGCGTGCTCGACCTCGCGGCCGGCACCACGCGGGTCGTGGCCGGCGACTTCGGCCACACCGTCGTGTGCGGCTGGCTCGCCGAGCCCGACGCGATCGTCGTGCGCTCGACGACCACGCCGCTGATCCTCGAGCGCGTCGATCCGGCGACCGGCGCGCGGTCGCCGCACCTCCAGATCCAGCCGCCGCTGATGGGCCTGAAGGCGGTCGACAACCTCGTGCTCCACGCCGACGGCAAGCGGTTCGCGTACAGCTATGGCCAGGAGCTGTCGCAGCTGCTCGTGATGCCGCCGCTCTAGATCAGTGCGCGAGCTGTGCGTCGACCGCGCGATTCTCGAAGAACAGCCGGCCGTCGCGCAGCGTGGTGTCGCGCAGCGTGATCGACAGGGCCTCGGCGAGCGAGTCGACCGGCGAGACGGTGAGCCGCTCGCGCACGTCGGTCGGCAGATCGTCGAGATCGGCCGCGTTGTCGCGCGGGATCACGATGTGCGTGATGCCCGCCCGCACCGCGCCGAGCACCTTCTCCTTGAGCCCGCCGATCGGTAACACGCGACCCGACAGCGTGATCTCGCCGGTCATCGCGACGTCGTGGCGCGCCGGTCGGCCCGAGAGTGCCGACACGATCGCCGTCGCCATCGCGATGCCCGCCGACGGTCCGTCCTTCGGGATCGCGCCCGCCGGCACGTGGATGTGCACGTCGCGCGTGAACACGTTCTCGTCGAGGATGCCGAGCGAGTCGGCGTGCGACCGCGCGTAGGTCCACGCGGCGCGCGCAGATTCTTTCATCACGTCGCCGAGCTGACCGGTCAGGATGAGGTCACCCTTGCCGCGCATCGGCGCCGCCTCGACGAACATGATATCTCCGCCCATCGGCGTGTAGTACATGCCGGTCGAGATCCCGACCTGGTCCTCGCGCGCGGCCTTCTCGGGATGAACGCGCGGGCGACCGAGCAGCGGGCGCACGTCGACGCGGTCGAGCGTCGCGCGCTCGAGCTCCTTCGCGGCGATCTTGCGCGTGACCTTCCGGGCGAGCCGGCCGAGCTCGCGCTCGAGATGGCGCACGCCGGCCTCGCGCGTGTAGCCGGTGATGACCTCGCGGATCGCGTCGTCGGTCAGCGCGAGCTGCTCGGGCGCGAGCCCGTTGTCGAGGAGCTGCCGCGGCACCAGGTAGTCGCGGGCGATCGCGAGCTTCTCGCGCTCGGTGTACCCGGCGAAGTCGACGACCTCCATGCGATCGAGCAGTGGCCCCGGGATGTTCTGGATGAAGTTCGCGGTCGCGATGAACATGACCTCGGACAGGTCGAACGGCACGCCGAGGTAGTGATCGGTGAACGAGTCGTTCTGCTGCGGGTCGAGGACCTCGAGCAGCGCGGCCGCGGGATCGCCCTGGTGCGACATGCCGAGCTTGTCGACCTCGTCGAGCAGGAACACCGGGTTCTTGCTGCCGGCCTGCTTCATGCCCTGCAGGATGCGACCCGGCAGCGCGCCGATGTAGGTGCGGCGATGGCCGCGGATGTCGGCCTCGTCGCGGGCGCCGCCGAGCGCGATGCGCACGTACTTGCGCCCCATCGCGCGGGCGATCGACTTCGCGATCGACGTCTTGCCGACACCGGGCGGCCCGGCGAACAGGAGGATGCGGCCCTTCTTGGTCGCCTTGGCGGCGAGCTGGTGCACCGCGAGGAACTCGAGCACGCGATCCTTCACGTCGCCGAGCCCGTGGTGATCCTCCTCGAGGATCCGCGCGGCCTCGGTGATGTCGAGCAGCTCGTCGGTGCGCTTGCCCCACGGCAGCTCCGCGATCGTCTCGAGGTAGGTGCGGATCACCTGCGACTCGACGGACTCGCGGCCGATGCGGGTCAGCCGCGTCCATTCGCGCGTGACCTCCTTCCTGGCCTCGTCGGGCAGCGGCAGCGCGTCGAGCTTGGCCTTGAGCTCCTTCATCGAGTCATCGGTCGCTTCGTCGCCCTCGCCGAGCTCCTTCTGGATCGCGCGCAGCTGCTCGCGGAGGAACACCTCGCGCTGCTTGCCGCCGATCTCCTCCTTGACCTTCTCCTGGATGTCCTCCTGCGCCGACAGCACGTCGATCTGGCGCTGGACGTGGATCAGCACGCGGCGCATGCGGTCCTCGATCGCGAACGTCTCGAGCACGGCCTGGCGCTCGGCGACCGCGACATCGAGGTAGCCGGCGACGAGATCGGCGAGCCGGCCCGGCTCGGGGATCTGCGCGAGCATCTGCTCGACCGACTCGTGGGCGAGGCCGCGCTTGGTCGCGAGCTCGATGGCGCGCTCGCGCAGCTCGCGGTGCAGCGCCTGGAACGTCGGATCCTTGGCGTCGAGCGGCGGGTGCTCGACGGCCTGGGTCAGCTGGGCCTCGAGGTAGCCGTCGCGCGAGGTCACGCGGATCGCGATCCCGCGCTCGACGCCCTCGAGCATCGCGCGGACGCCGCCGACGCCGCGCTGGACGGCGCCGAGCGTCGCGACCGTGCCGATCGTGTAGAGGGATTCGGGGAGCACGTCATCGCCGTCGGCGCGCTGGGCGACGACGAACACGCGATGCTCGGGCTCGCGGAGCGCGGCCTCGATCGCCCGCAGCGTCGCCGGGCGCGCGGCCGTGATCGGGAGGCTCACGCCGGGGAACAGCACGCCACTGCGCATCGCGACGATGGGGAGAGTCTTCATCCGTACGAGATGGGCACCGCTGCCACACCGTGCAACCCGCCCGAAAGGCCCGGCCTGCGATAATCGCGAGCCCAGCCTCTGGCTGGGTGCGCAGCAACGCCGAAGGGCGTTGCGCAGCTACAATCGTTGGTATGCGCAAGTGGTGGTTGCTGGTGATCGCGGGATGCGCGGCGCCGACGGTCATGCCGGCTCGACCCTCCCCGATCGGCCCGGTCGTGCCGCCGCCGGTGGTCGTCGTCGAGCCGACCTGGTTCGACGCCGTGACCGACTTTCACGACGGCGTCGCCGCCGTCAAGCGCGGTGCGCACTGGGGCTACGTCGACACGCACGGCGCGATCATCGTGCCACTCGAGCTCGATGCCGCCGACCCGATGTCCGGAGCCGCCTGGGTCATGAAGGATGGCGCGCTGCGCGCGATCGACCCCACGGGCAAGCTGTCTCCGCCGGTCGTCGCCGAGAAGCACGCGCGCTTCGTCGGTGGCCGCGCCCGCGTGCAGATCGCCGGCAAGTGGGGCGCGGTCGATGCTGGCGGGGTGGTCGTCGTGCCCGCGAAGTTCGATCAACTCGACACCAGCGGAGACACGTTCCTCAGCGGCACGATCGATGGCAAGCGCTGCGAGCTCGGCCGCGGCGCCACGTGTGTCGCCGAGTGGACCGGGCTGCACGTGGGCCACCGCTCGGTCCTCATCACCCATGACCCCGATCGGTTCGGCATCATCGACGACGACGGCACCGTGATCGCGCCACCTCGGTTCGCCCAGCTCGTGCTCCGCCCGGATGGCTCGAGCTGGCGCCGCGAAGCCGACGCGGCGACCTGGTCGCTGGTCGACGTTCACGACAAGACGCTGGTCGCGGCCGGCACGATCGCCCGCATCGACCTCTACGACGCCGACGGGGTCGCGCAGGTGTTCACCACCACAAAGCTGGAGGGCTACATCGTGCCGCCCGGCCGCCTGCTCGGCCCGTACATGATGATCGGCCACAAAAACTTCAGCGAGGGCCTCGCACCGGTCGGGACCGCCGCGGGCTGGGGCTTCGTCGATCGGACCGGGAAGGTCGTGATCGCCCCCCAGTTCGAGGAGGTCAATGGGTTCTCCGGCGGCCTCGCCGGGTTTCGCCGTGGCCAGATGTGGGGCTTCATCGATCGCACCGGCAAGGTCGCGATCGAGCCGACGTTCCGCGAGATCGAGGCGTTCGTCGACGGGCTCGCCGGCGTCAGGAGCTCGGAGTACAGCGATCACTGGGGCTACATCGACCGCACCGGCAAGCTCGTGGTCGCCGCCGACCTGTCGTACGGCCTGCCGCTCGATCACGGCTTCGCGACCCCGCGGCGCGGCGGCCAGAAGGTGTGCGTCACGCGGGCCGCGGCGGTGATCCCGGCACCGTTCGACGATGTGTGGGGCTTCCATGCCGATCGCGCCAAGGTCTCCAAGGCGGACGGGACATGCGGCTACGTCGGCCCCGACTGCGTGCTCGTGACGCCGCTCCAGTACAACAGCTGCGACGACTTCACCGACGACGGCCACGCCATCGCCGACTCGACGCCCGAGCGCACCGATGGCTGCACCGGAGGTGGTGAGGGTGGCTGTGCACGGATCCAGGAGCGACACGTGTTGATCGCGAAGGATGGCCAGGTCGTCATCGAGGCGGATGACATCTTGCGCCGGCGCGACGGTCTCTACATCGCCGCCCAGGGCGACCAGACCGCGCTGGTCGCGCACGGCGCGATCGTGTTCCCGATGGCGGCGCAGGACATCGACGTCACCGAGGGCGTCGTGATCGTGCGGCGCGACGACAAGTCGGCTTTCTTCCACGACGACGGCACGCCGCTCGCGGTGCGATAGGCGGGCTCCTCGCACACATCGGGCGCCACCGCACGGCGACGGGCTCAGTGCTTGTCGGCGATGCCGCCGCCACCGTGGATGGGGCCGACGCGGCCGTGGGCACGGCAGCCCGAGATCGCGAGCGAGAGAGCGAGGAGCGGCGTGATCAGCTTGATGATGCGCTTCATGACCCGGTGACGATGCATGCCTCGCGCCAGATGGCGGGCGTGCGTTCGCGCTACGCTAGCGAATGCCCGACATCGCCGAGACCCTTCGCCGCTCGGTCGTCAAGCTGTTCACGGTGCTCAAGGAGCCGAACTACTACAAGCCGTGGGAGCTAGGCTATCAGGCGAACTCCGGGGGCTCGGCCTGCATCGTCGACGGCAATCGCATCCTGACCAACGCGCACGTCGTCGCCCACCAGCTCTACGTCCAGGCGCTCAAGCCGGGCGACTCGAAGAAGTACGTGGCGCGCGTGCTCCACGTCGATCACGACCGCGAGACCGCGCTGCTCACGGTCGACGACCCCGAGTTCTTCGCCGGCACGACGCCGGTTAAGTTCGGCGACCTGCCGTCGCGCAACGCGAGCGTGCAAGTCTACGGCTTTCCGATCGGCGGCAACGAGCTGTGCATCACCGCCGGCGTCGTGTCGCGGATCGAGATGCGGACGTACACGCACTCGCAGCGCAACCTGCTCGCGCTGCAGACCGACGCCGCGATCAACCCCGGTAACAGCGGTGGCCCGGTGTTCATGAACGGCGAGCTGATCGGCATCGCGTTCCAGTCGTACAAGCGCAAGGACCTCGAGAAGGCCGGCTACGTCGTGCCGATCTCGATCATCCGCGACTTCTTCGCCGACCTCGGCGACGACCGCGTGAGCGGCGTCCCGGACCTCGGCGTGTTCTGGCAGAAGATCGAGAACGATGGGCTGCGCCGCTACCTCGGCGGCAAGACCGGCGTCCGCGTGTCGCGCGTGGTGCACGGCTCGTCGGCGCACGGCGTCCTCGAGGTCGACGACGTGATCACCGCGATCGACGGTGCGACGATCGCGTCCGACGGCTCGATCCAGTTCCGCGACTACGACCGCGTCCAGTTCGAGCACCGCGTCACCCAGCACCAGATCGGCGACACCCTGAAGCTGGACGTGCTGCGCGACGGCAAGCTCAAGAAGCTGAAGGTCGTGCTCGCGCAGTACGTGTCGCTCGTGCCCCTGCCGCAGCCCGATCGGCGCCCGAGCTACTTCATCTTTGCCGGGCTCGTGTTCACCGTGCTCACCCACGACTACATGTTCGGCTGGGAGTGGGCCAAGGATCACCACCGCTACGCGAACTATTACTACGACGGTTTTCCGTCGGCGAAGCGCAGGCAGATCGTGCTGATCCACGAGGTGCTCGCGCACGACATCAACCTCGGCTACCACCAGATGCAGGCGATGATCGTCGAGCGGATCAACGGCACCGAGATCAAGGAGATCGCGGACGTCGTGCGCGCGGTGCAGAAGCCGCGCGACGGCTTCCACGTGATCGAGACCGACTATCACGGCTCGCGCAGCGAGTCGCATCGCTCGGGCTACCACTCGTCCTACGGCACCCGGATCGTGCTCGACGCCTCGGGCACCGACAAGGCGACCGCGGAGATCCTCGCGCAGCACGTGATCGCGAGCGACCGCTCCCCGGACCTCGCTCGCCCGTCGAAGAAGGTCTAGAATAGACGCGTGAGGCCCCTCGACCAGCTGTGTCTCGCCATGCTGCGGCCACCCGAGGGCTTCGCGTTCGAGAGCCATCGCCTCGCGCCGCTCGCCGCCGAGACGATCCGCGAGCGCGCGCCGGACCTCGTCAGCAAGGGCGAGACGCTCGACTTCAAGACGCTGCGGCCCGAGCCGGGCGGCCTGTTCGACTTCAAGGTGTTCGGCCCCGGCACCGTGATCGACGCGCCCGCGATCGACGCCACCGCCGCGTACAAGCCCAGGAAGACGCGGTTCGCGCGCATCACGCTCGCCGAGCCGATCGTCCACCCGCTCGCCCTCGCCCACGCGCCCGACGAGCTCGCCGCCCGCGCCGGCTGGCCTCGCGTCGTGCTCGATCGCTGGCGCGCCGCCGAGGTCCCCGAGGAGCGTGGCGCGCTGATCGCCGCGCTCGTCACGTCGGGTCACGATCGCGGCCTCGTGGTCACCGAGCTCGCCGTCTTGCCACCCGAGCTGCGACCGCTCAACCGGCTCGACGACGACCGCTGGCAGAGCTCGGCGCTGAACGATCACTACAAGCGCATCGTCAGCATGAACGCGCGCTGGAAGAAGCTGATCGATCAAGCGGCTCCCGCAGCCCAGATCGCGACCGAGCAACGCCACGTCGTCAGCGCGATCCTCGCGCTCTACGAGAACGAGGATCGCGCACACCCGGTCGTCGACGCGACGCAGCAGCCGCTCGGCTCGATGCGCTCCACCCTCGGCGGCACCGGCGAGCTGTTCGCCGCGATCGGCGAGCTCGATCGCCACGGCCCGATCACCGGCCGCGCGTTTCGCGCGAACGCCGCCCTGTTCGCGTTCGGCTTCGAGCTCCAAGCTGTTTCGTAGGCTTACGAGATCGTCGTTGACGACCACGTCCGAGATCCGTACAAAGGATTTGCCATGCTCCAGCACCCGCTCCTCGCCACCGTTCGTCGGTAGCTAGCTCGTCGCACCTCGCCGAGCTGGATGCCGTTGCATTCACTCTGGCTACGAGGAGCGACACATGGGTCGCAAGGATCTCTCGCGCACCGTCATCGAGGGCGGGCGCTACTTTCACAACTGCTGGCAGCGGCGTGCCTCGCACGGCCGCGCCCGCGCACGCACCCGCGAATGGCTGGCTCACGTCGAGGACGATCTCGACGAGGCCGAGGCCTCGGTTCCCGAACCGCTGGCGCACGTCGGCAAGATGTTCCGCGACAAGCTCGCGCCCGCGTATCGCTGGATCGACTCGCAGGTCGGGCGCCCGTGGGCGAAGGTGCGCTCGGAGCTGTTCGCGCGGTTCGACCCGCGCACGATCGCCGGGCAGCACGTGCTGTTCGACCACATGCTCGGCGAGGTGCTCGAGCGCGGGCGGCCACGGCCCGGGCGCCATCAGGACTGGTTCGTCGACGCGCACGGCATCCTGCGCCGCGCCCGCTGGCTCGGCCGGGACGAGCGCCAGCTGACCAAGGCGATCCTCGCCCGGCGCGGTGACCGGCGCGCGGTGCTGCTCGATCGCGGCTGGTGGTGGATCGCGCTCGAGCGGATCGGCGAGCGCTGCGTCAGCTGCTATCGAGGCAAGCCGCACGCGAAGGGCGATCACGTCGTGCGGTACGTCGCGAGCGGTCCGCTGACCCGCGGCGACGTGCGGTTCCTGCGCAAGCTGCCGGCCTGGGGCTACGAGCTGATCGCGATCTCGCGCGAGGCCGCCGGCCTGTCGCCTACGCTGCGGCCACGCGCGTGAGCAACTCGCGATCGCGGAGGCGCGCGGCCATCTCGCGCGCGCGGTCGAGCACCGGCGCGCTCGCCGGCTTGCCGACGATCTTCGCGATCACGAGGAGGCCCATCACGCGCAGCCGGATGTAGCCGCCGTCGCCGGCGTGATCGCACGCGCGCTGCGCGAGCTGCAGCGCCAGGTCGCGATCGCCGGCCCGGAGCGCGCCGTACGCGCGGCCCGAGTCGCGGCGGTAGCTCGCGAACGGATGGACATCGGCCGCGGGCAAGCCGTCGTACAGCGCGCGTGCGGCGACGTGCTCGCCGCGGTGATTGAGCCGGTAAGCGTGCTGGTCGACCGTGCGCGCCACGAAGCACGCGCGCTCGATCGGATCGAGCGACGCGCTCGCGAGCAGCGCGTCGGCCTCGGCGAGCGCCGCGGTGGTCGCCGCTTCGTCGCGCAGCTTCTCGGCCAGGTAGCCGTCGGTGAGCGCGAGCTCGAGGCGCGCGGCGTCGTAGCTCGCGGGAAGGCCGGCGAGCGCGGCCCGCGCCTGCGTGAGGTGATGCGTCGCGTCGGGGAACCGCCGCTCGCGGAGCGCGATGCTCGCGTAGGCAAGCTGCAGCCACACCCGTGCCCGCGACGTCGCGATCGGCGGGCGGTCCCACACGCGCACGAGATCGAGGCACAGCGCGATCGCGAGGTCGTTGAACGGTGTGTGGTACAGGCCCATCCATCGGACCCGCGCCTCGACCGAGGTCGGCACGCCGAACACGCGCAGCACGCGCTGGCCCCAGACGCCGCCGTCGAGCTGGCCCCGCCCGCGCAACCGGCGCAGCGCGCGCTCGATCGACGCGACGTCGTCGCCGCTGGCGTGCTCGATCAGCTTCCACGCGACCTGCGCGAGCGTGCCGTGCTCGTCGACCAGCGCACCCACGAGGTCGCCCCACGTGAACCCCGCCGCCGGCTGTCCGGGATCCTGTCCGGGCTCGTCTTCCACCGCGCCCTTATCCTAGCGTCATGTCGAATCCCATCACTTACTACCTGGTCGTCGATCTCGAGGCGACCTGCGACGACCGCGGCGCGGTGCCGCGCGCCGAGAGCGAGATCATCGAGATCGGCGCCGTGCTCGTCGAGGCCGAGACGTTGCGCGCGGTCGCCGAGTTCCAGACGTTCGTACGTCCGGTCGTCCACCCGGTGCTGACCACGTTCTGCACCGAGCTCACCACGATCACCCAGGCCGACGTCGCTCCGGCCCCGACGTTCCCGGTCGCCGCGGCGCGCCTGGCCGCGTTCGGCCGCGACGCCCTGTTCTGCTCGTGGGGCGCCTACGATCGCAACCAACTCGAGCGCGATGCGCGCCGCCACGGCGTCCCGCTGCCGCTCGGGCCGGAGCACCTGAACGTCAAGGACGAGTTCCGGCGCGCGGTCGGCGACCGGCGCCCGCGCGGCACCCAGAGCGTGCTCGAGCGCGTCGGCATCGCGCGCACCGGCACCCACCATCGCGGCATCGACGACGCCCGCAACATCGCGCGCCTGCTACCGTACGCGCTCGGCCGCATGCCGCTTCCCACGGTGCACGCATGAGCGAACGACTCTGGATCATGATCGACATCGAGACCTCCGGCCCGATCCTCGGCCGCCACTCGATGACCGAGCTCGGCGCCGTTGTCGGCACGCGCTCGCGCGGCGTGATCGACCGATTCGAGGCACTGATCGCGCCGATCTCCGACGAGGTCAAGACCAGCCGGGACTCGTTCGCCAAGGCGCGGGTGTCGGGTGCAGCCCCGAAGGACGCGATGGCGAAGTTCGCGGCGTGGTCGGCGCCGCACCTCGCGCAGAAGGCGCAGTTCATCGCGCGGCCGGCCGCGTTCGACTGGCCGTGGGTCGTCTGGTACGCGTGGACGTTCCTCGGCGACAACCCGTTCGGGTTCCGCGCGCTGTGCGCGTCGTCGTGGTTCGAGGCGCGGGGCAAGAAGTTCACCGTCGACCTGCCGCACGTCGCGGTCGAGGACGCGCGGATCCAGCTCGAGCACTTCCTCGCGCACGGCTGATCGCGCTATGAGTGCGCGTGGCCCTGACGCTCTATCACTACCCGAACTGCTCGACCTGCAAGCAAGCGATCAAGTGGCTCGTGGCGAACGGCCACGAGTTCACCGCGATCGATCTGGTCGCCAAGCCACCGACTCGGGCCGTGCTCGAGCACATCTACAAGCTCGCGGACGTGCCGCTGAAGAAGCTGTTCAACCTGGCGGGCGCGTCGTATCGCGACGGTGATTTCAAGACCAAGCTGCCCGGCATGACCAGCGCGCAGGCGTTCGCCGCCCTCGCCGCGGACGGCAAGCTGATCAAGCGGCCGATCCTGCTCGGCGACGACATCGCGCTCGTCGGGTTCGCCGCCGACGAGTGGCAGCGAGCGCTCGCGTGACGATCGCGTACCTCACCGACGTCGAGGGTCGCTGGGACAAGATCGCGTCGTTCTGCGCCGGCAACCCGAACGTCGCGCTCGACGACACCACGCTGCGTCTCGCCGATGGCGTGACATTCGTGTTCGGCGGCGACGCGATCGATCGCGGCCCGCACGCGTGCCGCATCGTCGACACCCTGCTCGCCGCGCGTCGCACCTACGGCGACCGCGTGATCCTGCTCGCCGGCAATCGCGATATCAACAAGCTGCGCCTCGTGCGCGAGCTCGCCGGCGCGCCGCCCGAGGGCGCACCCGACGGCGCGAGCCCCGGCGCGCTGCTGCGCTGGATCTTCACGAACACGATGGGCGCACCCAAGGCGTTCGAGCACCGCGCGGCCGAGCTCGGCAACCCCGGCGACGACGCCGTGGTCGACAGCTTCCTCGCCGACCTCGCGCCGGGCGGGCCGCTGCGCGCGTACCTCGGCGAGTGCCGGCTCGGCTATCGCCACGGCGCGACGCTGTTTCTCCACGGCGGCGTGACCGCCGAGAACTTCGGCGTCGTGCCGGGTGCTGCCGCGGCGCCCGACGTCGATCGCTGGATCGCCGAGCTCGACGCGTTCTATCGCGACCAGATCGCGGCGTTCGCCGCCGGCCACGAGCCGAGCGCGCTGATCGCGTACCAGGCCCCGCTGCCGGGCACGCACGAGAACCAGACCAGCGTGGTGTACGCGCGCCCGACCGACGAGCATGGCAACCCGCACCTCCCGGACACCGCCGTGATCGCGCGGCTGCGCGCGAGCGACGTGCACCGGATCGTCGTAGGCCACACCCCGAGCGGCGACTGCCCCGCGATCCTGCGCGACGACGGCTTCGAGCTCGTCCTCGCGGACAACTCGTACAGCCGGATCGAGCTCGGCTCGCAGGTCGCGCTCACCGACGCCACCGTCGGGGTGCACGCGACGACCGAGCTCGACGACGGCAGCCACGCGATGGTCGCCTACACCAGCGCGCGCGCCGAGCGCGACGTGCCGCTCGGCTTGCGCGATCGCGAGACCGGTCAGCTCGTCAAGGCGCAGCTGGTCGACGGCCGCTACCTGATGTTCCGCGGCCTGCCCGCGCGGCGCGTCGAGCAGCTCGCGGTCACCGCCGACGATGTCGCCGCCCGCGCGCTCGTCCCGGCACGCTAGGAACTTCGCGACGGCGCTCGGTCGCGCGCGCGATGGCGAGCGCTCGTGAGAACGCGAGCTCGCGCGCTTCCGGTAGTGAGGGGTGGGGACCCGTCGCTCGACCCGCCCGTGATCAACCTGTGCCGGTCTGACTGCGCCGACGAGGTTCTTACTCGCTCGGGAGCCCCACCCCTCACCACCTCGCGCGCGCGATGGCGAGAGGCGAACGCCGGCCGACTCCGCAAAACCCGAGGGCGCGCCCGGGGTCGATGCACCACTTTGCCCGACTCGTCCGAGCCGGCAGCACGATGCCGGTTGCGAGCACGATGATCCCCGGCGCTAGCGAGTCGAGGCAAAGTCGGTGCACGACCCCGTGGCAGCCCGAGGGTTCGTTCGCGCGCTCGAGCCACTCGCTGAGTCGCGATCAAGACCAGCGAGCAACGGGCGCTAGATCGGGCGCATCTCGATCGCGATCCCGCCGAGGACCGCGTTGCCCGACAGCGGATCGCGCAGCCGATCGTCGAGCAGCGCGTTCAAGTTCGCGCCCGGGCGACGAGCCGCGACGGCGAGCTGCGTCCCCGCCTGATCGTGGCCCCAGCCGTGCGGCACGCTGACGACGCCCGGCATGATGTCCGCGGTCAGCTCGACCTCGACGTCGATCGTCGCGTCGCCGCGGCTGATCCGCGCGCGGCCGCCGTCGACCAGCGCGAGCCGCGCGGCGTCGTCGGGATGGACCAGCGCGGTGCCGCGGAACTTGCCCTTCGCCAGCATCGGCAGGTTGTGCATCCAGCTGTTGTTCGAGCGCAGGTGGCGGCGGCCGATGATGACGAGCGACGGTGCCTCGCGCGCCAGATCGGCGGCCGCGCGCGCGACATCCGCGATCAGCGGCGGCGGCGCGAGCTCGACCTTGCCCGACGGCGTCCGCAGGATCTCGGGGATCCGCGGCGCGAGCTCGCCGAGGTCGATGCCGCCCGGCGCGGCGCGCACCTGCTCGAGCGTCAGGCGATACGGGCCGCCGCGCAACGCGAGGTCGAACAGCCGATCGGGGCCGGTGAGGTGCGCGACCGACGCGAGGATCGCCTCGGTCATCGGGCCGGCGACGCGCCGCACATCGTCGGCCGCGAGCTCGTCGTCGAGCTTCCGGATGTCGGCGTCCGGCCCGAGCCCGCGCACGATGCCGATCAGCCGCACGAGCATCTCCCACTCGGCCGGGTGGCCCGCCGGTGGCGCAACGAGTGGCGCGCTGTAGCGCGCGGTGTTGCGCCACTGCAGCTGCGGGAACGCGACGTCGAAGTGATGATCGGCGAGCGCCGAGTAGCCCGGCAAGATCACGTCCGCGTGCTGCGACGTCTCGTTGAGGTAGATGTCGAAGCTGATCATCAGCTCGAGCTTCGCGAGCGCGGCCGCGATGCGCGGGCCGTTCGGTGCCGACAGCACCGGATTGCCGGCGATCGCGATCAGCGCGCGGACCTGGCCATCGCCCGGCGTCTCGATCTCCTCGGCGAGGCAGGTGATCGGGAACTCGCCGAACACCTCGGGCGCGCCCGACACGCGGCTCGTGCGCCGGCCGGTCGGCACGCCCTTGCCGCGGCCCGGCGGGCCGAGCGTGTTCGGCGCGAACGCCGCGGCCTTCGCGAACATCGCACCGCCGGGCTCGTCGAGGTGGCCGGTCAGCGCGTTGACCACGTCGATCAGCCACGAGGCCAGCGTGCCGTACTCCTGGGTGCAGGTGCCGATGCGGCCGTAGAGCACGGCGCGCTCGGTGGTCGCCAGCATGCGCGCGAGCTCGCGGATCGTCGCGGCCGGCATCCCGCAGCGCGCCGCGACGCGCTCGGGCGTCAGCTCGGCGACCGCGGCCTCGATCGCGGCGACACCGTCGACATGGGGCGCGATCCGCCCGAGCCGCACGAGCCCTTCAGCGAACAGCGTCTGGACGATGCCGAGCAAGAGAAATGCGTCGCCGCCCGGGCGGATGAAGTGGTGCGCGTCGGCGAGCTCGGCGGTCTCGGTGCGCCGCGGATCGATCACGATCAGCTTGCCGCCGCGCGCCTGCAGCGCCTTCGCCTTCCCGCGAAAGTCGGGCACCGTCCACATGCTGCCGTTCGACGCCATCGGGTTCGCGCCGAGCACGACCATGAGCTCGGTGCGCGACAGATCGGGCACCGCGACCGACAGCCAGTGCCCGAACATCCAGCCCGACGCGAGCTGCTTCGGCATCTGATCGAGCGTCGACGCCGAGAACAGGTTCGCCGTGCCGATCGCGCGCGACAGCCGCGCCCCGTACAGCAGGAGCCCCGCCTTGTGCGCCGTCGGGTTGCCCGCGTAGGTCGCGACCGAGTTCGGCCCGTGCGCGGCGAGGATCGGCGGCAGGCGACGCGCGATCTCGGCGAACGCCTCGTCCCAGCCGACCTCGACGAACTTGCCGTCGCGCTTCACGAGCGGCGCCCGCAGGCGATCCGGATCGGCGTGGAGCTCGCCGAGCGCGGCGCCCTTGGGACAGATGAAGCCGCCCGACAGGACGTCGGCATCGTGGCCGCGGATGCTCGTGATCTGGTCGCCGTCGAGCTCGAGCTCCAGTCCGCAGCAGGCCTCGCACAGGGGACAGATGCGATGCGCGATCGTCATGGTCGCGCGAGGGTATCAGTGTGCCGACACCGCGTCCCAGCGATCGCAGCTGTCGGCCTTGACGTGCGCCGCGACCGACGGGGTCGTGTCGAGCACGACGAGCTCGTCCTTGCCCGCATCGTACGCCGGCCACGGCAGCGCGGGCGTCTTCGGATCGCCGCGGCGCGCGAACGCACCCCACGCGTCCATCACGATGTCGGCGAGCGGATGCTCGGCCGCGGACAGCTCGACGCCCATGTCGCCGTGGCCGAACACGAACCACAGCTCGACCGAGTGGGTCGCGCCGAGGTGGTGCGCCTGCGGATCGTCGAGCGGGTGCGTCCACTCGTACGCGAACACCGGGACGTGCTGCGCGGTCAGCACGCGCGCGACCCGGCGGGCCTCGCACGCGAACGCGCCGTCGGTGATGAGGTCGGTCAGCGTGTCCTTCGGGGTCGCCCCCGCGTGGTTCGCGATCATCGGCTCGGGCGCGCGCGCCCCCCAGCCCTCGCCGACGAACTGCGCGAGCTCGCCGGGCTCGACCTTCGAAAACCGGATCGTGTGCAGCGTGCCCTCGTCGCGGTTCCAGCCGATCAACAGCGGCACGTTGGCGCCCTTGCCGGCGCGCAGCAACTCGAGCGGCTGGGCCGGGAGATCGTCGTCGATCACCGGCCCCCACCATGCACCCGGCGGCAGGATGTAGCCGCGCCGCCCGGGCAGCGCGCGCAGCACCGCCTCGGCCGATTTGCCGCGCAGGCACGCGAGGTCCGTGCAGTCGAGCGCCGCGGTCAACGCGCGGCCCTGGGCGTCGGCGGTCGCGCGGTCGAAGTAGAGCGGATCGGCGCACGCCCCGCTCTCCATGATCGCGCGCGAGAACAGCCAGCGACTGCCCGGCATCACGAGGTGCGCGCACACGCTCCACGCGCCGGCGGACTCGCCGAAGATCGTGACGACCATCGGGTCGCCGCCGAACGCCGCGATGTTGCGATGCACCCAGCGCAACGCGGCCTGCTGATCGAGCAGCCCGAGCGACGGGTGCGGCTGCCCGGGCAACGCGAGGAACCCGAACGCGCCGACGCGATAGTTCAGCGTCACGACGATCGCGTGCGCGCGCGCCGCGAGCTTCGCGCCGTCGTACAGCCCGAGACCGCCGCCACCTTCGATGAACGCGCCTCCCGGGATCCACACCATGACCGGTAGGCCGAAGCCGTCGCCCGGCGGCGTCCAGACCTGGAGCGTCAGGCAGTCCTCGTCGGAGTCGGCGCGCATCGTGTCGCCGTCGAGCTGGACGCACGCGTGCCCGCGCGCGGTCGCCTCGCGCACCGCGGGCCACCGCTCGACCGCCGCGGGTGGCATCCAGCGCCGCGCACCAACCGGCGGTGTCGCGAACGGGATGCCGAGGAACGCGCGCGAACCATCGGCGGCGACCGTGCCGTGGATCGAGCCGCTGTCGAGGGCGATCGTCGACGGATCGACGTGCACGATGTTCTTGACGCCGCAGCTCGAGCTCGGGTGGCAGCCGGCCAGGATCAGGATCGCGAGCACGAAGCGCATGCCGGACCGAGACACCCCCACCTTCACGCGGTTGCGACGCCATCGACGTACATCCACGCGCCGTCGACCCGCCGGAACCGCGAGCGCTCGCGCTGGCGAAACGGCTTGCCGTTCGTGACGCCGAACGCGATGAACTCGACGATCCCGTCGTCGTCGCGCGCGCCGCCACGGACGCGATCGACGATCTCGAGGCCGAGCCACGTCGTCTCGCGCGACCACCGCGCGACCGCCGGAACATCGAGCGTGCCGCGCGTCGCGGGATCTTGGGTCGCGACCAGGTAGTCGATCGCGCCACGAACGTAGGCCGTGTAGCGCGAACGCATCAGCGCCTCGGCGGTCGGTGCCGGCGCACCGGCGATGATCGGCGCGCAGTCCTCGGAGCTCGATCCGCACGGGCACGGCATCCGCCGATGGTGTCAGATCGCCGCGGCGCGCCGCAACGTCACGTACACCGTGGTGCCCTGGCCGATCGTGCTGGCGACGTCGATCGAGCCGCCCATGCGCTCGACGATCTGCTTGCAGATCGGCAGGCCGAGGCCGGTGCCGCCGTTACCCGCGCCGGTCGTGAAGTACGGCTCGAAGATCCGCGCGCGGGTCTCGCTCGTCATCCCGCAGCCGGTGTCGGACACCGCGAGCACGACGCTGTCCGAGCCGCTTTCGGCGTCGATCCGGATCACGTTCTGCGCGTCGGGCCGCGAGGCGCGGGTCGCGTTCGCGATCAGGTTGAGCACGAGCTGGACCAGGCGCGGCACGTTCCCGGTGACCGCCGGGACATCGAGCGCGCCCCGCTCGAGCCGGATCCGCGGCCCGAGCTTGTAGGACGCCAGCCGGGATGCGCTCTCGACGACGGTCGCGAGCTCGATCGCCCCGAGCGGATCGTCGGTCGGGCGCGCGATCGAGTTGAGGTCCTTGAGGATCACGTTGATCGCGTCGGCCGAGGTCAGGATGTCGGTCAGCATCGCGCGCGTCTCGGGCTTCAGCACATCGCCCGAGATCTCCGCGATCTCCTCGGCGGCGATCATGATCGTCTGGAGCGGCGAGCGGATCTCGTGGCTCACGCCGGCGGCGAGCATGCCCGCCGAGACCATGCGGTGCGCACCCTCGAGCTCCGCGGTGCGCTCGCGAACGCGCTCCTCGAGCTGGGCGTTGGCGAGCGCGAGCTTGCGGCGGTACTGGCCGGTGATCCGGTTGATGATCCGATCGATCACCACGGCGCACACGAAGCCGGTGACGATCATGTCGAGCCGGATCGTATGGTGAAAGAGCAGGCTCATCACCGCGGTGAGCCCGCAGCTCATCGCGATCGATCCGAGCATGACCTGTTGTCGACGTCCGAGCATCGGGAACACGGCCGTCGCTAGCGTAGCGCGACCTTCCACTCCGATATCGGCCGATCTGCGGTGCGATACAGGGCGACGCGTGCGACGTCGCAGCGACCGCGGCGAGACGGCTACCGCGCAGCCGCGGTCACGCGTGCGAAGAACTCGCGGATGACGGCGTCGATCGGCGGATCCGGCGGACAGGTGCGACGCGCGCGCTCGGCGGCGGCGATCGCGTCGGCTGCCACGATCTCCTTGCGACGCTGCTCCGCGGCGTGCTCGATCCGCTCGCGCACGGGATCGCCTTCATACATCGCGCGCTGGAGGCGATTCGCCGCGCGGGCTTGCCACGCCGCCACCCGCGCGACGGCGGCGATCGCCGTCCCCTCGAGCTGGCTCGCGAGCGCGCGGCGCCGATCGACCCCGTCGCGCATCCACGCGAGCAGGATCGGGACGTCGACGCCGTGGCCGAGCGCGAGCGCCGTCGCGGAGGCGACCGTCTGATCGCGGTGGTCGCGGTGGCGATCGGGTCCACACGCGCGCACGGCGAATCGCACCGCACACATCACGTGAAACCGCACACCCGGTCCGGGCGCGACCAGCGTGCGCTCGACGTTCAGGAGATCCGGCGGATCCTGCTCGAGCTCGCCGCGCGCTGCGAGCTCGGCCTCGACGCGCGCGAGCGCCGCGTCGGCAGCGCTCGACTCCACGCCGTGCAACCGCGAGCGGCCGAGCGCGAGCGCCTCGCGCGCGGCCGCGATCGCCAGCCGCGCCGACACGGTCGCCGGCCAGCCGCGCAGGTCGGCGTCGCGGGTCGAGCGGCCCACCAGCTTCGGCGCGAGCTCGCCGAGCGTCGCGCGCGCGACCGGATCGCCGAGTGCGGCGGCGATCCAGGTCGGATCGCGGCGCGCGTGGATCGGATCGACGATCGCCAGCCACACCGCCGAGACCCGCTGCCGGATCGCCCACGCGGGCTCGCTGCCGATCGCGTGGGCTCGCAGCACCGCGGCACGATCGTCGTCGCCTTGCTCCTCGAGCCAGTCGGCGTAGACCTGGCGAACTGCGTGATCGTAGGGTCGGACCCGCAGCGTCTCGAGGAAGTCGTCCTCGACCGCCACGCTCAGCCGCTCGCGTCGGTGCCGAGCCCGAAGAACTGCCGGATGCTCGAGTGGATCCGGTCGCGCTCGCGCGCGGTCTGTTCGGCCCGGGATACGGCATCGAGGTTGTCGTGGACCGCGGTGAGCTCGACCGTGCGGGTCGCGAGCACCTCGGAGAGCGCCTTGGCGATCTCGGGGCGCTGGACGAGCACCTTCTCCACCGCCTCCTTCTTCAGCCGATAGCAGTCGACGTCGCACTTCGCGACCACGTCGGCGCGGCGCGGCTCGCCGGTCATCACGCCCATCTCGCCGAAGAAGTTCGGCGCGGTGATCGTCGCGACCACACCACTGCGCTCGGGTGCCGGGCCCTCGCCGTCGATGTCGTGCTTCGTGCGGACCTCGACGGTGCCGGCGTTGAGGATGAACAGCGAGTGCGCGACGGCACCCTGGTGCGCGATCGTCTCGCCGGTCGCGTATGGCACGTGCGTCATTGTCGACGCGAGCGTGTGGAGCTCCTCCTCGGTCAGCGCCTGGAACAGCGAGATCTGCTTGATCACGCGCAGGTATCCCGCGCTCTCGTCCTCCGGCGTCAGCACCTTGCGCGACGACATCGAGATGCCCGCGCGGCGCAGCGCGGCGTGGAGCCGCACGAGCACGCGCGACGACGTCGTCTTGGTGCGCGGATCGATGAGGAAGTAGCGCACGGTGTAGGTCGCGATCCCGTCGCGATCGAAGTCGGTGCACACGCAGGTCGGCTGCGGGTCGTGCGCGACGTTCTCGACCCGCGAGTCGATCATCGCCGCGTGGACCGCGGCGAGCACCGCGCTCGGTGACACCACGACGTCGACGTGAAAGTCGACCGTCACGCGCTGCGGCGCCGGGTGGCCATCGCGCTGGCCGAGCAGGACGATGTTGGTCGCGAGCAGCTGCGAGTTCGGCACCACGATCGTCGTGTGGTCCCCGGTCTCGACCAGGGTGTGGCGCCAGCGGATCGCCCGGATCTGCCCCTGCGTCTTGTCCGCGAGCTGGATGTAGTCGCCCTCGTGCAGCGAGCCGTCGAGCTGCAGCGCGACGCCGCCGAGGATGTTGCCGAGCGTGGTCTGCAGACTGATCGCGAGCACGGCGCTGACCACGGCGCCGGTCGCCAGCGCGCTGCTCGGATCGAGCCCGTGGCGCGACAGCACGCCGAGCGTGCCGGCGATGTAGCCGAGGCCGACCAGCAGGTCGCCGGCGATCATCGGCAGCGTCAGCCGCACCGACGGAAACAGCACGCGGAACAGCACGACGCCGACCACGTTGACCAGCGTGAACACGCGCAGCAGCTCGGCCGCGATCTGGAACCGGGGCTCGCCCTCGAGGCCGAGCTCGCGCACGAGCAGCGTCGCGCCCACCGCGAACGCCTGGAGCACGAACAGCGCGACGACGCGGCGCAACCGGCGCCGGTCCGCGCGCGCGAAGCGGTTCACCAGGATCGCCGCGACCACCACGCCGCCGAAGGTGGACAGCAACCAGATCAACTCGCGCGACACGCCTCATCGTGCCACCGATCGCCCGTGCGAGTCGCGGTACTCTGGCCATGTCATGGACGAGCTCGCCACGTATCTCCGCGCGCGCTACCCGTTGATCTACCTGCTCTCGTTCGAGGAGCAGCGCGTGCTCGAGGACCTCGCGCGGCTCGCGACCCGCGAGAAGAAGAAGGTCGTGATCTGGAGCTTCGCGCGCGGCTCGCGCGGCGATGGCATGAAGCCCGGCACCGGCCAGCGCAGCCCGCACGCGATCCTCGAAGCGGCCGCCGCGCTCCCCGATCACACGTTGCTCGTCCTGCTCGACTTCCATCCGTTCCTGTCCGAGGCCGGCATCGTGCGCCAGCTCAAGGAGCTCGGCCACGAGCTCGAGGCGAGCAGCAAGACGATCCTGTTGCTGTCGCCCGTCCTGAAGCTGCCGGTCGAGCTCGTCAAGGAGATCGTGGTGGTCGACGTCGCCCTGCCCGACAAGGCGCTGCTCGCGACGACGTTTCGCCAGATCGCCGGCTCGCTGTCGCCCGACGCGATCGGTGCGCTGACCGCCGAGGATCGCGAGCAGCTCGTGCGCAGCGCGCAGGGCCTCACGGTGCGCGAGTTCGCGAACGTGCTCGCCAAGACGCTGGTCACCGCGGGGCGCATCGACCGCGACGCGATCGACCTCATCAACACCGAGAAGCGCCAGATCATCCGCAAGTCCGGCATCCTCGACTTCTATCCGGTCACCGAGTCGATGGAGTCCGTCGGCGGGCTCGACGTCTTGAAGGGCTGGCTGGTGTCGCGCGGCCAGGCCTTCTCGGACCGCGCGCGCGAGTTCGGCCTGCCGTTTCCCAAGGGCATCCTGATCGTCGGCGTGCAGGGCTGCGGCAAGAGCCTGACGGCGAAGGCGGTCGCCGATCAGTGGAAGCTGCCGCTGCTCAAGCTCGACATGGGGCGCCTGTTCAGCGGCACGGTCGGCTCGTCCGAGGAGCACATGCGCCAGGCGATCGCGCTCGCCGAGTCGATCGCGCCCGGCGTGCTGTGGATCGACGAGCTCGAGAAGGGCCTGTCCGGCCTCGGCAGCTCGAACACCAGCGACGGCGGCACCACCGCGCGCGTGATCGGCACGTTCCTGACCTGGATGCAGGAGAAGCAGCACGCGGTGTTCGTGATCGCGACGTGCAACGACATCAGCGCGCTGCCGCCCGAGCTGCTGCGCAAGGGTCGGTTCGACGAGATCTTCTTCGTCGACCTGCCGACGCACGCCGAGCGCCGCGCGATCTTCGAGATCCACATCGCCCGCCGCGCGCGCGATCCGGCGCACCACGATCTCGCGGCGCTCGCGGCCGCGACGCGCGGCTACTCGGGCGCCGAGATCGAGGGCGCGGTGACCGCCGGGATGTTCGGCGCGTTCCAGGCCGGACGCGAGCTGACCACCGCCGACATCCTCCAGGCGTGTCGCGAGACCGTCCCGCTGTCGGTGATCGTCGAGGACAAGATCGTCGAGCTGCGCGAGTGGGGTCGGCTGCGGACGCGGCGCGCATCCTCGGGCGAGATGGCGATCGAGAGCACCGAGGCGCTGGTCGCCGACTCGCTACGCCGGATCACCGGCGACAACTGATTCCTTCATGACGCGAGCTGCTCGCGTCGTTCGAGCTTCGCCCTCACTTGTCGCGCCAGGTCGGGCCGCGCGACACGATCGCGACCGGCGCGATCGTCGACACCAGCTCGATCAACGCATCGGCGTCGGGCAGCCGGATCTCGTGGTGTGGCTTGCACGCCGCGAGCACGCGCGCGACGTCGGGCCCGGCTCGCACGATCGCCTCGATTCGACCATCGCGCATCCGAAACGCGTCGGCGAACCACGGCTCGATCGGCCCGGCAAACGCGTAGCTCGTGACGACGCGGATCTCGCCGGGCAGGCGATCGACGCAGGTCAACGCGATCGCGTCGATCGGCGCGACCATCGCCGCGTAGCGCGCGAGCACGAGATCGAACGGCCCGACGCGAAACGCGCCCTGCCAGCGACTCCACGCATTGTGCGCCTCGGGCAACTCGAGCGCCGGATCCTCCGACGGCAGCGGCCCCGGACCGTGGCGATGCGCGTAGGCCCGCATGACGCCGAGTCGGCGGCCGGCGACCGCGCGCGTCGGGGTCGCCGACGTCTTGGTCACGTACGGCGCGAACCCCGCGATCGGATCGAGCAGCACGCCCTGCGCGCCCTCGAAGATCATCGGCTGCCCGGTCGCGAGCCGCGCCTCGTCGGGCACGAGCAGCGACGCGTACCCGGTGACGAACCCGTGGAGGATCCGCGCGAGCCGCTCGACATCGAGCTCGCGCCGGAAGTAAGCCAGCCGCTCGCGCGCCTCGGGCGTCGTCGCGAGGGGCTCGGCCGCGGCGAGCCGCGCCGCGATCCGCGAGGCCAGGCCGGCGCGGAGCGCGATGCCGTCGCGCGCGTCCGCGAGCGTCAAGGCCTGCCCCGCCGCGCGCTCGCGCGCCGCCTCGCCGACGCCGAGCCCGACCGAGCCGTGGCGCTCCCCGCCCCGCGCGAGCTCGGCGAGCTGGCCCGTCATCTTGTGATACGGCAGCACGAGCGCCGCGCGCGGATCGATCGTCAGCCGCGCGAGCGCGTCGTGGATCCCCTTGCCGCGCAGCACCTCGTCCTCGCGCAGCAGGCTGACCGGCTCGACGAGCACGTCGCGCGTGAGGTGCGTCGCGACACCGGCCACGAACGTCCCGGCGCCGAACTGCGAGAACCCGTGCCAGCGCCCGTCGGGGAGGACGACGTGATGTGTCGCCTGGGGCCCGCCGCCGTAGCGCACGACCAGCGTGCTGGCATCGCGGCGGGCGAGAAAGTCGACGATCGTGCCCTTGCCCTCGTCACCGAAGGCCATCCCGACGACGACGTCGGTCACCGGCGCGCGAGCCACGCGGTCAGCTCGGCATAGACGGCCATCGCGCGCGCGAACGCCCGCTCCGAGAAGCACAGCCCGTCGCTCAGCATGAAGCTGCGGTAGCCGAACTGGTGCATGAGGACGAGGTCCGCGAGGTCGCCGAACGCGACCGCGTCGTCGGTCTCGAGCGAGGTCAGGATCCGCGACGCGACGATCGGGTCGCCGGGGTCGCGCGCGATCAGCTCGAGCGCATCGAGCATCGCGACGCGCGCGGCGCCCATCTGCAGGTACAGGTCGTCGCGCGCCGCCATCAGCCGCACGCCGGCGCCGGCGCGCACGAGGTCGAGCCCGCGCGGCGACTCGATCTTGGCGACCAGGCGCGCCTCGGGATCGAGCGCGCGGACCTCGTCGAGGTCGCTCGCCTGCTCGACGAACGACAGCAGATAGTCGTGCAGCCCGAGCGCGCGGGCCGCCCGGACGTACGCCCGATCGTCATCGGTCAGATAGCCATCGATCGCGAGCGATGGCTCGAGGATCGTGACCGGCTCGCCGGCGCCGACCACGCGCGGCGGGCGGTCGGCAAGGATCAGCTGGGTGCCGTCGACGATCCGGACGATCTCGCACGCGCAGTCCTTGAACAGCAGCCGCGCCGGCAGGTCGACGCGGATCGGCCGGCTGATCTCGACGACCGCGTACGGCAGGTACGCGAACCGCGTGATGCGCAGCTGACGGCCCTTGAGATCGATGAACAACGGCTTGTCACCGCACGCCTCGGCGAGGCTCGCGAGCACGTCGCGCTTAGGCTCGCCGATCGGCATGATCGTGTTGAACCGCAGGGCGTCGACCGACGGATGCTGCGCGATCGCGTCGCGGTGCCGCACGTACGGCGGCAAGGTCGCGATCAGGGTCATCTTACTTCGCGAGCTTCTCGGCGAGAGGCCCGAGCGTGCGGCGCATCTCCTCGATCCGGTCGTCGGTCTGCAGCCGGTGCTGCATGTCGAGCAGGTAGCCGTCGAGCTCGCGGCGCCCCGAGGTCAGCGCGATCGCGCCGAGCATCGCGTCGACCACGGCCTTGGAGTCGTCGATCACGAGGATGTTCTCGCGCGGCAGCACGGCCTGCCACTGCGACAGGATCGCGTTGTCGCCGTAGCTCGCGTACACCGCCTCGGCCGCCGCCGGCGACAGGCCGGAGAAGTCGAACTCGCAGACCAGCTGGTTGCTCGGCTTGCCGGTGCCGCTGATCTTGCCCTCGTAGTGCGTCGCCTTCTTGCCGCACACGACCTCGACGCGGAACTCGTACTCGCCCTTCACGTCGGGGTCGTGATAGGCGTAGTTCTGAACGATCACCTTGTACTTGCCGACCGGCGCGCCGCCCGGTGGCCAGTAGATGTTCTCGACCGGCTTCGTGCTCTCGCCGCGCACGTTCATGTCGACGTCGAGCTCGCCGCCGCAGATCGACTTCTTGTGGCCGTAGTAGACCTCCTCGCCCGACGGCGCGACGACGTGGAGATCGCAGTCGTTGCGGTTGTTCCACACGAGCGACACGCGCACGTCGCCGGTCTTGCCGCCCTCGCGCCGCAGCCGCGCCGCGATCTCGGCGTCGATGTCGCTGCGCCGCTCCTCGATCGCCTTCTTCGGGAAGATGAAGAACACGTGGAACTTCTGCTGCAGCTCGCGGAACACCGCCTTGCTGTCGAACGCCTTCGTGCCGGCGAGATCGAGCTGCGCGAACCGCTTGGCGACCGCGCTGGTCTGCGCGCCGGTCGCGTCGCCGACCAGGTGCTGCGTGATCTGCTCGCTCGCGACCTGCGGATAGAAGCCCTCGTCGCCGGTGAAGAAGAACAGCCCCTTCTGATCAGCGGTCAGCTCGCAGCGCCGCGCGAAGAAGAACGCGGCCAGCTCGTACGATTCGCGGCCGGTCCCACCACCGCCCTCCTCGAGCCAGATCTTGGTCAACCAGGCGTCGAGCTCGGTGCCGTGCGCGAAGTCGCAGACCTGGAGTGGTGCGCGATCACCGTTGGTCGCGTCGCCGATCGCCGCGAAGCTGATCGCCGGATCCTCGACGTAGCCTTGCATCATGATCTGGCCGTACAGCATCGGCATCTTGTCGTAGACGACCTTGCTGTCGTTGCCGCGCGAGCGCGTGACGTCCATCGCGACGACGATCGGGCTCTTGTTCGGGCACTCGAGGAATCGCCCCGCCGGCAACAGATCGGGATGCGGCCCGGCCTGGCTCATCGCCGCCGCGGCGACCTGCGTGTACTGCGACCGCGCGGCCGACGCGCCCGGGGCGGCGGTCTCGGTCTCGGTCATCCCGACGTCACGATCGTAGTAACCACCACCCATGGCCCGAGCGTAGCTCAGTGTGGTGGACCGGTGCGTGATTCGGCATCACTCCAATGCGACGCCGGAGTCGCGATATCGTCCCCGCATGCCGCATCAATTCCTGTCCGACGATTGGTTCGCCGAGGTCGACGAGCTGATCGCCGACGCCGGCGATCTCAACCTGCCGCCCGAGATGAAGGATGTCGAGCTCAACGTGACGGTCGTCGCGCCCGACAAGGAGACGCACCTGTTCATGAAGGACGGCCTGTTCGTCCGCGGTCATCGCCCCGGCGTGCCGACGACGATCACGCTACCCGCCGCGCTCGCGCGCAAGATCTTCGTCGATGTCGATACCGTCGCCGGCGTTCAGGGCTTCCTGGCCGGCGAGCTCAAGGTCGACGGCGACCTCGCGAAGGTCGTCGCGATGCAGACCGCCGAGCCGAGCGTGCAGCAGAAGTTGCTCGCGTCGCGCATCGCCGCGATCACGGCCTGAGCTCGATCGTCGTGACGCTGTTCGCCGGCAGCGTGTAGGCGAGCGCGTTGTTCGCGATCGCCATCGCGCCGCCGGTCGCGACCATGGCGGCGCTCGCCGCGGTCAGCTGGTAGGCCGTGGCGGTCGTGACCGTGCACGCGTTCGACAACCGGATCGCGACCGCGATCGGCGCATCGGACTTGTTGATCGCGACGAGCTCGACGCCGGTCCCGCCGGCGTGCGCGAACGCGTAGATCGACGTGTTCACCGCGTCGGTCGTCGTCGCACCGAGCCCGAGCCCGCCGACGATCTTGCCGGCACCGTCGTAGCCGCGGAACGCGCCGAACGCGCCGATCAGCCAGTTCGTGCCCGGCTTGGTCGACTGGAGCGGCCACGCGGTCGCCGCGAACACGCCGGTCCGGCCGAAGACCCCGAGGGTGTCGGCCTGCGCGACGCCGCCGGCGACCTCGTGCTCGCAGCCGTTGTTGTACTCGCTGAACGACAGCTTCGTGCCGGGGAACTTCGCGGCGATCTTGGCCTGCAGCCGCGGGATCAACGCGCGCGGCTTCCAGCCGGTGATGTAGTCGTCGTACGCGGTGTCCGGCGTCGCGTAGGTCGCGTCCCAGTAGTCTCGCGGACCCTGCTCGCACTGCGCGGGGGTCTTCGCCGTGCCGCTCTTGTCGACCGTGTCGTTGTAGTAGTGGAGGTCGAGCACGTCGAGCAGGCGCATGCCGGCGGTCGTCGAGCGCTGCTGCATCTGATCGAGGTAGTAGTCGAGCGCGTCGACGCCGGACACCGCGTACGGGTTGGTCGCCGCGAGGTCGCCGTAGTCGTCGAGCGACGTGAAGCCGTCGAGGCCGGAGACCACGGGCCCGAACACGAGCGCGTCGGGCGCGGCGCCCTTGACCGCCGCCGCGTAGCTCGCGTCGCGCGACGCGAGCGCGTCGAACGCGAGGTCCTTGCTGCCGAACACCTCGGGGTGCGTGCCCTTCCAGTAGTTCGGCTCGTTGTCGAGCGAGTAGAACACCGGCGCCGCGGCGTGCGCCGTGGTCAGCATCGTGACGAACGCGGCCTGGTTCGCGGGCGAGTTCGCGACGAAGTCCGCGCTCGGCGCGTAGGCGACCGCGTGCTCGCTCGCCGCCGCCGCGAGGTAGTCCGAGACCGACACGCTGACGAGCGTCGCCATGCCGCGCTGCTGCGCCGCCGGCACCGAGTCGACACCGTCGAGGATCGCGCCCGCCACGTGCGAGTCGTGCGGATCGCCGTGGTAGTTCGGATCGTTCGGCTCGTTGCCGTACGAGAACGGCATGAACTGGTTCGTGTTGGTGTAGCCGTTGTCGGCGCCGACGTTGTCGGCGTTGTTCATCCAGTTCCAGTCGGTGTACGAGTCGCCGCCGAAGCGCAGCAGCCCGAACTTCGTCCCGGCATAGTTGAGGAGATAGTTGGCCTCGGGATACTGGTTGATGCCGTAGATGTAGTCGGACACGACGGTCGAGCTCGCGACGTCGACGTCGAACGTCACGGCGGCCGCGCCGATGCTCGTCGTGTTCGTCCCGGTGTCGCAACGTGCGCCGGGCAGCGGCGCGTCGGCCGCGCCGCTACCGCCGCCATCGATCACCGCCGGTTTCGACGAGCTACACCCGCAGGCGAGCGCCACGACCACGAATGCCTTCATGGTCGCGATCCTAATCCGGATGGGTTGCGGACATCCGGTGCGAGACGCATGGTGTCGGCATGCTCCACAACTTCACCGTCACCGTCGGCGACCAGGTGTTCGTCGACGCCAACCTCGAGGAGGTCGGCGCCGTGCGCCAGGTCGCCAAGGACCACCTCATCATCTACATCGAGAACGCCGGCGACTTCCAGATCGAGGGACCATCGGTCAAGTCGGCGCACGACGGCAAGGTCGTGCTCGACGGCGCGACGCTCGACTCCAAGCTGAAGGCCGCGCTCAAGATCGCCCACGCCGCCGAGGAGTAACCTAGCGGATCGCGCCGCGGGCCACGAGGATCGCGAGGAGCGCGCGGGTGAACCGCGGGCCGTCCTTCGACGCGATGTGCGACATGTCCGGGCACGGAAAGTCGCGCAGCGTCGGCTCGTCGCGAAAGTGCACGGCGATCGCGTGCGTCCTGGCCACGAGCCGGTCCCAGAACTTCGCCTTGGGCGTGGCGATCTCGTCGGCCGCCCAGCGCTCGTCGCAGGTCGGCATCCGCAGATAGACGACCTTGCCGCCGCGCGCGACGATCGCGTCGATCAGCGGCTCCTCGCCCATCGCGTCGGCGAGCCACGCGTCGGCGTCGGCCTCGACCGGGGTGCCGATGCGTGCGATCTGGCGCTTGCGCTGCGCGGCGAGATCGGCGAGCGCGAAGTCGGCGAACTGCGTGCGATCGGCGTGGGTCACGACGTACGGCGGCTTCGGCCAGCCGTGCCCACCGGCGAGGCTCGCGAGCGTGCGCAGGCCGCCCGCGGAGACCAGCGCGACGTGGCTCTGCACCTCGGTCGCGAGCCAGCGCTCCGCCATCGCACCCGGCGCGCGCCACCGGCGATGGAACGCCGCGATCGGCGCGTCCTGGCGATCGCGGTTCGCGGCGAAGAACCCGTCCTCGGTGGTCTCGACCAGCGCGATGCCGCGAAACTCCGGATCCTCGGCGAGGTCGCGCAGCGAGCCGGCCGGCTGGGTGCCATCGATCGCGAGCTGCACCGCGCGCCAGTCGGGCAGCACCTCGTGAAACGCCTCGGCCGAGAACCCGAGCTGGATCCGCGACGCGCCGAGCACCGCCATGACGTGCGGTGGGCCGTCGGCACGCCCGCGCTGCCACGCCCAGCCGTACTCGTCGTCCTTGACCGACGGCTGGTAGCCGCGGCCGCGCACGAACAGCTCGAGCGAGATCGCCGCGACGACGACGATCCCGAGCGCGACGAGCCACGTCGCGCCCCACCGGATGTCCGGGATGACTCTAGAACTGGAAGTAGATGAAGGCACGATCGATTCCGGGGAACAGGAACAGGGAGAGGATCACCATGGCGAGCACGCTCGCGACGACGGGCCACGGCGTGCGCGCGACCGCGGCCTCGAGCGTCGTGCCGCGCAGCAGCGCGTGGAGGGCGAGCAACGCGCCGACCGGGACGAGCGCGACGCACCACGCCGCGTGCATCGCCCCGTGGCCGCCACCGAACATCGCGGCGCAGATCCGGAACGCCTGATCGAAGCCGCGCGCGCGGAAGAACACCCACGCGACGCACACGAGCCCGAACGTGAGGAGCGCGATCGCCGCGCGCATCGGCCGCGTCGACCACACGCGCGAGGCGGGTGCGAGCCGGACGACGACGCGCTCGCCGACGAGGTAGATCCCGTGCAGCGCGCCCCACGCGACGAACGTCCACGAGGCGCCGTGCCACAGGCCGCCGATCAGCATCGTGACGACGAGGTTGACCTGCGTGCGCGTCGGGCCGCGACGATTGCCGCCGAGCGTGATGTAGACGTAGTCGCGCAGCCAGGTCGACAGCGAGATGTGCCAGCGCCGCCAGAAGTCGGAGAACCCGATCGCGGCGTAGGGAAACCGGAAGTTCTCCGGCAGGTAGAACCCGAGCGCGAGGGCGACCCCGATCGCGCACGTCGAGTACCCCGCGAAGTCGCAGAAGATCTGGCCGGCGAACGCGAGCGTGCCGGTCCACGCGTCGGCCGGGCCGATCGCCGGCAGCGCGTAGGCCGCGTCGACGACCGGCGCGAGGAAGCCGTCGGCGACCACGACCTTCTCGAACATCCCGAGGCACACGAGCGCGAGCCCCCAGCCGAGCTGACCGCCGGTCGCGCGCCGCGGCGTCTCGAACTGCGGCACGAGCTCGGTCGCGCGCACGATCGGGCCCGACACGAGGTGCGGGAAGAACGTCACGTACAGCGCGTAGTCGAGGAACGAGCGCGCCGGCTGGCTGTGCCCGCGATAGACGTCGAGCGTGTAGGAGATCGTCATGAACGTGTAGAACGAGATGCCGATCGGCAGCGCGACATCGAGCGTCGACGGCGACCACGCGACGCCGATCGCGTCGAGCACGCCGGCGAGCGAGCGCTGCAGGAACCCGGCGTACTTGAAGTAGCCGAGCAGCCCGAGGTTGAACACGAGGCTCGCGGCGAGCAGCAGCTTCTTGCGCCGCGGGACCATGGTCCGCACCATCGCGCGCGCGACGAACCAGTCGACCACCGTCGAGCCCCACAGGAGGATCACGAACACCGGATCCCACGCGGCGTAGAACACGTAGCTCGCGAGCAACAGCGACACCTTCCGGGCGGTCCACGCGATCGGCGCGTTGTGGATCGCGAGGACGACCGCGAAGAAGCAGGCGAAGAGGTAGGTGTTGAACTGCACCCGAGGCGCCTAACCTACGGCAATGTTTGGCGCGAATGTTCGACCCGGGTCGCGCGTTTGTCTCCCGATGCCGCGCCTCGTCGCCCTCGTCGTGCTCGCCGGCTGTACCCGCGTCGACGGTGCGCCGAGCCCACCATCGCCGCGCCCCCCCGCCGCGCTGATCCCGATCGACGCCGCACCACCGCCGATCGACGCGATGGTCACGCCGATGCACACCTACCTCCACGTGCGCGACTTCAGCGAGGAGGCGTACTACGGCGCCGCCGCTATCGAGCATCCCGGGCTGCCGGCCTACGACCCGACGACGCGCACGGTCGCGATCGCGTTCGGCGACGAGGACGGCCTGTCGACGATGCCGAACATCGCGGTGCGCTTCCTCGATCCGGCGACCGCGCGCGTGCGCAAGACCATCCCGATCTGGAGCCAGGCGCAGTCGCGGAGTTTCATGGGCCAAGCCGAGGCGACGCCCGACAAGCTGCGCGAGCTCGAGCGCGCGATCGACGCCGAGATCGTCACGGCCGAGACCAAGCTGTTCGGCTTCGTGCCGATGACCGCGTGCAAGCCCGACGAGGACGCCCCGCAGACCGACGACAAGACCGAGGCCTACCTGCCCTACTGCGGTGGTCACCCGGTGTGGCAATGCGACGACGCCGTGATCACCTACCTGCGCGATGGCCAGGGCAACCCGAAGCCGGCGCTGACGATCGCCGCGCACGGCAAGACGTCGAAGGTCGACACCCGCGCGTGGCGCAAGCCGCCGGTGCAGATCTACTCGGGTAGCCAGCCGATCGACATGAAGATCGACACCGTCAACTGCATCGGCGAGGCGCATCTGATCCCGAACTCGCGCGACGTGCTCGTCGAGCTCTGGCACGCGTGCAACACCGGCGGCGACTGGTGCGGCGCCGGCGCACCGACGTGGCAGGTCCTGCACCTACCGTGACAGGCGCGCCATGCGAATCGGCAAGACGACCATGGTCACGCCGTCGAGCTCGAGCCGCCGCTGCACCGCGTGCGCGGTCTCGTTGTGCATGAGTCGCTGCCACCAGCTCTCCTGACGGAACACGAGCTTGCCGGCGAAGAACACGGCGCGCGGGAACTGCGCGTGGACCTCGCGACACAGCCGCTCGAGCTCGGCGACCGCCTCGGTGCCGAGGCCGCTCTTGGTGCCGGCGCGCCAGCCCATCTGCGTGCGCGCGAGGTCGACGTACTTGCCGAGGTCCGCCGAGGTCTTGGCCTCGAGCGCCGCGACCTCGGTCTCGCCCTTGAACGTGCCGGCGTCGATCACGCCGACCGACACGAACATCGCCTGATCGAACTGGTTCGGGAACACGCGCGGGATCTGGAGCAGCGTGTGGATCCCGAGGCCGCCGTAGCCACCGGCGAGGATCACCGCGATCGGCTTCTTCGGATCGAGCTCGCCGACCGGCGGGGGCACGCCCGGCACGCCTTCGAGCGAGAGCTCCCTCGAGAGCTCCTGCAGCGTGCGCGCGACCTGGCGATAGTGCCGCTTGACCCACAGGCAGAGCCCGATCACGACGCCGGTGATCACGAGCGTGATCCAGCCGCCCTCGGTGAACTTCTCGACACAGGTGATCGCGAGGATGCTCGCGCACACCACGAAGCCGAGCGCGTGGATCGCCATCGGCCACTTCCAGGCACCCTGTCGGCGAACCCGCCACCAGTGCCGCATCATCGCGAGGTTCGACAGCGAGAACGTCAGGAACACGTTGATCGAGTACATGACGACGAGCGTGTCGAGGTCGCCGTTCGTGTAGACCAGCACCGCCGCGGCCGCGCCCGCCATCAGGTAGACGCCGTTGTGCATCGTCAGCTGCTCGGACAGCGACGCGAACCGACTCGGCAGCCACTGATCGAGCGCCATGTTCGACATCACGCGCGGCCCGTCGACGAACCCGGCCTGTGCCGCGACGATCAGCAGCGCGCCCTCCGAGACGATCGTGAGCACGACGAAGATCTTGCCGACCTTCAGGCCCGCGATCGTCCAGTGACCGGCGAACACGTCCGACATCACGTAGTTCAGCGTCTGGCCGGCGTGCTCGGGCTTCGCCATCTCTCGATCGACGTGCATGAGGAGATACACGATCAAGATCCCGCCGGCGGTGATCGACAGCGAGGTCGCCATCAACACCATCGTTCGCTTGCCGGTGCGCACGCGAGGCTCGCGCATGATCGCGAGGCCGTTCGAGACCGCCTCGATGCCGGTGAACGTCCCGCCGCCGAGCGCGAACGCGCGCATGAAGATCAGCCCCATCGCGCCGAACCCGAGCGCCGTCGTGTCGGCATGGAAGTCGTGTGCGACCGAGTGGGCGACCGCGCCGGCCTCGCCCGCGTTGACCGCGATCGCACCGATGATGACGACCGCGTGCGTGAGCAGGAACACGATGAAGATCGGCGTCAGGACGACGATCGACTCCTTGACGCCGCGCAGGTTCATGATCGTGAGGAACAGCAAGACGCCGAGGATCGCCACGAGCTTGTAGTGGTGCCACCCGTCCGGAAGGAAGTTGAACACCGCGTCGCCTGCCGAGGCGACCGACACCGCGATCGTCAGCACGTAGTCGACGAGCAGCGCCGATCCGGACACCAGGCCCGGCAGCGCGCCGAGGTGCTTGCTGGCGACGACGTAGCCGCCGCCACCCTGGGGGAACTGCTCGATGATGCGGCTGTAGCCGTAGGAGATGATGAACACGGTCAGCGCGACGGCGACCGCGAGGAAGATGGCCATGTAGTAGTGGCCCTGGCCGAGCGAGCGGAACGCCTCGGCCGGACCGTAGGCAGACGACGACAGCCCATCCGCGCCGAGGCCGACCCAGGCGAAGAACGCCACGAGCGACACGCGATGGAAGATCGACGGGTCGCGAAAGTCCTTCTTCCCACCGAACAGCGTGCGTACATTCACGCCCCACTGGTAACGCCCCGCTCGTGAATGTCGCATCAACCTGCTGTCAAGACGGCGTCAACCCCGTCGTGCAGGTTGCACGATCCTCGTCGGAGTCAGCGTGCGCGTTGCACGAAAGCCGGCGCCTGCATTCGCCTGCAAGATCGGCCGCGCGACGTGACGGGTTCTTGACACGCACGGTGGCAGACTCGGCCGCATGCCCGCGCGCATCGGCTCCGAGGTCCTCGTCATCGACGACGAGAAGAACATCCGCGCGACGCTCACGATGTGCCTCGAAGCCGTCGGCTGTAGCGTGACGTCGGCGAGCAACCCCGACGCGGCGCTCGCGGCGGTCGAGCGCAAGCCGTTCGATCTCGCGTTCCTCGATCTCCGCCTCGGCGAGCACGACGGCATGGCGCTGCTGCCGCGGCTGCTCGCGGCGCGACCCGGGCTCGCGATCGTCGTGATCACCGCGTACGCGACGATCGATACCGCGGTCGAGGCGATCAAGCTCGGCGCGGTCGACTACCTGCCGAAGCCGTTCACGCCGGTCCAGATCCGTCACGTCGTCGAGCAGGTCGCGGCCCGGCGCAACGCCGAGTCGCGCGCCGCGGATCTCGAGGCCGTGCTCGCCGATGAGGTCCCCGGCATCGATGTCGCGACGCAGTCGCCGCGCATGCGCGCCGCGCTCGAGCTCGTCGCGCGCGCCGCGACCTCCGATGCGCCGATCCTCCTGCGCGGCGAAAACGGCACCGGCAAGAGCGTGCTCGCGCGGTACGCCCACGCGCGCAGCAAGCGCGCCGGCAAGCCGTACATCACGGTGAGCTGTCCGACGCTGTCCGAGGAGCTGCTCGCGAGCGAGCTGTTCGGCCACGCGATCGGCGCGTTCACCGGCGCGGTCCGCGATCAGGCGGGCAAGGTCGAGGCCGCCGAGGGCGGCACGGTGTTGCTCGACGAGATCGGCGAAATCGCGCCGTCGCTGCAGGCCAAGCTCCTGCGCTTCGTGCAGGACAAGGAGTTCGAGCGCGTCGGCGAGACCCGCACGCGGCGCGCCGATGTCCGCGTGCTCGCCGCGACGAACCGCGACCTCGATGCCGACGTCAAGGCGGGTCGGTTTCGCGAGGATCTGTTGTTCCGGCTCAACGTGATCGAGGTCCTCGTGCCGCCCCTGCGCGAGCGCGCCGACGACATCCTGCCGATGGCACGCAAGTTCCTCGCGTTCTTCGCGCGCACCGCGAACCGGCCACCACCCGCGCTGTCTCCCGCGGCGGAGCAAGCGCTGCTCGCGTACAGCTGGCCCGGCAATGTCCGCGAGCTCCGCAACGCGATGGAGCGCGCGATCATCCTGTTCCCCGATCGCACGCTCGTGCCCGAGGCGCTTCCCGAGCGCATCGCGGCCCGCGCGATCAACGCCCTGCGGCTCGGCGGCGAGTTCACGCTCGAACAGATCGAGCGCGAGCACATCGAGCGCGTCGCGGCCAACGCCCCGACCCTCGACGACGCCGCGCGGATCCTCGGGATCGATGCCTCGACGCTGTACCGCAAGCGCAAGAAGTACGAGGCGTAGCGATCACTGCGGGGTCAGCGTGATCTGGGTGCCCGCGGCGAGCCCGACGCGAAACCAGAAGATCGTGTCGGTCGCGGTCAGCTGCTGATGCACGTCGGCCGCGGCCAGCGTGCCCGTGTCGTAGTGATCCGGGCGACCACCGGAGACGTAGTGCACTCGCAGCGACCAGCCCGGCGCGATCGTATCGGGCGTCGACAGCAGGATCGTCGCGCCACCGACGATCGGAAACCCGACGCTGCCGTCGAGCTGGGCGCCGCCGTAGATGCCGTCGACATCGGCGCGACCGAACGTCGTGCCGCTCACGCCGGCCATCATCGTGAGCTGCGGATCGCCGCCGAGACTCGCGATCTGCGTATTGAGGTCGTGACAGTTCGAGCCTGCCCCGCCGACGAGCATGAGGGTCCGGCGAAACGTCGATGCGATGCCCTCCTGGGTGGCCGCGGGCGGCACGAGATCGAGCATGAACGCGGTCGCGCGCGCATCGACCTTGCGGACCCGGGTCAGATCGTTCGGCCAGGCGAACGCGAGCTGCTGCCCGGTGAGGTTGCGCGCGCACATGATCGCCTCGCCCGCGACGCCACCGCGGGTCCCATCCGGGATCAGGCCGTTGCCGTTTGGCAGCTCGACCTTCGTGACATCGACGAGCGTGGTGCTGCTGAACACGCGCCACAGGTCGGGCGTATCATTGTCACAGCTGCACAGGGTGGACGGGGCGAGCGGGCCCGCAGTCCCACTCCCCTGCTCGACCTGATCGAACCGCGAGATCACGCCGTCCGGAAACATCGTGAACGTCGAGCGAACCGTCATCTCGCGATCGCCGGCACACGTGACGTGGGCCTGGCTCCAGCGCATCGTCACCTGCCGGATGTCGAGCGGATCGACGCTGACCAGCGGCAGGTCCTCGACGAAGCTACCGTCGGATCCGGACGACGCATCCTCGCGAAACGCCGGATAGTTCTGGAACCCGACGAGCGTCTCGTCGTGACACGAGCTCGCGGAGCTGGCGAGCATCGGGATGCCGTCGATCTGGAGGTCGTCGGGGTAGTGGCCGTGCCCGCTGCCGAAGTGGATCGAGTACGTCGGGATCCCGGGCGTGCCGCCGTCGCCGGATCCGGATCCTCCGTCGGTGCCGCGGAACGCCGGGATCGAGACGCAGGCCGCGATCGCCCCACAAGCCGCCACCACGAGCCCTCGCGCGATCATCGGCGTCCAGTATCGCCCGACTCGCTCGTCTTCGCGAGCGCCACGGTGAACCAGAACGCCTGTTCATCCACCCCGATGTCACCGCCGTGTGCGCGCACGATCTCGCGCGCGATGAACAAGCCGAGCCCCGCACCGCCGGATTGCGTCCCGGGAACGCGCACGTACTTGTCGAAGATCGTCTCGCGGTAGCCCACCGGCACACCCGCACCCTCGTCGCGAACCTCGAACCGGATCCGGCCCGCGACCGGAAGGGCGCGCATCGTGACCCTGCCGCCGGCCGGACCGTAGCGCACGGCGTTGCCGATCAGGTTCGCGAACACGAGCTGGATGCGCTCGCGGTCGACCATCACCATCGACGTGTCGGGCAATACCTCCGAGACCAGGTGGACCTGCTTCGCCGCAGCCGTCGAACGCAGCGCCTCGATCGCCTCGTTCACCAGCGCTTCGGGATCGTGCTCGTCGAGCCGGAGCTCGATCCGGTCGGACTGGAGGCGCGACAGGTCGAGCAGCTCGTCGACGATCGCCTGCAGCCGATCGCACTCCTCGCGCGCGGCGAACACGAGCTCGTCCTGCTTCGCCGTCAGGGGGCCGACGGCTTGCTCGGCGAGCAGGTGCACCGCCATGCGCAGTGACGTCAGCGGCGTGCGCAGCTCGTGCGCGACCGTCGCGACGAGATCGTCGCGGAGCTCCTCGAACCGGCGGAGGCGCGTGACGTCCTGGAACACCACCGTCACGCCAGTGACGTCGCCCTCCTCCGCGTGAAGCGGTGCCGCGCGCGGCAGGAGCAGCCGATCGCCATCGGTCGTCGTCACCTTGACAGCCTCGTCGAGCCCCTTCGGGATGTATGCGCCGTGACCACCCGCGACGTGCGCCTGCAGCCTGGCGATGACCGCGCGGATCGCGGGATCGAGTCCGACCAGCGCGCCGGAGTCCGGCTGGACCTTCAAGACCGCCTCGGCGGCATGGTTGGCCTGGCGGAGCTCGCCGTCGAGCGCGACGACGACCACCGGGTCCGGCAGGCTATCGATCGTCGCCTGCGCCGCGCGTTGCGCCTCGAGCAGATCGCCGATCGAGCTCTGCCGGTAGCGCTGGATGTGCTCCGCCATCGTGTTGAGCTCGCGTGCCAGCGCGCCGATCTCGTCCTTGCCCTCGACGCGCGCGCGCACCGCGACGTCGCCTTCGCCGAGCCGACGCGCGGTCTGGCCCAGCACGCCGAGCGGTCGGATCACGCGCGACGTCATCAGGGTCGAAGCGAACAACCCCAGGATCAGGCCGGCGACCGAGACCACCACGAGCAGCGTGTTCCATCGCCCCGCGGTCCGGGCCGCGCGATCGCTCTTCTGGTTCATCGCGTCCTGGTTGAGGCCGAGGATCACGTCGGCGGCGCTCTTCACGGTGAGGAAGTCGGGCAACAGCACCGCGAAGTAGCGGTCTCCGGTGACGGGCTCCGCGTCGATCGCCGCCCGGTACGTCATCCAGGCCGCCCGGAGCGCCGTGGTCGCGTCGTGCTCGCCAGGCTCGGTGACGTTGCCCTCCTGGGCGCGCAGCTCGTCCTCGAACTTCGGCGCGTTGGCGTCGATCTGCGCCCGCCCTTGCGCCGCGCGACCGATGACCGCGAACACGATGCCGCTGTCGATCCGCTCGGTGGCCTCCTTCATGCGCTCGGCGGCGAGCACGCTGCGGTAGTTGTCCTTCAGGATCTCCTGCGAGCCGCGACCGAGCGCGCGCGTGACGACGCTGCCGACCACGATCGTGATCGCGAGCGCGACGACGAGCGGCAGCTGGGCGAGCAACAGCTTCGTGCGGAGCTTCATGCGTCGGGCTCGATCGAGACGATGTGGACGTCGAGCTCCGCGGCCTCTGCGAGGAGTCGGAGCGGGGTCGAGCGCCGGATCACCTGCTTCCACCAGGGCTGATGCGACCGGCCGACCACGAGGTGCCCGACCCCGTGCGATCGCGCGAAGTCGATCAGTGCCGGCACCGGATCACGCGCCTGCAGGCGCGCCACCTCGGCACCGAGCTCGCGCGCCAGGTTGATGTTCGCGAGCAGGTGGCGCTGCGCCTCGGAGTCGATGCGATCGGGTGCCTCGTTCGGGGTCTCGACGTAGACCACGAACCAGTCGCCCGAGAGTCGCCCCGCGAGCCGCGAGCCCTTGCGCAGCAGCGTCTCGGCGTGCGGCGGGTACGACGACATGCACACCATCACGCGACCGTGTGCGGCGCGCGGTGGTTCGCCGGTCGCGGTTCGTGCCTTGGTCTCGCTCTGGCGCTCGACGCTCTCGGCGACCTCGCGGAGCGCGAGCTCGCGCAGGGTCGTCAGGTTCCCGTCGGTGAAGAAGTGCTCCAGCGCCCAGCCGACCTTGTCGGGCGCGTAGATCTTGCCACCCTTCAGGCGCTCGAGCAGATCCTCGACGGCGAGATCGAGGTTGACGACCTGCACGGCTTCCTTGACGAAGCCGTCCGGGACGGTCTCGCGAATCGCGACCCCGGAGGACTTCTCGACCAGATCCTTGAGCGACTCGACGTGCTGGATGTTGAGCGCGCCGATCACGTTGATGCCCGCGTGCAGGACGTCGAGCACGTCCTGATAGCGCTTCTTGTTCTTGCCACCGGGCGCGTTGGTGTGGGGGACCTCGTCGATCACGCAGAGCTCGGGCTTGCGCGCGAGGATCGCCTCCAGATCCATCTCCTCCACGGTGACGCCGCGGTACGCGACGGTACGGCGCGGGACGATCTCGAGATCGTGGACCAGCGCCTCGGTCTCGGATCGGCCGTGCGTCTCGATGAACCCGAGCACGACGTCGACCCCGCGCTTGCGAAGCGCATGCGCCTCTTCCAGCATCCGGTAGGTCTTGCCGACGCCGACGGCGAAGCCGATGTAGAGCTTCAGCCCACCCCGCCGGCTCCGCTGCACCAGCTCGAGGAAGTCGTCGGCGCGCCGGGTCACTTCGGCATCGTAGCGCTCGGCCGCCCGAACGTCCGGTCGAGGGCCAGGTTGACGGCGAGGACGTTCACGTGCTCCTCGCCAAGGAAGCCGAGATCGCGCCCTTCGACGTAGTCGTCGACGACCGCACGCACGCGCCCGACCGCCACGTCGCGCGCCTTCGCGATCCGGGCCACTTGCAGCGCGGCGTTCGCGGGCGACACGTGCGGATCGAGGCCGCTCGCCGAGCGCGACACCGCATCGGCGGGCACTTCGGTTCCCGCTGGCAGGCCGTTGTTCGCGCGGTACGCATCGGCGAGCCGAGTCACGTCGTCGCGAAGCTTCTTCGAGGTCGTGCTGAGGTTCGTGCCTCCCGAGTTGCTGGCGTCGTAGCCGATCGCGGAGGGTCGCGATTGCAGATAGCCAGGGTTTTCGAACCCCTGGCCGATCAGCTCGGAGCCGACTTCTTCGCCCTTCTCGTCCACGACGATCGAGCCGTTCGCGCGACCGGGAAAGATCGCCTGCGCGGCTCCAGTGACGGCGAGCGGATACAGGATGCCGGTCACGATCAGCGTGACGAGCGTGGCGCGCAAGGCGACGAGGATGGTCTTCATGTGGCTCCCATGGCCGACAGCAGGAGATCGATCAGCTTGATCCCCACGAACGGCACGACCATGCCGCCGAGGCCGTAGATCAGCAGCGACCGCTGGAGGATCGCCGCGGCGCCGAGCGGCCGGTACTTCACGCCGCGCAACGCGAGCGGGATCAGGATCATGATGATGATCGCGTTGAAGATCACCGCCGACAAGACCGCGGAGAGCGGCGACGCGAGGTGCATCACGCTCGCCGACGTCGAGCCCACTCATCCGGGTCTGCGCGGTGAACTTGATGAACGTCGCGCCCGCGACCTCCTTCGGCGCCAGGCCGTGCTTGTCCTTGACGAGCGTGACGATCGACCGCCCCTCGGGCGTCTCGTCGGCGAGGCTCGACAGCATCGCGGCCTCGGCGAGCGCCTCGATCGTCACGCCCGCGGCCGGGATCAGCGCCGACGCCATGCGGTTGCCGTACGTGATCGTGCCGGTCTTGTCGAGCAACAGCACGTCGACGTCTCCGGCCGCCTCGACGGCACGGCCGCTCATCGCGATCACGTTCTTGCGCATCAGGCGATCCATCCCGGCGATGCCGATCGCCGAAAGCAGGCCGCCGATCGTGGTCGGGATCAGGCACACGAGCAGCGCCACGATCATCGTCGCGCTCAGGTGGACGCCAGAGTAGATAACGAGCGGCACGAGGGTGACGCACGCGAGCAAGAACACGATCGTCAACCCGACGAGCAGGATGTGGAGGGCGATCTCGTTCGGCGTCTTCTGGCGCGAGGCGCCTTCGACGAGCGAGATCATCCGATCGAGGAACGACTCGCCGGGGTTCGCGCCGATCTTGACGACGATCCGATCCGACAGCACCTTCGTCCCACCGGTGACGCTCGAGCGATCGCCACCCGACTCGCGGATCACGGGCGCCGATTCGCCGGTGATCGCCGACTCGTCGACCGACGCGATGCCCTCGACGATCTCGCCGTCGCCTGGGATCAGCTGGCCGGCCTCGATCTCGACTCGGACGTGCAGATTGCGAGACCGAGTGCGTCGCCACCGTGCACGAAGCCTGACCGCGGCGAACGCCCACCACATCCCGGCAGCGAACGCGAACAGGGCGATCGTCGCCTCGCTATCGAGCGGCGCGCCCGCGAGGGCCCCGGCGAGCACGCGGAGGCCACCGAGGACGACGAGCATCGCGATCAGCACGCGCTCCTCACCGGGCATCAGCTCGGGTTCGCGGATGGACCTCGTGTGCGCGGATGGATCGCGATACGGATGCACCACACCGTGCCCTGCACGTGGTGCGCCGAAGCCGAGCTCAGAGCCGCAGTGTCAGGTTCAGCGTGATGCGATCGTCCCGTTTCACGAGCTGCGGCGTGAACGTCGATGGGTCTGCCGGGAGCACCCCGTCGGGGCCAGTGATGCCCGCGTGCCCGCTGAAGTATGGCTGGTTGGCCTCGCGGTGCATGTACTCGAGACGCGTGAGCATCCAGGGGCTGGGCCAGTAGTCCATCGTCGCGGACACACCGCCGACCACGAGCTTGCCGGTGCCCGGCCACGGGTACGGCGAGCCGACCGGAAATTTCGTGTTCAGCGCCTGGGTCTGATCGGCGAAGAGGTCGATCCGGATCGTGCTCTTCCACTGCTCGGTCCACTCGATGTGGTGCGCGAGCTGCGCGCCGCCCATCCAACCCGAAGGCGCGTTGCCGCGGTGCTCGTGGCCGGCGTCGACGACGAGCGACATCGCGAGCGAGCGAGGGAAGCAGGTGTCGGGGTTCTTGAAGTAGCGAAGCTGCAGGTTGTTGTCGGTGTACAGCCGCAGCGAGTGCGGATCGCCCTGTACCTCGCGG
Organism: Haliangiales bacterium; assembly: GCA_038321315.1. Taxonomy (GTDB): domain Bacteria; phylum Myxococcota_A; class Polyangia; order Haliangiales; family Haliangiaceae; genus JABFXX01. The sequence continues at coordinate 16,923 of JBBQEX010000004.1, read as the reverse complement.
CCCGCGTAGAACGCGTTGACGAGCGAGACCCACGCGCGCGGTCGCCAGTTCCACAGGTACCCGCCGGCGCGCGCCTCGTGCCACTCACCGAACGTCTGCCAGCCATTGACCGCCCACAGCTCGAGCTTCCATCGCCGCGTCATCATCAACTGCAGGCGCCCGCCGAAGAAGTAGTACGGCGTGAAGTCCGACATGAACGCGTGGTTGTAGGCCCAGTTCTCCTCGGGCAAGTAGCTCTCGAGGCCGACGTACGACGGGAAGATGCCGAGCTCGGCGTTGATGCCGTGAAGCGCGTGCCAGTGCCAGCCGACCGCGGCCTGCTGCACGTTCTGCAACAGCCGGTTCGTCAGGTAGAACCCGCGCGACGTCGTGGTGTCCTGGCCCGCGATGGTCTCGATGGTCGAGCCATACTGGATGTAGAGCCGGCCGATGGGCCCATCGAGCCCGGTGACGTCCATCCCGATGTGCGCGAGGTTCAGCGAGATCTCGTTGTGGCGCGGCGCCGTCGTCGTCGGGAAGATCGTGTGGTCGATCGGACGGTGAAACTGGAAGCCGTAGTACGTGTCGATGTACAGCGACGGCGTGATCGGCCCGAGCTTGAGCAGCGATGCCGGCTGCGGGTTGTTGCCGTTCATCCACGCGAAGTCGAACTCGCCGAACGTCGGCTCGGCGACGTCGAGCGGCGGTGGCTGATCGGCGCGGGCCGGCGCGGCTGAGAGGATCACGGCGACGGCGATGGCGACGGTGATGCGGCACACGCGTTCCATCGTGCATGGGAGCGCGCGCGCGCCGAATCAAGAACGCGGCAAGAGTAGGATGCAGTCGAGATGCAGCCGACCAACGCACGCCTGTCGAGCTACGGCACGACGATCTTCGAAGCGATGTCGATGCTCGCCCGCGAGCATCAGGCCGTGAACCTCGGGCAGGGGTTCCCCGACGATGCCGGCCCGCTCGCGCTGCGCGAGGCGGCGGCCACGTACGTCGTCGACGGCCACAACCAGTACCCGCCGATGATGGGGCTGCCCGCCCTGCGCCAGGCGGTCGCCGCGCACGACCGCCACCACTACGGGCTCGAGGTCGACTGGCAGACCGAGGTGCTCGTGACGTCGGGCGCGACCGAGGCGTTGCTCGACTGCTTCCTCGGCTTGCTCGAGGCCGGCGACGAGGTGGTGATCCTCGAGCCGGCCTACGACACCTACGCACCGGTCCTGTACCGCCTCGGCGCGATCCCCGTGCCGGTGCGACTCGAGGCGCCGGACTGGCGATTGCCGCGCGAGGCGCTCGCCGCGGCGTTCACCGCGAAGACCAAGCTCGTCCTCATCAACTCGCCGATGAATCCGATCGGCAAGGTGTTCGCCACCGACGAGCTGGCCCTGATCGCGGAGCTCGCGATCCGGCACGACTGCTATGTCGTGTGCGACGAGGTCTACGAGCACCTCGTGTTCGGCGGCGCGCGCCACATCCCGCTGATGACGCTGCCGGGCATGCGCGAGCGCACCGCGCGAATCGGCTCGGCCGGCAAGACGTTCTCGTTGACCGGCTGGAAGGTCGGCTACATCACCGCCGCGCCGGCCATGCTGCGGCCGATCACCAAGGCGCACCAGTTCGTCACGTTCACGACGCCGCCGAACCTGCAGCACGCGGTCGCGCTCGGGCTCGGACAGGACGACACGTACTTCACGCAGCTCGGCGCGACGCTCGCGCGCAGCCGCGATCGGCTCGCGGCCGGGCTGCGCGGGCTCGCGATCCCGATCCTGCCGTGCGACGGCACGTACTTCCTGGTCGCCGACATGTCGCGCTGGCTGCACGAGGGCGAGGACGATGTCGCGTTCTGTCGCCGCCTCGTCGTCGAGGCCGGCGTCGTGCTGATCCCGATGAGCGCGTTCTACGAGCGCGCCGCACCGCGTGGCCTGGTACGGTTCTGCTTTTGCAAGCTCGACACCACGATCGACGCGGCGCTGACCCGGCTGGCGACGTGGCTGGGAGCGTGATCAGGCGTACGTGTTGATGTGGCGACCCTCGCCGTTCGGCCCCGGCTGCGTCGCGCCCTCGATCAGGGCGACCGAGCCTTCACCCTCGGCCTTGGCCGCGGTCTCGGCGAGCTTCGCGACCCGCGTGGCGTAGACCTGCGCCACCTGACTCGCCGACGTGACGTCCATGGCTATCGATTCGGCCACGGCAGCACGGCGTGAAGGCCATCGCTCACCGAGGCTCGTCGCCGACCTTCAAGCGACGCACGAGCGGCCCGAAGCTGAGCCCCTGCACGAGGATCGAGAACGCGACGACCGCGTAGGTCATCACGAGCACGAGGTCGTGCACCTTGCCGGCGGGCAGCGACAGTGCCATCGCGATCGACAGGCCGCCGCGCAATCCACCCCAGGTGAGGAGCGTGATCGAATGCGGGATCGCGGCGCGCACGCGCGGCAGCGTGACCAGCGCGGCGGCGACCGACGCCCAGCGGGCCGCGAGCGCGATCGGGATCGCGAGGGCCGCGGCACCGAGCACGCTCGACGAGATCGGAATGATGATGATCGTGAGGCCCATCATCAGGAACAGCACGGCGTTGAGGATCTCGTCGATCAGCCGCCAGAACAGGTCGACGTGCAGGCGGGTCGACTGCGACATCACGCCGGTACCCTTGTTGCCGATCACCAGCCCGGCGACGACCGCGCCGATCGGCGCCGAGACGTCGAGCGCCTCGGCAGCCGCGTAGCCGCCGACGACGAGCGCGAGCGTGAGGAGCACCTCGACCGAGTAGTCGTCGATCCCGCGCAACAGGAGGTAGGTGCCGTAGCCGGTCACGAACCCAAAGGCCGCGCCGCCGAACGCCTCGCGCGCGAACAGCAGCACGCCGTCGCCGACCGACGTCTGGTCGCCGTTGGCGATCGCGAGCAGCACGGTGAAGATCACGACGCCGACGCCGTCGTTGAACAGCGACTCACCGGCGATCCGGACCTCGAGCCGCCGCGGCGCCTTCGCGGTCTTCAGCATGCCGAGCACCGCGATCGGATCGGTCGGCGCGATCAGCGCACCGAACAGCAGCGTGTCGATCAAGGCGACGTCGTGACCGATCGCGCGCAGGGCGACGTAGCTCGCCGTGCCGACCATCGCGACCGACAGCAGCGTACTGCCGAGCGCGAGCATCGCGATCGGGACGCGCTCGACGCCGAGGTCGGCGATGTCGATGTGCAGCGCCCCGGCGAACAGGAGCAAGCCGAGCATGCCGTGGATCAGCGTGTTGCCGAAGTCGAGCTGGGTGACGAGCACGCGCACGTGCGTCGCCACGTCGATCGTGCCGGTGTGATCGAGCACGAGCAGCGCGATGGACCCGACGAGCGCGATCGCCATCAGGCCAACCGAGGCCGGCAACTTGAGCAGCCGCGCATTGACGTACGCGAGCGCTGCCGTGCACGCGAGCACGAGCGCGATGAGCTCGAACGTGGTCATGCGCGTCGCGCGGCGTCGCGGTCTTCGCTCTCGTCGTCGGACTTCGAGGCCGGGCTCTGCCACAGCATGCGGCCGTCGGGCGCGAACTTGCGCATGCACATGCCGTAGTCGATCAGGAACACCGTGCCGTCGCGCGCGACGACGATCTCGTCCTCCTTGCCGATCGCACCACCCGCGAGACGATCCTGGCAGATGATGTCGGCGCGACTGCCGTCGGGGGCGACGCGGACGAGGACACGGGCCGACGGATCGCCGCTCAGCGTGCAGCGCGCGTAGAGGTTGCCCTGGGCATCCGCGCCGAGCTGGCTGCCATCGACGTCGTCGACCGGCAGCTTCAGCTTGTAGATCCGCTTGCCGGTGCGATCGAACGCGGCGACCCACTGGTTGTACTCGGCGTACAGCCGGCCGTCCCAGCCAAACCCGAGGTGACAGTAGTCGTCGAGCGTGCGCGGGTGATTGCCGACGTTCTCGATCGCGACGTCCTCCTCCTGACGGAGGTAGCGCTTGCGTTCGTCCTGGTTGACGTACAGCGACTCGAGCTTCTCGGGCTTGGGCCCGAACAGCCCGCCGTGCGGCGGCCACATCGCGATCCCGGCGCCGTGCGGATCGAACCGCGCGAGCCGGTTCTCGAACAGCCCGACCCAGGTGCCATCGAGATCGCCGAGCAGGTACTTGCAGTGCTCGAGGTCGAGCTGGTGTCCCGCGGTCTTGACCGGCTCGCGCCCGCCGACCGCGCCGATCGTCGAGCCATCCGCAGCGTTGAGCAGCATCGCGGAGTGCTTGCCGCTGCTCCACGCGAGCAACCGGCCGTGCTGCACGTCGAGCGCCACGCGGATGTCGCTCATCTCGAGATCCCTGCGCACCCAGCGCGGCTTGAGATCCTCGCCCATGCACCAGACCGCATCGCTGTAGCCGACCTCGCCGCCGCAGTAGAACAGGTTGTTGGCGTCGATCACGCAGTTCTCGAGCGACGACCACTTCTTCTTGTCGCCGTCGTCATCGTCGTCATCGTCATCGCTGTCATCGTTGCTGCTCGAGCCCGACGAGAAGATCTGCATCATCTCGCGCGGCGCCTGCTGCTGCACCTGCGCTTGCGGCGCGAGCGCCGCCGCGACCATCGCGCCAAACCCGGCGGCCATCGGCATCGCGCTCGGCGGCGGCTGAACGGCGGGTTGCACCGCCGTCATCTCGCGCGTCACGCAGGCGAACCAGCGGACCGCCGGCTTGACCGGGTGAAAGTGCTGCCAGAGATCGATCGTCAGGTAGTTCACCGCACCGCACGTCGCGCAGGGCGCGAGACGTCTGGCGCCGTCGAGCCGCAACGGCTCCTTGCAGCCCAGGCACGCGGTCATCACGATCGGTGCGGCCGCGGCCGGCTCAGGCGTGTTGAGATCCTCGCCGATCAACACGGTGGCGCCGAGATCCACGAGCACCGGCGGCGCGGTGCGGATCGAGAGCTTGTTGCCACAGGCCGGACACACGGTCCAGCCGCGCATCGCGAACGCGCTCGCCTCGTCGGGCAGCGGCGCCTTGCACTTCGGGCAGCCCGCGACCGCGGCCGCGTAGGTCACCGTGATGTCGATGTCGCCGGCATCGGCGAGCACGGTGTCCGAGCCACCCTTGTCGTCGATCGGCTCCTCGAACACCGCGGCCCACACGTCGGCGTCGAGCACGATCTCGCGCTGGCAGGCGTGGCACACGACCTTCTCGGTGCACGCGTTGATCGGGAGGTTCTGACCGCAGCCCTGACAGCGCGTGCGGAGCTCGAGCGCGATGGAGTTCACGCCCTCCACTATACGCGCCGGTCGTACCGATCGGTGGTGGGCGCCCAGTCCTTCGCGTCGACGAGGATCTCGTGCTCAGTCGTGCTCAGTGCGCGGCGCGCACGCAGTCGCGGACGAGATTCAGGTAGTGGTTCCATTTCCAGTAGCGGCCCGGATCGCTGTGGTGCGACGTGCCCCCGCAGCGGCCGGCGACGCTGCTCGCGTCGCTGCACAGCGTGTGCGATGCGAGGTTCGACGGCACGTTGCCGTGTCCGAAGATGTGCTTGCGATCGATCGGGATGTTGTGGTGCGTCGCGATCGCGCAGGTCAGCGCCGCCGAGGCCGCGTACTGCGTCTCGTTGTAGTAGCCACCGCCGTTGACCTTGTGCGCGAAGCCCTCGTGCTCGATGCCGATCGAGTGACGGTTGAACCAGCCGTGCCCGGCGTGCCACGCGTTGTCGGCCTCGTGGACCATCTCGACGATGTGCCCGTCGCGCGCGCGCACGATGTAGTGCGCCGACGCCTGACTCGAGCTGTGCTTGAACACCGAGATCGCGCCCGCCATCGTGCCCTCGATGTCGTGGATCACGACGTAGCGGATCGGATAGCCGAGCCGGCTCGAGTAATTCGGCGACGCGATCCACTGGCGCACCGGATACGCACCCGGCCGCACCCCGACGCGATCGTGCGACGGATCGCTGCCGTCGAGCGCGAGTTGCTCGCCGTCTGCGGTCGTGACGTCGAAGCCCGAGGCGACCGTGGCGTCGAGATCTGCGAGCGCGCTGTCGATCGCGTCGGAGTCCTCGAGCCCGAGCAACGCGGTCGTCGAGGCGCGGAGGTCGCCACCGTCGGCGATCAGCGCGGCCGCGGCGTCGACGTTGGTCGCAAGATCGGTGCGGGTCGCGTCGGGTGTGGCTCCGGTCAGCGCCGCCGCCCGCGCGATCTGCGTGTCGCCGAGCCGCATGATGCCCCACGCGGTGGGCTCGTCCTCGGTGCCGGTCGGCGCGGTGTCATCGGCCGTACCCTCGGTGGTCTCGTCGACCGTGGTGTCGTCGACGAGCGCATCGGGATCCGGATCGAGCGCCGCCGCGTCGGCGGTGGCCTCCGAGGGATCGACCATCTCGAATCGACTCTGCTGATAGCCGACCGCGAGCAGCCACGGCTCGGGAACCCCGTGCGCGTCGCTCGCGGCGCGAAACGCCGCGGCCCGCGCGCCGGTCGGGGGATCCGCAGGAGGTGCGCAGCCGATCGCGCACGTGACCAACATCGGAATCAGAATCTTCACGGGGTCGGTGAGAGCACCGCCCATGCCACGCCATCGCCGCAGCGAATTCGGTGGCTTACCGCGACTGTCCGCTCATCACAAACCCGGTTGCTTCGTGTGGGTTGCACGAAGCCGTGGGCTACTTGACGCGAAGGAAGACCTGCTCGACCGAGCGGAACGTCGACGCCGGGCCCGACGAGCTGTGCGTGCGGAAGCCGTTGACGATCGCGCCATCGGGCTGGGTCTCGGCCTCGTAGACGGCGTCGGCGACTGCCGCGGTCGTCGCGTCCGCCATCTGCTCGTCGCTCCAGTCGAGCCCCTCGATGTTCGACGCGCGCGTCGAGTTGACGCGCGTCTCGGCGAACACCGGGCACGGCGCGGTGATGCAGCGGATGCCGCGATCGCGGACCATGACGAACGTGCCGTCGAGCGTGCCGTTGTCGAGCTGGGCGACCCACAGCTCGCTGACCTGGAACGTGACCCAGTCGAGCGACGGCATCACGGGGTTCGTGCCGTGGACGTACTGACCGCGGACGAGCAGCTGCGGGCCGATCGCCGGGGTCGACGCCGACGCCTGGAGCTTGGTGGACACCGCGGCGAGCGCCTTCGCGGACAGGTTCAGCTTCGAGAAGTCGAGCGTGCGGACCGCGCACGTCGCGTGGGTCTTGAGATCCGCGCACGGCGTGGTCGAGCGACCCGCGCGCGCGAGCTCGACGTGCGTGCAGCTACCGGCGCCGTTGCACTCGAACGCGCCGATCTTCTGCGCGGTCATGATGCCGAACGTGTCGGTGCCGTCCGCCTTGGGCGACTCGCCGTCGTTCGACTCGCCACCGAGCTCGTCGTCGCCAAGAACGGTGGACGACGACGCCGGGGCCGACGTACAGGCGGAGAACAGCAGGGCCGAACCGAGGAGCATAGTCGAGGCGAGGATCTTCATTGGATGCTGGCCCGATAAGCATCGGGTGTGCCGCAACCGGTCGTGAATGATTCCAACGAGTTGGCTTCGGCTTCGGTGGCTGGTCCACGAGCCAGGCGGATACCCCAGGAGCCTGTGGATTGGGGACGCTTTTCCGAGTTGCTCGAGTTTCGGCAAGAAACTCGAGCAACTCGGAAAAGCGTCCCTAATCCACAGGGCAGCGGCGTGGGCGCAACGTCGGGCTCGTGGCCAGCAAGTGCTCGAAATAATAGCGAGGCACGCCGTCGTGCGTCAGCGCCGAGTGCTTGAACAGGAGGCCGTGGTCATAGGTCGGATCGTCCCAGGTCGCGGTGGTCCGGTCGTCGATCAGCACGGCGGGATCGACCCAGCCGGCCGCGCGGGTCGCCATCGCCTGGCTGTTCGCGAGCGTGCCGCCACCATCCGTATAGATGTTGGCGAACCGGCGGGTCGGTGCGATCAGGCTCGCGAGATCCGATTTGACGTACGCGTCGAACCGCGTCTCTTCCCCGTAGAGCGAGTCGAACAGCCAGAGCTCGTTCGCCGGGACGCCGCCGATCGTGACCATCGCCGACGCCGCGGTGTAGCCACCCGAGTGCGTCGTGACGATCACGTTGCCGATCCGCGCGCGGTCGAGCGGCCCGAGCGGCGGTGGGATCGCGGCGAGCGTGTCGTCGAGCAGCATCGCGAAGCCGTCGGTCGTGCCGAGCGCGCCCGGATCGCCGCTCGCGAGGTCGTATTGCACCTCGGGCAGGATCAAGAGCGCGTTCGCGCCCGACACCGCGAGCTGGGTCGCCAGCTGGTACGCCGAGCGCGCCGCGCCGCCGTCGGTGCAAGGGGTATCGGTGTCACCGAGCGCGTTCGTGATGCAGTTCGAGAACCCGTGGATGTGCACGACGACATCGATCCGCGCCGTCGGCTCGAAGCCGTCCGGGACCTGCACGATGACGTTCGGGTGCTCGCCGATCGCGGCGAAGGCGCCGTGGGCGATCTGCAGCGGATAGGTCGCGGCCGGCAGGCACGTCGGCGTCGCCGCGTCGATCGCGATCGCGGCATCCGGCTTCGCGGCATGATCGTCACCGCCGCACGCGGCGAGCATCACGACGATCCAGGCGCGCACTCAGCCGAGTCTACGCCGGAACAGATCGATGGCGTGGGCATACGACATCAGCGCCAGCGCCGGGTCGTAGCGCGGATTGTCGTCACGCAGGAACGCGTGCTGCGCGTCGTACTCGTGCCACGTGAACGTCGCCTTGGCCTCGACGAGCCGCGCCTGGATCACCGCGCGCCCGGCGTCGGGGATGTGCGGATCCTGGCGACCCCACACCATCATCAGCTCGCCGCGGATGTCGCCCGCGCGCGCCAGCGAGTCGTCGCCGCCGCCGAGTGACGCATCGTGCAGGTTCGTCGCGTAGAAGCAGGCCGCGGCGAGCACGTCCGAGTGCAGCGCGGCGCGAAACGCGAGGTGCCCACCGATGCACACGCCGAACGCGCCGAGCTTGCCGGTGCAGTCGGCACGCGCCGCGAGGTGATCGAGCACCGCGCGCGCGTCGGCGTCGTGGGCCACCGCCGACTTCACCGCCTTGTCGCGATTGCCGCGGTCCGCCTGGTCGTAGCCGATCACGCAGCCCGGCGCCTCGAGCTCGTGGAAGATCTCCGGCAACGCCACGACGAACCCGTGACCCGCGAGCAGCGCCGCGATCCGGTGCATCGGTTGCGTGCGCTGGAAGATCTCCGAGTAGAACACCAGGCCCGGATAGCGCCCCGGCGACGCCGGTCGATACACGTAGGTCCGCATCGCGCCGCTCGGGGTCGCGAGCTCGACGGCCGGATCTTCGACGAGCAACATCAGCGCGACCCGGTCGTCATTGGCCTCCAGGGTAGCAGACCTGCAGCGTCATTCCGCATGCGCCATCTCGGCGACCACCGTCTCGACGGACTCGCCATCGAGCAGCACGCGCCGCATGCCGACATCGGCGCGACTGACGAATCGGTCGAGCTCGTCGAGCATGTCCGCGATCGCGGTCTCGGCCGCCGCGAGCGCGTCCGTGGCGGCCATGCCTTCGTCGTCGGCGCGCCGCACGAGCTGGCCGAGCGCGAGCACGCTCAGGTAGGCCTCGTGCACGACCCAACGCGTCGTCTCGCTCGTCGCGTCGTAGCGGTCGCAGGTGCCACCGATGTCGGCGCACGAACACGCCATGCCCATGTGATGACGCACGTCGCTCGTCGTCCGGCGCAGGCTCGAGCGTTCGGCGGCGTCGGTCCAGCCCTGCTCGAGCGAGACCATCGCCTCGAACAGCTCGTCCACCGCAGGAGACAGGATGGTTGGAATCAGCATGCCGCGTGCTGTTGCACCACCTGCGCCAGCTCCAAGTGCGCGACGCGAGGTCTCCGATCGCGCCCCTCGTCCGAGGAGCGGACGCGGTGTCCGAGATCGGGCCGGACAGCGTGCTACCCATCCGCGATGCGGTTCCGGACCTATCCGAAGATCGGCGGCACGAGCGTAGGGCTCGGCGGACCCTGGGTCGCGACCGAGAAGGTCCACGGCGCGAACTTCGTCATCGGGATCAGTGAAGACGTCGCGCGATTCGGCAAGCGCAAGGACTGGCTCGCGCCCGACGCCGCGTTCTTCGGCTGGCAGCTGATCGCGGGCGAGCTCGGCGATCAGCTGCGCGCCGTCGCGCGCACCATCGGGGCCGCACACGTCGTGTGTTACGGCGAGCTGTTCGGTGGTGCGTATCCGCACCCCGACGTCGCCGCGGTACCCGGCCTGTCGGCGGTGCAGACCGGCGTGTGGTACGCGCCGGACCTGCGATGGACGATGTTCGACGTGCTGGTCGCGGTCGACGACGACGATGCCGGCGAGTTCCTCGCGTTCACCGACGTCGAGGCGCTCGCCGGCGATGCCGGCGTGCTCGTGCCCCCGGTGATCGGCCGCTGCAGGCACGGCGAGCTCGACCGCCTGCCGATCGCCGGGCCGACCGGCGTGCCCGCGCTGCTCGGCTTGCCATTGATCGCCGACAACGTGCGCGAGGGCTTCGTCGGCAAACCCGATCGCCGCATGCGCGCCGACGCGCGCCCGATCGTCAAGCGCAAGCTCGCCGACTTCGATGACGCGCGGTTCGACGCCGGCGACGCGTGGGATCCCGGTCACCTCGACGGCGCCGCGCTCGCGACGTGGGCCACGCGCCTCGTCAACCCGGCGCGCGTCGCGTCCGCGCGCTCGAAGGTCGGCACGGCACGCGCCGCGATCGTCGACGAGATCGTGCTCGACGTCGCGGTCGATCTCGCGACCGTGTTCCCGGCCGCGTGGCGCGATCTCGGCGAGTCCGGCGAGGCCGCGCTGCTCGCCGCCGTGCGCGTCGCCGCGCTCGCGATCGCGGAGTGATATCCTCGCGATGTGTGGCGTGCCGCGCTGATCCTCGTCGCGTGCGGCGCGCCTCCGCGCCCGATCATCGCGCCGATCACGGTCCCACCCGACGCCACACCGGCGGTCGTCGTTATTATCCTCGATGCTCCGCCACCGCCGGATGCCGCGATCGATCCGGCCGCCGACGCCCGGCCCGCCGCGATGCACGCCGAGGTCTGCACGTGCAAGCACGTCCACGTCGGCGAGAGCTATCCCAAGCCAAACGACCGCATCGGCCAGAGTGGTCCCGGCTACCGCGTGCTCTCGGTCTCGCCGAAGACCTGCTCGGCGCGCGTGCTCGAGCACGGCTCGCATCGCGAGTACACCCGATCGTGCGAGCTGTTCTACCTACCGCAGCCGTGCCCCGAGTGTCGCAACCAGTAGCTCGGGTCGATCATCCGCGAACGTCCGCGCGAGCCACGCTTCGATGATCGGGCGCGCGCTTGCCGCATCGGGGACCGTGATGCGATGCGCCCATCCGCCATCGAACCGGCCCCACACGCGGACCGGGCCGACCGCCGCCTCGAGCTCGACGATCAGGCCGCGCGCGCTGCCGTCGTAGCGCCCGCGCTGGGCCTCGTCGGTGCCCGCGATCACGAGCGTGTCGCCGGCGGGTGGCGCGTCGGCGAGATCGACGAGCGACGGCCGCCGCAGCTCGGCGAACAGCGTCGCGGCGGTGCCCGGCGTCAGGTGGCGCGCGATGTTGCGCGACGGCGGCGTCGGCGCCGCGAGATAGAGCTGCGCCGGATCATCGTCGCGGATCGCGTCGAAGCCGAGCCGCGCGTGCGGCCGCAGCGTCGTCAGCCAGCGCAGCCACGCCTCGAACGCCCGCGCCGGTGCCACTCCGCAGAGCTCGGCATCGTGGACGAGCGGGATCGCGAGCAGCATCGCCCACCCGAAGCTGCCGAAGTAGCCGAGCCCGTTGTGGCCGAGGCCGCGCGCGTGGACGAGCCGCCGGACCTCCGGCCACGCGGCGAGGAACGCGTCGCGGCGACCGTGCGCGAGGAGGTGATCGCGCAGTGCGCGCGCATCGGTGACCCCGGCGGCGACGCGCTCGTCGGTCGCGAGCGCGACATCGACCACCGTGCCGTCGATCGTGCCGCGCAGGCGCCCGCTGCCGACCGTGCGAAACCCGAGCGCGCTCGCGTCGCCGTCGACCAGCAGATCGAGGTCGGCCGCGTGCTCCGGCGCGTACACCGCCGAGCCGAACGGCGTCACCGTCGCACCGGGCAGGAGCGCCCGCACGCGCGCGACGATCGGCGACTCGACGATCGCGGGCGGCGCGATCGCGGTGACCCCGCGGCGACCGAGCGCGAGCTCGCGGATCGGCACGTAGCGCTCGTCGCGCTGCTCGAGCACGACGAGGCGATCGACCATCCAGCGCGCGGTCGCTTCGACGCGCTCGCCGTCGCGCGCGAGCGTCAGGTGCGGACGAAACGCGCGGTCGCGCACGAGCTGCGGCAACCGCGCGACGATCGCCGCGTGCAGCACCTCGACCGCCTCGCCGCGCGACGGCACGAGCACCGCGAGCCGGCCGAACTGCTCGACGTGATCGAGTGCGAGCTCGAACGGCTCGACGCCGGCCGCGAGCTCGGCGACCGCCGCGATCGCGCGCGCCGAGTCGACGAACGGATGGCACAGCGTCACGTGCGGTGGCCACTTCGCCCAGTTGCGATCGGCGGCGCAGCGGATCCGCTGGATCGGTCCCCACGCGTCGAGCGGTGGCACGATCGCGAGCGCGAACCGCGGCGTCGGCGGCAGGAGCGCGATCTCCGGCGGCAGCGCGAGCTCGGCGACGACGCCGAAGTGATCCGAGGGTGGCAGCCCGCTCTTGCCGACGCCGTCGTCGCCGACCAGCGCACATCCGATGACGTCGAGCCCGCGCGCGTGGATCCGGTCGTACCGCGCGCTCACGCCGGATCGCGAGACCGCCGCGGTCAGCGCGTTGCGCGCGACGTCGAACGTGTACCCGGGCGCCTCGCCGTGGATCGCGCGCCACGCGTCGATCGAGTCGGCGACCGGCAGCTCCTCGGGTGGCGCGTTGAAATCGCCGGTGATGATCCACGGGTCGCCGTCGAGCTCGGCCTCGACCGCGGCGAGCTGCGCCGCGCGGATCTCCGGTGCGCCTGCCTTGAGGTTGCTGGTCAGGTGCACGACCGCGACGCCGACCGCCTGCGCGCCGACCTCGAGCGTCACGAACACGGCGCGCTTGTCGCGCGTCAGCTGCAGCGTGCGCGTCGCGCGGATCGGGAACCGCGACAGCACGACCTGGCCGTACGGCGCGAGCTCGGGCGCGTCGACCACGTGGCTCGCGTGGTAGTCGCGCAGCCACGGCTTCGCGAGGATCCGCCGCCACATCGGCCGGGTGACCTCGACGAGCGCGATCACGTCGGCGTCGAGCTTCGCGAGCCGCCCGAGCGCGTCGTCCCAGCGCTCGCCCGAGCGCAGGTTCGCGGCGTCGTACAGATCGAACAGCAGGTTCCACGTCACGACCTTCAGCGTCTTGCCGCGCGGCGCCACGACCGTCGGGGCCGCCGGCGCGACGGGACCGCGGCCGGCGAGCTCGTCGAGGCGATCGATCCGTTGCGGCCGGCTCCACGCGAGCTCGTCGTCGATCCAGAACTCGACGATGCGGTGCCACGGCACGACGTTCGTGTCGAGATCGAGGAACGCGAGCCGCTGCGTGCCCGACGGACGCCGGCTGACAACCACGCTGCAGCGCCCGACCTCGAAGCGCGGATCCCAGCGCAGTCGATGATAGGTCTCCTGCTCGGTCGGGAAGGCCACGGCGGCCTATGATGCGCCATGGGCGTGACGAGGAGGATCGCGATCGTCGGTTCCGGACAGGCCGGCTTGCTCGTCGCGCACGGCCTCGTGCGTGCCGGGCACGAGGTCACGCTGTACAGCGATCGCTCCGCCGAGCGCTGGCTGCACGGCTCGCGCCCGACCGGCACCGCGGCGCGCTTCGAGCTCGCCCTCGCCTACGAACGCGAGCTCGGCCTCGCGCACTGGGAAGCGCAGGCGCCGAAGATCGGCGGCGTCCACCTGACGTTCTGCCCGAAGCTCGACAACCGCCTCGTCACGCTCGTCGGGCGGATCTCCGCGCCCGCGCTCGCGATCGATCTGCGCCTGCAGAGCCATCGCTGGATGACCGACCTCGAGGCCGCCGGCGGTCGCGTCGTCGTCGAGACCATCGCGCCCGATCGGCTCGACGCGCTCGCCGCCGAGCACGAGCTCGTGATCGTCGCCGCCGGGCGCGGCCCGCTCGCCGAGCTGTTCGCACGCGATGCCGCGCGCAGCGTCTACGACAAGCCACAACGCAAACTCGCGATGGCGATCGTCAAGGGCGCCGGCACGTTCGACCACGTCCCGTTCGTGCCCGCCAAGTTCAACCTGTTCGCCACCGCCGGCGAGGCATTCTGGATCCCGTACTTCCATCGCGACCACGGCCCGACCTGGTGCCTGCTGTTCGAGGCCAAGCCCGGCGGGCCGATGGATCGGTTCGACGACTGCAAGACCGGCGACGCCGTCGTCGCGCGCGCCAAGGAGGTGATCGGCACCATGATGCCGTGGGATGCCGCGTGGGTCCGCGACGCCGAGCTCGCCGACCCCGACGGCTTCCTCGCCGGTGGCGTCGCGCCGACCGTGCGCGCAGCGGTCGCGGTGCTTCCATCGGGACGCGCCGTGATGCCCGCCGGCGACACCGCGATCTCGATGGATCCGATCGGCGGCCAGGGCGCCAACCTCGGCAACAAGTACGCGCGTCACCTGGTCGCGACGATCGCCGCCGCGCCCGACGCCACGTTCGACGCGATGTGGATGACGTCGACGTTCGAGACGTTCTGGGCCGACCACGGCGCCGCCACGGTCCGCTTCAACAACGCGCTGCTCGAGCCACTATCCCCCGCCGCGCGCCTGGTCATGATCGCCCAGGCCGGCAGCGACGGCGCGCGCGACACGCCGAACCAGCGCGTCGCCGACGCCGTGTGCGAGAACTTCGTCGATCCGCGCCGGATCACCGAAGCGTTCTTCACCAAGCCTGCCGCGCGCGCCGCCGTCGCTGCTGCCACCGGCCACGGCTGGCGCCGCACGTTCCTCGGCGGCGCCATGCGCGTCGGCCGCGGCCAGCTCGCCCGCGTGTTCACGCGTTAACCGTCGGCCACGCCGTCGTCAAGTCGCCCATTGCTGGCGCCGCCGACCTACACCGCCAAGGCGCCGTTCAACGCTTCATCCATGCTCCCACTCGGTCCTTCCGTCAGCGCAGCTGGAATTCGTTGACAGCCAGCGGCAGGAGCTTTGGCCCGATCGCGCCATCGATCGACAGCACGTGCAGGTACCCGCCGACATCGGCGACCGCGGTTCCATCAGCACGCCACTGAAGATCGTAGACTTGGTTGGCCTGTCCCGTGCCCAGACCGAGGCACGTCGCGGTCGCGGTCGCGCAGAAGAACGTCTGATGTTGAGTCTGGTAGACGAGGCGATCGCCGTTCGGCGAGAACGGATGCGCGAACAGCACCATCGCGGCGTCGAGTCCCCCGAGCGACCGCTGCTGCAGATCCGTCATGCTGATCAGGCTTGGCACGCCACTGGTCGCGACGAGCAGCCACTGCGATCCCGAGCTCCACATCAACCTCGCATTTGAATCCAGCGTGTAGCTCATCGGGATCACGCTGTTGAAGCTCTCGATCGTAAGCGTCACGCTGGCGTTGGGTTCCAGCACGGTCGCGTGCAGGTTGTCAGGCGACCACGCCACGTAGGCACCTCCGGTCGAACCCGCCGCTAGCGTTCGGAGCTTGGTCCCGACCGACGGCTTGCCACCCCAGACGTCGTATGTGTTGGTTACCGTCCCAACCCCGACCCCGACGAACCGAGCGCTGTCGTTCGACCAGGCACCTGCGCGCGAACCACCCACCCAGCTACCGAGCGAAGCTCCGTCCGGGGAGTGCTTGAACGCGACTCCCCGTGGATCGACCGAGCAAGCCTCGGTGGTGTCGTTCGGCGCGAGGATGCAACCCGCCGGTACCATCGTGCAGAGCGTGCCGTCGGCTGCGCAGATCCAGTCGGTGTTCCCTTGAACGTGCAGGTGGTTCGCGGCAGTGAACTCCACAAAAGACGAGTTCGCGGCGCCACCCGCAGGGTCCGCAACGACGTGCTTGGAGCCGTCGAGATCGATGACGATCCAAGAGGACGCTGTGTGAATCAAGATGTGCTGACTGTCGGGACTCCAGGTCGCGTAGCCGGCGTCCAGCGCGAGATCGATCGAGGATCGATCGCTCAGCTTGAACACTGACAACGAGCCCGAACCCGAAGCGATCAACATCGTCTTTCGGTCGGGAGACCATGTGAAGCTCCCTGCGTTGGTCAGGATGGTGTCGGTCGCGGTCTCGAAGTCATAGCCGTGAAGCGACATGGTCCCCGCTGCGGTCGACGTGTAGAACAGGTCCATCGCGTTGATGTTGATCGGTGCAGCATCTCTAGCGACATCAACGAGGTCATGGCCATCCGGACTTCCATCCGCCAACGGCTGACTGTTACCGGGATTGCAGGCGACCAGGGTGGTTGAGAGCAGCAGGCTCAGTTGTGTTTGCATCTCAGAAGCAATCGACCGCAGAGCATAGCGGTTGCGAACCAAGTGCACCGCCTCAGCATGACTAGGCGATTTGACCAGTGCCCCCACCACGTGCGTTAGTTCGGCAAGATCGCTCACGTTCCAGAGAAATATCGGATGCCTGCTATTTTCTACGCAACCGCTCGCGGGTTCGATAGATACAGTCGGCATGATGAAGCTCCTATTCTCGGTGTTGGTGGTCGTTGGGTTCGCGGCCGGATGCACTGCAGAAACAAATGCCTGCGACGAGACCTCGCCATGCACGAATTCGTCGCGTCCGTTCTGCGATCTCGATGGCCAGGTCGCGGGTGGCAGCGGCGGCGTCTGTGTTGCCGTGAACTGCCTGCCTGGAAGTTTTGGTCGTGTCTCTATAGTTGTGTAGAAGCCGGTTTCTTGGGCCGCAAGAAAAGAAGGGGGAACCTCCGGGTTGAGAGACCGAGGAGGAACCCCCATGAGCAGACCAAAACGATCCACCCACGCCGAATTTATCGACCTCGA
>JBBQEX010000003.1:0-223401 GCA_038321315.1 Haliangiales bacterium | reverse complement strand
CATCATCGGCGACTCGCCGGCGATGAAGTCGGTGCTCTCGCAGCTCGAGAAGGTGATCGATACGCGGGCCACCGTGTGCGTCGAGGGCGAGACCGGCACCGGCAAGGAGCTGATCGCGAGCGCGATCCACCATCAGTCGGGCCGCGCCGACAAGATGTTCGTCGCGCAGAACTGCGCCGCGCTCCCCGAGAACCTCCTCGAGAGCGAGCTGTTTGGCCACAAGCGCGGTGCGTTCACGAGCGCCGACAGCGACAAGAAGGGCCTGTTCGAGATCGCCGACGGCGGCACGCTGTTCCTCGACGAGATGGGCGAGATGCCGATGTCGCTCCAGGCCAAGCTCCTGCGCGTCCTCCAGGAGGGCACGATCCGGCCGGTCGGTGCGACCGCCGAGAAGCAGGTCGACGTCCGCATCATCTGCGCGACCAACCGCGACCTGTCGGTCGAGGTCCAGCAACAGCGCTTCCGCCAGGACCTCTACTACCGGCTGATGGTGTTCCCGATCAAGCTGCCGCCGCTCCGCGATCGCCGCGAGGACGTGCCGCTGCTCGCGGCGCACTTCCTCAAGCGCTACACCGAGGAGTACCGCGTCGAGCTCCCGGGCTTCACGCAGGACTGCCTCGACGCGCTGTCGAGCTACAACTGGCCCGGCAACGCGCGCGAGCTCGAGAACGAGGTCCAGCGGCTCGTGATCCAGGCCGAGCCCGGCCACTGGATCGAGATCGTCGATCTGTCGCCTCGGCTCCGCAAGATCGAGGGCACGATCACGCGCATCGCGCCGCAGAAGGGCACGCTGAAGGAGATGATCGAGCAGGTCGAGCGCGCCCTCATCACCGAAGCCCTCCGCGATCACAACAACAACAAGACCCGCACCGCCGCCACGCTCGGCATCACGCGCGAGGGCCTCCACAAGAAGCTCGCGAAGTTTGGAATCTGATCATGGGCCTCATCCTTCACGTCGGCACCAAGCACAAGTCCTCGTGGTCGCTGCGACCGTTCATGGCGCTCGCGCACACCGGTCAGCCGTTCGAGACCCGCACGATCTGGCTCGACAAGCCGACGAGCCGGGCCGCGCTCGACCAGGTCACGCCGACCGGCAAGGTCCCCGTGCTCGACCACGACGGCCTCGTGATCTGGGACTCGCTCGCGATCTGCGAGTACATCGCCGAGGTGTTCCCGTCCGCCAAGCTGTGGCCCGAGGATCGCGCGGTGCGCGCCAAGGCCCGCGCGGTGAGTGCCGAGATGCACAGCGGGTTTCCCGCGCTGCGTCGCGACATGCCGATGTCGATCCTCGCCGAGCTCACCGGCAAGGGTCACACCGAGGACGCGCTCGCCGACGCGCGCCGCGTCTCGCAGATCTGGCACGACATGCTCGGCGAGTCCGGCGGCCCGTTCCTGTTCGGCGCGTTCTCGATCGCCGACGCGATGTTCGCCCCGGTCACGACGCGCTTCACGACCTACGGCGTCCCGATGGACGACGTCTGCCGCCGCTACGTCGCGGCGGTCCAGGGCACCGCGATGTTCCAGCGGTGGCGCGCCGAGGCGATCGACGAGCTCGCGCGCGAACCGCAGTCGTGACCGCGCGGATCTTCCAGCTCGCGATCAGCCCGGGAGGCGTACCCAAGCAGGCCGTGCGCTCCGCGGTCGTCGGCGAGCTCGGCCTCGAGGGCGACGGCCACAACGAGGCCGCCGATCACGGCGGTCCCGAGCGCGCGATCTGCCTGTATTCCCTCGAGCGCATCGCGGCGCTCCAGGCCGAGGGTCACCCGATCTGGCCCGGTGCCACCGGCGAGAACGTCACCGTCGTCGGCCTCGACTGGAGCGCGCTCGCCACCGGCACCCAGCTCGCCCTCGGCGGCGAGGTCATCGTCGAGCTCACCGAGTGCACGCCGCCGTGCCGCTCGATCATGTATGCGTTTGCCGACCTGAAGTTCTCGCGGATCTCCGAGAAGGCCCACCCGGGCTGGTCTCGCTACTACAGCAAGATCGTCCGCGGTGGCACCCTGCGCGTCGCTCAGCCGGTCACGATCATCCCGCGTTGATCACCTGCCCGATCCTCCAGTCGCCCGCGCTATGCAAGGCGGGCGCGGGCGTGCACAACAGGGGCATGGATGCGATCGTGGCGATCCGCGGGATCGAGAAGACCTATGCGAGCGGGTCTCGTGCACTCGAGCCGATCGACCTCGAGATCGCGCGCGGCGAGATCTTCGCGCTGCTCGGGCCAAACGGGGCGGGCAAGACGACGCTGATCGGGATCATCTGCGGCATCGTCAACGCGACCGCCGGGACCGTACTGGCCGACGGCCACGACATCGTGAAGGCGGCCCGCGCAGCGCGCTCGATCATCGGGCTCGTGCCGCAGGAGCTGTCGACCGACGCGTTCGAGACCGTGTGGTCGACCGTGAAGTTCAGCCGCGGCCTGTTCGGCAAGCCGCCGAACGCGGCACACCTCGAGAAGGTGCTGCGCGATCTGTCGCTGTGGGACAAGAAGGACGCCAAGATCATGACGCTGTCCGGCGGCATGAAGCGCCGCGTCTTGATCGCCAAGGCGCTGTCGCACGAGCCGACGATCCTGTTCCTCGACGAGCCGACCGCCGGGGTCGACGTCGAGCTGCGCCACGAGATGTGGAAGATGGTCCGCGCGCTGCGCGAGTCGGGCGTGACGATCATCCTGACGACGCACTACATCGAGGAGGCCCAGGAGATGGCCGACCGCATCGGCGTGATCAATAAGGGCAAGCTGATCCTCGTCGAGGAGAAGGCGGCGCTGATGAAGAAGCTCGGCAAGCGCCAGCTCACGGTGCAGCTCGCAAAGCCGCTCGACACGATCCCCGAGGCGCTCGCCGACCTGACGCTCTCGCGGTCGAAGGACGGCACGGTCTTGACCTACACGTTCGACGCCGAGGGCGCGGGTGTCGCGGCGATGCTCGCGCGGCTCGGAGCACTCGGCATCGAGTTCACCGATCTGCACTCGAAGGAGAGCTCGCTCGAGGACATCTTCGTCGGGCTCGTCCATGGAGGTGCGGCATGAACATCCACGCGATCCGCGCGATCTATCGCTTCGAGATGGCGCGCACGTTCCGCACCGTCGTGCAGAGCATCGTCTCGCCGGTGCTGTCGACCTCGCTGTACTTCGTCGTGTTCGGCTCGGCGATCGGCGGCAGCATCAAGCAGGTCGACAACGTCCCCTACGGCGCGTTCATCGTGCCCGGGCTCGTGATGCTGTCGCTGCTCGGCGAGAGCATCTCGAACGCGTCGTTCGGCATCTACCTGCCGAAGTGGTCGGGGACGATCTACGAGCTGCTGTCATCGCCGGTGTCGTTCGTCGAGGTCGTGATCGGCTACGTCGGCGCCGCCGCGAGCAAGTCGATCATGCTCGGCACGCTGATCCTCATCACGGCGCGCGTGTTCGTGCCGTACGAGATCCAGCACCCGGTCTGGATGGTCGCGTTCCTGTTGCTGACCGCGGTGACGTTCAGCATGTTCGGCTTCATCATCGGGCTGTGGGCCGACAGCTTTCAGAAGCTGCAGGCCATCCCGCTGATGGTGGTCACGCCGTTGACGTTCCTCGGCGGCGCGTTCTACTCGATCCACATGCTGCCGGCGTTCTGGCAGAAGGTCACGCTGTTCAATCCGGTCGTCTACCTGATCTCCGGCATGCGCTGGGCGTTCTACGGCAACTCCGACGTCAACCCCGCGATCAGCGCGGGCATGACCCTCGGGTTTCTCGTCGTGTGCCTGACCGCGATCGCGCTGATCTTCAAGACCGGCTACAAGCTCAAGGCCTGACGCTAGGCGTCGATGTAGCCGAGCGTGACCGCGAGCGGTCGCCTGGTGGCGAGGTGGCGGAGCACCGCCGAGCGCATGAACCCGCGTTGCTCCTCGGGGACTTCGGTGACGTCGTTGCACATGCGCGACCCCGGCTTCGCGAGCTTGCCGATCGCGGCGCCGTAGGCGAGCCGGAGCTCGAGCTGCGTGATCCGATCGAAGCCATCGGCGAGCACGGCGAACTGCCGCGTGAAGCTGAGCTCGAACCGGCCCGAGCGGCGCAGGGCCCAGTCGATCATCAGCATGTCGCCCTCCTCGCCGGTCGCGTCGACCGCGCGGACGTCGCGATAGAACTCGAAGATCATCGCGGCGGCGCTCGCGGCGCGCAGAGCGTCGAGGCCTCCGAGCTTCTTGATCCGGCGGTTCAGCTCGAGCTTGCTCGTCGTCGACTTCACGCCGCGAGCGTACAGCGCCTTTGGTAGGCTCGGGATCAGTCCGCCGCAACTGCAGCGAGGTAAAATCATGGAATCGACGCGCTTGTTTGTCCATCGGTCGCACGACACCGGCCCGTCGTCGAGCGAGGAGCTCGATGCGGTGATCGATGGGTCGAAGCCGATGATGTTCATCGGGGTCGAGCGGGAGCACTACCTCGGGACTCGCCCGGATCGCGAGTTTTGCGAGCTCACCGAGCGGGCGGCTGCGGCGAGCCTCGTGATCGTTCAGCTTCCATCCGTCAGCCGAGGTGGGTTCCTGGATGTGGATTGCTTGATCGTGCGGCGGGAAGAGGCCTGGCGAATTCCAGCGTACGTCATGTTTCACGACACCCAGCGATGGGCGTGGAGCGAGCGCACCGAAGCCTTTCAGAGCCTGCTGCTCGGGTATTCGAAAGATCAGGTCGTCGACTGGATCGCCGCCGACCGCGAGAGGTCTGCCGCTCCGCAATCGATCACCTACTACTGCGGCCTGCTCGACGCGCAGATCGCGGTGATGCGGTCGTTCGGGATGACCTGCTTCCCGCCCGACCTCGTGCCCGATCTCGAGTTCTTCATCTGCCCGCCGTACCGCAAGCTCGATCGCGGGTACGCGATGAGCTTGTCTGGCGTGCACGTCGCTCGCGTGGCGGTGCAGAGCATGATGCACCTCGACGATCTGGGCGGGTTTCCAGATCCACCGGGCCGAGCGATTCGCTTCACGCGCGAGCAGGCGCCGACCTTGAACCTCGCGCTGCGGTCGCACATCCAGCTGATCACGAAGGATGGCTGGGAGTAGATGAAGCGCACGAACCTCAAGGCGGCATTCACGCATGATGATCTGTTCGAGACCAACCAGTACGACGGAGACCGATACGGCAGCGAGGAAGGACTGATCCAGGCCGTCGCTCGCGGGGACAAGCCGATCAGCATCGATGAAGTCGACCTCTCGGACAGCGACGAGCGATTCAATGGCTCACGTACCGAAGCGCTGGCCGCCAAGTACGCGCTCGGCTATGTCATCGGGGAGCAAGCGTCCCCGACCACGCACACCCGGTTCACGTTCGTCGTCAGGCCAGGGGAGGAATGGCGCATGTCGATCCTCCAGCAGCTGTGGAGACATCGACGGCAGCATCGCTGGGATGTCGATCTCGAGCGCTTTCTCGGACGCATGCTCGGCTATCAGGAGCGCAACATCACGGCGTGGCTCGAGTTCCGGAGTCGATCGATCGTCTGGTGTCCCAGGGACTGCACCTTGCTCGTGCTGTGCCCGCGAACGGAGCGATCGAAGATCGAGGCGTGCGGCATGCGTTCGCTGAGTCCCGACACCGATCTGTCGTCGTTCGTGTTCTTGTACGATCGAACCCAGCAGGATCTTCGGGTTCGTTCGAATGCGGCCGAGATGTTCGCCGCTGGAATCGTGCTGTTGCGGACGGCCGTGACCCGAACGATCATCGATCGCATGTGGAAGGTGAAGGAAGGCACACTTCTGGGGTCACCTGCACCGAAGTGGCTCGATCCGGCGCTGTTCAATCAGTGCATCACGCACGACTTCGAGTCCTGGGAGAACGCGGCGTGGCAGCCGAGGCAGGTCCGCGATCACCGGTCACGCCGAGCGCGGCGCAGGTAGGTCGCGGTCTTGCTGCCGTGCGCGCGCGTACGGCCTCGGCAACACGACACTCGTGGCGATCTCGTCCACCTGAGCAATCAACGCGCGGTTCTCGAATGCTCCCTTCGGCGAGGTCATCGAAGGTCAAGGGGATCAGGTCGGCCACCGCCGCCGCATGAATGACAAGTTCGTCGATGAGGTCACGAGCCTGGCTTACTACGGAGCTCGGTACTACGACCCCACGGAACTGACATGGACGCAAAGTGATCCAAAGTACCGGTGTGCACCTGATGGGGCGTGGAAACAGCCGAGGCGAGCACTGCTCTACAGCTTCGTCGGCGGCAATCCGCTTCGATATCTAGATCCGGATGGTCTAGATACGGCGTCCGACGTGCTTGAATTTCTCGGGTCTGTCGCTCTTGGCAGTGGGACGACCACTGTTCTCAACGCCGCTAATGATGCGAATCCAAATATGCCGACTTCCGGAAGGGCACTCGGAACTGGGCTCGTGGCTGCCGACAAGATCGCCGAGAAGGTCGTCGACAATCCGGTCACTCAGGCGATCGATCCGGTCAACCACGCAATCAAGGCAGGTGTCGCCGTCAACGATGCGATCGGTGCGGCCAAGAAGGGAGACTTGACGGGGGCGATGGGCAAGCTCGCAGATGCCACCACTGAGGCCACAGTGACGGTCCTGCTGATCGCGACTCAGATTGTGGTTGGTGGGGAACTCGAAGCACGTGCGGCGGGTGGAAAAATGCCCGGCGGTACGAGCGGAATTTCACGGGTGGTCGAACGTGGTTCGTTGGACGGTGAAGCTGGCGGCGTTAGCGGCCCCGGGGTGTGCAGCGGGCCGAACTCTTTCTGCACAAAGGCAAATCCAGCATCCGATGGCTTTGGCAAGGGAGGGTTTGAACGGGACCCTACGCAAGCAAACGGCCAGAATTGGCTGTGTAGTGATTGCTGGGATAAAACCTTCAAGTGAGCAATCACATGGAGCTACTCACGACGCTCATCGAGCCGTACCCGCAGGACGCGGGCACGACGCACAGCAGCGAGCTCCTCGCGGTGGCATCGCGGGCCAAGGGGATGGCGATGCACCTGATCTCGCAGAGCGCGGTGCGAGACGGAAACCAAAACCTCGAGACCTACATGGCCGAGGCCCTCGGGCTCGGACTGCACGTCGTGATCCAGCCGATCGAACGAGAGGATGGCGCGCGGGTCTACTGCCTGTACCCCGAGGAACTGTGGCGCGTGCGCGCGCACGCGTCGCTGTCGCACGCGATGGACACGTTCGAACACGGCTGGAATCCCGCGGTCGAGGCGATCCAGTCGAGCCTCCTCGGCTACACCGACGATCAGGTGCGCGCGTGGCAGGCCGAGCTCGCCAGGAAGCGGGCTCCCAGCGGCGCCACGGTGTTTCTGCTGCTCTCGGAGCATGATCGCGCGAGCGTCGCGCGCACCGGAAGTCGGTGCCTGCCACCGGATGCGACCGGGGTGATCGCGTTCGCGCCCACCAACCGGGTTCGCCTGCGCGAGTCGGCGTGGAGCCTGGTCGGCGATCGATGCATCGCGCGGTGCGGCGTGACCCTCGCCGGGCACGAGCTGCTGTTCGAGCGACCACTCGCCGATCCGCTCGCCGTCACCGAGCTCGACGAGGCGTGGATCGCGCGCTTCAATGCCGAGCTGCGAACCAACCTCGAGGTCCTCGGCGCGGACGGCTGGCGCCCGGCTCAGAGCGGCGTCGCGAGCTTGTAGGGCGCGGTCACCGTATTCGGATCGCGCAGCACGAGCTCGTTGGTGACGTACTGCGTGGTGGCCATCGAGAACCGCTTCAGCGAATGGTCGTTGGTGCCGACGATGATGTCGTCGGCGGCGCGGCGGTAGTCGACCGAGTCGAGGCCGCTATCGAAGTCGTCGATCAGGCCGGTCGCGAGATCGAGGCGGCGCATGTTGCCGAACGACTCCATCCAGAGCTCGGCGTGGTCGGGGCGCTCGAAGCGCGAGGTCGGATCGACGATCTCGGAGATCTTCTTCGTCGTGCCGGTCGCGACGTCGTAGATGAACGCCTGCTTGAAGTCGACCGGGTAGGGCTCGGCGATCACGAGGTCGTGCGCGCGCAGCGGGATGCTGGTCGGCGCGGAGCTGTAGTCGGTCGCGACACGCGCGCCCTGCGCGCCGGTCGTCGGATCGATCAGCTGCATGCCGAACTTCTGATCGGCACCGCGCGTCCACGAGATCACGCGGTCGTCGTTGGTGAACGCCGGCTCGCACTCGCCGGGCAGCACGCGCGACGTGCCGGTCGCGAGATCGATCGCGCCGATCGCGGGGGCGACGAGCGTCACCGCCGCGAACCGGTCGTCGGGGGCGATCGCGAGTGCGTAGCCCGAGCCGGCGATCGTGCCGACGAGCGCCTGGGTCGCGGCGGCGCCGTCGCGGAGATCGTAGCGGACGACGCTGGTGCCGGGCGGCGCGAACGCGATCGCGTAGAGCTGGTCGCTCGTGGTGGCCCAGCGCGCCTCGGAGATCGCGTCCGAGATCGTCGTGCTCGCGAGCGTCGCGGTGTCGATCACGTGCAGCGTGTTGTCGGTGAGGTCGGTCGCGAGCAACAGCTTGCCGGAGGGCGACAGCGCGAAGTCCTCGAGGTCGCCCTCGTAGGCCTGCTCGGCGATCGGCACGTGCGTCGCGGTGTCGACGAGGACGAGGACGTCCTTGGTCGGCGTCGACGTCACGAGCAGGAACCGATCGTTGGACGGGAACACGATCTTCTTGCCGAGCGTGCCGGTGGTGTCGAGCACCTCGTCGAACCGGCGCGCGGCCGGATCGAACACGCCGAGGTGCGTGGTCTTCACGCCGGTCGCGGATGGCTGGATGTGGATCACCCAGGCGGCGCTGCCGTCGGGCTGCACGTGGACGTCGGACATCGTCTGGCGGTTCGCGGGCGGATCCGGCGTCGGATCGGGGTTGGTGGTCGGCGGCGGCGAGGTGTCCCAGTTGCCCGCGTTGAAGTCGAAGTTGCACGCGGACGCGAGGATGAAGGGGACGATGAGGACGGTGCGCATGTCCCAACGGTAGCGACTCGCCGCGCGATCGCCGCGCGTACAATCCGGCAACGATCGGGTGTCAGATCCTAGACATCGTCGTCGGGCGATCCGGTGACCGGCGCGGTGAATGCGGTCTCGGAGAGCTTCGCCATCGCGGTCGCGAGGTTGGCGACCTCGACGGAGGGCGGCGCGTTGCGTTGCAGCATGAACGTGCACGTGGCGCACGACGTCACGACCATGCCGCCGCCGCCGGCCTGGACCTCGGCGAGCCGCCGCTTGGCCATCTGGTCGGCAACCGCCGGCATCGTCTTGGGCAGGAGGCCGCCACCGCCGCAGCACTCGGTGTCGCTCTTGTTCCACGCGAACTCGCGGACCTCGGCGAGCTGCCCGAGCGCGCGGCGCGGTTCCTCGACGACGCCGGTGCCACGCGCGTGGTGACACGGGTCGTGATAGTAGACGCGCTTGCGCTGGATCGGGCACGCGAGGTTCTGCGCCGCGGGCGCGAGCAGCTCGGCGAGCGACACGATCTCGGTGCGCAGGTGGACGCCCTCGGCGGCATACAGCGACTGCATCGCGTGCGTGCAGCCCGAGCAGTTGATCGCGACCTTCCGGAACCCGCGCAGCGACGACGCGACGCGGCCGGCGTGCCAGCGAAACAGATCGCGGTGCCCGGCGGCGAGCAGCGGATAGCCGCCGCACGCCTGCGGGGCGTCGACCAGCTTGACGGTGTCGAGCCCGGTGCGCTCGAACAGCGCGAACGCGGCGGCGATGTCGGCCGCGCCCTTGTCGATCGCGTCGCAGCCCGGCCAGTAGCCGATGTCGCCCTCGGTCGCGAGGTGCTCGGGGAACATGCTGGCGAGCTGCGCCGACAGCCGCTGCTCGCGCGCGCGAAACCGCTCGCTGTAGTTGTGCAGTGCCGGGTGCTGCGCGCCCTTCGAGACCGCGACCGCGCGCCCGGTGAGCAACACGAGGCCGGGCTCGTTGCCGTGCTCGCAGTACATCGTGCAGTGGCGACACCCGGTGCACGCCCACAGCGACTCGGTGGACTCGGTCGACCAGGCGCCGCGCCCGAGGCGGAGCTGGTTGAGCTTGTCCATCTTGACCTGCGGGATGAACGTCTCGCGACCACTCGCGGTCGACACCGGGCAGGCGTGCCGGCACATCTTCGGGCAGAACGTGCAGTAGTCGAGCTGCTTCGCGACCGAGTCGGCGGAGAACGGTGCGTCGGGCGCGTCAGCCATGCGCGGCGATCTTAGTTCAATGCATCGACGCGTGCGCGCAGCTGCGACAGATCGCGCGCGATCCGCGGATTCTGCGGCTCGAGGATCGCGAGTCGCTCCAGCACGTCGAGCGAGCGGGGCAGGTCGCCGTTGCGGCCGTAGATCCCCGCGAGGTTGACGAGCATTCGCGCGACGATCTGGCGCTTGCTCGCGGCCGCGATCACGCTCGGCTCGAGCACCGCGTCGGGCGTGGTCGTCCGGCGCAGCAGCGTCTCGAGGTCCCCCGGCGTCAGCGCCTTGCCACCGGCGTAGGGATCGAGGAACAGCCAGGCATCCTCGATCGCGACGCGCACGAGGAAGTGGCCGGGGAAGTTCACGCCCTGCGCGAGCACGCCGACCCGGCGCGCGACTTCGAGGTAGAGGACGGACAACGAGATCGGGATGCCGACCTTGCGGTCGATCACGTCGCACAGAAAGCTGTTGCGCGGATCGTAGTAGTCGTCGGTGTTGCCGCTGTAGCCGAGCCGATCGAACAGCCAGTCGCTGATCGCGCGCGCGCGGCCGATGCCGTTGCTCGCGCGGTGGACGTCGTCGACGACCTGGGTCGCGATCGTGTCGAGGTGCTCGCGGTAGGCCTCGATGTCGCGGCTCGGGTTCTCCCACGAGCCGATCAGGAGGGCGACGGTGTCGAGCGCGAAATCATCGCGGTTGACGATCTCCGCGAACAGCGCGAGCGCTTCGTCCACGGACATCAGTGTAGCAGCATCAGCGGTGGTCCGCAGTCACGATGTCGACGGGGAACCCGTGCTCGAGGTACGCGAGCGCGCCGCCGTCGCCCTGCAACGTCGCGCGGAAGAACGCGGTGACGTAGGCCGCGGTGATCGCGCGGACGGTCTCGGGATCGCGATAGGTGAACGCGCTCGAGTCGGTCTGGCGCACGCCGTCGCCGCAGCCGGGCGCGAACAGCGGCTCGACGAGGCCGTCGAGATCCGAGACCGACCAGTGGCCGGCGTCGGAGACCTCGAGCTTGTACGCGGCCTCGGGCGCCGCCTTGAAGTTGTTGCGGATGAGCAGGTTGCCGAGCTCGGTGATCGAGTTGTCCTCGACCATGACGTCGAACATCAGCGGCATCTTCAAGTTGGCGAGCGTGACGCCGGGGATCAGCGCGTTCTCCATCGGCGCCGCGAGCGCCGCGGCCGACACGATCCGCGGATCGGTCTCGGCGACGCGTCCGGCGGTCACGCCACCGAACGAGTGCCCGAACACGCCGACCTTCTCGGGATCGAGCGAGCCCGCGAGCGCTCCGGCCTCGAGCTGATCGAGCGCGAACCGGACGTCGGCGGTCCGGACCTCGAGGAACGCCATGTCGAGGTTCGCGTCGGGGTCGCCGTCGAGGTGCTCCCACAGCGTGTTGTTCAAATGATCGACGGACACCACGACAAAGCCCTGGCTCGCGAGCCGCTCGGCGGTCGTCGCGTTCGACAGCCGGGTGCCGTCGTGGCAGTGCGAGTACGCGATGATCGGGAAGTTGCCGGTCGCGATCGGTGCGTCGAGCGCGACGTGCGCGGTGCGGCGCGCGCAGCTCGGCGCGGCGGCGAGCAGGTCCGCATAGCGCGTGCGGATCGGCTCGACCTCGAGCATCTCGATCGGCACGTCGGTCGCCGCGGTCTCGGTCGGATACCAGGTCTGCATCACGAGCGTGCGACCACGCGACGTGTCGGTGATGGTGGAGCGCGAGGTGCCGACCTCGTGGATCCCGGCTTGTTCGACGGAGCGATCGGGTGAGGGATCGCCGCCGCACGCGGCGCCCGCGACGACGATCAGCCCGACCGTGCAACTGCGCATCATCACCGCACTATATCCACGTTGTGTGCGATGATCGAACCTTCGATGCCCGAGGAGCCGCGACCAGGCCTCATCGTCGGAGGCCGCTACGAGCTCCTCGAGATCGCCGGTCACGGCGGCATGGCCGACGTGTGGCACGCGCGCGTCCGCGGCGACTCCGGGTTCCAGCGCGACGTCGCGGTCAAGCAGATGCACCCGAACCTCGCGACGCAGCCGACCTACGTCGCGATGTTCGTCGAGGAGGCGCGAGTCGGCTCGGCGCTGCAGTCGCCGAACGTGTCGGAGGTCCACGACTTCGTCAACGACGGCGGCAACTTCTACATGGTCCTCGAGTGGATCGAGGGCATCGATCTCGGCAGCTGGGTGCGCTGGCACCTGTCGAAGAACGAGCCGACGCGGTGGGAGCTCGTCGCGGCGGTCGGCGTCGGGATACTGCGCGGTCTCGCCGCCGCCCACGAGCGCGTCGGCTCCGACGGGCGCCCGCTGCCGATCGTCCATCGCGACGTGTCGCCCCACAACGTGCTGCTGACGTCGCGCGGCATGGTCAAGCTGATCGACTTCGGCCTCGCGCTCGCGGTCGATCGCCAGCAGGAGACCACCGATCCCGGCATCGTGAAGGGCAAGATGAGCTACCTCGCGCCCGAGATCGTGTCGGGCGGCCGGCCGATCCCGGCGTCGGATCAGTTCGCGTGCGGCTCGGTGCTCTGGGAGGCGCTCGTCGGTCGCAAGCTGTTCGACGGCCAGACCGACTACGAGACCTACTGCCGGCTGCGCGACTGCATGGTGCAGCCGCTGCGGCCGCTGCGCCCCGACGTGCCCGCGCCGTTCGCGCAGATCATCCACCGCGCGCTCGCCGGCAATCCCGATCAGCGGTTCCCCTCGACGCGCGAGATGGCGCGGCAGATCGGCACCGTGTTGAAGAAGGTGCAGCTGCGCAAGGATCTCCACACGATCCTCGCGAAGAGCGTGATCGAGGCGCGCAACGCGATGGGCATCGCCGACCGCAGCGATCCGTCGTCGGCCACGCCGGTCGCCGAGCTGTCGCTCGATCAGGTCGAGGAGACGCCGCGGCTCGATCGGCTACCGACGCCCGACGAGAAGCCCAAGCCGCTGCTCGAGCGCGCGCGCGGCCTCCGCCACTACCTGCCGTTCTTCGGTCGCAAGCGCGGCTGATGCGACGCCTGCTCTTGCTCGGCATGATCGCAGCGTGCGGCGACGACGGCCTGCCATCCGCGCCGAAGCGGCTCGCGGCCGGACCGGTCACGATCGACACCGCCGATCTGTCGCTGACCGTCGGCCCGCTGTCGATCGATCACTTCCTCGCCGTCGCGCGCACGCCCGCGCTCGACGCCTCGCACTACTACGATCCGCGCCGCACCGACGAGGCCGACCTGACCTACGCGAGCCATGCGACCGGACGCGACGGCGACTGGATCGTGCTCGACGACAACATCCGGATCCAGCTCGCGCCGTGCGCCGGCGTGCCCGACTGCGCGGCGCTCGATGTCGATGCGTCCGCGATCGCCGACGCGGTCCACCTCCAGCTCGTGCTGCCGCATCCCGCCGGCGAGCCGCTGTTCGGCACCGGCGACACGCCGCTGCGCGCCGACGCGAGCGGCACGGTGCGCGAGCTCCAGTTCCGCGTCGCGCTCGACAGCGAGTCGGGCCTCAACGAGACCCACGTGCCGGTGCCGCTCGTGATGTGGCCGCGCAGCGGCGTCGGCATGCTGGTCGCCGACGATCGCCCAGGCGCGCTCGATCTCGCGGCGGCCTCACCCGATCGGGTGACCGCGACGATGACGCTGCCGGTCCGCGGCACCTATCGGATCTACCTGTACACCGCCGCGGCACCGCTCGACCTCGTGCGCCGCTACGTCCTGCTGACCGCGCCGCCCGCGGTGCCGCCGAAGTGGGCGTTCGCGCCGCAGCAGTGGCGCAACGAGTGGGACGACTCGAACGCGGTGCGCACCGACGCCGACGCGATGCGCACGCGCCACATCCCGGGCTCGACGATGTGGATCGATAATCCGTGGGAGACCGCCTACAACACGTTCGACATCGACACCGCGCGGTTCACCGATCCGGCGGGCCTGATCGCGGATCTCGCCGCGCGCGGCTACAAGGTGCTGTTCTGGTCGACGCCCTACGTCGACGGCATGGGCCTCACACAGGCCGCCCACGCCGACGGTCTCGCGCACCACTACTTCGTGTCGACCGATGGCGGCGCGCCGCTCGAGTATCCGTGGGCGAACGGTCCGGGCGCGCTGGTCGACTTCACCGCGCCGGGCGCGACCGAGTGGTGGCGCGCGAACATCCACAAGGTCACCGGCGTCGGTGCCGCCGGGTGGAAGCTCGACTACGCCGAGGACGTCGTGCCCGACATCGGCGGCAGTATCGTCACGATGGAGCTCCACGCCGGCGACAACTCGGTGATGCACGATCGCTACGCCGCCGGCTATCACGACGCGTACTTGAACGCGTTCCCACCCGGCGAGGGCTTCATCATCTCGCGCGCCGGCGCGTGGGGCGAGCAGGCGACCAACACGGCGATCTGGCCGGGCGATCTCGACGGCGACTTTGGCGTCTACGGTGGCACCGACGGCGACGGAGGCAAGCGCAACGTCGGCGGCCTGCCGACCGCGATCGCGCGCGGCCTCGGCCTCTCGGTCTCGGGCTATCCGTTCTACGGCTCCGACATCGGCGGGTTTCGCGGCTTCCCGAACACCGAGGTGCTCGTGCGCTGGGCCGAGTACGCCGCGTACGGCACGATCATGCAGCTCGGTGGCGGCGGCAAGTCGCACGATCCGTGGGACCCGACGCTGTTCGACGTCGGCACCGATGCGACCTACGCGACGTACGCGATCGAGCACATGCAGCTCGTGCCGCTCCTGTGGACGCTCGCGAAGCAGGCCGGGCTCGACGGCACGCCGGTCACGCGCCCCGCGAAGTTCGTCTACGACTGCGCGTGCGACGACGCGATGTTCCTGCTCGGCGACGACCTGCTGATCGCGCCGGTCATCGTCGCCGGCGCGACCACGCGCGACGTCGTGCTGCCGCCCGGCTCGTGGCGCGATCGCGCGACCGGCGCGTATGTCACCGGCGACGGTCACGCCGCGACCACCGTGCCCGCGCCGCTCGCGCAGATCCCGACGTGGGCGCGCGCCGGCTCGCTGGTCGCGCGCTACGCGATCGCGGCCGACAC
Organism: Haliangiales bacterium; assembly: GCA_038321315.1. GTDB lineage: Bacteria > Myxococcota_A > Polyangia > Haliangiales > Haliangiaceae > JABFXX01. The sequence continues at coordinate 208,246 of JBBQEX010000003.1, read as the reverse complement.
GCTCCTGCCGGCGACCGCCGCGGGCGTGACGTCGTACGCGACGCCGGGCATCGGTGACGAGCTCCTGCTGCGCTACACGCCGGGCGCACCCGCGACCGCCACGATCTACGACGGCACCCACGCGACCGCCGACGGCACCGCGCTCGCGCTCACCGGCGGCAGCGAGTTCCACGCGATCACGGTCGACTGGGATCCGCGCGGCCTGACCGGGGCGATGACCGCGCCGGCCGCGATCACCGCCGGTGGCCTCGCGCTGCCGAAGGTCGCCGACGTCACCGCGTGCGCCGCGCCCGGTTGCTGGAGTGCGGCCGCCGATCGGATCGCCGTACGCGTCCCGGTCACGACCGCGACGACGACGCTCGCGATCCAATAAGATCTAGAAGTCCTCGGGGATCGGCTCGATCGACTTCTCGGTCGGCTCGTCTTCCTTCACGATCGGTCGGATGTAGATGTCGTCGACGCGCCACTCGCCATCCTCCTTGCGCAGCAGGATGCGGTAACGGATCCCGTTGTCGTCCCACCGGAGCTCGGCCTTGTCGCCGCTCTCCTCGAGCTTGTCGTTGATCCGCTTGTCGATGCCGTTCACGAAGCCGACGATCTGGCGCTGCAGACCCTCGCGGCGGCGCGCGGTCAGCACCGACAGGATGCGGCCGATGTCGCGCGCGTCGATCGCCTCGGCGAACGCGCGGATCGCGTCGCGCGGCTTCTTCGCGCGCGACTGGCCGACCAGCTCGGTCTCGAGCCGCCAGTTCTTGCCCTCGCGCTCGAGCTGCACGAGGTTGCCGTCGCTGAACGAGACCAGCGCGCGCTCGCCGACGTCGGGGCTGCCCTTCAAGCTGTCCTCGAGCTCCTTGGCCTGCCAGGCGCGCTCCTTCTCGTTCTCCTTCCACTGGAGCGCGAAGTCATCGAACCGGACCTTCTTGCGCGCGTCGGCCGACATCATCGCGTACGCCTCGTGCGGATCCTTCGAGCGCAACGCGTTGACGTACGAGCGCACCCCGTCCGACGCGGGCGACGACGGCCCGTTCATCGAGTGACACGCCGCGAGCAGAGCAACCGCCGCAACCAGGGACCGCATCGCGTGAGCTTAGCGGTCCGGAATTAACAAAGCCACCGAGGCAGCATGCCTCGGTGGCCCCCCACGCTGCTTTGGCCGTCCGTCAAGATCCGGCAGCGAGAGTGATGTGGAGACGTAGTGCGAGCGAGATGCCAGGCAACCCTTCGGGCGCCCGCCCTCGCAAGTGGGCATTCCCGGTCGGGTTCTCCGTCGGATGTCGCCGGTCGTTCACACCACAGTGAAAGCCGCCGAAAATCAGCCGCGCGGGCCGTTGGTCAAGTGAATTTCCGAGTGGAGGGCCTCGGGGAGCTTGTCCGGGTAGTCACTCGTGGTGTGGAGCCCGCGCGACTCCTTGCGCCGACGCGCGCTCTCGATCAACAGGTGCGCGACGAGCGCCAGGTTGCGGAGCTCGATGAGGTCGCTCGTGATCTTGAAGTCGACGTAGTACTCGCGGATCTCGTCGCGCAAGATCTCGATGCGGTGGCGGGCGCGCTCGATGCGCTTGTTGCTGCGCACGATCCCCAGGTACGACCACATGAAGCGGCGGATCTCTTCCCAGTTGAGCGCGACCACGATCTTGTCGTTCGAGTCGGTCGCGTCGCCGCTCTGCCACGGCGCGATCGTCGACGGGCGCGCGCGAGGCGCATCCTTGACCGCGGCCGCGACGCGCGTCGAGTACACCATGCCCTCGAGCAGCGAGTTCGAGGCCAGCCGGTTCGCGCCATGCAGGCCGGTGAACGCGCACTCGCCGATCGCGTAGAGCTGGGCGATCGTGGTCTGGCCGTTCAGGTCGGTCTTCACGCCGCCGCACATGTAGTGCGCCGCCGGCACCACCGGGATGGGCACCTTCGTCATGTCGATGCCGAGCGCGAGGCACTTCTCGAAGATGTTCGGGAACCGCGCGCGCACCATGTCGGGATCTAATGCCGTCATGTCTAAGTAGACGCAGTCGGCGCCGGACTTCTTGAGCTCGTTGTCGATCGCACGGGCGACGATGTCGCGCGAGGCGAGCGACTTCATCGGGTGGTAGTTCTCCATGAACGTCTCGCCGCTCGCGAGCTTCAGGATCCCGCCTTCGCCGCGCAGCGCCTCGCTGATCAGGAAGTTCCGCGCGTGCGGGTGATACAGCACCGTCGGGTGGAACTGGACGAACTCGAGGTCGCAGCACGCCGCGCCGAGGCGATACGCCATCGCGACCCCGTCGCCGGTCGCGACGTCGGGGTTCGAGGTGTAGAGGAACACCTTGCCGGTGCCGCCCGACGCGAGGATCGTCGCGCGCGCGGTGATCGTCTTGACCTCGCCGCTGCGGCGGTCGAGCACGTAGGCGCCGAAGCACGCCGGGTCGCCGCCGTACTTGGCGAGCGACAGAAGATCGATCGCGAGGTGCTCGTCGAGCACGGTGATGTTCGCGTGCGCCTCGACCTGGGCGATCAGCGCGCGCTGGATCTCGCGGCCGGTGACGTCCTCCCAGTGCACGACGCGGTGGCGGCTGTGCGCGCCCTCGCGGCCGAGGTCGAGCTCGCCGGCGGCGTTGCGGTCGAGCCGGACGCCGAGGTCGAGCAGGCGCTGGACCTGCGCGGGGCCATCGTTGACGCACAGCTCGACGACGTTGCGGTCGCACAGGCCATCGCCCGCGACCAGCGTGTCCTCGATGTGGCGCTCGAAGCTGTCATCGGCCGCGATCGCCGCGGCGACGCCCCCCTGGGCCCAGTTCGTGTTGGTGTCGCTCGGTCGCTTCTTGGTCACGACGACCACGCGACCGTGCTCGGCGGCGAGCAGGGCGAAGTTGAGGCCAGCGATACCAGAGCCGATCACCAGGTAATCGGTCTCGAGGGGCTCGGACATATAAGAGTCGACCATACAGCCAGCTTTTGCGGGAATGCTCCGCGCACGGTACGATTTACGCGTGCCGCGAAGTGTGTCGCTCGCTGTGATGCTGCTGCTCGCAGCGAGCGTTGCGCGCGCCGACGTTTATTCGTGGATCGATGACGAGGGCACCCAGCACTTCACGAACATGAAGCCGAGCGGCGGCAAGTGGAAGAAGGTGATGGACACCGCGCCGCCCAAGGGCAGCAAGGCCGCGGCTTTGCGCGGTGGTTGCGAGCGCTGCGACAAGGTGCCGGCGACCGACAACACGCCGGAGCGCTTCCACCGCTACGACGCGTTCATCCTCGAGGCGAGCGAGCTCTACAAGATCCCGGTGCCGCTGATCCGCGCGGTGATCAAGAGCGAGAGCGACTACGACCCGCATGTCGTGTCGTCGATGGACTGCAAGGGTCTCATGCAGGTCCACCCCGAGGTCGAGAAGGACATGGGCGTGGTCGGCGACGTGTTCGATCCGCGCACGAACATCATGACCGGCACGCGCCTCCTGCGCTGGCTCGCGAACCGCGTCGACGGCGACCTCGTGTTGACGATCGCGGGCTACCACGCCGGCCTCGGGTCGCTCGCGAAGTACGGCTACACCGTGCCGCCGTACGCCTACACGCGCCAGTACCTGAAGACCGTGCTCGACCGCTACTATCAGTACAAGGCCGAAGAGCAACGCGCCCAGGCGCAGCATCGCTGATCGATGCTCCGGTTCGAGCTCACCGACGCCAACCGCACGCCGCTCCCCCCGATCGATCTCGACGATGCCGAGATCATCCTCGGCAGCGGCCCCAAGGCGCAGATCCGGTTGCCCGCCGCGATCGCGGCCGACACGCACGTGCGCCTCGCGAACCGGCACTGGAACGCGCTCGGCGAGGTGCGCGTCGACGGCACGCCGCGCCACGCCGGCGACAGCGGCCCGCTGCCCGATCGCTGCGTGCTCGAGCTCGCCGGCTACACGATCGTGATCGCCGAGGCGCCGGTCGGCATCCCGGCGAGCGGCCCCCAGCGCACCGACAGCCTCGCGCGCGAGCTCGTGCGCAGCCTGCTCGGCGACGGCGGCCTGCCGACGTTCGAGCTCGAGCAGGGCCCGCAGGCCGGCACCACGCGCCCGCTCGCGCCGCCGATCTCGACGCTGGTGATCGGTCGCGGCGACGAGGCCGGCTGGGTGATCGTCGACGAGGATCTGTCGCGCGCGCACGCCGAGGTCCGCCGCGACTGGGACGGCGTCCGCGTGTTCGATCGCAACTCGAAGAACGGCACGCGGGTCGATGGCGCGCCGGTCGAGGCCGAGGGCTCGCTGATCCGCGATGGCTCGTTGCTCGAGCTCGGGAGCGTCCAGCTGCGCTTCCGCGATCCGGCCGAGCGCCACCTGCGCGGCGAGCTGCCGCTCCCCGATCTCGCCATCCGCATCCCGCGTCCCTCGATCCCACCGACGCTGCGCAAGCGCCGCTCGATCCCGCCGCCGATCGCCGCGGCCACGACGCCGGGCCGCTCGCTCACGTTCTGGCTCGCCCTCGCGCTCGCCGGTGCCGCGCTCGGTGCCGCGCTGTGGATCATGCTCGGCTAGAACAGCGAGAGCTGCTTCACCGGTCTTGGCGGGCGCGCGAACGTCGTCGGGCCGCCGGGGTACTCGCGGAGGTTGAGGCCGACGCGCTTGCAGGTGGTGTCGAACAGCTGCGCGATCGTGTCGGCGTAGACGCCCTCGCCGCGGCCGCGCGTATGGAACCGCGCGTCGTACAGCTTGTCGCCGCCGCGAGTCTCGCGGATGCGATGGAGGATCTTGTCGGCGGCGGCGGGCATCGCGGCGCGGACGCGCTCGGGGAACACCTGGGCGACCGCGCCGGGCAGCCGGAGCAGGACCCAGCCCGCGCTCTGCGCGCCGGCAGCGGCGGCGCGCTCGAGCACCTTGACGAGCTGGTTGTCGTTGAGCCCGGGGATGATCGGCGCGCACATCACGCCGACCGGGATGCCGGCCGCCGCGAGCAGCTCGATCGTCTTCAGCCGGCGCTCGGGCGACGGCGCCCACGGTTCGATCGTGCGCGCGAGCTCGGCGTCGGTCCACGCGAGCGACACGCTGACGAACACGCGCGCCTCGCGATGCAGCGCCTGCAGGAGATCGAGGTCGCGCGCGATCAGCGCGTGCTTCGAGATGATCGCGACCGGGTTCTTGTACGCGAGGCAGACCTCGAGACAGCGGCGCGTGAGCTCGAGGTCGCGCTCGATCGGCTGGTAGCAGTCGGTCACGCCGGAGAACATGACGAGGTCGCCCTGCCAGCTCGGCTTGTCGAACGCGGCGCGCAGCAGGTCGGGCGCGTCGCGCTTCACGAGGATCTTGGTGTCGAAGTCGGTGCCGGCGCCGAGGTCGAGGTACTCGTGTGTCGGGCGCGCGTAGCAGTAGGCGCAGGCGGTCTGGCAGCCGCGGTACGGGTTCGCGCTGAACTTGAACGGCAGGTCCGGCGAGCTGTTCTCGCTGAGGATCGAGCGCGCGTGATCCTCGAGGATCGTGATCTGCGCGGGCGGCGGCGCTTCACCATCGTCGTAGACGACCGCGGTCGGGTGGAATCGATTGGTCGGGTTGTCGACGGCGCGCGCTTTCACCACGCGCATACTATACATGTGTTCAGGTCGGCGGATACAGCCGGTCGAGCCACGCGCGCATGCGCTCGGGCAGCGGATCGGCCTGGCCGCACGCGACGAGCTCGGCGAGGTATTCGCGGCGATGCACGCGCGGCATCACGGCGGTGATCCCGGGGGCGCCGAGCGCCCAGCGCAACGCGAGCTCCGCGACGGTCTTGCACGCGACGTTGTCGGGCCGCGGCTGCGCGGCGCGGGCGGCACCGGCGGCATCGCACGACTTGACTGCGGGTGGCTCGTGCGACACCAGCGCGGCGAGCTTGGCGACGCCGACCGCGATCCGCTCGAGCTCGTCGTCCTCGAGCAGCCGGCGATCGTCGAGCCGCGCGAGCGCCACGCCCGGGGCGAGCTCGCCACCGAGCGCACCTCCGGCGAGCGGACGGCGCGCGTGGACCGCGACGTGCTTGGCGGCCGCCGCGGCGATCAGCGGCTCGGCCTCGCGCGCGCACAGCGCGTACGGCACCGACAGCGTCGCGAACGTGGTGCCGAGCAGGCCGGCGGCGGCGAGGTCGGGCTCGTCGACCCGGGCCCCCCACGCGAGCACCTTGCCCGCCGCGACGAGCTGCGCGCAGGTGCCGACCAGCTCGTGCCACGCCGACACCTGATCCCAGCCCGCGCGCAGCGGGACGAACACGAGCGCGAGCACCTCGAGCTGCGACGCGCGCAGCATCTCGTCGACCTGCAGGCGAAACGCGCGGAACGGGAGCCGGCGCGACAGCTCGGCATCCGCCGCGACGTGCTCGGCGGCCGCGAGCCGCGTCGCGACGACCACGCGGTCGCGCGCTCGCAGCTGCTTGACGACCGCGCCGACCCGGCGCTCGACGTCGGCATCGCGGTCGACCTCGACGAGCCCGATGCCGAGCTCGATCGCGTGCGACACGATCCGCTCCATCGTCTGGTGATCGACGCCACGCTTCTCCGCGAGCGCGAACGACACCTCGCCAAGTCCCACGTGCATGCCGGGACATCCTCCTCTACGATCGACGCGATGCGCATCACGGTTGGCCTGATTCTCGTCCTCGCGGCGTGCGGCGACGACGGCAACCCGGCCGACGCGCCCGGCCCGGACACGTCGTCGTCGCAGCCGGTGACGCTGACGATCACCCGTGCGGGTGCGCCACAGCCCGGGATCGCGGTGTACTTCCAGGCCGCCGACTCGACCGCGATCGCGACGACCACGACCGACGCGAACGGCGTCGCGAGCGCGGCGATGCCGAGCGGCGGCTTCGTGACCGCGGTCGATCCGTTCCCACCGTCGACCAGCCACGACCTGCGGACGTTCGGCGACGTCCACCCGGGAGACGCGCTCACGCTCGTCGATCGGCGCGACGATGTCCCGCTCGACGTCATCGCGAACCTGCCGATGGACGCGGCGGATCCCGCGAGCTACTCGGTGTACACGACGTGCGGCGGGTCGGCATCGCAGACCACGTCGCCGGGGCCGACCTCGTCGACCGGCATCCCGGTCGCGCTCCGGCACTGTCCGAGCGCGACGACCATCGACGTCCTCGCGATCGACTACAACCTCGAGAACGACCCGATCGACTACCTCGTGAAGACCGGGGTGGCCGCCAGCGCGGGTGGCACCCTGGATCTCACCACCGAGACCTGGACTCCGCTGACACCGACGACGTTCTCGGTCGCGCACGCCGCCCTCACCGAGACCCGCGCGACCTACGAGGCCATCCCGAGCACCGCGCGCGGCGCGTTCTCGACCGGGTTCTACAACTTCGGCAACCTCACCGCCGCCAGCGCGACGTTCTCGATCCCGATCCCGGCGTCGGGCCTCCAGTTCGTCGAGGCGGTCGGGATCAGCGGCAGCAGCTTCGGAAACCAGGGCTTCTACCGCTGGGGCGCGACGGCGACCGCGAGCGCGTTCCCGGTCGTCGAGGTCGGCGCCGGTGCGCTGCTCGACTTCGCGAGCTACCCGGTGCTCGTGCCGGCGACCGCGACGATCGCGTGGACGACGTCGCCCGGCGTGACGCCGGATCTCGCGATCGCGGATGTCTCCACCATGCGCGACACGCTGCAGTGGCGCTGGTCGATCGCGCGCGCGTTCACCGGCCCCGCGGTCGCGTACCCGACGCTCCCGGGCGATGCCGCGATCTACAACGTGCGCGCGACCGACACGTTCAGCGTCGACAGCTTCGCGGTCGCCAGGCCGCCCGGTGGCTACGACGCCATCCGCGCACACGTGTTCGACTTCGCGACCGCGGCCGATCTCGCGACCGGGGCGAGCGGTCACTTCGAGGTCGCCTACGCGGTGCCGTCGTCGACGATGAAGCGCCAGCCCCCACGGTCCGACATGTGGTGGTTCGCACACCCGCGCTGATGTCCCCCGAACCGGGGATCCGTCTTATGATGCGCGTCCATGCGTAAACTCGTTGGCCTACTCGTTGCGGTCGCCGCTTGCGGTGACGACGGCGTCCATCATCTCGCAGACGCACCTCCAACCGCGGACGCGCGCGTCGACGGCGCGCCCGGCATCGACGCCGCGCCGCTGCCGGTGACCATCACCGTCACCAAGGACTCGGCGCCGCTGCCCAACGTGAAGGTCTACTTCCAGGCGCCGGACTCGACGGAGATCTCGTCGACGACGACCGACGCGACCGGCGTGGCCTCGGCGTTCATGCCGAACGGCGGGTTCGTCACCGCGCTCGATCCATTCCCGCTCCCGAGCTTCCTCGGCAACCACACGCTGAAGACGTTCGCGAACGTGAAGGCGGGCGATCACCTCGTGCTCACCGGCGTGATCAACGCGACCACGATCGGGACCGGCGTGACGTTCAACTTGCCGGCCGACGCTGCGACGCCGTACCAGTACAACGTCTACAGCACCTGCGGTCACAGCCAGACCTACTACACGCCGCCGGTCAGCGGAGGGCAGCTCGTCGCGGCCTCGGTCAGCTTCCCGGCGACGCTGTACGGCTGCGGCGCGACCACCGACTTCCTGGTCGTCACGGTCGACAGCAACTACAAGGCGCTCGACTTCTTCACCGCGACCGGCGTCGCCGTCGTCGACCAGGGCACGGTCGACCTGTCGGCGAACGTGTACGCCCCGGTGCCGCAGAAGACCTTCAACGTCCTCAACATCGCCACCCCGTTCACCACGCTCTACTACTACCTCACCGTCGCGACGCCGACGCTGAGCACGTCGACCGACCTCTACGCGAACATGCCGGTGACCACCGGTTCGGCCTCGGGACTGATCGGCGTCCCGACCGTGCCGGGCAGCCTCCTCGTCGAGGATCTCGAGGGCTCGACCAACTACAGCTATCACGACGCGTATCGCTGGGGGCAGGCACCCGAGACCGACGGCAGCTACAAGTACGACGCGACGAACCGCTTCCTCGCCGAGTTCTCCACGTACCCGGCGTTCGATCAGCCGACCAACGCGCTGAGCTGGACCGCCGGCGTGGGCAGCACGCCCGATCTGTACGCCGCGCACTTCCAGATCACCCGCAACGAGGACAACGGCAGCGGTGGCACCTTCTCGTCGTACATCGACTGGCGGATCGTGGGCGCCTACTCGGGCGCCGCGATCAAGCCTCCGACGCTGCCGAGCGACGCGGCGATCTACAACCCACTTGCCGCCGACGGGTTCAACGTCTACGACGTCACCCTCGCCAAGGTGCCCGGTGGCTACGACGCCGTGCGCGCGCACCTGCTCGACGTGTACGAGCATGCGTACCTGGCGGCCCTCGTGGCGGGCGCGAGTGGGCACCTCGAGCTCGAGAGCGCGAGCCAGGGTGGCAAGGTCGGGCCGCACCACCACGCGAAGCGTCGCTAGGCACTCGGTACCGAGGGGGATCCCGTGATAAGCACGGGGCTCGATGTCGCAATCCCCCGTCGGTACTTCGGTCCCGCGCGTCGATGGCGTCGCGAAGGTGACCGGCCGCGCACGCTACCTCGATGATCTCGAGGCCGGCGGCGCATGGCACGGCGTCACGGTTCGCTCGAAGATCGCGCACGGCGTGCTCGAGGCGATCGAGCGCGACCCGGCGTTCGACTGGAGCCAGGTCGTGGTCGCGACCGCGGCCGACATCGCCGCCGAGGGGCTCGGCAAGAACGCGATCCTCTTGATCGACGACACCCAGGTCGCGCTCGTGCCGATCGGCGGCCACGTGATGCACCACGACGAGGCCGTCGCCCTGGTCGCGGCGCCGACCCGCGCGATGGCATTCGCGGCCGCGCACGCGATCACGCTGCGCGTGCAGCCGCTGCCGGCGATCTTCGACATCGACGCGGCGCTCGCCGCCGACGTCAAGCTGTACGGCGACGACAACGTGTTCAAGCAGTTCCAGATCCGCAAGGGTCACGTCGACGACGCCGAGATCGACGCGCTGATGAAGTCCGCCGCGCACGTGATCGAGGGCGAGTACCACACGTCGCCGCAGGAGCAGATGTACATCGAGCCGCAGGCCATGATGGCCGAGTGGGTCGACGGCACGTGCAAGCTCGTCGGCTCGATGCAGTGCCCGTACTACGTGCACAAGGCGATGAAGCACTACCTCGGCTGCGACGCCGAGCACGTCGTCGTCAACCAGGCGGTGACCGGCGGCGGGTTCGGCGGCAAGGAGGAGTACCCCTCGATGCTGGCGGCGCACGTCGCGCTGCTCGCGAAGAAGGCGAAGCGTCGCGTCAAGATGGTCTACGAGCGCGACGAGGATATCGCCGCGACGACCAAGCGTCACCCGTGCCGCACGCGCCACCGGCTCGCGATCGATGCGCGCGGCGAGATCGCCGTGATCGATGTCGACGTCGTGATGGATGGTGGCGCGTACCTCACGCTGTCACCGGTCGTGCTGTCGCGTGGCGTGTTGCATGCGGCCGGGCCGTATCGCTGCCCGGTCGTGCGCGTGCGCGGTCGCGTCGTCGCGACGAATCATCCACCGCACGGCGCGTTCCGCGGCTTCGGCGCGCCGCAGACGACGTTCGCGTACGAGCGCCAGATGCAGAAGATGGCGATCCTGCTCGGCGAGGATCCGCTGGCGATGCGCAAGCGGCTCGCGCTGCGCTCGGGCGACACCACGGCGACCGGCCAGCTGCTCGGATTCTCGGTCGGCACCGACGAGGTGTTCGCGGCGATCGAGCAGCACGCGGGCGTGCCGCCGATGCGCGAGGGTCCCCACCTGCGCCGCGGTCGCGGCGTGTGTTTCTACTTCCACGGTGCCGGGTTCACCGGCTCGGGCGAGCAGAAGCTCGCGGGGCGCGCGGAGGTCGCGCTGACCGAGCGCGGGCGGTTCGAGGTGCGGTCGAGCTCGACCGACATCGGCCAGGGCTCGATCACGATGTTCACGCAGATCGCCGCGACCGCGCTCGGCGTGCCGAACGAGTTGATCGACGTCGTCGATCCGTCGACCGCCGCGGTGCCCGACAGCGGCCCGACGGTCGCGAGCCGGACCTGCATGGTGGTCGGCGGCATCGTCGATCAGGCGTCGCGTGCGCTGCGGGCCAAGCTCGACGTGTGGGCGGTCGAGAACAAGCTGGCCGGTCGCGCGATCGAGGACATCGCGAAGGCCCGCGCGGTGTACGGCGAGCTGACCGAGACGGTCACGTACGAGCCGCCGCCCGGCATCCACTTCGACGACGCGACCTACACCGGCGCGGCATACCCGGTGTACGGCTGGGCCGCGTGCCTGGTCGATGTCGCGGTCGATCTCGACACCTACGAGGTCACGATCTTGCGCTGCATCCAGGCGGTCGACGTCGGCAAGGCGATCAACCCGGTGATCGTGAAGGGGCAGATCGAGGGCGGCACGCTCCAGGCGCTCGGCTGGGCGCTGCTCGAGAACGTGCTCTACAAGGACGGCCGCGTGATCAATGCGAACATGACGAACTGCATCGTCCCGACGTTCGCCGACGCGCCGGATCTCGAGACGATCCTCGTCGAGGTGCCGTATCCGTTCGGGCCGAGCGGCGCGAAGGGCGTCGGCGAGATTCCGATGGATGGTCCGGCGGCGGCGGTGGCGAACGCAGTCGAGAACGCGCTCGGATGCGCGTTCGACACCATCCCGATCATGCCCGAGGTCGTCGCCAAGTCGCGCGACGGATGGAAGTTGTCATGAACGTCTTGCTCGAGGTGAACGGCGTGCATCACGCGGTCGACGTGTCGCCGTGGAAGCGATTGCTCGACGTGCTGCGCGAGGATCTCTCGCTGACCGGCACCAAGGAAGGCTGTGGCGAGGGCGAGTGCGGCGCGTGCACCGTCATGCTCGACGGCGAGGTCGTCAACTCGTGCCTCGTCGCGGCGGGCCAGTGTCACGGCCGCTCGGTCAAGACCGTCGAGGGGCTCGCGACCGGCGACATCCTCCACGCGGTGCAGCGCCAGCTCGTCGCGTGCGGTGGTGCGCAGTGCGGCATCTGCACGCCGGGCATCGCGGTGTGCGCCGCGCACGTCGTCGATCGCGGACTGATCGACGGCGCCGACGCGCAGACCGCGCGCGCCAAGGTTCGCGAGCTGCTCGCCGGCAACATCTGTCGCTGCACCGGGTACCAGCTGATCGTCGACGCGGTGATCGCCGCGGCGCGCGAGGTCCAGAACCCGTGACCGAGTATCTCCGACCGCGCGATCTCGACGAGGCGCTCGCCGCACGCGCGGCACACCCCGACTGGATGGTGCTCGCGGGCGGCACCGACCTGATGGTCACCGCGAACCACAAGCCGATCCCGGTCGGCATTCTCGACCTGTGGCGCCTCGATCGCCTCGGCGACATCGTGTTCGGCGACGGCGTGATCACGATCGGCGCCGGCGCGACGTGGCTCGAGATCCAGAACCACCACGCGACCGCGGTGAACCTGTCGCCGCTGGTCGCCGCGGCGCGCGAGATCGGCGCGCTGCAGATCCAGGCGCGCGGCACGCTCGGCGGCAACGTCGGCAACTCGTCGCCGGTCGGCGACAGCCTGCCGGCCCTGCTCGCGCTCGACGCCGAGATCGAGGTCGCCTCGGTGCGCGGACGCCGTCGGATCCGCTACGACCAGTTCTGCACCGGGTTTCGCACGACCGCGCTCGCGGCCGACGAGCTGATCGTCGCGGCGCACCTGCCGGTCCCGAAGCACGGCACGCGGCTGACCTGGCGCAAGGTCGGCACGCGGCGCGCGCAGTCGATCTCGAAGGTGATGGGCGCGGCGGCGATCGAGCTCGACGGCGACATCGTCGTCGGCGCGCGCGTCGCGCTCGGCGCGGTCGCCGATCGGCCGATCCGGATCGCGGTCGTCGAGCAGGCGGTCGCCGGCAAGCCGCTCGCGCAGGCCGCGGAGGCCGCCCGCGCCGCGATGCGCGGCGCGATCACGCCGATCGACGACGTTCGCTCGTCGGCGCTGTACCGCCGCGACGTCGCCGAGAACCTCGTCGCACGGTTCTTCTCCGTGTCATGATCCAGCGTGCCGACTGACGAAGACCCGGGGAAGTCCGGCTCGATCGACGTCGAGCTCTCGGGATCGGTCAGCACCGCGGTGCCGACCGAGACGACCGGGCCGCACAAGAGCAAGCGGCATCGCGCGGCGACCGCCGTCGGCGAGGCGGTCGGTGGTGCGGTTGGCGTCGTCGGCGGTGCGGTCGGCGTGGTCGGCGAGGGCGTCGGCAAGCTCGGCGACGCGACGCACAACGTGCCGCTGGTCGGCGCCGGCATCACCAGGCTCGGCGAGGGCATCGAGGCGGTCGGCGAATCGATCCAGGCGTCGGCCGATCTCCGCAAGACGCGCCGCGGCCGCCTGTTGATCCGCAGCGTGGTCGTCGGGCTCCTCCTGGTCGCCGCGTGGATCGTCGCGATCGTCGCGCTCCAGGTTCGCACCAACGACACCAAGGACTTCCGCCCCGAGGCGATCGCGATCCTCCAGGAGCTGTCGGCCAAGAAGTTCGATCAGGTCTACGACGAGGCGTCGTCGCGGTTCCAGGAGATCACGCGCAAGGACCGCTTCGTCGACGACATGACGGATCTGCGGGGGACGGTCGGCGCGTTTCACGAGATCGCCGCGGTCAACGACACGCTCGTCACGACCGGACCCTCGGGCACAGTCGGGCGCGTGTCGCTGTCGATCGCGTTCGAGAAGGCGACCTGCAAGGGCAACATCAGCTTTCACTACATCGACGACACCTGGAAGCTGCTCGGCCTCGGCGTCGAGTTGCCGCCCGAGCTCAAGATCTCGCAGCACGAGCGCGAGGAGCGCATCGCGGCGTGCAAGGACCCGATGAACCCGAAGACGTGCGACGTGCACGCCGCGGCGGTCGACATCTTCACGCTGCTCGACGCCGACGGCGCCGGCACGGTGTGGGATCAGGCGAGCCCGATCTTCCAGCAGCAGATCGAGCGCTCGCGCTTCATCGAGGTCCAGGGCCAGCACCACACGCGTCTCGGCAAGTTCCGCCGCGTGATCGCGGTCTCGGAGGCCAAGGTGATCGGCGGCACCAACGCGACGTTCGACGTGCTCGTCGAATACGAGAAGTCATCCGGTGTGCGCGCGGTCGCCGGCTTCACGCGCACCGCGCTCGCCGACGGCTGGAAGTTGCGCAGCTGGAAGGTCGTCGTGCCAGTGCCGCGCGCCGCGGATGTGGGGCGGAGCGGCAGTGACGCGGGCAGCGCGCAGAAGTGACGAAGCCCGAGCCGAGCATCGACGAGGTGTTCCGCGCGGTCGACGCGCCGTACACCCTCGGCAAGCGCTATCGCAACGTGCCGGCATCGGTGATCCGTGGCGTGCTCGCCGCCAAGCTGCCCGAGCCGAACCATCGCTTCCTCGGGCTCGCGCTCGCCGGGATCCGCGGCGACGCGAAGCTGGTCGCGATGTGGCAGCGCGCGGTGCAGGCGCTGGTCGACACCAACCTGACCTACGCGTGGGGCAGCAAACCGCGGCGCGATCGGATCCAGAAGCTCGCGCGCGATCCAGAGATGCTCGCGGCGATCCAGGGCACGGTCGCCAACAGCGAGCACGTGAGGCTCGACTTCCTCGCGGTGCTGGTCGCCGACGGCAGCGCCGAGTCGTTCGACGCGCTCGTGCCACACCTCGATCCCGCGCTCGTCCATCGCGACGTCCGCCTCGATCGCCTGACGCGGCTGCGTCGCCACGCCGCGAGGACGCCGGCGCTCGACGCGATGTTCGCCGAGATCGACGAGGTGCTCGAGCAGCGCCGCACGACCTCGCCGGCGCTCGACCTCGCGATGACGATCGGGCTCGGCACGTGCGACGAGCTGTGGTTCCAGGCCAGCCTCACGACGACGCGGAGCACCCAGCCGCGATTCTCGGCCGACATCCGCGTCGATAGCCGCAAGGCGACCTGGTTCCACGTCTCGCTCCACCGGATCGATGGCCTCGACTACACCGGCACGACGTCGTTCGACGCCGCTGCGACCCAGCACGACGAGCTGGAGCTCGGGCGCTGCAGCGCCGCCGAGCTCCCGGTGTGGCTCGCGAAGATCGCCAGGCAGCTCCGGCTCCAGTGGGAGCTGACCTGGATGCGCAGCGGCCACCGCGGCGCGAATCGCGCGCGGATCGGCGCGTGGCTGCTCGCGCAACCTGGCTAGACTCGGGCCATGCCCGGCAAGCTCGACTCCATCCTGGCCGCGGTCGGCCACACGCCGATCGTGCGCCTCGGCAAGCTTGCCCCACCGAACGTCAACGTGTACGTCAAGGTCGAGGCGTTCAACCCGATGGGCTCGATCAAGGATCGGCTCGCGCTCGGCGTGATCGAGGACGCCGAGCGCCGCGGCACGTTGTCGCCCGGCCAGACGGTGATCGAGGCGACCAGCGGCAACACCGGCATCGGGCTCGCGATGGTGTGCGCGGTCAAGGGCTACCCGCTCGTCGTCGTGATGGCCGAGAACTTCTCGGTCGAGCGCCGCAAGATGATGCGGTTCCTCGGCGCGCAGGTCGTGCTCACGCCGGCCGCGCAGAAGGGCAGCGGCATGCTCGCCAAGGCGATCGAGCTCGCCGAGGCGCACGGCTGGTTCCTGTGCCGGCAGTTCGAGAACGAGGCCAACGCGGACATGCACTCGCGCACGACCGCGCCCGAGATCCTCGACGCGTTCGCGGGCGAGCAGCTCGACTACTTCGTCACCGGCTACGGCACCGGCGGCACGCTGAAGGGCGTCGGGCGCGTGCTCCGCGAGCGCAGCCCGCACACGAAGATCGTGGTGTGCGAGCCCGACAACTCGCCGGTGCTCGCCAGCGCGATCCCGCAGCCGCCGAGCGGCAGCCACCCGAGCTTTCGGCCGCACGTGATGCAGGGCTGGTCACCCGACTTCATCCCGCGGCTCACCGAGGACGCGATCGCCGCCGGCCTGGTCGATCGGATCCTGCCGATCAACGGCGCCGACGCGATGCGCGTGACCCGCGAGCTCGCGCAGCGCGAGGGCATCTTCGCCGGCATCTCGAGCGGCGCGACGCTCGCCGGCGCGCTCGCGCTCGCCGCGTCCGCGCCCGCCGGCACCAACCTCCTGTGCATGCTCCCCGATACCGGCGAGCGCTACCTGTCGACCCCGCTGTTCGACGGCATCGGCGCCGACATGTCTGCTGACGAGCTCGCGATCTCGCGCTCGACGCCGGGCTGCCGGTTCGACGCCGCGGCGCCGTTGCCGGCAAAGCCCGAGCCGGTCGTCGTCGAGCCTGACGTGACCGCCGAGGTCGCCGAGCTGTTCGCGCAGGTGCTCGGCGATCGCGGCCAGCCGCTCGTGATGTTCGCGCTCGAGTGGTGCGAGTTCTGCTGGGCGGTGCGCAAGCTGTTCGCGCGGGCTGGCGTTCCGTATCGCTCGATCGATCTCGACTCGACCGCGTACCAGCGCGACGACCGCGGCGGCCAGCTCCGCGCCGCCCTCCGTGCTCGCACCGGCGTGAAGACCATCCCGCAGGTGTTCGTCGGCGGCGAGTTCCTCGGCGGCGCGACCGACACGCTCGACGCCTGGAAAGCCGGCCGGCTCCAGAAGCTGCTCGCCGAGCACGGCGTCGCCTTCGACACCGCCGCGCAGCTCGATCCGCACGCGCTGCTCCCGGGCTGGCTGCAGAAGCGCTAGACGGTGCGCGCGACGGGCAGCGCGCCGCCGGCGAGGCGGCGATCGCGACGGCGGAGTACGAACCAGGCGGCGAGCGTGAGTCCGGGCCACGCGAGCCAGCACGCGAGCGCCCACCACGGGCGCTCGAAGCGCATCGCGATCGTGTGCTTGCCGGTGCCGACGTCGACCGCCGAGAAGTCGGGCGTCACGCGGCGCACGCGGGTCTCGACGCCGTCGATGTAGGCGTGCCACCGCGGATGCCAGCTCTCGCGGATCACGAACGTCGTCGGTTTCTCGGCGACGACCTCGGCGACGATGTCGGGATCGTCGCCGGGTGAGTCCTGGCGCCACGAGCGGATTACCTTGCCGTTGCCCGCGGGACCCGGCGGACCGGAGCCCTCGTACGCGAGCATCTGATCCTTCTCGGGCTGATCGGACTTGATCCAGTCGAGGGCCGCTTGCCGCACCGGCGTGTTGGCATCGTTGGGCCCGTCGGGGAGCATGCCGGTCACGGTGATCGGCGACACCAGGCTCGACGCTCTCGGCAGCCTGCGAACCTCGTAGTTCTCGGTCGCGAAGATGACCTCGGCCTTGGGCATCTGCGGCCCGCTCGACCGCTGATAGACGAGGTACGGCGCGTCGTACAGGTAACCGTTCTTCTCGTACTGCCGCATGATGTTCCACAGGAAGTCGTAGTTCGGACTCGCCTGCAGGCCGCCGCCGCCCATCTGGAGCAGGGCAGGGCGCCGCGCGTAGACGTAGGTCAGGAGGTTCCACCAGTGGTTCTCGGCGCCGGCCGCGACCTGCTTGCGGCCGGGTGGCAGCGTCTCGAACTTCGCGATCATCGCGTCGAGCTCGGCGGGGTGGTTGTGATCGTACTCGGGCAGTGTGCGGACGCGATTGCGCAGCGCGGAGCCGTGGCCGACGAGCATGAACACGCCGGTCGCGGCGCAGACCGCGGCGACCACGGTGCGCAGCGCGTACGGCGTGCGCAGCTTGAAGAACGTGACCGGCAACATGATCAGCGTGACGACCGCGACCAACCCCATCCCCACGATCCGCAGCGTCGCGAGGTCGGTGACCTGCCACGCCGTGACGAGGCGCGCGAGGTTCATGATCCCCGCGTCATGCGGCGCGCTGACGAACCACCACGCGAGCAGCGGGCCGCCGATGCCGATCGTGACGAGGAGCACGAGCCAGCACATCCACAGCGTCAGCGAGCCGTCCTGGGCGCGCCAGATCGCGCGGACGAGCAACACGACGCCGACGCCGGTGCCGAGCGCGAGCAGGACCTGCATCGCGCCGAGGAACCGCACCGCCGGCAGGAGATCGTTCTGGGTCGTGCCGAGGCTCGGGCCGAGACACAGCCACAGCGCGAACAGCAACGCCGACCACCACAGCCAGCGGAACACCGGCGAGCGCGTCAGGAACAGCGCGACCGGGAACAGCCACGTGAGGATCGAGACCCGGCCGCCGAAATCGAGGACGGCGCCGTTGATCCACCACTTGCCAAACGTCGCGAACCCGGGCCCGACCTCGTCGTTCACGCGGTGCGGGAACCCGCCGAAACCGGCCTTGTCGATCAGGAGCGGCAGGTAGACCGGCGACCACGCGACGAGCAAGCAGGCGCCGAGGATCGCGGCGCGGCCGAGCTCGTGACCCCACGGGTTGCGTGGTGCCGGCGCGCGCCAGCGCTGGCCCATCCCGTGCCAGGCGCGCAGGAACATCCCGTCCTGCATCGAGGGCTGTGGCATGTCCTCGGCCGCCATCGCGAACAGCCTGTCGAAGCCGAAGCCGATGCCCGACGCGACGAAATAGACCAGGACGATGAGGAACAGCGAGATGCCGGCCATCGGATGGCACAGCCACACGAACGTGCCCCACGCGATCGCGGGCGCGAGCCCCTTGGTCTGCTTGATCCATCGCGCGGTGTGGCCGAGCGCCATCGGCAGCGCGGCGAGTGCCCAGGTCTGGGTGTAGAGGCCGACCTGAAACGTACCGGCGTTGCCGGTGCCCCAGCGCGACTCGCCGTTCATCAGGCCGACCGCGGCGGCGGCGAACAAGCTCTGCCACGGCGTCGCGCCGAGCAGGCGCATGCCGCGATACGCCGCGACCGGCGCGAGCACGAGCGGCAGGAACACGCTGAGCTGGAAGAAGAACAGGAAGTGACCGAACAGCGCCGTCGGGATCGCCGACGCGAGCTGCGGGACGACCTGGTAGTAGTAGGCCGACGCGAAGCCGCCGTTCGCCGACGGATTCCACAGATCGAGGTCGCCGACCGACAGGCAGTCCGCGATGCGCCGCGACTCGGCCATGTGGAACGACAGGTCGTCGCCGACCAGCGCGCCGTTGAACATGCCCGAGTAGAGGTAGACCATCGCGATCGTCAGGATCGCGAGCGCCCACGGCGCGCCCTCCTCGGCGACCAGCGCGCCGGCGTCGAGCCAGATGTCCGACGTCTTCCAGGGAGAGCGCCGCGCGCCGATCGCGATCGCGGCGAGCCCGCCGACGACGGGGAGGCCGCCGCCGATCACGATCTCCGGCTGTCCGGATCCGAACAGCGTGCCGAGCGACATGATCGCGCCGACGATCACGCACACCGCGCCCCACACGAGGTAGCGGGTCGGCGGATCGGCGCGGTGGCGCGTGACGTCGGGCTCGGGATCCGGGGTCGGCTTCGGTGCCGCGGTGCGCGCGCGTGGCGCGACCGGTTCCGGAACGAGATCCGGCATGACCTCGACGGTCGGCGGCGACGGTTCGGACGCCGACGCGATCGTCTTCGCCAGCGGGATCGCCGGGATGTCGACCGACATGTCGAGGCTCGACTGCCGGTTCGGCGGCGGCAGCGGGGTCGCTTCGTCGTCTTCGTGATCGACGCCCATTACGCGGCGACCTCCAGCTCGAGAAGATCGGCGACCTGTTCATCGGTGAACGTCGGGGTCGCGCCCCGCACGCTCGCGACCGCCGCCGCCCACCGGCTCGCGAGCCGACCGCTCGCGCGCAGATCCCAGCCGAGCGTCATGCCGTGCAGGAGGATCGCGAGATAGGCGTCGCCGCAGCCGACGTTGTCGCCGCCCGGCGAGGCCGCGCACGGCGCGATCTCGATCGCGCCCTTGTCACCGTGCAGCGTCGAGCCCGCCGCGCCGTGCGTCACGACGACGACGCGGCGCTTCCTGCCGAGCAAGGTCGTCACCGGATCCGCCCAGCCGCGCCAGTCGCGCAGCAGGTCGAGCTCCTTGTCGTTGAGCTTGACGACGTCGGCGACGTCGATCGCCTCGTCGATCGCGAGCCGCGTGTCGGCGGTGTCGCGATCGGCGGGCCGGAGGTTGACGTCGACCGCGCGCACGCAGCCCTCGCGGGTCGCGCCGATCGCGGCGCGCCAGCCGGCGAGCCCGTCGGGCGTGCGCTGCGCGAGCGTGCCGAACACGAGCACGCCAGCATCGGCGATCGCCTCGCACACGTCGGCGGTGCAGGCGATGCGCTCCCAGGCGCGGCCGGTGACCAGGCGATAGCGCGCCTCGCCGCGATCGAGCTCGACGAGCACCTCGCCGGTCGCGCGTTCGCGATCGAGCTGGATGTAGGTCGTGTCGACGAACGGCTCGAGCTGCGCGATCGCGCGGTGGCCATCATCGTCATCGCCGACGCGGGTGACGAGCTGCGCCCACCCGCCGGCCTGGCCGAGGTGCCACGCGCAGTTGGTCGGCGCGCCACCCAGGCGGTGACCATCGGGGAAGCGGTCCCACAGGAGCTCGCCCCAGACGACGACGGCTTGATCGGTTGACATCGGCTGAATTAGTGTAAATAGTACACTTACAGTGCAACGCCCGACCGACGGTCTCGATGAGTTGTACGGAAGCTCGCTCGCACTGCTGACCGACTTGTACCAATTATCGATGGCTTGCGGGTACTGGAAGTCGGGTTTGGCGGAGCGCGAGGCTGTCTTCCACCTGACCTTCCGCCGCCCGCCGTTCTCGGGCGGCTACGCGATCGCCGCCGGCATCGGCCCGGCCCTGGCGTACCTGCGTCGGCTGCGGTTCACCGAGGACGACCGCGCCTACCTCGCGACCCTGACCGACAACACCGGCGCGCCCCTGTTTCCTGCGGCGTTCCTCGCCTACCTCGGCGAGCTGCAGTTCACCTGCCGGGTCGACTGTGTCCCCGAGGGCAGCCTGGTCTTCCCGCACGAGCCGATCATCCGGGTGACCGGGCCGATCATCCAGGCCCAGCTGGTCGAGACCGCGCTCCTCACGCTGGTGAACTTCCAGACGCTGATCGCGACCAAGGCCTCGCGCGTCGTGACCGCGGCGCGCGGCGAGCCGGTGCTCGAGTTCGGGTTGCGGCGCGCCCAGGGCGTCGACGGCGGACTCGGCGCGTCGCGCGCGGCGTACATCGGCGGCACGGCGGCGACCTCGAACGTGTTGGCCGGCAAGATGTTCGGCATCCCGGTCAAGGGCACGCACGCGCACAGCTGGGTGATGTTCCACGTCGACGAGCTCGCGGCATTTCGCGCGTACGCCGACGCGCTGCCCGGCAACTGCACGTTCCTCGTCGATACCTACGACACGCTCGACGGCGTGAAGCACGCGATCATCGTCGGCCACGAGCTGCGCGCCAAGGGCTACGAGATGGCGGGCATCCGGCTCGACTCCGGCGATCTCGCCCACCTGTCGATCGAGTCGCGCAAGTTGCTCGACGCGGCCGGGTTCCCCGAGGCCAAGATCTTCGCGTCGAACGATCTCGACGAGACGCTGATCGCGAGCCTGCACGAGCAGGGCGCGCGGATCGACACCTGGGGTGTCGGCACCAAGCTGGTCACCGCGTACGACCAGCCGGCGCTCGGCGGCGTCTACAAGCTCGGCGCCTGCCGTGACGACGCCGGCCACTGGCGCGAGACCATCAAGCTGTCCGAGCAGCCGATCAAGATCTCGAACCCGGGGCTGCTCCAGGTCCGCCGGCTGCGTCGCGACGGCTGGCTCGTCGGCGACGTGATCTACGACTCCAACGCCGGCTATAGCGGCCCGTCGATCCACGACATCGAGGCGCCGATGCAGCCGGCGCGCACGATCGAGTTCGACCACGAGGTCGACCTGCTCCAGACCTACCTCGACGGTGGCAAAGTGGTCCGGGAGCCGGACGATCTGCCGTCCGCACGCGCGCGCGCCGCCGACGAGCTCGCGCATCTGTCGACCCGCGCGAAGCGGTTCTTGAACCCACAGCCGTATCCGGTCGGGCTCGACGCGCACGTCCACGCGCGCAAGCAGCAGCTGATCGCCGAGGCGCACGCGAAGCACGAGGCGCGCGAGTGACGACCCCGCTCGTCTTCACCACCGCGCGCTACGCCTACCTGGCGGACGCGATCGTCGGGCTCACCGGCTGGGAGCTCGGCACGATCGCGCGCAAGACGTTCCCCGACGGCGAGCACTACCTGCGGATCGAGAGCGACCCGGCCGACCGCGACGTCATGCTGGTCGGCGGTACGGTCGACGACGCCGCGACGCTCGAGATCTACGACCTCGCGTGCGCGCTCGTCATGGGCGGCGCGTATCGCCTGAGCATCGTGATGCCGTTCTACGGCTACTCGACGATGGAGCGCTCGGTGCGGTTCGGCGAGGTCGTCACCGCGAAGACCCGGGCGCGCCTGCTGTCGTCGATCCCGATGGCGTCGCGCGGCACGCAGGTCTTCATGCTCGACCTCCACGTCGCCGCGATCACGCACTACTTCGAGGGCGGCATCCGGCCGATCCACGTCTACGCCAAGCAGCTCGTGACCACCGCGGCGCGCCGGCTCGGCGGCGACAGCTTCGTGCTCGCGTGCACCGACGCCGGCCGCGCGAAGTGGGTCGAGTCACTCGCCAACGACCTCGGCGTCGAGGCCGCGTTCGTCTACAAGCGGCGGCTCGACGGCGAGTCGACCGAGGTCACCGGCGTGTCCGCGCAGGTCTCCGGCAAGCGCGTCGTGATCTACGACGACATGATCCGCACCGGCGGCTCGCTGATCAACGCGGCGCGCGCGTACCGCGATTCCGGGGCGGTGTCGATCGACGCGATCGCGACGCACGGGTTATTCCCGGGCGACTCGCTCGCCAAGCTCCGTGCCACCGGCCTGTTCGGGCAGGTGGTCACGACGGACAGCCACCCCAACGCGGTCGCGCTGGCCGGCGACTTCTTGCAGGTCGAAAGCACCGCACCCCTGCTCGTCGAGCATCTCAAGTCCAACCGGTAGGTTCTCGAGCACCCGAACAGTTCGGGGGTGAGAGCTGAGCGAAGCGAAGGCCCAACAATGAAGCTCATCAAGGTCGGAGTCGCGTGCACCAACCAGACGCCACTCGCGTGGGACGAGAACTTCGCGCACCTGCGCCAGGCGATCGAGCACGCGCGCTTCGAGGGCGTCTCGCTCCTGTGTCTTCCCGAGCTCGCGATCACGGGCTACGGCTGTGAAGACGCGTTCCAGATCGACGGGCTGCAGGACACCGCGTTCGCGCAGCTCGAGCTGCTCGCGCCGCTGACCGAGGGCATGGTCGTCTGCGTCGGGTTGCCGCTCTATCACGAGAAGGCGCTCTACAACGTCGCCGCGATCCTGGTCGACGGCACGATCGTCGGCTTCGTGCCGAAGCAGTTCCTCGCCGGCGACGGCATCCACTACGAGCCGCGCTGGTTCAAGGCGTGGCCGGCCGGCGAGATCGACGTGCTCGAGCGCGAGGGCGTCGACTCGATCATCAAGCACTACCCGATCGGCGATCTCGTGTTCGACATCGGCGGCGTGCGGATCGGGTTCGAGATCTGCGAGGACGCCTGGGTCGCGAATCGCCCGGGCACCGACCTCGCGCTGCGCGGCGTCGACGTGATCTGCAATCCGTCGGCGAGCCACTTCGCGTTCGGCAAGTTCGCCGTGCGCCAGCGGTTCGTCGTCGAGGGCTCGCGCGCGTACGCGGTCGCGTACCTCTACGCGAACCTGCTCGGCAACGAGGCCGGACGGGTGATCTACGACGGCGGCGGGCTGATCGCCTCGGCCGGCGAGCTGTGCGCGCGCGGCCGCCGGTTCTCGTTCCACGACGTCGAGCTCGCGACCGCGGTCGTCGACATCGACGCCAACCGCCGCGATCAGGCGCGCCGCGGCAGCCACCGGCCACGCCACGACACCGAGGGCCAGGTCATCGAGTTTCCGTTCGGCTGGCCGCAGCGCAAGCCGGCGGTCGCGCCGAAGCAGGAGCTGACCTGGGAGGATCGGACGTCCTTGCGCGAGGAGGAGTTCGCGCGCGCGTGCGCGCTCGGCCTGTGGGACTACCTGCGCAAGAGCCGGTCGCAGGGCTTCGTCGTGTCGCTGTCGGGCGGCGCCGACTCCGCGGCGTGCGTCGTGCTCGTCGCGCTCGCGGTCCAGCTCGCGTTCGCCGAGCTCGGGCCCGGCGGCGTGCGCCAGCACCTGCCGACCTGCAGCCGCCTGCATCACGTGATCGAGTCCGGCGGCGGCATGAAGCAGGTGATCGCGACGTTGTTGACGACCGCGTACCAGCCGACCGAGAACTCCGGCTCGGTGACGCGCAACGCCGCCGAGACGATCGCGCGCGCGGTCGGCGCCGAGTTTCACGTCATCGACATCGACCCGCAATACAAGGCGTACATCGCGGCGACCGAGCGCGCGATCGGCCGCAAGCTGTCGTGGGAGACCGACGACACCACGCTGCAGAACATCCAGGCCCGCGTGCGCGCGCCGTCGATCTGGATGCTCGCGAACGTCAACAACGCCGTGCTGCTGACGACGAGCAATCGCAGCGAGGCCGCGGTCGGCTACGCGACGATGGACGGCGATACGTCGGGCGGGCTCGCGCCGCTCGGCGGCATCGACAAGCCGTACCTGCGCCAGTGGCTGCGCTGGATGGAGACCAAGGGGCCGATCGGGTTGGCACCGCTGCGCGAGCTCTCCGTGATCAACGCGCAGCAACCGACCGCCGAGCTGCGACCGGCGACCAGCGGCGGGGTCGCGCAGACCGACGAGGCCGACCTCATGCCGTACGACTTCCTCGAGGCCGTCGAGGACGCCGCGATCCGCGACAAGCACACGCCGGTCGAGGTCCTCCAGGAGCTGTTGCCGCGCTACCCGCAGTACGCGCCGACGCAGCTCGCGATCTGGATCGAGCGGTTCTTTCGGCTGTGGTGCCGCAATCAGTGGAAGCGCGAGCGGCTCGCACCGTCGTTCCACCTCGACGATCGCAACCTCGATCCGCGCTCGTGGTGCCGGTTCCCGATCCTGTCGGGCAACTTCGAGCGCGAGCTCGCGGAGCTGCGCGGCTACGTCGCGTCGGGCCAGGCGGACCGCTAGCGATGGCGTTCACCTACGAATACCCGCGGGCCGCGGTCGCCGTCGACTGCGTCGTGTTCGGGCTCGACGAGACCGATCTCAAGGTGCTGCTGATCCAGCGCAAGGGCACGCCGTTCCAGCACGCGTGGGCACTCCCCGGCGGCTTCATGCGGATGGACGAGACGCTCGACGAGGCGGCGCGCCGCGAGCTCGCCGAGGAGGCCAACGTCACCGACGTCTACCTCGAGCAGCTCTACTCGTTCAGCGCGCTCGATCGCGATCCGCGCGAGCGCGTCGTCACCGTCGCGTACTACGCGCTCGCGAAGCTGTCGGAGCACAAGATCCTCGCCGCGACCGACGCGATGGGGGTCGGCTGGTTCGCTCTCGACGATCTGCCGAAGCTCGCGTTCGACCACTCCGAGATCCTGCGGATCGCGACCGAGCGGCTGCGCGCCAAGGTGCGCTACGCGCCGGTCGGCTTCGAGCTCCTGCCGCAGCGGTTCTCGCTGACCCAGCTCCAGCGGCTCTACGAGCTCATCCTCGGGACCGGGCTCGACAAGCGCAACTTCCGCAAGAAGCTGCTCGCGATGGACGTGCTGGTCGAGACCGACGAGGTCGAGACCGGCGTGCGCCATCGCGCCGCGCGGCTCTACCGCTTCGATCGCCGCAAGTACGACCGGCTCGCGAAGCAGGGCTTCAGCTTCGGCATATGAAGCGCGCGGTCTACCTGATCTCGCGGTTCGGCGAGTTCGAGACGCCGCCGTACTCCGAGGCGGCGCAGGAGGAGCTCGTCGCGATGGGCGCGCGTGCGGTGCCCGCGTTGATCGCGGCCCTCGCGCACCGCGAGCACGGCTGGCAGGCCGCGATGACGCTCTACGAGATCGGCGAGCCAGCGCGGAAGGCGGTGCCCGCGTTGCTGAAGTACGCGCGAGATCCCAAGGCGAGCGCCGAGACCTGGGCGGCCCGCGTGCTCGGCCGGCTCGGCCTGATCGACGAGCTGGTCGCGCTGACGAAGAAGAAGCGCAACGCGTACGCCGGCGTCGTCGGGTTGTCGTGTGCGCGCCCGGCGAGCTACGTCGCGTTCGCCGCGCTGCTCGATCGCAAGGAGCGCGCGCTGACCAACATGATCGGATCAGAGCTGAGCCCGGGCAGCGCGTCGTACGAGGTCGCGTCGACGGACTTCGACGCGATCGCCGCCGCGACGACGAGCCCGCACCTCGCGATCCGCATGGACGCGATCTGCGCGCTCGGCGATCTCCGCGGAGCCGATCGCGCGCGCAGCGTGCCGGTCCTCGTCGCGCGGCTCGGCGATCGCACGACGAGAGTGCGCCAGCTCGCGCTGATCCAGCTCGGCGACTGCCGCGGCCACGCCAGAGCCGCGATCCCGCAGATCCGGTCGCGCTTGAAGGATCCGGTCGCGGCGGTGCGCGAGAACGCGAAGCACGCGCTCGCCGAGATCGAGCGCAAGCGCCCCGGACGCTAACCTAGCGTCCGACCTTGGCCTGCACCGCGGCGAACGCGTCGACGCCCCAGCGCGGCGCGAACGTGTCGGTCGCATAGAACGAGCGCGCGACGTCGAGCTGCAGCGTCGCGTCGAGGTTGCCGGTCAGGTGCCGCGCGAGCGCGAGCGATCCGCCGCCCGTCACCGCGCGGATCGCGCGCACCTCGGGCACCAGCACGTCGGTGCGCGCGATCGCGCCGTCGAGTCGGAGCACGAGATCGCGCATCGGAACCGCGAGCCCGGCGGTGATGCGGGCGTCGACCGTGACGTAGCCATCGGGCATCACCGCCGCGTCGTGCGTCGCGCGCACGTGACCGTGGATCTTCGTGCCGCCGGTCTCGAGCGCGAGCTCCGCGCGCGGCCGCGTGACGTCGACCTGGCGCCGGGCGATGCCGTGGGCGTCGGGAGGCAAGAAGGCTCCGGCATCGGCCGACGCGATCCCGAGGCCGCCGGTCGCGTACAGCGGCCCGAGCTCGAGGTTCTCGAGGCGCAGGAACCACACGTGGATCGTGGCGCCGCGCTCGACGAAGTCGCCGCCGCCGCTCCCGATCTCGACGCTGAAGTCGCGGGCCTCGCCCCACGCCGCGGCGTGCCGCCGGATGTAGCCGAACGGGACCGCCTCGGCGCGGTCGCGCACGACGAGCATGCGCCCGGCACCCCACAGCGCCTCGTGCTCCACGCGGACGTCGAACACCACCGCATCGCCCTGCGGCAGCGCGGCCTTCTCCTCGGCGGTCATCGGCGGCGGTGGCGCGAGGTCTTCCTTGGCCGCCTCGCCGCGGACCGCGCCATCCAGCACGTTCGCGAGCGGCGCGCGGAGCAACTGCCAGCGGTAGGTCACCGTCTCGTGGCGGTTGGTCCCGGCGCGCAGCTGGAGCGGCGCGAGCAGCGAGGGCCGCACGTCCCACTCGAGGTGATGGCCGACGTCCATCACCGAGATCCCGAAGATCGGCAGGCACGCGCTCGCCCACTGCTCGGCGCTCGCGTGTGCGCCGTCGCGATGGCTCAGCCGCCCCTGGCCGCCGACGCGCACGTAGTCACACAGATCTCCGGTGTAACGCAGCTCGCCACCCGCACCGAGCGTCGACTCGGCGGCGCGATCCGTGGTCCCGCTCGCGAGCTGCGCGAAGGCCGCGGCATGAAACCCGTGGGCAGCCTCCGCCGGCAACACGAGCGCGCGCGCCTCCTGTTCGAGGGTCGCCTCCGGATCGGCGAAGGCGACAGCGGGCAGGTTGGCGAGGACGACGACGACAAGACGGTGCATGCGCGCGACCGCAACGAAGCAACTTCCTCGCCACGCGGAAAGCCCGGCAAGCGCCGGCAGAACCGTCGAACAGCTACCACGGAGGTGGGCGACCAGCGCTGGGGTAGAGTGGCGGCGTGAGAGCGCTGATCCTCGTCGACCTCCAGTACGACTTCTGCCCGGGCGGCTCGCTCGCGGTGCGCGACGGCGACGCGACGATCGCGGTCGCCAACGCGCTCGCCCCGAAGTTCGCGACGGTGGTCGCGACGCAGGACTGGCACCCGGCCAGCCACCGGAGCTTCGCGGTCAACAACCCGGGCAAGCAGGTCGGTGACATGGCCGAGATCGAGGGGATGCCGCAGGTGATGTGGCCGGCACACTGCGTCCAGGGCACCCACGGCGCCGAGCTCCACGCCGGCCTCCGCGGCACGATCACCCGGGTGTTCCACAAGGGCACCGATCCGGCGATCGACAGCTACAGCGGGTTCTTCGACAACGGGCACAAGAAGGCGACCGGCATGGGCGACTGGCTGAAGGCGGCCGGCGTGACCGAGGTCGTCGTGCTCGGGCTGGCGACCGACTACTGCATCAAGTTCACCGCGATCGACGCGATCGGCCTCGGGTTTCGCACGATCGTCGTCGAGGATGGCTGCCGCGCGGTCGACCTCGCGCCCGGCGATGGCGACCGCGCGATCGCCGCGATGCGCGCCGCCGGGGCGACGATCGCGCGCGCCGCGGATCTCGGTTAACGGATCGCCGGGAGCCACGTCTTTGGACTTCGTGGCGGCAGAGCTTCCGGCGGTGGTGATCGCGGCCCGGGCCGGCGATCGCCTCGCGTTCGCCGAGCTCTACCGCCGGTTCTCGCGCGCGGTGCACGGCGTGATCCTCGCGCGCGCACCGTTTCGCGACGCCGCCGATCTCGTGCAGGACGTGTTCGCGCTCGCGCTCGCGCGGTTGCCGCAGCTCGCGCAGGCCGAGGCGTTCCCGGGGTGGCTGCTCGCGATCGCGCGCAACCGGGCGATCGATCACCTGCGCGTCAAGAAGCTGCCGATCGAGGACGTCGATGACGTCCCGAGCGAGACGTCGGGCGTGCGCGCGTCGATCGAGGTCCAGCGCGTGCTGACCGCGCTGCGCGCGCTGCCCGACGCGTATCGCGAGACGTTGATCCTGCGGCTCGTCGAGGGACTCACCGGTCCCGAGATCGCGGCGCAGACCGGGCTCGCGCCGGGATCCGTGCGCGTCAACCTGCACCGTGGCATGAAGCTCCTGCGCGAGAAGCTCGGGATCACCGACGAGGAGGTGTCCGATGAACGAGTCGGATGAACCGAACGACTACCTCTGGGACGGCTCGGGATCGCCCGATCCGGAGATCCAGCGGCTCGAGCAGCTGATGCGCCCGCTGCGGCACGACGCGCCGCTGAAGCTCGTGCCGCCGAAACGGCGGCGACCGCGCTGGATCGTGGGAGGAGCCGTCGCGGTCGCGGCGGCGGCGGCGATCGCGATCGTATGGCTCGCGCGCCCCGACAAGCCGTGCAGCGGAGGTGAGGGCATGGTGTTCACCGGCACCGGCGAGCTGTCGTGCGGCGATGGCCGCGTCGCGAGCGGCGTGTTGCCGATCGGCTCGACGATCGACACCGGCACGCACGAGGCCGACCTGCAGATCGCGACGATCGGCGTCGCGCACCTCGGACCCGACACCCGCGTGCGGCTCGACGCGACGAGCCGGGCGGGGCACAACCTGTTCCTCGAGCGCGGCTCGATGCACGCGCGCGTCACCGCGCCGCCTCGGCTGTTCGCGATCACCACGCCCTCGACCGCGGTCACCGATCTCGGATGCGAGTACGAGATCCACGTCGACGCCCGCGGCGCCGGCGAGATCCGTGTGCTGTCGGGCAAGGTCGAGCTCGCGGCCGACGCGCACGGCGTGATCGTCGTGGCGCCGGCCGGCACGCACGCGACGATCCGGCCGGGCCGGCACCCGAGCATCCCGATCGCGAACGGCGCGAGCGACGCGCTGGCCGCGGCGGTCGCGGCGTACGATCGCGGCGAGGCAACGGCGATCGCCGCGGTGATCGCCGCGGCGACCGAGTCGGATGCGATCACGATCGCGAACCTCGCGGTGCTCGAGCCGGCGAACCTCGCGGTCCAGCGCCGGCTGGGCGAGATCGCGCCGAACCGGGCGTGGAGCGCCGCGGCGGTCGCGCCCGTCGCGACAGATGCGCTCGGTGCCTGGCGCGAGGACGTCGTCGCGGCCCAGATTGCCATCGATGCGCTGATCGATCACTGATGGCACGATCGATGCTCCTACCTGGGAGCATGTCGAAGCGCAAACAGTTCGGTCCGAACCAGGGCGAGGGCGACAAGGCCTCCGCTCGCAAGTACAACGCGAACGTCCGCCAGTTCGTCGCCGCGCACAAGGTCGACGACGCCGCGCGGACCGCGAAGGAGTTCCTCGAGGCCAACCCGGCCGAGGCCGCCGCCGACGAGGCCAAGGCCACGGCGGGGCCGCACCCGATCGCCGGTCGGATCGAGGAGCTGATCACCGAAGGCAAGGCCATGGTCGGGCGCGCCCGCGCCAAGCTGCGCGCCAAGTTCGCTCGCTGAGGCGCCGGCGCACGATGGCGGCGCCCGGGTGTGGCGCGATCGCTATTGATTCCAATAACATCGCCAGACCGTGCGTGCTGTCTGCGTCGCTGTCCTCCTGCTCGTCGCCTGTGGTGGCACGCAGAAGCCCAAGCGCGACGCGAGCAGCGCGGAAGAGTATCTCGCCGGTACCGAGATCCACGTGTTCGCCGCCAAGGGCGGCGAGGTCGAGCCCAACTCGGCGATCGATCTCGAGGCGATCCGAGACGGGCTCGCGCTCCATCGCGTCGAGGAGAGCGGCCGCGCGCTCGATCCGTATCAGCTGACGCTCGACACCGAGCGCATCCGGGCGGCGTACCAGCAGCTCGGGTTCTTCTCCGTCGAGGTCCACGGCACGGTCAAGCATCACGGGCTCGCGCAGACAGCGGTGTTCTCGATCGTCGAGGGCGAGCGCGCGAAGACCGCGGTCGTGCTCGACGGCCTGCCTCCCGACGTGTCGCCGCGCGAGGCGCGCAGGATCGTCAAGCTGAAGGACGAGTCGTACTTCGACTACGACCTGTTCGACGACGCCAAGACGCCGCTCCTGACGCTCGTCGAGGATGGCGGCTACGCGCACGTCGACATGACGGCCGAGGTGCTCGCCGACAAGGCGCACGCGCGCGCGACCGTGCGCTACGTGTTCGATCCCGGCCCGCAGTGCAAGTTCGGCCCGATCACGATCGTCGGCATCGATGGCCAGCTCGCCGATGCGATCCGCGCGCGGCTCGCGATGAGCGAGGGCGACACGTTCTCGTCGGCGGCGCTGTCCGATACCCAGCGCAGCATCTACGAGCTCGGCCGGTTCACCAGCGCGCGCGTCGAGGCCGATCGCACGGGCGACACGATCATCCCGGTCAAGATCACGGTGGTCGCGGCGAGCCGCTACGAGAGCAAGCTCGGTGGTGGCTTCGGCTACGAGCCGCTCACGCTCGAAGCGCGCGCGCGAGCGAGCCTGACCGCCGCCGGGATCCCGGGACCGATGTGGACCGCCGGCATCGACTTTCGGCCCGCGTACACGGTCGATCACCAGTTCGGCAATCCCGAGCCGAAGATCTCGCTGCTCGGCACGCTGTCGCGGCTCGATCTGTTCGCGCCGTTCGTGCGCGGCGATCTCGAGCTCGGCTACCAGTACCTCACGGTCGAGGCGTACACGTCGAAGGGCCCCCACGCGCGGCTCGGGCTCAGCTTCCCGGTCTACTTCCGCTGGTTGACCGCGCGCGTCGGCTGGCTGATCGAGCAGCTGTCGTTCTCGCACATCACGCCGTCCGCACTCGAGAGCGACACCGATGCGCTGAACCTCTACGGGCTCGATCGCAACGAGCGACTCGGCGAGCTCCAGCAGGCGATCTCGGCCGATCTGCGCGACGATCCCAACCAGCCAACGCGCGGCGCGTACCTCGAGCTCCGTGTCGCCGAGGGCACCAGGTACGTCGGCAGCCAGTTCGAGTTTCTCCAGCTGACACCCGACGTCCGCGGCTACGTGCCGGTCAAGCTGACCGGCGTGCCGCTCCTCGGGAAATCGGTCATCGCGTTGCACGCCCGGCTGGGTATGATCCTCGGTGACGTGCCGGTGACCGAGCGTTACTACTCCGGCGGAGCCTCGAGCCAGCGCGGGTTCTCCGAGCGGCACCTCGCGCCGTACGTCGACGGCGTGCCGATCGGCGGCGCCGCGTCGATCGAGACCGGCGTCGAGCTGCGCGGCCACTACAAGAAGCACCTCGGGCTCAACATGGGGTTCGTCGCGTTCCTCGACGGCGGCGACGCGACGGACACGGTCGCGAAGCTCGATCCGTTCAACCTCTACTGGGCCACCGGGCTCGGCGTGCGCATCGAGGTCATCAAGTCGGTCGTCGTGCGGCTCGATCTCGGGTACCGGCTCAATCGCTACGGTCCGCCGCTCGCCGCGCCCGACATCTTCTTCGATCGGCTGGCGTTTCACCTCGGTGTCGGTCAGGCCTACTGATGGCCGGTCGATTCGGGCGCTACGTCAAGCGCACCGTGCTCGGGTTGCTCGCGCTCGTCGTGGTCGCGGTCGCGACGATCTTGATCGTGGTCCACACGGGATGGGGCCGCGACAAGATCCGCGCCCAGATGGAGACGGCGCTGCAGGACGCGTTTCCCGGTGGCGTCAAGGTCCGCGCGGTCGAGGGCTCCGTGCTCGGCACGCTGGTCATCAAGGACATCGAGATCGACGGCATGGACGGCAAGCCGATGGTCACCGTCGGCAAGCTGTCGGTGAAGGTCGGGCTCGTCCCGCTGCTGTCGAAGCACGTCAAGGTCGAGTCGCTCGTCGTCGATGAGGTCGCCATCCTCATCCGGCCGCAGCCGCCCGATCCGCCGAAGAAGTCGTCGGGTGGCGGGCCCGACTGGGTCGTCGAGCTGCCCGACGTGCGGGTGAACGAGGTCCGCGTCGAGGTCACCGGCTACGGTCCGCCGCTGCATGTCGACAAGATCGCGATCATCTCGCATGCCGTGATCCACAGCGCGGGGCCGATCACCGCCGGCGTCGTGGTCAGCGGTCGGTGGCGCGAGCAGGCGACCAACTTCACGGTCAACGCCGACGCGTTCGTCGACGGCGACCGGGTCACGATCCCGAACATCTCGGTGTTCGCGGCGGGTGCGTGGCTGACCGGCACCAAGCTCGCCGTCGATCCGGCCGCGCCGCGCGGCAACCTCACGCTGTTCGTACCGGCGCAGACGATCGCGCGGTTCGTTCCGGACGTCGCGATCCCCGGCGACGCGATGCTGACGATCCACGCGGTGCCCGACGGCAAGCAGCTCGCGGTCGACGTCGCAGGCACGCTCGGCGACACCGACATCGCGCTGTGGGCACGGGGCGACGCCGCGAAGCACACCGCGAGCGGCATGGTGATCGTCGCCGCACCGTCGCTCGCGCCGCTGACCGATGGTGCGCTGACCGGCGCCGGCAACCTCGCGATCGCGTTGCGCACCGACGGCACCTCGGTCCGAGGCGTGGTGATCGCCGACGAGCGCATCACCGCGCTGCCACCGGCCCGGGCGATCATCGCGCTCGACGGCAAGCTCGCGGGTGCCAGCGCGTTCGCGGTGATCACCGGCGACGGGATGCGCTCGACGATCTCGGGAACCATCGTGCGCGACGGCAAGACGGTCAAGCTCCTCAAGGGAGACGCGGTCGTCGCGGTCACCGATCCGACGGTCGCGTCGGGTGGTCGAGTCGACGCGCGCGGCCTCGTTCGGGTGACTGCGTCGATCGTCGACGGCAAGCTCCTTCCGGTGCTCGGCCTGCGGATCACCGGACGCGTCGCCGGCAGCCGCGTCGGGATCGGGGAGACCGCGATCGGCGGGCTCGACGGCTACTATGTCGGGCACCTCGATCGCGGGGTGACCCCGACGGCGACCGCGCACCTCAACCTGTCCGACATCGCGCAGGGGGGCGCGCCGTTCGGCTCGGCGTCGATCGATGCGGTCAGCCACACCGACCGCAGCGTCGACGTCGCGGTCCACGCCAACCCGCGGCCGGCGACCGCGATCGATCTCGACGCCCGCGTCACGCCGCGCGGCAACACCATCGCGATCGCGCTCGGCCACCATCACGTCGTCCTCCCCGACGGTCGCGAGCTCGCCGGTGCGGGCGGCAGCGTGACGATCACGCCGGCGCGCGTGGTCGCGGCGAACATCGCGACCACCCACCGTGGCGGCAAGGTCGAGGTCGGCGCCTCGTTCGATCGCGAGACCCAGGCGCTCGCGGCGAAGCTCGACATCGCGACGATCCCGGTCGAGCTGATCGATCCGCGCGCCAAGGGCGACGCGTCGGGACACGTCACGATCGATCGCACGCGTGGCCAGTGGCACGGCGATGCGCGGATCTCCGCGGCCGGGGTCGTGATCGACGATCGCCTGTCGATCGACAGCACGATCCATGCGCGCGTCGACGGCCGCCGCGTGTCGCTCGAGGTGGGTACCACGCTGGATCCGACGACCGCGCCGAGCTCCGACGTGTTCCGGCTCGGCGCGCTCCATGGTGTCGCCGAGGTCGCGCTCGCGGTCGACGGCCCGGTCGACATCACGAACGCGCGCGGCTGGATGGCGCTGACGCGACGCGACGTGCGCGCGGCGTCGATCACGCTGAAGTCGATCGATCTCGGCATGATCGGCGCGACCGGCACGGTCGACGGCACGGTCATCATCACGCCGACCGACACCCACGGCACGATCGACATCGTCGGCATCAAGACGCCGGTCGGCGCGATCTCCGGCACCGCGACGTTCGACAACAACAAGGGTGAGATCCTCGCGTCGACCAAGGCGATGGTCGAGGGCGTGGGCGCGGCGCAGGTCGACGCGCGCGTCGGCCTGCCCGATCACCTGTTCGATCCCGCGGCGTGGAAGCTGCTCGGGCGCGACGCGGTGCGCGAGGTCACCGCGAAGCTCGATCAGGTGATCGTCGACCCGAAGCTGCTTGCGCGCTTCGGGATCACCGCGCCGTACCACGGCCGTGCGCGGGTCACCGCGACGATCGGCCGGGGCATCACGAGCGCGCATCTGCAGGTCGACGCCGATGCACTCGCCGGTGGGGCGATCGTGAAGCCGATGGATCTGCACGCGAGCGCCGAGATGGACGCCAACCGCAGCGCGGTCGCGGTCGACCTCTACGTCAGCGGCAAGCTGCCGCGCAAGGACGGCGACGAGACCGGCAAGCTGTTCCACGCCGATGCCGCGATCCCGGTGACGTTCGAGAGCTGGGTGGCGAACGGCTACGCCAACGCGCGCACCGCGGCGCTGAAGGGCACGTTCACGATCCCCAAGACCGAGGTCGCCGCGATGCTGGCGATCGTCGGCAGGAAGGATGTCACCAAGGGCACGATCGACGGCGCCGGCAAGCTCGCGGGCACGCTCGCGGTGCCGACCGCGCTGATCGAGATCGCGGCGCACCAGGTCGTCGTGCCGCCGCTCGTCACCGGCAAGCTCGCGCCCGTTCTCGACGAGCTGCAGATCTCTGCGAACTGGGGCGGCGTCGGCGGCTCGATCGAGATCAACGGCAAGGAGTCCGACGGCGGTCGCCTGAAGGTCACCGCGCGCGGTCGACCCACCGACCTCGCGCAAGCGATCGGCATGGTCGACGTGCAGAGCTTCGACATCGCGCCGCTCGCCGCGTTCGCGCCCGGCGTGCTGGTGTCGACCAGCGGCAAGATCGCCGGTCACATCGACATCACCGGCTTCGATCCGATGGCGACGCGGCTCGACGGCAAGGTCGTCATGATCAACGGCCGCATCCCGCTCTCGACGATGGTCGGCACGATGCGCGATACCAACGTCGCGCTGTCGGTCAAGGCGCGCGCCGCGACCCTCGACGTCAGCGGCAAGCTCGGCGCCTGCAACGTCGGCGACGAGCACCGCTGCCGCATCGCGACGATCCACGCCGAGGGCACCCCCGACGAGATCACCGCGAAGCTCACGCTCGATCACATCCAACCGATCACCGCGACGCAGCCCGACATCAGCGCGGTCGCGACCACGACGCTGAGGCGCGAAGGCGATCACTGGCAGGGCACGACGCGGGTGTCGCGCGGCGTGATCCTGATCCCGCGGGTCGCCGGCTCGGCGCTGCTCGCGCAATCGGCGCCGATCGACATGGTGTTCGTCGACGCGGTCACGCCGATCCAGAAGCCGGTCCGCGGCGCGCCCGAGAAGCCCTGGGTCGTCACCGATGTCACGATCGACTCGACGAGCGTGCAGGCCGACGAGCTCCGCGGCTCGGTGCGCGGCCAGATCCAGGTCTCGCTCGGCGACGGCGCGGTCGGCATGCTCGGCGTCGTCGAGGTCGAGCAGGGCGTCGCCGACATCTTCAACCACCGCTACCAGGTCGACCACGGCAACGTGACGTTCGACGGCACGACCGACGCGCAGCTCGATCTTCGCCTGGTTCACGACTTCGCGGCGGTCACGTTGGTCGCCGACGTCGGCGGCCGGATCTCGAACCCGGGCCTCGTGCTGTCGAGCGAGCCGGGCTCCTACACCGAGGGGCAGCTGCTCGGCTTCTTCCTCGGCGGCGAGCCCGGCGGCGATCCGAACAGCCAGACCAAGGACGCCGGCCTCGGCGCCGGCACGTCGATCCTGTCGCAGAAGATCGGGCGCGCCGCCAACAAGGTGCTGCCGGTGCAGATCGACGTGTTCAACTGCGCGGCCGCGACCGGCACGACGAGCGCCGCGTGCACGGTCGGCAAGTGGATCAGCGCGAAGCTGTTCGTCGCGTACAAGCAGCACCTCGAGGCCAAGCCCGACGAGAACGCGCTCGAGGGTCAGGTCGAGTACTACCTGCGGCACGACATCCTGCTCGAAGGCAACATCGGCGATCGGAGCTACGACGGGCTCGACCTCCTGTGGCGCCACCGCTGGTAGACTCGCCGCGTGAAGTACGCGTTCGTGTTGCTCGCAGCCTGCAGCGCACCCGCGCATCCGGCGGCAGCCGTCCCAATTCCCGACATCGCGCGTGCGACCGACGAGCTCGCCGCCCCGGATGCGTTCGCGCCGATCGCCGATCGCGCGACTCGCTCGCGCGCCCTGTTCGGCGAGGCCGCGCGCGTGTTCACCAGCCCGCGCTGCGTGAACTGCCACCCCGCCGACGACTCGCCGCGCCAGGGCGATCGCCACGCGCTCCACGATCCGCCGATCGTGCGCGGCCCGGCGAACCACGGCATCCCGCCGCTCGAGTGCGCGACGTGCCACCAGGACGCCAACCTGCCGCTCGCGCGCGTGCCGGGCGCGCCGAACTGGTCGCTCGCGCCGTCGACGATGCCGTGGCTCGATCGCACGCCGTCGCAGATCTGCGTGCAGCTCAAGGATCCGGCGAGGAACGGCGGCAAGTCGCTCGCACAGATCCACGATCACGTCGCGCACGATCCGCTGGTCGCCTGGGGCTGGGCGCCGGGCAAGGATCGCAAACCGGCGCCGGGCTCGGCCGCGCAGCTCGCCGCGCTCGTCCAGGCATGGATCGACACGGGGGCCGAATGTCCGTGAAGCTCGTGGTCAACGGCGCGCCGCACGACGTCGACGCCGATCCGGACATGCCGCTCCTCTGGGTGCTGCGCGATCTCCTGAAGCTCACCGGCACCAAGTACGGCTGCGGCGAGGCGCTGTGCGGCGCGTGCACCGTGCATCTCGACGGTCACGCCGTGCGCGCGTGCGTGACGCCGCTGCGCCGCGCCGCCGGCAAGGCGGTCACGACGATCGAGGGCCTCGCGCCGGACGGCGACCATCCGCTGCAGAAGGCTTGGGTCGAGCTCGGCGTGCCGCAGTGCGGATTCTGCCAGGCCGGTCAGATCATGAGCGCCGCGGTGTTGCTCGCCGCGAACCCGACGCCGACCGACGCCGACATCGATCGCGCGATGGCCGGCAACCTGTGTCGCTGCGGGACGTACGTGAGGATCCGCGCCGCGATCAAGCTGGCGGCGAAGCCATGATC
This sequence comes from Haliangiales bacterium, assembly GCA_038321315.1. GTDB lineage: Bacteria > Myxococcota_A > Polyangia > Haliangiales > Haliangiaceae > JABFXX01. The sequence goes on along the minus strand of JBBQEX010000003.1, from coordinate 170,595 downwards.
CTCGGACGCAGAGCGTTCCTGGCGAGCGTCGGCGCGGCGACGACGGGGCTCGCGCTCGGCCTCTACCGCGAGGCCGAGGCCGGTCGCACCGCGCCGGTCCCGGTCGCGACCGCCCGGATGAACGACTTCATCCAGATCGGCACCGACGGGCAGGTCACGATCGTGTGTCACCGCTCGGAGATGGGGCAGGGCATTCGCAGCTCGCTGCCCGTGTTGATCGCCGACGAGCTCGGCGCGGATCACACGAAGATCAAGGTCGTCCAGGGCGACGGCGACCCGAAGTACGGCGACCAGAACACCGACGGCTCGACGAGCATCCGCAACTTCTTCGACCTGATGCGCACGATCGGCGCCGGCGCGCGCGAGATGCTGATCGCGTCGGCGGCGGCCGAGTGGCACGTGCCGGCCGCGCGGCTGGTCGCACACGACGACGCGGTCCACGATCCGAAGACCAAGAAGTCGCTGAGCTTCGCGCAGCTCGTGCTCGGCGCCGCCGGGCTGCCGCCGCCGAGATCGCCGAAGCTGCGGCCGCTCGCCGAGCTGGCGCACCTCGGCACCGATCTGCCGCTGCGCGACGGACCGGCGTACGTCCAGGGCACCGCGAAGTACGCGGCCGACATCATCGTGCCGGGCATGCTCGTCGCGGTGATCGCGCGACCGCCGGCGAACCTCGGCAAGGTCGGCACGCTCGACGCCACGCGCGCCAGGGCGATGCCCGGCGTGCGCGCGGTCGTCACGCTGCCGGTGCCGGTCGCGCCGCTGGCATCGCAGCCGCTCGGCGGCGTCGCGGTGATCGCGGATCACACGTGGGCCGCCCTGCGCGGGCGCGCCGCGCTCGACCTCCAGTGGGACGCCGGGCCAAACGGCACGTACGACTCGACCGCGTATACCCAGGCGTTGCTCGCGGCGGTCCGCGCGCCGGGCGAGGTCATCCGCAAGGTCGGCGATGTCGACGCCGCGCTGGCCTCGGCCGCGACCCGCGTCGAGGCCGAGTACGTCGTGCCGCACCTGGTCCACGCGCCGATGGAGCCGATGGCGGCGCTCGCGCGCGTCGACAAGGATCGCTGCGAGGTGTGGGCGTGTACCCAGGATCCGCAGGACGCGCGAGAGGCGGTCGCCGCGGCGCTGAAGATCCCGAAGGAGAACGTGACGATCCACGTCACGTTCCTCGGCGGTGGCTTCGGCCGCAAGTCGATCCCGGACTTCTGCGTCGAGGCGGCGCTGCTCGCGCGCGAGGTCAAGGCGCCGGTGCGCGTGCAGTGGACGCGCGAGGACGAGATCCAGCACGCCTACTACCACACGCACTCGGCACAGACGCTGGCCGCCGGGCTCGATGCCGCGGGCAACGTCGTCGCGTGGCGCCAGCGCGCGGCGTATCCGTCGATCGGCGCGACGTTCAAGGACGGCGTGACGCATCCGAGCGGCGGAGAGCTCGGCCAGGGCCTCACCGATCTGCCGCTCGCGATCCCGAACGTGCGGTTCGAGACCGGCGCGGCGCCGCAGCACGTCCGGATCGGCTGGATGCGCTCGGTCAACAACGTGCAGCAGGCGTTCGCGGTGCAGTCGTTCATCGACGAGCTCGCCCACGCCACCAGGCGCGACATGCGCGACATGTTGCTGCGCGTGCTCGGGCCGGCGCGCAAGGTCGACGAGCGCGAGCTCGGCGTCGACAAGGTCAGCAACTACGGCGCCAAGCTCGCCGATCATCCGATCGACGTCGCGCGCTATCACCGCGTGATCGAGCGCGTCACCGAGCTCGCGCAGTGGGACAAGCAGCGCGCCGCGGGCCGCGCGCTCGGGCTCGCCGTCCATCGCAGCTTCCTGTCGTACATCGGGGTCGTCGCGTCGGCGGTGAAGACGCCGACCGGCTGGGCGATCGACGAGGCGTGGGTCGTCGGCGACGCCGGCATCGTGGTCAACGCCGAGCGGGTGCGCTCGCAGCTCGAGGGCGCCGTGATCTTCGCGATGTCATCGGCGCTGCACGGTCAGATCACGATGAAGGCGGGCGCGGTCGAGCAGCGCAACTTCCACGACTATCGGCTCGTGCGGATGCCGGCGGCGCCGCGCGCGATCCACGTCGAGCTGATCAAGAGCGACGCAAAGCCCGGCGGCATCGGCGAGCCCGGCGTGCCACCGGTCGCGCCCGCGATCGCGAACGCGGCGTTCGCCCTCACCGGCGTCCGACTGCGCACGTTCCCGATGCAGCCGATCTAGCCGATCACGGCTTGCACTTGCCCGACGGCACGTCGCAGGTCAGCGGCGCGTGGCAGTCGGCATCGCGCGCACACGGGAACGAGCACGCCATGCTCGACGGGCCGAACCCGATCGGCGGGGTCGTCGAGAACAGCTGGCAGACGTAGGTCTCGTTCGCCATCACCGGCTGGCGCACGCACTCCGCGTCGGTCGTGCAGCTCTTGAAGCAGCCCGGGCTCTCGCCACCGATCGCGACGCAGGTGGCGCCGGGCGGGCAGACCTCGATGTCGTTGCACGGCTCCATGAAGCAATAGCCACCGGGGTAGCCGTCGCCGGCCTCGGTCTGACACGCCGAGCGCGCGTCGTTTCCGCAATCGACCGTGGTCGCGCACCGCGTGCCGATCGCCGCGTTCGCCGGATCGGGCGCGCACTTGCCACCGGCGTTGGCCAGGTCGCAGACCTGCCCGGCCTCGCACTTGGAGTTGTCGGCACACGCGGCCCCGAGCCCGCTCGACGGCGTCGAGTTGTCCGGGGGGCAATCGAACAGCAGCTCGAGCGTGTCGATCTCGAGCGCGCCGTTCTCGCTCTCGACCTCGACCATCACGCGGTCCTTCGCGGTGATCGCCGGATCGAGGTTCGCGAGCGAGCTCTCGACCTCGCCGATCACCGTGGCGGTTCCCCCGACGCGGTGGCAGGTCGGCACGCGCGCTTCGATCGCGGCCCGCGAGTGCATGTAGTCGGTCGACATCGACGCGAGATCGGCGCTCGCCGCCGCCCAGTCACCGAAGTGCGCGTCGAGGCCGACCTGGCGAAACACCGCGTCGAGCCGGACGATCTCCTGCGGCGCGCTCGGATTGTAGTGCTGGAACAGCTCCGGCACGGCGAGGCCGACCGCGTTCGAGGCGTAGGCCGCATCGCGCTGGACGTGGTTCGCGATCGCGGTGTCGAGCATCGCGATCGCGGCATCGACCTCGGCTACCTGCGTGGCAGGGAGGCTGGTCGCGCCCTTGCTGTTCGCCCAGACGCCCTTCAGGGTCACCTCGATCTGGCTCGCGCGGGGCCAGTCCGGAACGCGATCGGGATAGGCGCCGAAGGTCGCCGACACCAGGCCCTCGCCGGCGCGCTCGACGTCGCGCAGGTCGGGTGGAACGACGCCGTGGGAGTCACCACCGCTACACGCGGCGAGCAGGATCGAAAGCGAGAGGAGCTTCATGGTTCACGTCCAGCGGAGCAAAACGGTGAGGTGAACGTCCCATCGAGGGTGCCGTTCGGAAACGTGATGTGAAACGAGCCAGCGACGAAGTGGCCGACGGCGGCCGACTCGATCGTGGACACGGTCACCGAGCCCCCGGTCGCGACCACGTCGGTCGCGGTTCCCGCGGCGACCGTGAAGCTCGAGGCCGACTCCCCGGTCGCCGGCACGCGGGTCGCCGCCGTGGTCGTCGGATACGCCTGCGCGGTCTTGCCGACGACCTTGAGCTCGAGGATCTCGGTGCCCGCCGCGATCTTCGTGTCCCAACCGGCATCGACGATCTCGGCGCACGCGATCGGGTGATCGAAGACGTAGATCACCGTATCGGTGGTCGGGTTGTCCGGGTTTCCAGCCCACAGCGTGGAGCGGGCATTCGCGAACGGGATCCCATCGACCGCGCCGGCGATGGTGTTCGCTCCGGCGGGTGCGTCCGCGGTTGTCAGGTTCGCGTCGACGGTAGAACCACCGCCGCCGCACGCGGCGAGTGACATGGTCAGGAGCAGCTGTCTGGTCATCGGTCTCCTCGTGGTGCAATGCGAAATGCGACCCGCTCGGTTGTCGAGGTCGCGGTCAGAGATAGGGCGAGCCGGTCACACATCGCGCGCGCCAGCGCGAGGCCGATCCCGCAGTGCACGCCGGTCGCGGTACGCGCCGCGTCGCCACGCCACAACCGGTCGAACACGCGGTCGACCTGGTCGTCCGGAATCGGCGGCCCGCTGTCGGCGACCTCGAGCCCGCCGTCCGGCAGCTGCGCGACGGCGATCCAGCCGCCGACCTCGGTGTACTCCGCCGCGTTCGCGAGGAGATTGGTGACGACGATCCGCAGCTTCTCGCGATCGGTCGTCGCGGTCGCGTGCTCGGGGACGTCGTTCGTGAATCGCAGCGTCCGCGACGTGGCGAGCTCGCGGTAGGGCGACCAGCACTCGCGCACGAGGTCGTGCAGCCGGACCGGCTCGGTCTCGAGCGCGGGTTGGTCGGCGTCGAGCCGCGCGAGCGCGAGCAGGCTCTCGACCAGCGCCCCGAGCTGCGCGACGACCTCGAGGCCGCGGGCCATCGCGTCGGCGTACTCGGTCGTCGAGCGCGGGCGGAGCGCGGTGACCTCGAGCAGGGTGCGGAGCCCGGCGAGCGGCGTCCTCAGCTCGTGGCTGACGTCGGCGGTGAACTGCCGCTCGCGCGCGAACGCGCGCTCGAGTCGGGCGAGCAGCTCGTCGAGCTTGCGGATCGGGACGATGAGCTCGGCCGGCTGGCCCGCGGTCGACAGCCGGGTCGTCAACCGTCGATCGTCGATCTGCTCGATCCGATCGGCGAGCTCGGTCAGCGGTCGCAGGCCGCGGCGTAGCGACCACGTCGTGACGCCGAAGACCGCGGCGAGCGCGCCGAGCCCGAGGACGATGAACCACACGCCGGCCGTGGCGATGGCGTCGTCGATCGCCTCGGTGCCCTCGGCGAGCACGAGGAGCATCGGCTCGACCGGGTGGGTGCGCGCGTCGTCGCGCGGGACGAACCGCAGCGCGATCAGGCGACCGGCGCGGCCATCCGGCAGCGTGGTGTCGGCGAGCTCGGCGCCGAGCGGTCCGTCGAGCTTGGGGAGATCCTTGGTCCCGAGCGATGGCGTGCGCGCGAGCACGCTGCCGTCGCGGGTCCAGACCTCGACGAACGCGGGCAGCTGGCCAGCCGGTTGCGGAGGCAGCGACATCTCGTAGCCGTCGTCATCGTGCTCGGCGATCGCGGCGATCGCCTCGGCCCGCGCGCGCAGCCCATCGTCGTGTTGCCGCCACGCCGTGCGCCGGACGACGAGGTAGAGCAGCACGGCGAGCACGACGAGCACGACGCCCACGGTGGCGAGCACCGCCGTCGTGAGGCGCGAGCGCAACGAGATCGGGTTCGACCTCATTCGTCATCGCCTTCGCCGAACATGTAGCCCAGGCCGCGGCGCGTGTGGATCAGCCGTCGCGCGCGACCGTGGTCGAGCTTGCGGCGCAGATGGCTGATGTGGACGTCGAGGACGTTGCTCCACGGTTCATCGGCGGCGTCGTAGACGTGATCCCAGATCTCGGTCCGGGTGACGACGTGTCCTGCTCGGTTGGCGAGGTACTCGAGCAGCGCGTACTCGCGGGCCGACAGCGGCACGATCTGATCGCCGCGGCGCACCGATCGCTTGCGCGTGTCGATCTCGACATCCGCGACGCGGATCACCGCGACATCCCGGTCGTAGCGGCGGCGGACGAGCGCGCGCACGCGGGCGGCGAGCTCGTCGAACGCGAACGGCTTCACGAGGTAGTCGTCGGCGCCGTGGTCGAGTCCGACGACGCGATCCTCGATCGAGTCCTTGGCGGTCAACACGAGCACCGGCACGGTGTTGCCCGCCGCGCGAAGCCGACGAAGCACGTCGAGCCCGCCGAGCCCGGGCAACATGAGGTCGAGGATCATCACGTCGTACGGATGCTCTCCCGACCGCCAGAGCCCGTCGTTGCCGTCGCCGGTCGCGTCGACGGCGTAGCCGAGGTCCTGCAACCCGGACACGAGCGAGTCGCGCAACAGCGCGTAGTCCTCGATGACGAGCACGCGCATCAGGTTCTGCGCTTGCGGTTTCTTCGGGTCTCGAGGACGACGCACCCGACGAGGATGGCCAGGAGGACCGCCGACGATCCGATCGTGCCGAGCCCGAGCCCGCCTTTGGCGCCGGGCTTCGTGAGGACGTCTCCGATCGTCGCGCCGAACGGGCGCGTGAGGATGAACGCGAGCCAGAACAGCGCGACCCGGGACAACTTCGTGAACAGCGCGAGCGCGAGGATCGCCGCGAGGATGCTCCCGATCAGGAGCGCGCCGCCGGCGAACCCGAGCCCGGAGCTATCCGCGAGGTAGTCGCCGAGCGCGGTGCCGAGCGTGTTCGAGAACAGGATCGCGATCCAGTACAGCAGCTCCGCCTTGCGACTCCGGACATCGTCGACCGAGAGGGACCCCATCGTCAGCCGCCAGAACACCAGGGTCGAGACGAGCAACCCGACGAGGACCGTGCTGCCGAGGGCGTAGCCGAGGCCCAGCGAGCGATCCATGTAGTCCGACATCGTCGTGCCGGCCGTGCTGGTCGTGAGGATGACGAGCCAGTAGAGCGGAGGGTGGTAGCGCGTCGCCGAGAGCTGCGCGATCAAGCTGACGATGAACGCGCTGATCAGGATCAACGAGCTGACCGCGTAACCGACGGTCAGCGTCATCGACAGCAGATCGCCGGCGGTCTCGCCGAGCGTGGTCGCGGCGATCTTCATGATCCAGAACGCGACGGCGATCTGGGGCAGCTTGCTCTCGGTCAGCTCGCGCATGTTTACTCCTCTTCGACGAACTTCCCGGCCTCGGTGAACGTGGCCTCCTTGCGACCGGCATCGCTCGCGAACGCGAGCTCGTACGTCGGTGCGCCCGCGCTCGGCGTCTGCTTCTCGGCGGTGTCGACCTTGGCCTTGGGATACTTCGCGGCGAACGCCTTCATGACGGCGGCCGGAACCTTGTCGATCGCGATCTTCTCCTCGATCTGGAGGATCTTGCCGTCGGCCGCGACGTCGACCTCGGCCTTGCCACCGTCGGCCTTCACGATCTTGACCTCGAACTGCTCGTGGCCGTGCTCGGTCTCGGCGACACACTTGGAGATGGTGGCCTTGGGGAACGCGTGGTCGATCGCGGCGGTCACCGCTGCCGGACACGGCTTCGGATCGGCCGACGCCGGGGTCGCGAGCATCGGGAACGCGAGGGCGAGGGCGAGGTAGGGAAGCTTCATTGCGGCGACTCTAGCCAGGCCACATGAAGCCACGATGAATTGGCGCTGACTACTTGCGGCGACCGAGCAGACCGCGGATCGAGGAGCGCATCGCGAGTCGCGGCAGCGAGGTCAGCGAGCGCGCGAGGGCGATCGCGAGCTGGATCGGCGAGTCGCCGCGCGCCTCGATCGCGGTGCGCTCGCCGCTCTTGACGTCCTCGATGGCGCCGCGCGCGATCGTGCGCGAGCCGTCGCTGCGGATCTCGATCACCATGCGCGCGACGACCGGAGGCTCGCCCTGGAGCTCGCCTTTCGGCACGATCACGGGCTTCGGGTCGTCGGCCACGCCGGCAGCATAGCTCATGCTACCAACGCGCCATGGATCTTTCGCCGCTCCGCGATCGCATCGACGCCATCGATCGCCAGATCATCGCGTTGCTCGCCGAGCGGTTGCGCGTCGTCGAGGACGTCGCGATGGCCAAGCTGTCCTCGGCGAGCCCGCTGCGCGATCGCGAGCGCGAAGAGCGCCTGCTCGTGCGGCTCCGCGAGCACGCGGTCGAGGCCGGGCTGGACGCGCACCAGATCGAGCGGCTGTATCGCGTCGTGATGGAGCTCTCGATCGCGCACCAGGAGAAGACGATCCGCGCGCGCGCCGATGCGCCGTTGCGCGTCGCGTACCAGGGCGTCGAGGGCGCGTACAGCCACCTCGCGGCGCAGCGCCGCTACGGCGGGCGCGAGGGCGGGGTGCTGCTGCACGGCTTCGACTCGTTTCGCGCCGCGGCCGACGAGGTGCTCGCCGGCCACGCCGATCTCGCGCTCCTGCCGATCGAGAACACGACGGCCGGCTCGATCAACGAGACGTACGACCTGCTCGCCGACGGCAAGCTGCACATCACCGGCGAGGTGGTCAGCGCGATCGAGCACTGTTTGCTCGCCCTGCCGGGCGTCCCGCTCGACGAGCTGCGCGTCGTGATCTCGCACCCGCAGGCGCTCGCGCAGTGCCACGCGTTCTTCCACGCGCACCCCGGGCTGGTCGCGCGGCCCGAGCTCGACACCGCCGGCTCGGCGCGCCGCGTGCGCGAGGCCGGCGATCGCACGCTCGCCGCGATCGCGAGCTCCGCGGCGGCGACGACGTACGGGCTCGCGATCGTCGCGCAGGGGATCCAGAGCAGCGCGGGCAACGCGACGCGGTTCGTCGAGATCGGGCTCGCGCCGATCGCGCTGCCCGACGGTGCCGCGGCGAAGACGTCGCTCGTCGTCGCGCTCGCCGATCGGCCGGGTGCGCTCGGCGACGTCCTCATGCGGTTCGCCGCGCGCGGCCTGTCACTGACCAAGATCGAGTCGCGCCCGATCCCCGAAGCGCCGTTCACCTACCGGTTCTACATCGACGTGCTCGGTCACGCGGCGAGCGAGTCGTTCACCGCCGCGCTCGCCGAGATCCGCCCGCTGACCAGTGCGCTCACGGTCCTCGGGACGTATCCTGCCGCGTAGCGATGCGCGCCGTCCGAATCCACGAGCTCACCGGTCCCGCCGCCCTCCGCCTCGACGATGACGTCCCCGAGCCGAGCGTCGGCCCGACCGACGTCCTCATCGAGGTGCGCTGCGCCGGCGTGAACTTCCCCGACGTCCTCCAGACCTACGGCAAGTACCAGTTCAAGCCGAACCCGCCGTTCTCGCCGGGCGGCGAGGTGTCGGGCGTGGTCGCCGCGATCGGCGCGCGGGTCACGTCGATCGCGGTCGGCGATCGCGTCGCCGCGACCGTGCTCCACGGTGGCTACGCCGAGCGGATCAGCGTGCCCGAGCTCGCGGTCGTGAAGCTCCCCGACGCGGTGACGTTCGAGGTCGGGGCCGCGACGCTCCTGACCTACGCGACGACCTATCACGCGCTGATCGATCGCGCGGCGATCCAGCAGGGCGAGACGCTGCTCGTGCTCGGCGCGGCCGGCGGCGTCGGGATCGCCGCGGTCGAGCTCGGCAAGCAACTCGGCGCCCGCGTGATCGCCGCGGCGTCGACCGACGACAAGCTCGCGTTCTGTCGCGCGCACGGCGCGAGCGAGACGATCAACTACACGACCGAGGACCTGAAGGCGCGCATGAAGGCGCTGACCGCGGGCGGCGTCGACGTGATCTACGATCCGGTGGGTGGCGAGCTCGCCGAGCAGGCCCTGCGCGGCATCGCGTGGCAGGGCCGCTACCTGGTCGTCGGCTTCGCGGCCGGCGACATCCCGAAGATCCCGCTGAACCTCGTGCTGCTGAAGGGTTGTCAGATCGTCGGCGTGTTCTGGGGCTCGTTCGTGATGCGCGATCCGGCCCGCAATCGCGCGAATGCCGAGCAGATCTTCGCCTGGGTCGCCGACGGCACCCTTCACCCGCACATCGACGAGGTAATTCCGTTCAGCAACGCCAGCCACGCGCTGCAGCGACTCGAGCGGCGCGAGGTCAAAGGAAAACTGGTGCTAACTCCGTCGTGAGTCCGGCATACTCCTTCGCGATGCGAGCGACAGTCTTCGCCGGCATCCTCCTCGGTGCCGGTTGCGGGTTCTCGCGCACGATCCCAGGTTCGGGGTCGGGCGGCGACGACCAGCTCGTGCCCGATGCGCCGGACGTCGGCCCGCACGGTCCCGATGGGTGCGCGTCGTTCTCGACCCTGGTCGACACCTGCACGCTGGTCGCGACCGGCGGTGATCTGGCGCTGACCGGCGCGCTGCACTTCGATACCAACGACGGCACGCTCACGGACGCGCAGCACAACCCGGTCGCGGTCACCGCGCAGCTGGTCACGATCGACAACGTGATCGTGATGACGATCCTCGCGGACAACGTCACGCTCGCGAACGACACCGCACTGCGCGTCGACGGCCCGGTGCCGTTCGCGATCCTCGCGCGCGGCAGCATCACGCTCGGCACCAACGCGGTGATCGACGCGAGTGCCGGTGGCGCGGGCGCGCGTGGCACGTGCGTCAGCGGCTCCGCGGTCGGTGGCGATCGCGACGGCGGTGCGGCGGGCGGCGGCGGCGGCGGGTTCGGCGCGCTCGGTGGCAGCGGCGGACGCGGCAACTCCGACGGCACGAACTCGACCGGCGGGGCGGGCGGCGCGCAGGCCTCGGTGCCGGTCGGTCCGATCGGCGGCTGTCCCGGCGCCAAGGGTGGCAACGACAACCACGACGACGGCGGCGCGGGCGGTGCGGGTGGCGGCGCGATCGTGTTGATCGCAGAGGCCGTGATCGAGCTCGCCGACACCAGCGCGGTCACCGTCGGTGGCGGCGGTGGTCACGGCGGCAACCAGCACGGCCTGTACTACGGCGACGCCGGCGGCGGCGGCGGTGGCGCGGGCGGCTCGCTGTTCGTCGACGCGCCGCACGTCCACGGCAGCGGCGCGCTGGTCGCGAACGGCGGCGGCGGTGGGCAGGGCTCGGGCGACACGAAGCACGGCAACGACGGCAAGCCCGGCACGCTGACGACCTTGCAGGCAGCGGGCGGCGATGGCGGATCGGGGGAGACCGCCGGCGGCGCGGGTGGCTCCGTGGTCTCCGTGGTGGGTGTCGCGGTCACCGGGATCAGCGGCGGCGGTGGTGGAGGTGGAGGTGGGAGTGTCGGATTCATCATCGTGCACAGTGCGGATGTGACGGCGACGCTCTCTCCGTCGGCGATCTGAGCACGCACACACCGGCGCACAGTTGGATATCTTCGGCTGGGCACGCAGCAACGCCGAAGGGCGTTGCGCAGGTAGATTTCGAATAGGCGGTTCGGCAAAAGCGTCCACACTTTGATGATGTGGCGAGGACAGCAGTTCGTCCTGGTGGTGTTGGCGGCGTGTTCGTCCACACCGAAACTCGGCGGGGTGACGGCGATGGCGACGAGCGCGCAGGCGAGCGCCGAGCAGCGGGCGGCCCGTGGCGAGCGCGACACGCTGGCCGATCCTTCGTGCGCCGATGCGGTCGTGCGGGTCGAGGCCGCGACCGAGCGCGGCAAGGTCTGCGCGTCGCAGGCCAAGGAGCTCGGGCTCACGATCGTCGATCTCTCCGACCGGTGGACGCCGACGATGTTCGATCCGAGCGGCGAGCTCACGCCGACGATCCGCGCGACCTATCTCGCGACCGCGGCGTCGACCGGTAACGACGAGGACTCGCTGCAGGAGCTCTACGGCGTCGTGCCGTCGTTCGCGATCGCGCGCGCGCGGCTCGCCGACGACGAGCGCCACGCGTGTCACGCCGCGATCGACAGCGCACCGATCGCCAGGCTCGATCATCCGTGGTCGCAGGACGATCAGGCGACCGTCAAGATGATGGAGGCGACGCGCACCACGCTCGCGACGATCCTCGAGCGCGAGCGCGTCAAGCAGAAGCTCCCCGATCTCGCCGCACTCGGTGCGGTGAAATCGACCGCGGCGATCTACGCGCGCTGGAAGCTGCTCGACGACGCGCACGCCGGCATCGTCGCCGTGCAGCAGCACCTCGCGTGCGAGAAGTTCCTCGAGCCCAAGTACACCGACGGCCAGGTCACCTGGCGCACCGGCAACGCGGCCGAGCTGTTCCAGCGCCGCAACTTCCTGATGCCGGGCCAGCGCATCGATGAGGAGACTCGCGAGGCGCTCGCGCTCGACAGCAAGGAGCTCGACTACCGGCTCGCGCTGCGGATCCTGCGCGAGCACGTCGTCAACGCGACCGGCGTCGTCGAGGACGGCACCGCCGGCGCCGGCCCGCAGCAGATCATGGGACGCTACCTCGACCCGGCGGCGATGCGATCGGCGCGCGGCGGCGACGCGCCGTTGCCGGACGCGGCGCCCGATCTGGTCGGCGCGATGACCGAGGCCGCGGCCAGGCAGCTCGGCTGGACCGGCCCCACCGAGGTCCGCACGTTCCTGGATCGCCACCCGGGTGGCCTGCGCGTCGCGCTCGCGTTGCCGCCGCTGCCCGCGTACCACACGAGCCACATGGACCTCTCGGCGGTCGTCGATCGCGGCGACGTGTTCTACGACGAGACGCCGATCCCGCGCCGCGTCGCGCATCGCCCGACGCTCACGCTCTACGTCCAGGACGGCACCACCAAGCGCGCGCTGATCCGCTGGCCGACGACGATCGGCGGTTGGGCCGACCAGCGCACGACCGATGGCGACACCGTGCAGCAGTGGAAGGAATCCGACGTCGGCCCGCGCGTGTGGCGCGACCTCTACGCCGGCCCGACCTGGATGCCGCCGAAGACGACGCCGGACAAGGACCTGGTCAAGAACCTCTACAACGGCCACTGGGCGCTCAAGAAGGAGCTGCTCGGGCCCGGCCCGCACGCCGCGTTCGGCATGTCGCTGCTCGTCCACCACCAGGTGTTCCACACCAAGGACGGCGATCGGTTCGACGAGAACGGCATCGGCACGCACGGCTCGTCGAGCGTGACCTCGATCGTGAACGGCACGAGCCACGGCTGCCACCGGCTGTACAACCAGCTCGCCGTCCGGCTCGCCGACTTCCTGCTCCTGCATCGCGACCACGTCGTCAAGGGCGAGCAACCGGAGAGCTACCAGCGCATCGTCAGCTATCGCGAGACGTTCCTCGCCAAGGTCACCACGCGCGGCTTCCTCTACGAGATGACGCCGCCGGTGCCGGTGATGGTCACCAAGGGTCGGATTCTTTCTGATCGCAAGACGCCGCCCCGCTCGTCGGTCTGGAAGCCGTCGCCGTAGTCTGGTGCGATCGTGACCCGATGGTGACGTGAGAACTTACATCCTCGGGGATGGACTCCCCGCAGTACCTCGGTTCGACGGAGCTCTACCCGCGCGCGACCTACGTCGCCGCGTTGCGCACCGGCCTGCCGGACACCGCGTTCGCGCCGTCGCGCTCGCGCCTGGTGTGGATGCCGCTCCACCTCGCGCTGATCGCGCTGTCGACGATCGCGATCGCGGCGCGCTGGGTGCCGTGGCCGGTCGTGCCGCTCCTGTCGATCGCGATCGGCCTGTCGTTCGCATGTCTGACGTTCGTCGCGCACGAGGCGCTGCACGGCGGCGTCGTGCGCGGCAAGCTGCTCCAGCGCGTCGTCGGCTGGATCGGGTTCCTGCCGTTCGCGCTGTCGCCGACCCTGTGGGTCGCGTGGCACAACAACTCGCACCACGGCAACACCAACTCGCCGATCGATCCCGATGGCTATCCGACGCTCGCCGAGTACCACTCGCACGCCGGCGCGCGGTTCGCGGTCGACGCGTTCTCGCTGGGCGGCAGCCGGTGGCGCGGCGGCCTCAGCCTGATCCTCGGCTTCACGGTGCAGAGTGCGCACCAGCTCTATGTCGCGCAGCGCTCGAGGTTCCTGACGCCCCGCCGCCACGCGGTCGCGATCGCCGAGACCGCGCTCGGCCTCGCGGTGTGGGCCGCGGTCGCGATCGCCGTCGGCTTCGTCCCGTTCCTGTTCGTGTTCGTGTTGCCGCACCTGATCGCGAACGTCTGCGTGATGGCGTTCATCCTGACCAACCACTCCCTGTCGCCGCGCATCCCGGTCAACGATCCGCTGGTCAGCGGCCTCAGCGTGACGACCTCGCGCGCCGTCGAGTGGGTCACGCTGCGCTTCGGCTATCACGTCGAGCACCACCTGTTTCCGGCGATGAGCTCGCGCCACGCGCACCTCGTCCGCGACCTCGTGCGCGCCCGGTGGCCCGAGCGCTACCAGTCGATGTCCCTCGGCGCCGCCGTCCTCGCGCTCCACCGCACCGGCCGGGTCTACAAGGACGACGTCACGCTCGTCGATCCGCGGACCGGTGGCGAGTTCGCGGCGTTGATGCCGCGCGCCGTCAGCTGATTCGGTAAGCTCGGCGCGTGGAACCCAATCCCTCGCTCGAACAGGCCATCGCAGATGATGTGGATGACACCGCCGCGCGCTCGGTGTTCGCGGACTGGCTCGAGAGCAAGGGCGACCCGCGCGGCGCGCTGATGGCACTCGCGCTCGCCGGCAAGGACGCCGAGGCCAAGGCGATGATCGAGGCACAGGCCGACGTGTTCCTCGGGCCGCTCGCGCCGCACCAGAAGGAGTACGACTACGAGGCGCGCGATGCGTTCATGTGGAAGTACGGCTTCATCCACGCCGCGCGCCTGTCGCACAACCACTACACCAAGAAGCTCGACGGCAAGCTCGCCGACGTGTTGCGCGCGCTGCTCGCGCACGACTCCGGTCACTTCCTGACCGAGCTCACGCTGACGTTCAACAACGATCCCAACGAGGACAACCTCCAGGAGTTGATCGACGTGCTCGCCGAGCAGCCGCGCCCGATGCTGCGCAAGCTCCACCTCGGCGACTTCAAGTACGCCGGCGCCGCGCGCGACGAGGATCGCGGCGAGGACACCGAGATCAGCTGGTACTCGGTCGGCGATCTGAGCAGGTTGTGGCCGGCGCTGCCGCGGCTGGAGACCCTGATCATCCAGACCGGCTCGGCGACCTCCGCGATCGGCAAGGGCACGATCCTCGGCGCGCTCGACCTGCCGGCGCTGCGTCGCCTCGAGTACCGCACCGGCGGCCTCGAGGCCGCGAACGCGCAGGCGCTGGTGACCGCGAAGCTCCCGGCGATCGAGCACCTCGACCTCTGGTTCGGGCAGGAGAACTACGGCGGCACCGCCGGTGCCGACGAGCTCGGCACGCTGCTCGCGCGCACCGATCTCCCGAAGCTGCGCCACCTCGGCATCATGAACGCCGAGTTCATCGACGATGCGATCGACGCGATCGCGAAGTCAGCGCTCCTGCCGCAGCTGACCGAGCTCGACCTCTCGCTCGGCTGTCTGACCGACGGCGGGGCGACGGCGCTGTCCGAGCGGCGCGCGGCGTTCGCGCACCTCGCGCGCCTCGACGTCTCGCACAGCTACCTGACGGACGCCGGCAAGGGCGCGCTGCAGGGCATCGCGAGGTCGCTCGAGGTTGCCGAGCAGCGCGACGCCGGCGACGATCGCTACGCCGCGGTCGGCGAGTAAGCCGGCGCGTCGGCGAGCCGCGCCGCGACGAACGCGTAGAGCCCGAGCGCGTCGAACGTGCGCCGGATCGAGACGCGCCAGCCGATCTGCGCGAAGTGATCGGCCTCGATCTCGGCAAGGATCTCGCCCCAGTGCTGCGACGCGAGCGTGACGAGGCCGTCGTTCGCGCCGGCGACGCGGCGGATGTACGCGTGCGCCGGCACGAGCGGCAGTGGCACCGGGGTCGTGGCCGCGCGCACGCCACCGACGACACACGCGTAGCGCACGCCCGGCGCATCGCCGACGTCCGCGTTGAACCGCGCGAGCGACTCGGTCGACAGCCACTCGAGCGCATCGAGCGGAATCCCGATCGCCCGCACGATCCGGCGCGCGCGATCGAACCGACCGCCGACCAGGAGATCCGCGATCGGCGAGCCGTGGTGCGGCGTGCCGATCGTGACCAGCGCGCGCACGTGGCGATCGAGGCCGAGCTTGGCGATCGCGTAGCGCGCGTCGAGGCCTCCGAGCGAGTGCGCGATGACATCGACGCGCGCGTGGCCGAGCGCCGCGACCGCCGCGACCAGCGCCGCGGCGCGCTCCGGCACCGCGTGGGCCGGTGGCAGCCGCACCGCGTGCGCCCGGCAGCCGAGGCTCTCGAGGTGGCGGGCGATGCCGCGGAAGTACTCGAAGCCGGCGAGTCGATCGAAGCCGAACAGGCCGTGCACCAGCACGATCGGCAGCGACGCGCGCACCGGCAGGGGCGTCGGCGCGCGGGTCGACGGGATCGGCGCGATGCCGACCAGCGGCGTCTCGCTCGGCTCGGCGTGCTCGACCGAGTCCTCGACCGCCGGCTCGGCGACCTCGGGCCGCGGTGGCTTCGGCAGCCGCTGGAGCACGATCGCGCCGACCAGCGCGATCACGATCAGCAGCGCGACGACGACCAGCGTGGCGTTCACGCCCCGAGCATAGTCCGCAATCAGGGCACGACGAGATCGACGATGACGGGCAGGTGGTCCGAGCCGACGTCACGCGCGATCCGACGATCGCGAATGCCGATCGTGCATCGCACGAGCACGTGATCGATCGGGATGCGCAGGATCGGCAGGTCGACCGGGAAGCTGGCCTGGAGGCCGAATCCGGCTCGGCTGTCGCACGGGCCGGTGCGGCCGGTGAGCGTGCGGAGATCGCCCATGATCACGAGCGGGCCTCGATCGGTCGCGATCGCGGCGATGCCGACGAGCTTCACGGTGGTCGAACCTATCACGCGACTCGTGCGGCGGATTGTCGCGGAGATCGACCTCGTCGATGGCGCGCCGTCTTGCCGCAGCGCGCCCGTCGACGAAACAGGCGATAAAGCGCATCACAACTCCGTGTCGGAACGACCCCGTGCGACTTCACGCCGCGACAAGAACCGACCTCGCAACCTTGCGATATCCCCTCCATTCGTGATGCAAACGTGTCCGTGTTCTAGCCACGCCAACCGCGTGGAGGATCACGTCACGAAATCGGAATCTGCGTAGGAAACCTTCGATGCAGAGATTTGTCTTCCCGGAATGGACTCAGGTCCTAAAAAAAGCGGTGGGGCTCCTCGTGACGGGCGCGCCCGTCTACCTGGTGTTCCTCATCTGGTACGGCGTCACCCCCGAGGCGATCCGGATCGGATATCAGCCCGATCAGCCAGTGCCGTACAGCCACGCGCTGCACGCCGGTGAGCTCGGGCTCGACTGCCGGTACTGCCACAGCGTGGTGGAGCGGTCGAACAAGGCCGCCATCCCGCCCGCGGCGACCTGCATGAACTGCCACTCGCAGGTCAAGAAGGACTCCGAGGCGCTGATCCCGATCCGGACGGCGTTCGCCGAGCCCGATCAGCCGGTCAAGTGGACCCGCGTGACCGACCTGCCTGACTACGTCTACTTCAGCCACATGGCGCACGTGAACGCGTCGGTCGGCTGCGAGGAGTGTCACGGCCGCATCGATCAGATGGTCAAGGTCTACCAGGCCAAGCCACTGACGATGGAGTGGTGCATCGAGTGTCACAGAAACCCGACGCCGCACCTTCGTGAGTTCGAGAACCTCACGAAGATGGGCTACACGCAGACCGAGGGTGAGGGCGAACGCGTGAAGGCGAAGAACAACGTCAACCCGCCCGTCAACTGCTCGACCTGCCATCGCTAGGGAAGCCGGAGCAAGCCATGTCCGCTGACGAACACGACCACGACGGCCACCACGGTCACGGCCACGATCACCCGCATCCGCACGACCACGAGCACGCCGAGTTGCCCGAGGTCGGTCCGACGCCGGTGCACGGTTACTGGAAGTCGCTCCGCGAGCTCGCGGGCAACGCGACGCTCCAGACCGATCGCGAGGGCAAGGAGTTCCCGCCGGGCGCCGGCAAGGATCGTCCGGTCGACCCGCTGTCGCGCCGCAACTTCTTCCAGCTGATGGGCGCCTCGATGGCGCTCGCCGGCGTCGGCGGCGTCGGCTGCCGTCGCTACGAGAAGGAAGAGATCGTCCCGCTCGCGCGCCGCCCCGAGGACATGACCCCGGGCCTGACGACGCAGTACGCGACGTCGTTCGAGCTCGGTGGTGTCGCGACGCCGCTGCTCGCGACGTCGTTCGAAGGCCGCCCGATCCACCTCGAAGGCAACACCGAGCACCCGTGGCACAGCGGCGCGATCGTGCCGGGCACGGATCGCCACGCGGGCATCTCGACGTTTGCCCAGGCCAGCATCCTTCACCTCTACGATCCGGATCGCCAGAAGACGGTGATGCTGGACAAGAAGGGCAACACGATCGAGGCGTTCCGCAACGCGATCGACGTGCTCCGCAAGAACCTCACGGGCGTCCGCGTCCTGTGCGAGGCGACCTCGTCTCCGACGGTCGCCGCGCTCAAGCGCCAGCTCCAGGGCGTCGGCTGGCACGAGTACGAGGCGATCTCGTGGGACAACGAGCGCCTCGGCACCAAGCTCGCGTTCGGTCGCGCCGTGCGCCCGATCGCGAAGCTCGAGAAGTGCGCGACGATCGTCACGATCGACTGCGACATCTTCACCGAGCACCCGGCATCGTTGCGCTACAGCCGCGACTTCGCGAAGAGCCGCCGGATGGACGGCTCGCTCGGCATCGGGCAGATGAACCGGCTGTGGTCGGTCGAGAGCCAGTTCTCCAACGCCGGCGCGATGGCCGATCACCGGCTGTCGCTGCGGTCGGACTACCAGCTGCACTTCGTGAAGGCGCTCGACGAAGCGATCGCCGGCAACGCGCCGGGCAAGAACTTCCTCAGCCTCGCGCGCATCGCACCCTACGTCACGGTGCTCGCCGCCGAGCTCAAGGCGAACCACGGCAAGGCCGTCGTGCTCGCCGGTCGTCGCGCGTCGCCCGAGGTCCACGCGGTCGTCGCGCACCTGAACGCGCAGATCGGCGCGTTCGGCAACACGCTCGACTACTTCGAGGAGCCCGAGCCGGAGCGCGCGTCGCACGTCGCGTCGATCCAGCAGCTGGTCGCCGACATCAAGGGCCAGAAGGTCCAGTCGCTGATCATCATCGGCGGCAACCCGGTGTACGACGCCCCGGCCGACCTCGACTTCGGCACCGTGCTCGCGAGCCTGTCGAGCTCGGTGCACCTGTCCGAGTACTACAACGAGACCTCCGACAAGGCGCACTGGTTTGTCCCGCGCGCGCACTACCTCGAGACGTGGGGCGATGCCCGCTCGTTCGACGGCACGATCACGCTGTCGCAGCCGCTGATCGCGCCGCTCTGGGGCGGCGTGTCGACGGTCGAGATGCTCTCGATGCTCGCGGGCAACGAGCAGTCGGGCGAGAAGCTCGTGCGCTCGACGCTCGAGGGCATGAACATCATCTCGAACTGGCGCCAGCACGTCGCCGACGGGTTCGTGCCGAAGACGCCGCTCGCGCTCGCGACGGTCAATGCGCCGAACCTGCCGCCGCTCGGCAACCTCGTCGTGCCGAACGACGACGTCCCGCGCAACGGCGAGATCGAGGTGACGTTCGCGGTGTCGCCGTTCACCTACGACGGTCGCTACGCGAACAACGCGTGGCTGCACGAGACCCCGGACTTCCTCACCAAGGTCACCTGGGACAACTACGTGCTCGTCGGTCCCGAGACCGCGACGGCGTGTGGGGTCGAGAACGACCACATGGTCACGATCAAGGCGAACGGTCGCGAGATCACGTTGCCTTGCTACACGATCCCCGGTCAGGCACGCGGCTCGGTCTCCGTCGTGCTCGGCGGCGGTCGCACGCTCGCCGGTCGCGTCGGCGGCGATGCCGATCACAAGTCGGTCGGCTGGGAGACCAACAAGCTCCGCACGGTCGCGGGTTTCGAGAGCACCGGCAAGGCGACGCTCACCGGCGGCGAGGGCTACGAGCTCGCCAGCATCCAGGAGCACTGGGACATCCGCACCGGGCTCATCAAGAAGGTGACCTCGGAGGGCATCGCCCAGCGCCTACCGGAGTTGATCAAGGAGACCACGGCGAAGGACTTCGTCGCGAACAAGGTGTGGCACGCCGAGAAGGAAGAGGAGTTCTTCAACGACCTCGAGCACGCCGGCAACACCGACCGCAACGAGGAGGGCGGCTTCTCGCTGTTCAAGGAGAAGGACTACGAGGGTCACCGCTGGGCGATGGCGATCGACCTGTCGACCTGCACCGGCTGCAACGCCTGCACGGTCGCCTGCCAGTCCGAGAACAACATCCCGGTCGTCGGCCGCAAGGAGGTCATGAACAACCGCGAGATGAGCTGGATCCGGATCGACCGGTACTTCTCGGGCTCGCCGGATGACCCCAAGGTCGTGCACCAGCCGATCGGCTGCCAGCAGTGCGAGCAGGCGCCGTGCGAGCAGGTCTGCCCGGTCGGCGCGACGTCGCACTCCGACGAGGGCCTCAACGACATGGCCTACAACCGCTGCATCGGCACGCGGTACTGCGCGAACAACTGTCCGTACAAGGTTCGCCGGTTCAACTTCCTCGACTGGAACTCGGAGTTCCGCGACGCGCGCAACAAGGTGCGCCGCCTGCTGTTCAACCCGGACGTCACGGTCCGCATGCGCGGCGTGATGGAGAAGTGCTCGTTCTGCGTCCAGCGCATCCTGGGCGCGAAGATCAAGAACAAGGCCGAGCACCGCTCGAACTGGCCGCCGGGTGCGCCCGCCGGCCTGACCGACAACGCGATCACGACCGCGTGTCAGGCCGCGTGCCCGACCGAGGCGATCGTGTTCGGCGATCTGTCGGACAAGGACAGCCGCGTCAGCAAGCTGCACGCGGATCGTCGGAGCTACGCGTTGCTTCCCGAGACCTACACCAAGCCGCGGAACCGGTTCCTCGCCCGGATCCGCAACCCCAATAAAGATATGGCGCCCAAGACGACCACACCCGCAGCCGCGACTGGGGGTCACGAATGAGCACCGAGACGACCGCCGGCGAGCCCGCCGCGGAACATCACGACGAGTGGAAGCCGGGCGAGGCGCGCGCCGCGTTCCGTCAGGTGACCAAGGACGTCGCCTGGGTCTCCGAGGCACCCAAGCCGCACAAGCTCTGGGTCGCGCTGCTCGGCATCGCGCTGATCCTGTTCGCGATCGGCGTGTACAGCATCTACGTGCTGGTCACGACCGGCATCGGGGTGTGGGGTAACTCCAACACCGTCTGCTGGGCGTGGGACATCACGAACTTCGTCTGGTGGATCGGCATCGGCCACGCCGGCACGCTGATCTCCGCCGTGCTCTTCCTCACCCGGCAGCAGTGGCGCACCAGCATCGCGCGCTCCGCCGAGGCGATGACGATCTTCGCCGTCATGTGCGCGGGCCTGTTCCCGCTCCTCCACACCGGCCGCCCGTGGCTGGCGTGGTGGATGATCCCGCACCCGAACGACATGGGCATGTGGCCGCAGTTCCGCAGCCCGCTGATGTGGGACGTGTTCGCGGTCTCGACGTACATGACGACGTCGATCCTGTTCTGGTTCCTCGGTCTCGTGCCGGACCTCGCGACCTACCGCGACCGCTGCCTGGCCCGCGGCCAGACCGTGCGCGGCATCATCTACGGCATCGTGTCGCTCGGCTGGCGCGGCTCGGCTCGCCAGTGGCACCGCTACGAGCGCGCGTACCTGATCCTCGCCGGCCTCTCGACACCGCTGGTGTTCTCGGTGCACTCGGTCGTGTCGTTCGACTTCGCGACCTCGCAGCTCCCCGGCTGGCACACGACGATCTTCCCGCCGTACTTCGTCGCCGGCGCGATCTTCTCCGGCTTCGCGATGGTGCTCACGCTGATGCTGCCGGCGCGGCATCTGTTCAACCTCAAGCACATCGTCAAGGAGAGCCACATCGAGGCGATGTGCAAGATCATGCTCGCCACCGGCTCGATGGTCGGGCTCGCCTACGCGACCGAGTTCTTCATCGCCTGGTACTCGGGCAACATGTACGAGAAGTTCGCGTTCATCAACCGCGCGTTCGGCCCGTTCTGGTGGTCGTACTTCGCGATGATCTTCTGCAACGTCGTCATCCCGCAGGCGTTCTGGATCAAGCGGGTGCGCACCACGCCGATCCTGGTGTTCGTGCTCTGCATCTTCATCAACATCGGCATGTGGTTCGAGCGCTTCGTCATCATCGCGACGTCGCTCGCCCGCTCGTTCCTGCCGGCGCAGTGGAGCTACTACCACCCGACCCGCTACGACATCGGTCTGTTCGTCGGCACGATCGGCCTGTTCTTCACGCTGTTCCTGCTGTTCTTCCGGTACGTGCCGGTCATCGCGATCTCTGAGGTCAAGGGTGTGATGCCCGAGGCTCACGCGGGGAAGAAGCACTAGTCATGTCGACCACCGAACATCACGACGACCCGGTCGAGCCGGTGCTCCCCGAGCACGGCGACCTCTACGGCGTGCTCGCCGAGTACGACACGCCCGGCGAGCTCGTCGAGGCGGCCCGCAAGGTCCGCGACGCCGGCTACACCGAGTTCGATTGCTACAGCCCGTTCCCGGTGCACGGCATCGACGAGGCGATGGGGATCAAGCGGACGATCCTGCCGCTGCTCATCTTCGGCGGCGGCTTCGCCGGCACCGTCGGTGGCCTGTTCCTCGAGTGGTACTGCAACGCGTACCGCTGGGGCTGGAACATCTCCGGCAAGCCGACCTGGTCGATCCCGGCGAACATCCCGATCGGGTTCGAGACCACGATCCTCCTGTCCGTCCTCACGACGTTCTTCGGCGTGTGGATGCTCAACAAGCTGCCGCAGGTCTGGCACCCGTTCTTCCGCTCGGACAAGTTCGCCAAGGTCACCGACGACAGCTTCTTCATCGGCATCGAGGCCAAGGACCGGCGGTTCGACGTCGAGGCGACCGAGAAGCTGCTGAAGGACGCCGGCGCGCTCGAGATCGAGAAGGTCTACCTCGATCCCGATCCGGCCAAGAAGAAGCTCCCGAAGTGGATCATGGCGTTCATCGTGTCGTCGACCGCGTTCGCGCTCGTGCCGCTCGTCATCGCGGCCAAGGCGCGCAACTCGAAGTCGAGCGAGCCGCACATCCATATCTTCCCGGACATGGATTTCCAGCCGAAGTACAAGTCCGACCAGGCGATGGACCTGTTCTCCGACGAGCGCGAGAACCGCGGCGAGCTCGACGGCACGGTGTCGCGTGACCCGGCGTCGTTGAAGGCCGACGAGGCGTTCTACTACGGCCTCGATAACGGCGCGTGGATCACCGGGTTCCCCAAGCAGCTCGACATCGATCAGCGCCTGATGGATCGCGGCAAGAGCCGGTTCAACATCTACTGCACGCCGTGCCACGGGTACGACGGGCAGGGCATGGGTGCGGTCCCGACGCGCGTCGCGCGCGGCGGCGGCACCTGGAGCGTTCGCGACCTGACCGACAACAGCAAGCCGCCGAGCCACGCGGTGATCACGATGCCCAACGGCCAGCTGTTCAACACGATCTCGAACGGCTACGCGACGATGATGGGCTACGCGGGTCAGATCCCGCACCGCGATCGCTGGGCGATCGTCCTGTACGTACGCGCCCTCGAGCGCGCGCACAACGCGTCGATCGACGACGTGCCGGCCGACCAGCAGAAGGGCATCCGCTAACCGCGGAGGGACATCATGAGCCTCACCAAAACGCTCCATCCCGACGAGAAGATCAAGGCTGGCAAGCTCGGCAAGAGCCTGACCAAGGTCGGCCTCGGGATCGCATTTGTCTTTCTCGGCATCTCGCTCGTGCTCGGCGCCATGCACCCCGACGGTCACATGCGTCGGTTCCTGTACGCCTACGTGATCGGCTGGAGCTACATCTTCTCGATCGCGATCGGGATGCTGTGGTTGATCATCCTGCATCACCTCGTCCGCGGCCGCTGGGTCACGGTCGTGCGGCGAATCGCCGAGGCCATGGCCGGGGCGATGCCGATCATCTTCATCGCCGGCCTCGGCTTCATCCTGCCGCTCGTGTTCGGCTACAAGGACCTCTACTACTGGGCCCACCCGGACGCGCACGATCCGGCGATCAACCACACGATGCTGCACAAGCTCGGCTGGCTCGAGCCCAACTTCTTCGCGATCCGCTACGTGTTCTACGGCGTCGCCCTCAGCTTCCTCGCGCACTACTTCCGCAAGAAGTCGATCGAGCAGGACACCACGGGCGACCCCAAGATCTCCGAGACCCTGCGCATCGCGTCGGGCCCGGCGATGGTGCTGTTCGCGCTCGTGACCTGCTTCGTCGCGTTCGACGTGCTCATGTCGATGTCGCCGAAGTGGTACTCGACGATCTACGGCGTCGCGTTCTGGGGCTCGGGCTGCGTCGGTGCGTTCGCCGCGTTCGCGCTGCTCACGCTCGCCATCCAGCGCACCGGCCGGCTCACCCGCTCGGTGAACCCGGAGCACTACCACGACATGGGAAAGTGGATGTTCTCGTTCACCTTCTTCTGGGCGTACACGGCGTTCTCGCAGTTCATGCTGCAGTGGTACGGCAACATGCCGGAGGAGACCGTCTTCTACAAATACCGGATGTTCGGTGAGTGGCAGTGGGTCTCGATCGCCGTCCTCGTCGGGTTCTTCGCGTTCCCGTTCGTGTTCCTGATGTCGCGCTGGACCAAGCGGATCGTGCCGGCGCTGGTGTTCTTCAGCGTGTGGCAGCTCGTGTTCCACTGGCTCGATCTGTACTGGAACGTGATGCCGAACTACGACTGGGGCACCCAGTTCCACGAGGACACCAAGCTCGTGCTCGGCCCGCTGACCGGCAACACCGCGTTCCACCACGTCGCGTTCTCGGCGGTCGACATCACCGTCTGGATCGGCCTGATCGGCGTGTTCCTCATCGGGGTCGGGCGCAACCTGACCGGCAACCTCATCCCGGTGAAGGACCCGACGCTGGGTCTCTCGCTGGCTCACGAGAACCAGTAGGAGCTGCTATGTCCGATGGACCCAAGCGCAACCAAGACAAGGTCAACACGATCGGCATCGTGATGATCGGCATCTGCGGCGCCGTGCTCGTCTACGTGTCGATCGCCGCGCTGCAGGCGTTCTACTCGAACGATGTCGCCGACGTGCAGACGATGGCCGACTACGGCGGCCAGGAGAAGCCGATGCAGGATCTCCGCGCCAAGCAAGAGGGCGCGATCACCGCGGTCGGCGCGACGGGCAAGACCGACAAGGGCCCGATCTATCAGATGAAGATCGCCGACGCGATGAAGAAGACCCTCGAGGCGGCCAAGGGCGATGCGACGGATCTCGTCCCGATGGTCGGTCCGCAGACGACGCCGACGATCCTGCCGGTGTTCGGTCGCCCCAAGATGATCCCAACACCGGCGGCCGCTGGCTCGGGCGCGGGCTCGGGCTCGGCGGACTCGGGCGCGGGCTCGGGCTCGGCTGCGCCGATCGCCCCGATGACTCCGACCGGCACCTCGGCGGGCTCGGGGGCTCACTGATCTCATGATGCGCGCGCGCACATACGGGCTCGTCCTCGTCGTCGCACTCGCGACGACCGGGATCGCCGGCGCGCACCCCGAGGATTCGATCTCGGACCAGATCCTGCCGCCGCCACCGACCTACAAGGCGAACGACGTCACGGTCGAGGAGCACGTCGGCGCGAAGTTGCCGCTCGACGCGATGTTCCGGACGATCGACGGTGCCCAGGTGTCGCTCGCGACGGTGATCGCGGGCGATGGCAGCGGGCTGCCGATCATCCTCACGTTCAACTACTCCGACTGCCCGATGCTGTGCAGCGTCCAGCTCAACGGGCTGACCGCGGCGCTGCCGCCGATCGCGCTGCCCGGCGTCGTGCCGGGCCGCACCGATGGCAAGCAGGCCGTGTTCAAGGTCGGCGAGCAGTTCCGCATCATCACGATCGATCTCGAGCCCAAGGAGCCGCTCGCCAAGCTCGGCAAGCTACGCGATCGCTACGTCGCGCGCCTGCCGGAGGACCAGCGGGCGAAGGCGCTCGCCGGCGGCTGGACGTTCCTCGCGGCGGCCACGCCGGGCGACGGCAGCGAGATCCGCCGCGTCGCCGACAGCGTCGGCTTCAAGTACAACTACGTCGAGGAGCGCGCCGAGTGGGCGCACCCCGCGGCGCTGACGTTCCTCGCCGCGAACGGCACCGTCACCCGCTACGTCTACGGCATCGAGTTCCCGGCCGGCGTGATGCGCGAGTCGATCTTCGCGGCGGGCCTCGCGCAGCCCAAGACGGCGAGCGGCTTCATGTTGCGTTGCTATCACTTCGATCCGGATGCGAGCAGCCATGCTCACGCCGGAGTCATGGCGCTGCGGATCGGAGCCGCAGGCTTCCTCGTCCTCTTGCTGACTGGCTTCGGGGTTCTTCACCTCGTGCGCCGCAGCCGTCCTGCCCGACCGGAGGTCTCGTGAGACCGATGAAGACAATCAAGACGATCGCGATCGTCGGCATTTCTGCCACCCTCGCTCTGTTTGCCGTCGGCGCGAGCGCGCAACCCGGTCCGGGTAGCGGCTCGGGTTCCGGCAGTGGTTCGGGTTCGGCCATCGTCGAAGCCGCGGGCTCGGGCTCGGGCTCGGGTGCCAGCGCCCCGGCAACACCGGAGCCGCCGAAGACGACCAAGGTCGGCGAAGCGCCCTGCAAGGACGCCAAGTACGTCGTCGACGACAGCTTCAACGTCTCGCTGGTCATCCCCGATGACACGCGCAACAAGGGCTTCGATCCGAAGACCGACATCGAGGCGCAGCGGCTCAAGCCCAACGACGTCGAGGTGAACGACATCATCCGGTTCGATCTGAAGACCCACGACGTGGTCCCCGATCCGACCGCGAGCGACATCAACCTGAAGGCGCCGACCGGCACGACGACGTGCCTCCAGATCCTCGCGCCGGGCACGTTCGGCTTTCACTCGTCGAGCGGCAACCTGCACGGGTCGCTGATCGCGAAGCCCTGGTACCAGCGCGAGGCCGAGCGTCCGGTCCGCGAGGCCGGCAACTTCTGGATGCCCAAGGCGGTCAACTCGGCCGCCGATGACAGCGACCTCCTGTTCATGTCGGTGCTCGGGCTGTCGGCGTTCTTCTTCATCGCGATCGCCGGCGTCGTCGTCTACTTCGTCATCAAGTACCGCCACAAGCCCGGCCGCAAGCCGGAGCCCTCGACCGCGCACAACGACGCGCTCGAGGTCACGTGGACCGTGATCCCGACCCTCATCTGCGTGTTCCTGTTCTGGTACGGCTGGACGTCCTACGTGAAGGTCGTTACCCCGCCGACCGCGGCCGTCGAGATCGCGGTCACCGCGCAGCGCTGGACCTGGGAGTTCAAGCACTCCAACGGCGTCAAGGACGTCGACCTCCACGTGCCGGTCGGCACGCCGGTCCGGCTCGTCATGACGTCGACCGACGTCCTCCACTCGTTCTACGCGCCGGTGATGCGCGTCAAGCAGGACATCGTCCCGAAGCGCTACACCTACGCGTGGTTCACGGCGACGCGGCCGGGCACGTACCGGCTCAACTGCGCCGAGTACTGCGGCACGAACCACTCGCAGATGGGCATCCAGGAAGATGGCCGCCGCGCGGTCGTCGTCGTCGAGGAGCCCGGCAAGTACGAGCGCTACCTCGCGGACAAGGACGCCCTCGAGAAGAACCTGCCGCCCGAAGAGCTCGGCAAGCTGCTGTACGAGAAGAAGGGCTGCGTCTCGTGCCACTCGATCGACGGCTCGGCACGCATCGGCCCGTCGTTCTTCCACGACTTCGGCACGCAGGTCGGGCTGTCCGACGGCCGGACGATCAAGATGGACGAGAACTACATCCGGCGCTCGGTGCTCGCGCCCCAAGCGGAAGCGCGCCCTGGCTACCCGCCCACGATGCCCTCGTTCGAGGGTGCCCTCAAAGAGAGCGAGATCCAGGGGATCATCGCCTTTCTCAAGTCGCTCAAGTAGGTAAGCCATGGCGACCACACCACAACGCATCCACACGCCGGTCACCGAGCCGGACTTCCTGTCGATCCACAACGGCAAGCCGTTCGGGACGCGCCTCAAGGGTTGGCTGTTCACGCTCGATCACAAGCGGATCGGGATGATGTACCTGTTCGGCATCCTCGGCGCGTTGCTCCTCGGCGGCGCATTCGCGCTGCTGGTGCGCACCGAGCTGTGGGCGCCGGGCAAGACGATCGTCGGCCAGGACACCTACAACCAGTTCTTCACGCTGCACGGCGCGGTGATGGTGTTCCTCGTCATCATCCCGGGCATCCCGGCGGCGCTCGGCAACATCATCATGCCGATCCAGCTCGGCGCGCCCGACGTCGCGTTCCCCAAGCTGAACCTGTCGTCGTTCTACCTGTGGTCGGCGGGTGCGCTGCTGCTCGTCCTGTCGATCCCGTTCGGCGGCCTCGATACCGGCTGGACGCTCTACACGCCGTACTCGTTGAAGACGCAGACCGCGGTGCTTGTCGCCACGTCGGGCGTCTTCCTCCTCGGGTTCTCGTCGATCTTCACCGGCCTCAACATGCTGGTGACGATCCACAAGTTCCGCCCGCAGGGCATGGGCTGGTTCCAGCTGCCGCTCAACATCTGGGCGATCTACGCGACCGCGATCATGCAGGTGCTGGCGACGCCGGTGCTCGGCATCACCGTGCTGCTGCTCTCGGTCGAGCGCTTCGCCCACATCGGCATCTTCGATCCCAACCTCGGCGGCGATCCGGTGCTGTTCCAGCACTTCTTCTGGTTCTACTCGCACCCCGCCGTCTACATCATGATCATTCCCGCGATGGGCGTGATCAGCGAGCTGATCTCGACGTTCTCTCGAAAGCCGCTGTTCGGCTATCGCTTCGTCGCGTACTCGTCGGTGTCGCTCGCGCTGCTGTCGTTCCTCGTCTGGGGCCACCACATGTTCGTGTCGGGCCAGTCGCGGCTCGCGAACATGGTGTTCTCGGCGCTGACGTTCACCGTCGGCATCCCCAGTGCGATCAAGGTCTTCAACTGGGTCGCGACGCTCTACAAGGGCGACATCCGGCTAAAGACGCCGATGTTGTACGCGCTGTCGTTCCTGTTGCTGTTCACGATCGGCGGGTTGACCGGGTTGTTCCTCGGCATCCTCGCGGTCGACGTCCACCTCCACGACACCTACTTCGTCGTCGCCCACTTCCACTACGTGATGATGGGCTCGACGCTGGTGGCCTTCCTCGGCGCGCTCCACTACTGGTGGCCGAAGTTCACCGGCCGCATGTACAACGAGAGCCTCGGCAGGATCTGCGCGACCGGCGTGTTCTTCGGGTTCAACCTGACGTTCCTCCCGCAGTTCGTGATGGGCGCGCGCGGCATGCCGCGGCGCTACTGGGACTACGATCCGCAGTACCAGATCTTCCACCAGCTCTCGACGATCGGCGCGTTCGTCCTCGGGATCTCGCTGTTCACCAGCGTGATGTACCTGATGGCGTCGTTCTGGACCGGCAAGAAGGCGACGCGCAACCCGTGGGGTGGCAGCTCGCTCGAGTGGCAGGCGCCGACGCCGCCGACGCTCTACAACTTCGAGAAGCCGCCGGTGCTCCACGAGCTCTACAACTACGATGACCTCATCGAGTACGGCGAGGACGACTGGGGTCGCGAGGGCGAGGGCATCACCGAGGTCACGCCGCACGCCACGCCGGCGAAGGTGGTCGCCACGCCCGTCAAGGCAGAGCCCGGCATCGCCGAGCGCGTTCCGCCCAAGACCGAGGACGCGCCCAAGGACCAAGGTCCCAAGGCGGAGGAGCCGCCGGCCAAGGTCGTCGAGAAGCTCGAGAAGGCAGCCGAGGCCGAGGCGGATGCAGCGAAGCCGATCGCCAAGGACGAGGAGCCCAAGTCGTGAGCGCTCACGGTACCGGCTCGCGGTTCATCCAGCATCACTACGACGACGCGAAGCACCAGTTCGACGCCGGCAAGCTCGGCATCTGGCTGTTCCTCGCGCAGGAGGTGCTGTTCTTCTCCGCGCTGTTCGTCGCGTACATCCTGTATCGAATCCACCATCCCGAGATCTACTCGTACGCGCACAAGTGGCTCGACGTGAAGATGGGTGCGATCAACACCGCCGTCCTCATCTTCTCGAGCCTCACCGCGGCGTGGGCGGTGCGTTGCGCGCAGAAGAATCAGCGCGCCGGGCTGATCGGCTGCATCGTCGTCACGATCCTGTGCGCCTGCACGTTCATGGGCGTGAAGTACAAGGAGTACTCGCACAAGTATCACGAGGGCATCCTGTTCGGCCGCTACTTCGATCCGTGCATCAGCCCGGGTGGAACGGAGCTGCTGACGAAGAAGAACGAGTGTCCCGGATCGAAGACCACCGTCGAGTGGGACTTCATCGACGACGAGACCCGCGGCAAGATCAAGAGCGGTTGCTTCGAGGAGAAGCTCGTCGATCAGGATCCGAAGACCGAGGGCGTCCAGGCCCGTTGCACGGTCACGATCTCGAAGGGCACCAAGAAGGGCGCCGACTGGGTCGAGACGTCGAGCACGCCGGTCCCGCTGCAGTGCCCCGAGGAGATGTTCGGCGAGGCCGAGAGCGCGAGCGAGATGCCCGCGGCGAAGACCGCCGAGGCCGCGCACAAGTTCCCGTGCTGGCGTACGGCCTCGCAGCCCGCCGTGTGCCCGGACCTGACAAAACCGGATGAGGCGATCAGCGGCAGCGCCGCGCGCCCGCAGGTCGGCGTGCTCGTCGAGTTCGGTGACGAGGTCGAGCGCGGCGAGGACACCAGGATCATCGCGAAGTGCGATGCGCCGCCCAAGGCTCCCGACGCCGGCGACATCTTCGCCGACAAGCCGACGTCGCTGGCAACGGGCAAGGGCACGATCCACCCGGTCCACGAGATGACGACGCACGAGGAGCACGAGCGCGAGGCCGCGGGCGCGCCGCCGGCGCACACGAACATGTTCCTGTCGATCTACTTCGCGATGACCGGCCTGCACGGCGTCCACGTGCTGTTCGGCATCGGCGTGTTCATCTGGCTCCTGATCCGGTCGATCAAGGGCCACTTCACCGAGGACTACTTCGGACCGATCGACTTCGCCGCGCTGTACTGGCACATCGTCGATCTGATCTGGATCTTCCTGTTCCCACTCCTCTATCTGATCCACTAAAGGTCCCGCCATGGCTGAACATCACGACGACCACGACGATCACGGGATCTCGCACGTCGCCTCGATCAAGGTGCTGATCGGGACCGGCGGCACGCTCTTGTTCCTCACGGTCGTCACCGTGCTGGCGACGCGGATCGACTTCGGCGCGAACATCAACCTCGCGATCGCGATGTCGATCGCGGTCTTGAAGGCCTCGCTCGTCATCCTGTTCTTCATGCACCTCAAGTACGACAAGCTGTTTCATTCGGTCGTGTTCGTCAGCGCGATCCTCGCCGCGTCGTTGTTCGTCGGCTTCACGCTGATGGACTCGTCGGAGTACCAGAAGACGAACATCTGGCACCCGGACCGGCCGCCGATCGCGCCGTACGGCCCGCGACCGACGCTCTGACGTGGCACCCGACCTCATCTGGGGAGGCGCGCTCTTCGCGAGCGTGATCGTCGCGGCGGCGCTCGTCAACTGGCGCGCCCCGAAGCAGCGCCCGCGCATCCGGCGCGCGGTCACGCTGTTCGCGATGTTCGCGACCGCGTACGCGGCCCGCGAGATCGTCGATGTCTACGGCTCGGTGTTGTGGCAGGAGCGGATGGCCACGATCGCGCACATCCTGCGCTCGGTCGGGTTCGTCAATGTCGGCGGGCTCGTCGTGTTCTTCGTGCTGCTGCCGCTCGTCCGCGTCGTGCTGCCGACGATCGCGAGCGACCTCCTCATCGCGTTCGCCTACGTCCTCGCGATCGTGGCGACGCTGACCCAGCACGGCATGGATCCGACCGGCGCGCTCGCGACCGGCGCGGTCGCCTCGGCCGTGCTCGCGATCTCCTTGCAGCAGACCCTCGGCAACATCCTCGGCGGCGTCGCGCTCCAGCTCGACGGCTCGATCAAGGAGGGCGACTGGATCCTGCTCGAGAACGGCAAGCAGGGGAAGGTGCGCGCGATCCGCTGGCGCCACACGCTCGTCGAGACCCGCGACTGGTCGACGATCGTGGTGCCGAACTCGCAGCTGCTCGCGAACAACATCACGATCCTCGGCAAGCGCGACGGCAAGGCGACGCCGCAGCGCATGTGGGTCTACTTCAACGTCGACTTCCGGTTCTCGCCGTCGCACGTGATCCAGATCGTGACCGACGCGATCCACGCCGCGCCGATCGAGAACATCGCGCTCGATCCCAAGCCGAGCGTCGTCTGCATGGACTTCGCGAAGGACGGCCGCGACAGCTTCGCGTACTACGCGGTGCGCTACTGGATCATCGATCTGGCGTCCGACGATCCGACGAACTCGCGCGTCCGCACCCGCCTGTTCACGGCCCTGCGTCGCGCCGGGATCCCGCTCGCGTTGCCGGCGATCGTCAACC
Source organism: Haliangiales bacterium (assembly GCA_038321315.1). Taxonomy (GTDB): domain Bacteria; phylum Myxococcota_A; class Polyangia; order Haliangiales; family Haliangiaceae; genus JABFXX01. The sequence continues at coordinate 138,591 of JBBQEX010000003.1, read as the reverse complement.
TCGCCGAGATCCACGACCAGGAGCACAAGGCTCGGCTCGAGAAGCGTGACTCCGATCGCTACTTCGACGCGCTCGGCACCGTGCACCTGTTCCAGTCGCTGACGCCCGACGAGCTCCGCGTGCTCGCGGGTGGCATGAAGCCCGCGATCTACGTCAAGGACGAGCTGATCACGAAGCAGGGCGCCACCGCGCACTGGCTGTACCTCCTGACCAGCGGCACCGTCGAGGTCCGCACGATCGTCGACATCGACGGCGACGGCCCGGCGCCCGAGCGCATGAAGGTCGTCGCGAAGCTCGATGCCCCGGCGTTCTTCGGCGAGATGAGCCTCATGACCGGCACGCCGCGCACCGCCAACGTGGTCGCGTGTGGTGACGTCGAGTGCCTGCGGCTCGGCAAGGCGACGTTCGAGAGCGTGCTCAAGGAGCGCCCCGAGATCGCCGTCGAGGTGTCAAACATCCTGGCCAAGCGGAAGGTCGAGCTCGACATGATCCGCGAGGGTCTGTCCGAGGAGGCGCGGAAGGCCCGCGAAGCGACCGAGCGCGAGAAGATCCTGTCGGGCATCAGGTCATTCTTCGGCCTCTGATCGGTGAAGGTTCACCGCCCGGTAGGGCCAGCGAGCCCGGTGGTGTGGTGGTCGGACCGGCAAGGGCCTTGCAGCATGGGTCGGGCATGTATCGTTCGCTTGTCCTCCTCTCGCTCGCCGGCTGCGCCACCGACCCGACCCCACCGGTGACCGGACCGTTCGATGGCGCTCCCCATCGGTTCGTCATCGACTCGGTCACGATCCCGATGACCGGCAGCGATGCCCGGCTGTTCGCCGAGGACCTCGATGGCGACGGCAACCCCGAGAACGTGTTCGGGCAGGCGATGTCGGTCCTCAACCTCGGTGGAGACGTCAACCCGCACGGGGCCGACATGATCGCGTCGGGCACGCTCGCGTCGTCGGTCATCATCCGCTCGGACGATCTCCAGAACGACGGCAAGGTCGGCATCTCGTTCCTCGGCACCGATGGCGACGCGGACGTGCCGTTCGGCGGCACGTTCGTCGACGGCATCTTCGCGTCGAACCGCGCCGCGTCGGGTGCCGCGGGGACCGCGGCGCTACACGTCCCGGGCTTCGTCAGCGCCGACCCGTTCGTGCTCGACACCACGACGCTGCAGATCGATCTCCAGCCGGATCAGACCGGGTATGTCGGGTTCCTGCGCGGTGGCCTCGTCCAGGCGAGCGTGATGGCCGAGCTCGAGCGCTCGATCCACGCGATGTTGCTCGCCGATCCGAACCATCACCTCGACCTCGCGCGCACGCTCGACACGAACCCGGCAGATGGCGTGATCACCGACGCCGAGATCGTGGCCAACGGACTCGTGCAGTCGATCGTCATCGCCGACGTCGCGCTCGACCACGGCCGCAAGATGATGTCGTTTGGCTATCGCATCCACCTGAAGGCATGCGCGAGCGGCACGTGCGAGCCCACGCCACCACCCGACTCGTGCTTCGATCGGGTGAAGGACGGCGACGAGACCGCGGTCGACTGCGGCGGCAGCTGCGCCGAGCACTGCGCGGCCGCGGCGGCGTGCCACGTCGACACCGACTGCCAGTCGGACTCGTGCAGCGCCGCCGGCATCTGCGCGGCGCCGACCTGCACCGACGGCATCGTCGATGGCTTCGAGAGCGGGGTCGACTGCGGCGGCACGGCCTGCGCGGCCTGCGCGGTCGGCGTGCATTGCGTCTTCGACCTCGACTGCGAGACGACGCACTGTGACGGCACCACCTCGACCTGTACGATCTACCCGCCATGATGATGACGATGCCGCGCGCGTGCTTCCTCGTCGCCCTGGTGGGCTGCGCCTCCGAACCCACCGGCCTCCCGACCGTCGTCGGCCCGTTCGACGGCGCGCCGCACCGCTTCGTGGTCGACGCGATCACGCTGCCGACCACGACCGAAGCCCGTCACCAGATGTCCGACGATCTCGACGGCGATGGCAGCCTCGACAACCAGCTCGGCAACGCGGTCGGCTTGCTCGCCTCCGAGGGCGACGTCACGACCCACGCCGCCGACATGATCGCGTCGGGCGTGCTCGCGTCGTCGGTCATCATCCGGTCCGACGATCTGATGGACGACCTGCACGCGGGCATCTCGGTTCTCGGCGCCGACGGCGATGCCGACGTGCCGTTCGGCGGCAAGTTCATCGGCGGCGCGTTCCAGTCGAACCGCGCGCGGTCGAAGGCGCCCGGCCAGGCGACGTTGCGGATCCCGTTCTTCACCGACGCCGATCCCCTGGTCATGCCGACGACCACGCTCGAGATCGAGCTCGTGCCCGACGCGACCGGCTACCTCGCGACGATCCACGGCGGGTTCCCGGTCGACGACGTGATCCCCGAGATGTCGGTCGGGATGCTCGCGATGCTCAAGGCCGATCCGAATCACCACCTGTCGTTCGCGCGGTCGCTCGACACCAACAAGGACGGCCTGTTCTCGGTCGACGAGATCCGCGCGAACTCGCTGGTCCAGGCGCTGACGTTCTCCGACGTCGAGCTCGGCGGGGTGATGCAGGTGTCGTTCGGGTTCCAGCTGCACCTGAAGCCGTGCGCGGCCGGCAAGTGCCTCGCAGGGCCAGCCGCCGACACGTGCAGCGACCGGATCCTCGACGGCGATGAGACCGCGGTCGACTGCGGCGGCGGGTGCAACCCGTGCCCCGGCGCGAGTGCCTGCACGGTCGCGGCGGACTGCCAGTCGAATGCGTGCAACGGCACGTGCGCGGCCCCGAGCTGCACCGACGGCGTGGTCTCCGGCTTCGAGAGCGGCCCGGACTGCGGCGGCAACACGTGTCCGGCGTGCGCGAGCGGCGTGCACTGCGTGTTCGATGCCGACTGTCTCGGCATGCGGTGCGACGCCACGACGTCGACCTGCCAGTGACTACTCGGCGAGCTGGTCGATGATCGCGCGCGCCATCGCGTCGACGATCTGCGCCTGCACCGCCGGATCCGCGATCTCCTTGCCCTCGATCGGGTGATCGGCGAACCCGACCTCGACGAGGATCGCCGGCATCGTCGCGCCGAGCAGCACGTGGTGCGCGTCCTGTCGCACGCCGCGATCGCCGGTCGCGCCGCGCTGGGTCCGGAGGTTCGCCTGCACCCGGGCGGCCAGATCGGCGGCCTCCCACTGGGCGGCGCCGCGCTCGACGTCGTCGAGCACGAGCGCGACCTCGGGATCGACGCCGGGCCGGGGCGTGCCGACGTCGGCGCGCAGCGCGCGACCGTCGACATCGAGGCCGCGCGCGGTCAGCACGTAGGACTCGAAGCCACGCTGCGTTCGCGTCGGAGACGCGTTGCAGTGGATGCTGACGAACAGGTCGGCGTGCGCCTTGTTCGCGAACGCGACCCGGTCGCGCAGCGTGTGCGAGGTGTCACCGGTGCGCGTGAGCTGGACGTCGATGTCGCGCGCGCGCAGGCGGACCGCGAGCTGGTCGGCGATCGCGAGCGTCAGCTGCTTCTCGAACGTGCCGGTCACCCCGTGGGCGCCGGAGTTCGAGCCGCCGTGCCCGGGATCCAGGACGACCCGGGGGTTGGCGGCGGCCAGCCCGGTGAGCCCGACGACGATCACCAGTGGTGCCAGGTTCACGACATGTAGGATATCTGTCGCCAAAGGGCGGGCCAAGTTCTGCGCCGAAATCCCTGCTGCGCTACAGTTTTGCCGTGCTCGATCGGCTGAAGCCGACCCGGATCTTGCTCGGGCTCGCGCTCGTCGAGGTCATCGTCGATCGGGTCGCGGTGCCGCTCCTCAAGCCGCTGACCGGCGCGCCACCCGGGTGGCACACCGCGCTCGCCTACCTCGGCCTGTTCGCCTTCTACTTCACCGGCACGCTCGCGCTCGTCGTCGCCGGGCTCCGCGTGGTCGACGCGTTCGTCCAGCGCGACGTCCGTCGCTCGATCACCGCGGGCATCCTCGGGTTCGCCGCGCTGGTCGCCGCGATCCCGCTCGTGATCTCCGAGCCACCGGCGCTCGGCGTCGTCCGGGAGATCGCGTTCGGCGTCGGCGTGATCGCGCTGGTCGCGAGCGCGATCGGGCGCACCAAGGATCGCGGGATCCAGTTCGGGCTCGGGCTGATCTCGCTGCCGCTCCTGCTCCACGTAGTCGACGCGCTCGGCACGTACTTCCTGTGGCCGGATCAGACGTTCGACGGCCCGGGGCTCCGGATCCAGCAGGTCGGCGTGTTCCTGCTCGCGTTCGCCGCGCTCGCGACGCCGTACTGCTTCGCGCCGCGGCCGTTCGCGCGCGCGGTCACCCGGCCGGGCCCGGTGCTGGTCGCGATGGCGGTGGCCGCGGTCGGCGCGGTCGCGTCGCGCATGTGGTACCCGATCGTCGCGAAGGCCGCGACCCTGGCGATCGGCGTCGAGCTCGCGCCGGGCCAGTCCGATCCGCGGCTCGCGCTGTACCTGCTGGCGATCGCGACGCTGGTCTGGACGCTGGCGTCGTGCGCGACGTCGCCGAGCGAGCAGCGCCGCAACGTGGGCATCGGCCTCTTGTTCATCGTGCTCGGCGGCTACGGCTTCAAGTATCCCAACCACTACCTCCTGCCGCTGCTCGGGCTCGCGCTGATCGCCGAGGCCGCGCGCAGCGTGCGCGAGGAGGAGCTCGATCGCATGCCGATCGAGCCGGTCACCAAGCCGATCCCCGACGCAGTGTGGTCGGGCTACATCACGACGGTCGCGCAGAGCCTCAAGCGCTCGTTCGACGAGGTCCACAGCCTGACCGCGCGCGGCGACGACGGGATGTCGTCGTCGATGATCGTCGGCGAGCGCGCCGGCCTCGCGGTCCGCCTGAAGATCCAGCGCGTCGAGGGCAGCGTGTTCTCGCTCGACGTCGTCGTCGGGCGCGAGATCGACGAGCTGCGCGGCGCGTCGCTCACGCTGTGGGCGATCCCCGAGCGCGGCACCGGCGTGAACCCACCGGCCCCGGTCGCGGGTCCGATGTTGCGGGCCGGCGACGACGCGTTCGATGCCCGGTTCCGCTGCCGCGGGTCGACCGAGACGTTCGCGACGCTGCTCGATCCGGATCTGCGCGCCCGCGCGACCGCGACGCTCGACGGCTGGCTCGCGTACTGGCAAGGCGAGGGCCTGCGCTGGCGCGTCTATCCGGGCCACGGCGCGCCGATCGATCACCCGATGCCGCTATCGGACCTCGCGCTCGGGCGCACCGGCGCGGCCGAGCGACTGGTCGCGGTGATCGAGCTGCTCGCCGAGATCGGGGCGCGCGGGATCCCACGCGCCGAGCCCGTGGCTGCTATGGAGAGCGAATCTGCATGAAGGGTCTCCTGTTCGTCGTCGCGGTCGCCGCGTGTAGCGAACCGCACGCCATGTCCCAGAAGCCGGCGTGGGTCGCCTCGACCGACTCCGCGAATCCGTCGGCGCCGGCACCGATCGCCGCCCACTATCGCGAGGTCGCGACCCGGATCATCGCGGCGGCGCGCGCCGATCGCGGCGCGTTCACCAAGCTGTCGCACCTGACCGACCGGATCGGCAACCGGATCGCGGGCTCGGCCAACCTCGAGGCCGCGGTCGCGTGGGGCAAGCAGGCGATGGCCGACGACGGCCACGACGCGCGCACCGAGGCAGTCATGGTGCCGCACTGGGTGCGCGGGCCCGAGGCGGCCGAGCTGGTCGCACCGATCGCGCGACCGCTGCGCATCATCGGGCTGGGCTACTCGGTGCCGACGCCACGCGGCGGGATCACCGCGCCGGTCGTCGTGGTGACGAGCTGGGCCGAGCTCGACGCCAAGCGCGACGCAGTCAAGGGCGCCATCGTGCTGTACGACGTCGCGATGCCGGCCTACAGCGAAGACAAGGGCTCCGGCTACGGCGAGACCGTCGAGTACCGCACGCAGGGCGCGATCCGCGCGGCCAAGCTCGGCGCGGTCGCCACGCTGATGCGATCGGTCACCGCGCACAGCCTGCGCCTGCCGCACACCGGCGCGGTCCGCTACGACGACGCGGTGCCGAAGATCCCGGCCGCGGCGGTCACCGTCGAGGACGCCGCGCTGCTCTCGCGCCTGGCCGCGAGCGGCGGCGCCACGGTGCACCTCGCGCTCGAGTCGCAGATGCTGCCCGACGTCGCGTCGGCGAACGTGATCGGCGAGCTGCGCGGCAAGGACAAGCCCGACGAGGTCGTCGTGATCGGCGCGCACCTCGACTCGTGGGACGTCGGCCAAGGCGCGCACGACGATGGCGCCGGGGTCGTCACGATGATGCAGGCGCTGACCACGCTGCGCCGGCTCGGGCTCCAGCCGCGCCGGACGATCCGCGTCGTCCTGTTCGTCAACGAGGAGAACGGGATCAACGGCGCCAAGGCGTACGCCAAGGATCACGCCGGCGAGCTCGACAAGACGGTCGCGGCACTCGAGGCCGACAGCGGAGGCTTCGCGCCGCGCGGGTTCTCGATCGGCAAGCCGGATCCCGCGAAGGACAAGTGGCCCGACAAGAGCGCGGCGATCCAGAAGCACCTCGCGGATCTCGCGACGCTGCTCGCGCCGCTCGGTGCCACGCGCGCGACGGTCGGCCACGGCGGCGCCGACATCTCGCCGATGGCGCCGGCCGGCGTGCCGCAGATCGGGCTCGACACCGACGGGCGCACCTACTTCGACATCCACCACACCGATGCCGACACGCTCGACAAGGTCGATCCGAAGACGCTCGCGGACGACGTCGCCGCGGCCGCGGTGTTCGCGTACGTCGTCGCCGATCTGCCCGGCCGCATCGACGAGTGAGCTACGGCGTCGTCGGCGCGGGTGCCACGATCAGCGCGAGGTCGACGAGTGGGCCCTTGGCGACCGGCGCGTCGGCGGTCGTGATCCGATCTGCCACCGGGCCCTGATCGACCAGGTACCACTTCATCGCGTCGGCGCGGCGGTGGGCGAGATCGGTGGCGGCGGCGCCGGCGCGCTCGGCGTGGACCGCGATCGCGATCCGCAGCGACTCGTGATCGCCGAGCACCTCGACGAGCTCGGCGAGTGCGCGCTTGGCCTCGGGCGTGATCCGCGCGCGGCCGCTCTCGAACTTGATCGCGCGCGCGGCGGCGATCGCGTGGGTGACGGGCGCGGGCACGACGTCGGGGCAGCCGTCGTCGTCGTCGAACCCGTTGCGGGTCTCGGCCTCGTCGGGGCACGCATCGCGCGCGTCGGCGATGCCGTCGTGGTCGTTGTCCGGATCGGGGCAGCCGTCGTCGTCTTCGAAGTGATCGAAGTCCTCGGCGACGTCGGGGCACTTGTCGATCGCCGACACGATGCCATCGCCGTCGGGATCCTCCGCGGGGATGACGGCGACGTCGACGGGTTTCGGCTCGGGTTTCGGTGGCGGCGGCGCGACCTCGACCGCGACCTCGACGTGCTGGATCGGTTTCGCGTGGGGGAGCCCGAACGTCGCGCCGACGCCGAGCTGCATCTCGAAGAGCGAGCTCGCGCCGTCGCGGCCCGGCATGATGCCGTGGCGACCGTCGATCCGGAACATCCAGCGATCCGACACCACGACGGTGACGCCGAGCCCCCAGTAGACCTCGGGGTCGGTCTCCTGGCTCATGAACGGCGAGCTCGACGCGACGGTCTCGCCACCGGCCCCGACGATCAGGTGCGGGTGGACGATGCCGAAGCCCTCGGCGCGCAGCAGCGCGTGGCCGCGCCAGCCGAACACCGGCGCGAAGTAGGACATCCGGCCACCGTCGAAGCTGCCGCCGGTGTAGGCGGTGGCGACCGCGAGCTCGCCCTCGACGCCGAGCGCGAGGTGGACGCGACCGAGCGTCGCGAGGTCGGGTACGACGAGGCCGAGCACGCGCGCGCCGACCGCCGGGGCGGTCCCGGGAATCTGCTCGGGCGCCCACGAGTTGCCGAGCTGCGTGTTGGTCCCGAAGTAGTCGAACCCGACGAAGCCGCTCGCCTCGAGGTGCGGATCGGCCTGCGCGGTGCCACCCAGCACCGCGGCGACCCCGACGACGACGAACGCTTCACCCCGCACCCGGAAATTCTACGCCACCGGAGGTCAGCGCGCGAAGAATGCGGCGATCCGGTCGACGACGTGCGCGGGCGCACCCTCGGCCAGCGCCGGGTGGATCGGGAGCGCGAGCAACTCGGTGCAGGCGCGCTCGGCATTCGGCAACGAGCCCGCGCCGTAGCCGAGCGCGGCGAAGCACGGGGCGAGGTGGAGCGGCTCGGGGTAGTACACCTCGGTACCGATGCCCTCAGCGGCGAGGGCCTCGCGCAGCGCATCGCGCCGCGGGGTACGGATGCAGAACTGGTGATAGACGTGCGCCGGGTGCACCGGCGGCAGGCGCAGCTCGGCCGGCACGCGCGCGGCGGCGAACGCGTCGCGATAGCGCGCGGCATGCGCGCGGCGCGCGGCCGTCCACGCCGGGAGGTGCGGCAGCTTCGCGCGCAGGATCGCGGCCTGGAGCGCGTCGAGCCGGAAGTTTCCGCCGACCGCGACGTGGTGATACTTCGGGCGCATGCCGTGACCGCGCAAGAGCTGCGCGCGATCGGCGAGCGCGTCGTCATCGGTCAGGAGCGCGCCGGCGTCGCCCGCGGCGCCGAGGTTCTTGGTCGGAAAGAACGACAGCGCCGCGGCCGCGCCGCGCACCGGCAGCGCGATCAGCGTGTGCGCGGCGTCCTCGATCACCGCGCACGGCGCCTCGGGAAGCTCCGCCGGATGGCCGTGCAGGTGCACCGTGACGAGCGCGCGCGTCCGGTCGCTGCACGCGGCGATCGCGCGCCGTGGGTCGAGGCCGAGCGTGGCGTCGTCGATGTCGGCGAACACGACGCGCGCCCCGAGCCGGGCCGCGGCGCCGACCGTCGCGAAGAACGTCAGCGGCGTGGTCACGACCTCGTCGGCGGGACCGACATCGAGCAGCATCAACGACAGGAGGAGCGCGTCGGTGCCCGAGCTGGTGCCGATCGCGTGGCGGCAGTGCGCGGCCGCGGCGAGCTCGCGCTCGAAGGCCGCGACCTCGGGGCCGCCGATGAACGTGCCGGAATCGAGCACGCGCGCGATCGCGCGGTCGATCTCCGCACGCATCGGCACGAGCTCCGCCTGCATGTCGAACATCGGAACGTTCACCTGCTGGACTATAGGACGCTCGACTGCGCTAAAGTGGCCCACCTCGATGCTCACCTTCTCCACGAATCCCGACGTCGCCGAGCAGCAGATGAACGCGATCATCTTCTACCTGACGGCTTTCGGGTATATCGACGGCGAGTTCGACTTCACCGAGAAGACGTTCGTCCGCATCTACATCCGCCAGCTGGTCACCGCGCGCGCGAAGGCCGCGATGCCCGACGAGGATCCGAAGGTGCGCGAGGAGATCATCAACAAGTTCGTCGCGCACTTCCACGAGGTGTTCGAGACGATCGATCGCCAGGTCCAGGGCCTGTTCGACGAGGCGGTCGCCGACGGCGAGGACGTCGCGAAGTTCGTCGAGGCCAAGCTCAAGCTGCGCAGCTACGAGATCTTCCAGAGCTTCGAGCGCGACAACCAGCAGGAGCTGCTGGCCACGATCGACGAGCTGATCTACGCGGACGGCAGCGTCCACCCGTCGGAGGAGAAGTTCCGGAAGGAGCTCGAGGGCCTGCTCGACCGCGAGAGCGCGGCGCCGCTCGCCGACGCCGACATCGAGATCGTCGAGCGCAACAAGGTCGAGATCGAGGGCGAGGTCGCCAAGCAGACCCGCCACGACGACCACCCGTTCTTCCAGAAGTTCGAGCAGCACTACTCGGCGCAGCCCGAGCGGATCAAGCAGCAGGTCGACGCCGACCTCGACCTCATGACCCGGTTCGTCGCCAAGCTCAACCAGAAGCGCATCGACGGCGACGGCCGGCTCGCCGGCAAGTCCACGGTCAGCGAGTTCGCGGGCCAGCCCCAGTTCCTCGATGGTCACGTGTTCGTTCATCCGGCGAACCCGAGCCAGGTCTACGAGCTCACCGTGCTCGGTGACCTCCACGGCTGCTACAGCTGCCTGAAGGCGGCGCTGCTCCAGGCCGACTTCTTCGCCAAGCTCGAGGCCTGGAAGCTCGACCATTCCAAGCCCGAGCCCAAGCTCGTGCTGCTCGGCGATTACATCGATCGCGGCATGTTCAGCTACAACGGCGTCCTGCGCACGGTGATGCAGCTGTTCCTCGCCGCGCCCGACCACGTGTTCCCCCTGCGTGGCAACCACGAGTACTACGTCGAGTACCGCGGCCGGATCTACGGCGGCGTCAAGCCGGCCGAGGCGATCAACACGCTCGTCGGCCACCTGTCGGGCGAGGTGTTCGCCGAGTACATGCGGATGTTCGAGGAGATCCCGAACATGCTGTTCTTCGACGATCTCATGTTCGTCCACGCCGGCATCCCGCGCGACGCCGACATGAAGCAGAAGTACGCCGACCTGTCGTCGCTCAACGACCCGGACCTCCGGTTCCAGATGCTGTGGAGCGATCCGTCGACCGCGGACTACATCCCCGATGATCTCCAGGCGCAGAACGCGCGGTTCCCGTTCGGCAAGAACCAGTTCGAGGCGTTCATGACGCGCATCGGCTGCTCGATGATGGTGCGCGGCCACGAGAAGGTCGACTCGGGGTTCCGCCCGATGTACAGCGAGCAGACGTCGCTCATCACGCTGTTCTCGGCGGGCGGCGCCGACAACAACGACCTGCCGGCCGACTCGTCGTACCGCAGCGTCACGCCGATGGCGGCGACGATCCGGCTCGAGAACGGTACCGCGCAGGTCACGCCGTGGCTGATCGACTACAAGCGCTTCAACGATCCGAAGCGCAACCGGTTCTTCGCGTCGCCGCCCGAGATCGAGCACAAGGTTGGCTAGCGGCACCTGCACGTACTGGGTGTACGTCGCGCGCTGTGCCGACGACACGCTGTACTGCGGGATCGCCGTCGACATCGCGGCACGGATCGCCGAGCACGACGCGGGCACCGGGGCGAAGTACACGCGCGGCCGCGGGCCGCTCGCGGTGATCTACAAGCGGCGCTGCGCGACCAAGGGGCTCGCGCTGCGGCTCGAGTACGCGATCAAGCAGCTGACGTTGCCGCAGAAGCGCCGACTGCTCGCCGATCCGAAGCGGATCGCGAACCTCGTCCGTCAGCTGAAGCGGCGCATGACTTCCCAGGTCGGATCGCGCGTCAAGGACGCGGAGACCTCGCGCTCCGGGTGAGCCGCGCCCCAGCGGTCGATCGCGCCCTGCGCGCCGCTGTCCTCGGGCGCGAAGTAGTGCAGCACGCGCTGGCCGCGCCGGGTCTCGCGGCCGTAGTAGACGATCGAGCTGCCGAGCGCCTCACCGAGCTCGTCCTCGATCGCGTCGAGCGTCTCGGCCTCGGTGTCGGTCGTCAGCCCGTTCTCGTCGGGCGCGAGGATCTTGACGTCGATCGCGACGTGCACCGTGCACATCAGGTGATCGATCCGCTTGAGGGCGAGGTTGAGCGTCACGAACAGCGGCGCGCCCTCGCCATCCTCGCCGCGCAGGATCGCGAACTGTTCACCGGTCGCGGCCGCGGCCATCGCGTCGATCGCCGCGACCATCTCGGCGATCGGCTTGGCGCCCTCGGGCTCCTCCGTGGCGATCTCGATGCTGCCGACCCAGCGCTCGACGCCATCCTCGCCGAGCGCGGTGTCGAGCGCGAGCAGCGCGATCCGCTGCGCGAGCTCCTCGGCCGCGTCGGGAAACACCGGGTGATAGATCGTGACGTCGGCACGCTCGCGGCTCTCGTCGAGCTCGAACGCGACGAGCACCGTCGAGAACGCGAGCTCGTGGTCGCCGATGCCGAGCTTGTTGTCGAGGTCGCCGCGCTTTCGGGCCGGGTGGAACTCCCAGGTCGCGTCGGCGGCGGGCGCGCGCGTCTTCCACACCTCGGTGACCAGGCGCTTCTCGGGATCGCCGCCGGCCGAGAGGCAGAACGCGTGGTTCGCGCGGTCCCCGGCCGACAGCTCCCAGTCGAGGTCCTCGTCGATCGCGTTGACCCGCGTGCCGATCTCCGCGATCAGCTCGTCGGTGTAATTGCCGTCGGCGATCGCGGCCTCGATCCGCGCCTTGCCGGTGGGCCACCAGGTCCAGAACTCGCCGATCGCGTCAGGGTCCATGTTCTCGTCAGTCTTTCTTCTGCGGCAGGAGCTGCTGCAGATGCCACGCCTGGGCGTGCCGCCGGTTCTGGGCGGTCTCGAACGTGTGCTTGAAGGACAGCATCACGTTCAACGTGTTGAGGCTCTGCGTCAACAGGGCGATGGTCATCGTGACGATCGTCATCGTGGGCGTCATGTCGAGGACCCACGGCTCGAGCACGAGCGAGCGGCCCTCGGCGTGAAACGTCGACGGCAGGACGTGCAGCGTCTCGAGCGCGAGCAGCACCAAGATCACGCTGGCGTGCGCCACGAAGATCGCCAGCGCCGAGTAGCCGGTCGGGACCACGACCCATGCCGCGAGCGAGCCCGTGATGAACACCGGCAAGAGGAACAGCGGCCCGAAGATCAGGCCGAGGCAGAACAGCAGCGCGAACATGAGGACCAGGACCGGCGGGAACCACGGCGAGCGCATCGGCACGACGTCGCGCGAGATGTACCAGGTGATCGCCGTGATCGACGCGAGCACGATGACGAGCAGCGCGAGTGGCCACCAGGCGCGGATCGTGAACCCGAGGAGGATCGGCGTGAGCGCGAGCATCGACAGGAAGCCGTACGACGCGAACCGCAGCAGCCGCTGGAGGATGCGGCCGCGCTCGAGGTTCGCGGCCGCGATCGCCGGTTCGGGGATCGCCTCGTCGTCGCGCACGAGCAAGAGGTTCGCGAGCAGTGCCTGGGCGACCGCGTTGTCCGGGTCGAGCGCGATCGCGCGACCGGCATCGCGCATCGCCTGTGCGCGCGCGGCCGACACCGTCATCGAGCCGGCGAGCGCGGCGCGGGCGAGCGCGGCGTGCTCGGCGGCGAGCTCCTTGCGGCGGGCGAGGTCGCGATCGCCGTCGAGGTAGGCCTGGATCGCGTCGGCGATCTCGCGTGCGGTCGGGCGCAGCGCGCGATCGGCGGCGGTCGCGCGCGTGCTCAGATCGTCGAGCTCGGGCGCGATCTCGAGGTCGGGTGTGCGCAGGCTCGGCCGATGGCTCGGGGTCGACAGGGTGCGCTCGATGCCCTCGATCCCGCGCGGCAACGCGGGCTGACCGGTGAGGATCTCGAACAGGATGCAGCCGAGCGCGAACACGTCCGTCGCGGCGTCGACCTGCTCGCCCCGGGCCTGCTCGGGCGACATGTAGCCGGGTGTGCCGAGCAGCTCGCCGGCGACCGTGTCGACCTTGCCCGACACCGCGTCGCCCGACAGCGACTGCACCGACTGCAGCTCGGTGTCGCCGACGATCCGCGCGAGGCCCCAGTCGAGCACGTAGGCCTCGCCGAAGTCCCCGAGCTGGATGTTCGCCGGCTTGAGATCGCGGTGGACGACGCCCCGGGTGTGCGCGAGCTCGATCGCGAGGCAGACATCGACGAGGCGCGCGAGCAACAGGCGCCGGGTCCACATCGAGTTGCCGATCATCGATCGGCCGGGCCCGATGTCCTCATCGGTCGCGATGCCGCGCGCGAGCACGTCGTGCAGCGTCGTGCCGGCGAGCTTCTTCATCACGAAGTACGGCCGGCCGTCACCGTCGATGCCGAGGTCGTGAACCGGGACGATCGCCGGATGCTCGAGCGCACCCTGGACGCGCGCCTCGCGGAAGAACCGCGCGATCGAGCCGTCGTCGCGGGCGCCGGGATGCATCAGCTTGACCGCGACCTCGCGATCGATGCGGACGTCGCGCGCGAGCCGGACCTCGCCCATGCCGCCGCGTCCGAGGATCGGTCCGAGATCGTAACGCTGGCCGAGGTCCGCCTCGGTCGGCGTGGCCGCGACCGACACGGCACGCATCGTGTCGGCAGCGGGAAGCGTCGCCTCGGCCTCGTCGGTCACCGTCCGCGGTTATACTCGACCCGCGATGGCACAGAACATTCCGATCGTCGATCTCGGCGAATGGGAGGCGGGTGGGAGCGCGCGGGCGCACTTCATCGAGACGCTCGGCGACGCGCTCGTCGACATCGGGTTCTTCGCGGTCGCCAACCACGGCGTCCCGGCCGAGTTGACCACGCGCGCCTACGACGTCGCGCGGGCGCTGTTTCACTTGCCGACGCCGGTGAAGGCCGCCTACTGCGACCCCGCGAAGCACGGCCAGCGCGGCTTCACCGGATTCGGCAAGGAGCACGCGCGCGACTCGGGCGCCCCCGACCTCAAGGAGTTCTGGCAGATCGGGCGACCCGATGTGCCCGACGATCATCCGGTCCACGCAGTTTATGGGCCGAACGTCTGGCCGCGCGAGGTCCCCGATTTCGGGCCCGCGCTCGTCGAGCTCTACCGGCACCTCGACCGAGTCGGCGGGATCTTGCTCGAGGCGTGCGCGGCGTATCTCGACGAGCCGGCCGGCCGCTTCCGCGACATGGTGACCGAGGCCGACACGATCGTGCGCGTCCTGTACTACCCACCGATCGCGCCCGACGTGCCGATCGGCGCGGTGCGCTCGGCGGCCCACGAGGACATCAACCTCATCACGCTCTTGTCCGGCGCGACCGCGGCCGGGCTCGAGCTCCTGCAGCGCGACGGCACCTGGCGGCCGGTCCACACCGGGTTCGACACGATCGTCGTCGACGCCGGCGACATGCTCCAGAACGTGACGAACGGGCTCTACAAGAGCACCACGCACCGCGTGGTCAACCCGACCGATGCCCGCAGCGAGCGCTTCTCGATGCCGTGCTTCATCCACGCGCGGCGCGACGTCGACCTGTCGCCCCTGCCGAGCTGCGTCGCGCGGACCGGCGGTGTCATCTCGGGCCGACCGGTGACCGCGGGTGAGTACCTGACGCAGCGCCTGCGCGAGATCGGGCTAGGTTGATCCGCTCGCACCCGCTCGCTCCGACGGGATACCCTCGGTGCATGAGGCAGTTCCTCGCGAGCTTGCTCGTGATCTCGGCGGCAGGTACGGCGGCGGCCAACGGCCGGGCGCCGTCGACGTCGACGATCAACTTCCGGCAGGGTCACGAGTCCGACGTCTGGGTCGGGTTGACGTTCGGCGCGCTGGTCTCGCACGACAGCGGCGCGACCTGGTACTGGACCTGCGAGGACGCGGTCGGCTACGCGGGCACCTGGGATCCCGACTACGCGTACTCGGCGAGCGGCAAGGTGTTCGCGACGACGTTCGCCGGCACGGTGGTCAACTCGAACGGCTGCGTGTTCGACCGCGCGCCGTTCGCGGCGACCCCGCTGTTCAAGGACGCGACCTCGAACAAGTTCGCCACCTCGGAGGAGCTCGGCCCGAACGGCGAGCTGTACGTCGCGGTCGACGAGATGACCGACGGCAAGATCTACAAGAGCGTCGACGACGGCGCGACGTTCCCGACCGGCAACGGCCCGGGCATGTCGGGCGACTGGTGGCAGACGCTGATCGTCGCGAAGTCCAACCCGAACCGGGTCTACGCGAGCGGCTACCGCTTCGTGCCCGATCCGAGCGGCGAGGCCGGCAATATCGAGCAGTACACGCTGTTCCGCAGCGACAACGGCGGGACGTCATACGTGCCGCTCTCGCAGACCGGCATCCAGTTCTCGTCAGACTCGGTGCTCGAATTCGCCGGGGTCTCGACGACGAATCCCGATGTCGTCTTCCTGCGCGTGACGTTCGCGGCCGGCGTGATCGGCGACACGATCTATCGCAGCGGCGACGGCGGGGCGAACTGGACCAAGGTGCTCGACAAGGGCGACGCGGTCGGCGCGTTCGTCGTGCGCGCGAACGGAGACGTCGTCGCCGGCACGCCGCGGAGCGGAGCGTTCGTGTCCCACGACTGCACCGCCGCCGCCACGTGCACCTGGTCGGCGCTGCTCAGCCCGCCGCACACGAACTGCTTCGTCGAGAACGCGCTCGGCGAGATCTGGGCATGCACGCAGAACTTCGGCTCGCCGGGGAGCCCGGGCGATGGCTACGGCATCATGAAGACGACCGACCTGGCGAACTGGACGTCGGTGCTGAAGTATCAGGACATCAAGGGTCCGATCGCGTGCGACGCGGGCTCGGTGCAGAACCAGAAGTGCACGATCCAGCAGTGGTGCGGCGTGAAGGGCCAGATCGGCATCACCGCCGATCCGACGATGTGCCCGGTCACGATGGCGGATGGCCAGGGAGCCGACAGCGGCATCACGCAGATCAAGAAGCCGACGGGCTGCTGCGATACCGGCGGCAACCGCGGCGTCGCGCCGGGCGCGGTGATGCTGTCGATGATCGCCGGCGTCACGCTGCTGCGCCGTCGTCGCCGGTGATCCGCACGCTCTGCGTGATCGCCGCGCTGGCCGGCGTGGCGCACGCGAACGGACGCCCCGAGGCGACCAAGTCGATCGGGTTTCGGCCGCAGCACGAGTCCGACATCTGGGTCGGGCTGACGTTCGGCGCGATCGTCTCGCACGACGGTGGCGCGACGTGGCTGTGGACCTGCGAGGACGCGATCGGCTACGGCAGCGAGTACGACCCCGACTTCGCGTACACCGCAAGCGGCAAGGTGTTCGCGACCGCGATGAACAAGGGCCTCGTGGTCAACACCGATGGCTGCACGTTCGCGCCGACGCAGTTCGGCACCAACTTCGCGACCAGCCTCGAGCCGGCGGCGAACGGCGATCTGTTCGTCGCGTTCGACGACGCGAACAACGGCAAGATCTATCGGTCCACCGACGACGGCGTGTCGTTCCCCGCGGGCGTCGATCCCGGGATCCCCGGCGACAACTGGCACTCGCTGGCGATCGCGAAGTCGGATCCGTCGCGGCTCTACCTCGCGGGCCGGCGGTTCGTCGCGGTGTCGGGCGGTGGCACGGTCCCGCAGTTCATCCTTTTGCGCAGCGACACCGCGGGCGCGTCATACGTGCCGCTGTCGCAGACCGGCCTCGTCACCGGCGGACACTCCGAGATGGAGATCGCCGGCATCTCGCAGACCGATCCGGACGTCGTGTTCGTGCGCGTGACCGTGCCGCACGACGTCGTCGGGGACACGATCTATCGCAGCGTCGACGCCGGCGCGAGCTGGACCCAGGTCCTCGATCTCGGCGACACGACGGCGGCGTTCGTCGTGCGCGCGAACGGCGATACGGTCGCCGGCACGCCGACCCTCGGGGCCTATGTCGCGCACGACTGCGGCAAGACCGGCGCGTGCACGTTCACCGCGCTCGCGAACCCGCCGCACACGAACTGCTTCGTCGAGAACCGCCGCCGGCGAGGTCTGGGCCTGCACGCAGAACTTCGGCCACCCGGGCCAGCCGTCCGACGGCTACGGCATCATGAAGTCGACCGATCTCGCGACCTGGACGCCGGTGCTGCGCTACCAGGACATCAGCGGGCCGATCCCGTGCGCCGACGGCACCGTGCAGCAGGACTTCTGCACCAAGTGCATCGAGACCACCGATGCCGCCGCGAAGTCGTGCTGGTGCGGGGTCCGCGCGCAGCTCGGGATCGCCGCCGATCCAACGAGCTGTCCGGTGAAGCTCGTGGTGCCCGACGTTCAGATGGGCCAGCCGCCGACGGGTTGCTGCGGGACCGGTGGCGGCGAGGGCGCGGCCCTGCTGTCGATCGTCGCGGGGGTCACGATGTTCCGTCGTCGACGGCGATAGCGCGCTAAGCTCGGGCCATGCCCAGCGTCCTCGATCGGATCGCGTACCGTGGCCAGCACCTGTCGTTCCTGATCAACGCGACGGTGATCCAGGAGACCGCGCGCGTGCTCGCGCGCAAGCCGCGGCCGACGTTCTCGATGACGGAGTGGCGCGCGCTGATCGCGCGGCGCAAGGCGTTGCACGCGACCGATCTCGCGAACGTCGATGCCGGGCTGTATCCGCGCGAGCTGCTGTTCGACTTCCCGGTCCGCCGCTATCTCAGATCGCTGCCGGCGCTGCTGCGCGACACGCCGCAGATCATGCGGCGCATGCGCGCGAACGACTACAAGGACATCCCGGTCGTCGACAAGGAGCGGTTCCCGGCCTACTACCGCCGCAACTTCCACTGGCAGACCGACGGCTACTTCTCGGCGCACTCGGCCGAGATCTACGAGCTCGGCGTCGAGCTCCTGTTCCGCGGCACCGCCGACGTCATGCGCCGGCAGGTCATCCCGCCGATCACGCAGTACGTCCGCGAGCGTGGTGGGGATGCCAGCAAGCTCAAGCTGCTCGATGTCGCTTGCGGCACCGGGCGCACGCTCCACCAGATCTCGCGCACGCACCCGACGATGCGGCTGCACGGCGCCGATCTGTCGCCGGCCTACATCCGCGTCGCGCGCGAGCGGCTCGCCGCGGTCGACGAGCTCACGCTCGCGGTCGAGAACGGCGAGAAGCTGCCGTGGGCCGACGCGACGTTCGACATCGTCACCAGCGTCTACCTGTTCCACGAGTTGCCCCGCAACGCGCGTCGCAACGTGATGCGCGAGATGCTGCGCGTCGTGAAGCCCGGTGGTCTCGTCGTCATCGAGGATGCCGCGCAGCTCGTCGACAGCGCGGTGATCGAGACCGCGCTCCGCGAGTTCCCGCGCGAGTTCCACGAGCCGTTCTTCGACGACTACCTGAAGGACGACCTCGCCGCGATCCTCGAGGAGGTCGGGTTCGCGAGCGTCGCGTCCGAGACCCACCTCGTCGCGCGTGTGGTCACCGCCCGAAAGGGGTAGTGTCGCGCGCGCATGACCGACGCGCGCACCCGGCTGGATCCACTTCGCACCGAGCTCGGCCAGATCGACAAGGACATCCTCGCGCTCGTCGCCCGGCGCCAGGCCGTCGCGCAGAAGATCGGTCAGGTCAAGCGCGAGGCCGGCATCCCGACCCGCGACTTCCGCCAGGAGCGCGACGTCGTCACCCGCGCGCGCGCGGCCGCCGTCCAGCACGGCCTGTCGCCGGCGCTCGGCGAGGAGCTGATCCTCGCGCTGATCCGCGGCTCGCTCACCGTGCAGGAGCGCGACATGGTCGCCGACAGCGGCGAGGGCAACGGTCGCCGCGCGCTCGTGATCGGCGGCGGCGGCAACATGGGCCGCTGGTTCGTCCAGTACCTCGGCGCCCAGGGCTTCGCGGTCGAGATCGCCGATCCGGGCGACGGCCCCGATGGCATCCACAACCATCGCGACTGGCGCACCGTGAAGACGCTCGATCACGAGCTCGTGATCGTCGCCGCGCCGATGCCCGCGACCAACGCGATCCTCGAGGAGATGGCGAAGGCGCCTCCCAAGGGCGTCGTGTTCGACGTCGGCTCGCTCAAGAGCCCGCTGCGCAGCGGCCTCCAGGCCCTCCGCGCCGCCGGCGCCAACGTGACCTCGGTGCACCCGATGTTCGGCCCGGACACCGAGCTGCTGTCCGGTCGCCACGTGATCTTCTGCGACGTCGGCTCGCCGTCCGCGACCGCCGCGGCGCGCGCGCTGTTCGAGCCGACGATGGCCACGCTCGTCGAGATGGACCTCGAGAGCCACGATCGCCTGATCGCCTACGTGCTCGGCCTGTCGCACGCGCTCAACATCGCGTTCTTCACCGCGCTCGCCGACAGCGGCGAGGCCGCGCCTCGCCTCGCGACCCTGTCGTCGACCACGTTCGACGCGCAGCTCGGCGTCGCGGCGAAGGTCGCCGGGGAGAACCCCGATCTGTACTTCGAGATCCAGACGCTCAACGACTACGGGACCGAGTCGCTCTCGGCGTTGCTCTACGCGGTCGAGCGCCTCCGCTCCGTCGTTCGCGCGGGCGATCTGGAAGGCTTTCGCGCCCTCATGACCCGCGGTCGCGGCTACCTCGCCACGCGCACGCCCGAGTAACCGGCAACTCGAGTAGCCAGCGCGCCCACGTGATCTCGGCCGGTTAGCGACGCACGATGCTTGCACCAGCGGGAGCCGTGCTCCGCCACTGGCTACTCGTGCTCCCCCTCGCGTCGGCGTGCGCCGATCAACCCGAGCCCCAGACCGACGAGGTCGACGATGTGGGCAGCGAAGGCAAGGCGGACGGCGCCGACGTGCTGCGCGTCCGGGTGTCCGACACGACCGTCTGGGTCGACCACTTCCTGGCGCGCCGCGGGACGAGCTTCGTGATCACCGGCCGTGCGAGTCGTAATTTGGAGGGCGTCTCGGCGTTCATCAACGACGACGTCTACGGCCAGGCCGCGCAGCCGAGCCCGCGGACGTTCGAGATCGCCTACGGCACGTCGGAGATCCGGCCGATGCTCGACGGCACCGATCTGTTCGCGTCGCTGTCGTTCACGCACTCGAACGGCCGACCGGATAGCCTGACCGCGCACACCGTGGTGCGGCCGCGCGTGCACGCGACCACGGGATCGACGCTGGCGTGGACGCCCGAGATCCTGCCGGTCGTGGTCGCGGGCCGTACGGTGTACCGGCTCAAGGGACGCGCCGCGAGCACGCACGACACGCTGACCGAGATCGTGCCGACCGCGGGCACGCTGACGGTGGATGCCAACGCGCGCGACTTCACGCTCGATCTGACCGAGACCGAGGTCCTGGCGGGCACCGTGATGGTGAGCGCGAAGCACGCGGCGGGCGCGATCGCGTCGCGCGTGACGATCGCCCTGGCGGTCAAGACGCTGGGGCTGACGTCGGAGGATGTCTACGCGAAGTGGCCGAACCCGACGTGCACGCCGGCGATGACCGCCTGCTTGACCGCGCTGCCCGACGGCGCGCTCGATCTCGGATCGTGCGGCGAGGCGCGCAAGGTGTCGGCCTGTCGCGGCACGGTCGGCGCGGCGATCGACTCGGCGACGATCGCGTCGACGCTCGCGGCGGTCGACACGCGCCTCGCGGATCCGGCGTTCGCGAGCGACGCGGTCGGCCTGGTCGGCGCCGATCACGCGGCGGTGTTCACCGCGGCGCTGCGCGCCAAGGTCGCGGCGGCGGTCGACGCGGATGGCGGCCTGTGGCTCGCCTCGCTGACCGCGCGCACCGCGATCCTCGGCCTCGCGGTCGATGGCACGATCGACGGGGCGTACGCGCGCCCGCTCGGGCTCGTCGCGCCGCACGTCGCCACCGTCGGCGATCTCGCGAGCACGCGCGAGGCGGTCGCCGATGCGGTGCTCGCGTACCTCGCGACGCAGGACTACCTGAACAGCGAGTTCGGGCGCACGCTCGATCAGCTGACCAAGGAGTTCCGCGTGCAGCACGTGCAGTCGATCCGCGAGTTCCGCGAGACCAACACGTCGACGTCGTTCCCGACCGCCCCGACCATCGACATCTACCTCGGCCAGTGGCTCGGCGCGCACACCGAGGTGTCGGTCGATCGCACGACCGGCGCGATCACGAACGTCCTCGTCGAGCTCGATTGAGGTAACCGCTACAGTGGCGCGGGCAGCGTTCCGTTCTCCTGGAACCAGTGAAGCGCGTCGCGGATCGCCGGCTCGATCGGGCCGAAGCTGTAGCCGAGCTCGTCGGACGCCTTGCGCGACGCGAAGCGGAACTGGTCGGAGTACGCGTAGCGGATCTGCGTCGAGTTCACGATCGGCTCCTTGCCGCGCGCCTCGACGCGATCGCCCCACCAGCCGACGATCCGGGCGATCGGGTACGGCACGCGAAACCGCGGCGGTCGCGTGTGGGCGACCTTCGCGATCGTCTTGAAGATCGCGCCGTACGTCATGTCGTGCCCGGCGAGGATGTAGCGCTCGCCGCGGCGACCCTTGTGCCAGGCGGCGAGCATGCCGCGCGCGACGTCGCGGACGTCGACGAAGTTGTTGTAGCCCGGCGTCCAGCCCGGCACGCGATGGCGACAGACGTCGACGATCATCTTGCCCGAGCTCGGCTTGGCGTCGCGCGGGCCGAACATGTACGTCGGATTGACGACGACCGCGTCGATCCGATCGCGCGCGGCGGCGACCCGATCTTCGGCCTGGCGCTTCGTGATCGCGTAGGCGTCGACCAGGCCGAGCGCGTCGAAGTTCCACGTCGCGGTCTCGTCGCTCGGCTTGCCGGTGGTCGACAGGCCGACCGCGACGACCGACGACGTGTGCACGAGCCGCGCGACCTTGGCGGCCTCGACCGCGGCGATCACGTTCTCGGTGCCGGTGACGTTGGCCGCGTACATCTCCGGCTTGACCTCGCGGATCACGCCGACCGCGGCCGCGCAGTGGAACACCGCAGCGGCGCCGGTGAACGCGGCGGTGAGCGCGGGGATCGAGTCGAGCCCGGCGGTCACCCACTCGATCGGCAGATCGTCGAGGTGCTTCGAGGTGCCCGCGCTGCGGCGGATCGCGACGACCTGGTGGCCGGCGGCGATCGCCTCGGCGGCGAGGTTGCCGCCGAGCAGGCCGGTGGCGCCGGTGATGACGATGCGGGACATGCCGCGATGGTACGGGAGTCTAGGCCGCCATGGCTTCGAGCCGCGCGTAGCTCGCCGGCGTGATGCCGAGCTGGGCGCGCACGACCGAGATCGGCGTCGTCCAGTTGTCCTCCCAGCGATACGTCGCGAGCCGCTTGGCGCGCTTGCCCGCGCGATACGCGGCCAGCACCTCGGTGGCGAGCGTCGCGTGATAGCGCGTGCCGCGGATCGAGCCGACCGCGGCGAGGATGCCGGACGCCGGTGCGCCGAGCTGCGCGTAGGTGAACGCCTGGAGCCGGATCTCACCCGCGAAGTCGGTGTTGTGGCCGGTGACCACGTGCCACAGGTCGTGGGTCTGGCGGAGCCGCTGGATCGCGTAGGCCGTGCGCGGGTCCGGCACGCCCGGCGGCGGGCCGTCGAACACGTCGGGCGTCAGGTGGTTCGCGATCAGGAAGTCCGCGTAGGCGCGGCCGAGCGTGCCCTCGGGCAGCGCCGCGAGCGTCGGGATGTCGATCGTCCGCGAGTCGATCGCGGGGTGATCGACGTAGAGTTGCTCCCACTCGACATCGCCGGCGAGCGCGGCCTGGCGGCGCGCGATCGATCCGGCGTTGGCGTAGCCGACGAACAGGAGCACCTGGTCGGTCTCCTCGGGATTCGTCATCACGCGGGTGAGGGCCTTGAGCGCCCGGCGCCACCGCTCGGGAGCGGACAGGTCGAGCATGTTCGCGGGCATCTCATCGACGACGTTCGGGTTGTTCAGCATCTTGTTGTCATCATGATAATAACAGGAGTGGTTACTGTCAACGTGAAAACAACTGTGGATAGACTATCGTCATGTTGACAATAAATCCGCGATCTTGGTACGTGTAGGCCACGATGAAGCGCACTCGCCGGGTCGCACCGCTACGCCGGGTCCTGGCTCGCGCCCGCAAACGCCGGAGCCCGGAGGAGGCCCGGCTCGAGATCCTCGATGCCGCGGACCGGGTGTTCGCCGAGTCGCAACCCGACCAGGTCGGCTTGAAGGATGTCGCCGCCGAGGCCGGCGTGAGCCACGCGCTGATCACGCACTACTTCGGCACCTACAGCGGCCTCGTCGAGGCGACGCTCGAGCGCCGGATCCGCGCGCTGCGGGCGGCGATGCTGATCCGGCTGCGCGAGTCGGGCGCGATCGAGCGGCCGGTCGAGCTCCTCGGGATGCTGTTCCGCGCCCTCGAGGATCCGGTGCACGTCCGGCTCACGCGCTGGCTGATGGCGAGCGAGCGGCCGTCGTCGCTCCACGCGCTCGGGCTCCACGAGCAGGGCCTCCGCGAGGTCGCGCGCCAGATCATCTCGACGGTGACCGCCCAGCCGACCGCCGAGCTCACCGAGACGGTCGAGCTCTCGCTGCTCGTCGCGGTCGCCGCCGCCTACGGCTACGCGATGATGAAGTACGCGCTCGCCGGCACCCTCGGGCGCCCGGCCTCCTTCGCCCTCGACGAGGCCGTCCAGAAGACGCTCGGTACGATGCTCGAGGCCCACCTGCGCGGCCACCTCGATGACGCCGTGCCGCTCAATTAGCCCCTTTTTATCGAAGGGTCGGCCGGTTGCGGGCACGAGGCAGCAAAAGGGGAGATGCCAATGAAGCGCAACATCGCGATCGCCATCTGTGCGGTCGCCGGATTCGGCTGTAGCAATTCGTCCACGTCGGACACGCAGGTGATCACCGGCACGATCACGACCGCGAACGCGATCGCCGTGCGCGCCATCGTCGGCACGCAGATCGCGACCGCCGCGCAGGTGCGCAGCGACGGCTCGTTCGTCTTGTCCTTGCCCGCGGGCCAGCGCTATCGGCTCGAGGTGCTCGACGGCAACGGCGTCCACCACCTGGTGACCAGGACCGGCGCCACCTACACCGACCTCGCCTTCAAGGTGTGCCACGCGGGTCCGCCGATGGACTGCGGCGGCATCGGGACGGGCGATCCCTCGGGCGGCACCGGCGGTGGTGGTGGCCCGGGCGACCCGCCGCCGAAGTGCGATCCGTCGACCGATCCGACGTGCACGCCTCCCGACCCGTGCGGCCCCGACGGCACGTGCCCGCCGCCGCCGCCCAAGTGCACCGATCCGTCGGATCCGACGACGTGCTGCGATCCGACGACCGGCACCGGCTGCGATCCGGGTGGCGGTGGCCCACCGCCGTCGCCGTGCGATGCCGATGGCTCGTGCCCGCCGTCGAAGTGCACCGATGCGACCGACCCGGCGTGCCCGCCGCCGCCGCCGCCGTGCGCGGATCCGTCCGACCCGTCGACGTGCCAGGATCCGTGCATGGATCCGGCGAGCTGCGGCTGCACGACGGACGATCCGAGCTGCTGGCCGGCACCCAAGCCGTGCGATGCCGCCGGCAACTGCGACCCGGGCACCGGCCCGGATGGCGGCATGACGCCGGCGAATCCGCCCGGCGACATCGGATGCGAATGACGTGAGAGCGGTGCCCGCGCTCCTCGGCGTGCTCGTGCTGTCCGGACCTCGGACCGCGGGAGCAGGGTCGTGCGCACGGGCGCGGCTCGTCGGTGATCCGGGCGCGGTCGCCCAGGTCACCGCCGAGCTGCAGCGTCTCGACGTGACCACGAAGGACGTGGCGCGCTGCCGGACGATCGACGCGACCGTGGCGATCGAGGGCACCGGGATCGCGGTCGCGATCGCGGACGGCAGCCACGGCAGCGAGGGTCGCGTCGTCGGCGATGCGCGGGTCGCGGCGGTGTGGATCGACTCTTGGCTACGCGATGACTTCGAGGCGATCGGGCCGGCGCCACCACCGCTCGAGGCGCCGATCGCACCGCCGCGCGACACGGTCGTCAAGTCCGTCGCGCCGACCGCGACGTGGCTCGATCGCGCGACCGTCGCCGCGGGCTTCGTGCGGAGCTACGCCGACGGCGGCGTGTTCGACGGCGCGAGCGCCGATGCATGCGTGCACGTCGGCGCGATGTGCGTCGGTGCGCGCGCGAGCTTCGGCTTTCAGGGCACCAGCCCCGGCGCGATCGACGTTCGGCGCAACGCGTTCGACGCGTACGCGATCGCGCGCGTCGGGCTGCCGCTCGGCCGCAGCGTGCTCTCACCGGAGCTCGGCCTCGGCCTCGGCCGGCTCGCGACGACGCGCGACGCGACCTGCAAGCCGCCGAATCCGACCTGCGATCCGACCGATCCGACGTGCCCGCCGCCGCCAACTAACTGCGTCGGTCCCGATGGGATGGCGCTCACAGGGCAGACGGTCTCGACGATCGGGCCGCGGGTTGAGGCCGCGCTGCGGATCGCGATCCCGCTGTTCGAGCGCGTGTGGCTCGACGGTAGCGTTGGCCTCGCACTCGCACCGTTGCACCACGGCGCCAACTCGCCGGTCGATCCCGGCACCGGCGCCGGCGTCCCACCGATGCCGGGCGAGCCACTCACCACCTATCAGCTCGCGGTCGGGCTCCGGATCGGGCTCCCGTGACCGCGCGCAAGATGGACACGCCGCCCGAGGGTGGCCAGGTCGTTCCGTTCCGCCGACTCGACGAGCGGCGCGCGGCGCTGTCGGAGATCTCCGACGAGGCGCTGCTCGCGTCGTGCGGCGTCGGCGAGTCCGCCGCGCTCGGAGCGCTGTTCGATCGCCACCACGAGGCGGTGTATCGGCTGATCTCGCGCTTCCTGCGCAGCGAGCGCGTCGAGATCGATGACCTCGTGCAGACCACGTTCATCGAGGCGTGGCGCTCGGCGAAGAAGTACAGCGGCACCGGCACCGTGAAGAGCTTCCTGTTCGGGATCGCCGCGAACACCGTGCGGCACTACGTGCGCGGTGCGAAGCGCCGGCGCGACGCGGTCGCGTCGATCCCCGAGGTGCCGTACGGCGCGACCCCGCATGACCACGCGCTGCGCGCGCAGCAGCTGCAGCGCCTGCAGGTCGCGCTCGATCAGCTGCCGCACGATCTCCGCGCGGCGTACGTGCTGTGCGAGCTCGAGGACGTGCCCGGCCCCGAGGCCGCGCGCATCCTCGACGTCCGTCAGGGCACGCTGTGGCGACGGTTGCACGAGGCCCGGCGCGCGCTGCGCCACGCCATCGAAGGGAGTGACCCATGACCGACGACGACCAGCTTCGCGAGCTCGCCAGGAGCCTGACGTACGATCGCCCGGACCCCGAGCGCCGCGAGGCGGTTCGCTCGGAGCTCCTGCTGCGTGCGAAGGCCGACGTGCCACCGGCGCGCAACCGCTGGGCGTTCGTCGTCGGTGGGTTCGCGGCCGGGCTCGCGGCGGCGGCGGCGGTCGTCCTGTTCGTCGGTCACCGCGATCCGACGCCCGCACCGATCGAGAGCCCGCTGACCGTCATGGCGGCACCGCAGGCCGAGCTCGAGCGCACCGTCGCGACCGACGCGGCGGGCAAGCAGGACGAGCGCGTCCACGTGCGCGCCGGCACGGTGAAGTTCGCGGTCGGCGCGACGACGGCCCACGTGATGGTCACGACCGGCGACGCGCAGATCGAGGGCGTCGGCACCTACGAGGTCAACGTCGCGCACGACACGCTCGCCGCGGTCAGCGTCGCGAGCGGCGTCGCGAGCGTGCGCGTGAACGGCCAGAAGGAGGTCTTCCTCGCGGCAGGCCAGACCTGGAAAGCGCCGGTCGTCACCGCGGATCTACCGGTGCCGATGCCGGTGCCCGTGCCCACGCCCGATCCGAAACCGCGGCCGATCGTCGTCGAGCCCCGGCCCGCGCCGCACCCGGTCGCGGTCGCCGTGGTTCCACCAGAGCCGACCCCCGAGCCGACCCCGACGCCCGTCGCGCCGCCGGCGCCAGCGCCGCCCGCGGACGGCGAGGCCCACTTCCAGCACGGCTGGGAGCTCCTGCGCGCCCAGCGCTACGCCGAGGCCGCGATCGAGCTTGGCCTCGCTGCCGATGCCGGTGGCTCGGTCGCCGCCGACGCGCGCTACTTCCAGGCCGCCGCGCTCGTCAAGGCCGGGCGCAAGACCGAGGCCGAGCGCGCGTACGTCCAGTTCCTCGACGCCGCGCCGAAGTCGCTGCGCCGCGGACGTGCCGCGGTCGCGCTCGCCCGGCTGATCGCCGAGCGCGGCGATCGCGCCGCTGCGGCCGCCTGGTACCAGACCGCCGTCGACGATCGCGACCCGGACGTCGCCGCCGCGGCGAAGGCGGGGCTACGATGAGGCTACGATAACCGCATGTTCTCCCCTGATCGCTACGTCGCGGCGCTGACGTTCGCCGCCATCCGGCACAACGCGCAGAAGTTCCCCGGCGGCGAGCTGCCGTACCTCCTGCACGTCACGTCGGTCGCCGGCGAGGTGATCGCGGCGCTCGCCGAGCATCCCGTCGAGCAGCCGGAGCTCGCCGTCGTGTGCGCGCTGCTCCACGACTCGATCGAGGACACGCCGACCACGCACGCCGAGCTCGCCGCGCGGTTCGGCGCGCCGGTCGCCGACGGCGTGCAGGCGCTCTCGAAGGACGCCGCGCTCCCCAAGGTCGATCAGATGATGGACAGCCTGCGCCGGATCCGCGCGCAGCCGCGCGAGATCGCGATCGTCAAGCTCGCCGACCGGATCACGAACCTCGCCGAGCCCCCGGCCTTCTGGACGACCGACAAGCGCCAGCGCTACCGCGACGAGGCCATCGTCATCGCCGATACGCTCGCCGGGACGCACCCGGTGCTCGACGCTCGGATCCGCGCGCGCATCGAGCGCTACGCCACGTATTTCTAGCTGCTACGATCAGCCCATGAGGATCGCCGAGTCGAGTCGGGTGTTCGGTGCGGCGGCGCTGCTCGCGTTGACCGGGGTCGCGGTGACCGAGGTCATCGAGCACGCAGGCGGCGCGGCGACCGTCGAGGTTCACGTCAAGTTGCGGGCTCACGCGATCGCGATCGCCGGTGCGCGGCCGCTGTTCACGCACCTGCCGGCCGACGTGTCGGCCGATGATCCGCGCACGCGCTGGGTTCGCGTCGAGGTCTCCGCCGATCAGGTCGCCGCGCTCGCCGCCGACCCGAGCGTCGACGAGGCGTTCGTCGCGCCCGAGGTCTCGCTGCCGTCAGTGCCCGCGAAGGACGACGCGTGTCCGATCACGACGCCGTCGTACGAGTCGTATCAGGGTTACCTCGGCCCGGCGCCACACGGCATCGACGCGCCGGCCGCGTGGAGCCGCGGGCTGCGCGGGCAGGGCGTGTGGTTCGCCGACATCGAGGGCGGCTGGAACGCCGCACACGAGGATCTTCCCGGCGACCGGATCACGCACCTCGCCGGGCGGCCGATCAAGGATCGCGGCTGGCGCGAGCACGGCACCGCGGTGCTCGGCGAGGTCGTCGCCAAGCCGAACGCGCTCGGCGTCGTCGGCATCGCGCCCGATGTCGAGCGCGTGTTCACCGTGTCGATCGGCGGGCTCGCGGTCGCCGATGCGCTCGACGCCGCCGCGAACCAGCTGCGCGCCGGCGATGTCATGTTGATCGAGCTCCAGGGCACCGGGCCGCGCGGCCGGTTCCTGCCGATGGAGTACTGGGACGACAACTACGACGCGATCCGCCGCGCGACCGATCGCGGCGTCGTCGTGATCGAGGCCGCGGGCAACGGCGGCGAGGATCTCGATCACAAGGCGTACGGCGGTCGCTTCGATCGCACCAAGCGCGACTCCGGCGCGATCGTCGTCGGCGCCGGTGGTCCGCCGCGGCCCGGGTTCACCGATCGCGCGCGGCTCGACTTCTCGAACTACGGCAAGCGCGTCGACGTCCAGGGCTGGGGGCGCAAGGTCGCCACGCTCGACTACGGCGACCTGCAGTCGTGCGATGACCCCGGACATCGGCACTACACCAACGAGTTCTCCGGCACGTCGAGCGCATCGCCGATCGTCGCCGGCGCCGCCGTCCTCGTCGAGAACGCGGCCAACCGCGGCCTCGCGCCCCGCGCGGTTCGCGACCTCCTGGCAAAGACCGGCACGGCGCAGGCGGGTGATACCGGTCGCTGGATCGGTCCGCGGCCCGATCTTGCCCGTGCACTCGGCGCCCTATCCATGGTCAGATGACGCCCATGCGTACGTCTGTCGCCGCGGTCGTTCTCCTCGCCCTCACCACCGCCGCGAGTGCGCAGCCCGGTGCCGATCCGCAGGCGCCACCGCAGCCTGGCTATCCGCCCCAGCAGCCGCAGTACCCGCAGCCGTATGGCCAGCAGCAGCCGTACTACCCGCCGAACCCGGGCTACGGTCCGCCGATCCAGCTCACGATCGAGGATCAGGAGTTGCTCGCGTCGGGCGAGATCAGCGACGGCCAGCACCTCGGGGGCGCCGCGCTCGCGGTGTTCATGGGCTTCGGCATCGGCCAGGCCGTGCAGGGTCGCTGGAGCGATCGCGGCTACATCTTCACGCTCGGCGAGATCGCCGCGATCGCGGCCCTGATCTACGGCGCTGCCGAGATGATCAACAACTGCGACGCCAACCTGGACACCGTGTGCAACAGCCGCGGTAACGACACCGGCGTGGCGCCGTTCGTCGTCGGCCTGATCGGGTTCTCGGTGCTGCGGATCTGGGAGGTCGTCGACTCGATCACCGGCCCGATCGATCACAACACGCGCCTCCGCAACCTGCGCATCCGCACCGGCTACCGTCCGATGGGCTACGGCGGCATCAAGCCGTTCGTGGCGCCGAGCGGCGATCAGGGCGCGACGGCCGGCATCACGTTCCGCTTCTAGCGACTCAGTCCGCCTGATAGAGCCAGACGCGCAGGAGCGAGAGTAGCTGGTCGGCGTCGACCGGCTTCGTGATGTAGTCCGACGCGCCGGCCTCGAGACACTTCTCGCGGTCGCCCTTCATCGCCTTGGCGGTCAGCGCGATCACCGGTAGGTCGCGCCACTCGGAGCGCTCGCGGATCTTGCGCATCGCCTCGTAGCCGTCCATCTCCGGCATCATGATGTCCATCAACACGATGTCGAACGTCGCCTCCTCGAGCTTGGCGAGCGCGCGCTTGCCGTTCTCGGCGTACTGCACCTTCATCTTGTAGCCCTCGAGCAGCGAGGTCAGCGCGAAGATGTTGCGGAGGTCGTCGTCGACGACGAGCACGAGCCGATCCTGGAGCTCCGGATCGGTCTTCGCGAGTCGCCGCAGCACGCGCTGCTTGCGCTCGGGCAGGTTCGCCTCGACGCGGTGGAGGAACAGCGCGGTCTCGTCGAGCAAGCGCTCCATCGTCGTGACGTCCTTGACGATCACGGTCTGCGCGAGGCCGTGAAGGCGCGCCTGGTCCTCGGTCGTCAGGTCGCGGCCCGTGTAGACGATCACCGGCAGCCGCCGATGGCGCGGCTCCGCCTTGATCTGCTCGAGCAGCTCGAAGCCCGACATGTCGGGCAGCCGCAGGTCGAGCACCACGCAGTCGTAGCTCTGCGCGGCGAGCGACTGCAGCGCGCCCTCGCCGGAGTTGACGCTCGTCGTGTGGACGTCGCCGTCGCCGATCAGGTCGCTGATCGCCTTGCTCTGGATCGGATCGTCCTCGATCACGAGCAGCTGCTTGACCCGGCGCTCGACGAACGTGCGCACGCCGTCGAGGCTCGCCCGGAGCGCGTCGGCCTCGACCGGCTTCTGCTGGTAGCCGAGCGCGCCGTAGTGGAACGCGCGGCGGGCATCGTCGAGCCCGGAGATCACGTGCACCGGGATGTGACGCGTCGTCGGATCGTGCTTGAGCCGATCGAGCAGCACCCAGCCATCGATGTCGGGCAGCTTGAGATCGAGCGTCAGCGCATCGGGCCGCAGCTGGCGCGCGAGATCGAGCGCCTGGACGCCGCTGGTCGCGCAGACGCCCTTGAAGCCGGACGCGCGGGCCATCTCGACCAGCGTGGTGGCGAACGTCGGATCGTCCTCGATCACGAGCAGCACGCGGTCGCCGGGCTCGAGGCTCTCGAGGTCGTCGGAGATCGTGCGCGCGAGCGTCGTCGGCACCGACGTCTCCACCGGGATCGGCGTCGGCTCGGGCATCATCGGGGGCGGGATCGTGACCGCGCGACGGACCTCGCGCACCCGGTACGTACGCGGCAGGAGCAGCGTGAACGTGCTGCCGCGGCCCGGCGCGCTGTCGACGCGGAGATCGCCGCCGAGCAAGCCAGCGATCTCGCGGCTGATCGCGAGGCCGAGGCCGGTGCCGCCGTACTTGCGGCTCGTCGAACCGTCGGCCTGCTGGAACGCCTCGAAGATCAGGCGCTGCTTGTCGAGCGGGATGCCGATGCCGGTGTCGCTGACCGAGAAGGCCACGACGTCGGGTGACGACGCGCCGATCGACAGCTTCACGGTGCCGCGCTCGGTGAACTTGATCGCGTTCGACAGGAGGTTGCGCAGCACCTGACGCAGCCGCATGTCGTCGGTCTCGATCGACGGCGGCAGCTCGCCGGTGAGCTCGACGGTGAACGCGAGCCGCTTCTCGGCGGCGACCTGGCGAAACGTCTGGTCGACGTAGTCGCGCAGGTTCGAGAACCGGACCTGGCCGATCTCGACCGCCATCGTGCCGGACTCGATCTTCGCGAGATCGAGCACCTCGTTGATCAGCGTCATGAGATCGGTGCCGGCCTGCCGGATCGTGTCGGCGTAGCGGATCTGGCGATCGGACAGGTTGCCGTCGACGTTGTCGGCGAGCTGGCGCGACAGGATCAGCAGCGAGTTGAGCGGCGTGCGCAGCTCGTGCGACATGTTCGCGAGGAACTGCGACTTGTACTTCGAGGTCAGCGCGAGCTGCTCGGCCTTCTCCTCGAGCTCCTGGCGCGCGAGCTCGACCTGCTTGTTCTTGCGCTCGACCTCTGCCTTCTGCTCGGTGAGCTGGACCGCCTTCTCCTCGAGCTCCTCGTTGGTCTGCTGCAGCTCGTCCTGCTGGCTGCGCAGCTCCTCGGTGAGCGACTGCGACTGCCGCAAGAGCTCGTCGGTGCGCATCGTCGCCTCGATCGTCGCGATCACGATGCCGAGCGACTCGAGCATCTGATCGAGGAACGCGAGCTGGATCGGCGAGTAGCGATCGAACGACGCGAGCTCGATGACGCCCTTGACCTCACCCTCGAACAGGATCGGCACGACGACGATCGCGTGCGGCGAGGCCTCGCCGAGCGCCGACGTGATCGCGATGTAGTCCGCGGGCACCTTCGTGATCACGATGCGCTTGCCCTCGAGTGCGGCCTGGCCGACGAGGCCCTGGCCGAACCGCCACTCGTTCGCGATCTGCTTGCGCTCCTGGAACGCGTACGACGCGAACAGCCGGAGCTTCTGGCCCGACTCGTCGGTCTCGGTCATGTAGAACGCGCCGTGGTGCGCGGTCACCAGCGGGGCGAGCTCGTTGAGGATCTGGCGGGCCACGGTCAGGAGGTCGCGCTGGCCCTGCAACATGCGGGTGAACCGCGCGACGTTGGTCTTCAGCCAGTCCTGCTCCTGGTTGACCTTGGTGGTCTCGGCGAGGGTGCCGATCATCTGGTTGACGGTGTCCTTGAGCTGCGCGATCTCGCCGCGCGCCTCGACCGTGATCGAGCGCGTCAGATCGCCCTCGGTCACCGCGGTCGCGACGTCGCGGATCGCGCGGACCTGGTTCGTCAGGTTGCTCGCGAGCTCGTTGACGTTGTTCGTGAGATCCGCCCACACGCCGTCGGCGCCGGGGACGTCGGCCTGGCCGCCGAGGCGACCGTCGACCCCGACGTCGCGCGCCACGCCGGTGACCTGCTCGGCGAACGTCGAGAGCGTGTCGATCATCGCGTTGATCGTGTCGACCAGCGTCGCGACCTCGCCGCGGGCGGCGAGGTCGAGCTGGCGGTCGAGGTCGCCGTTCGCGACCGCGGTCACCACCGTCGCGATGCCGCGCACCTGCTCGCTGAGGTTGCGCGCCATGACGTTGACGTTGTCGGTCAACTCGCGCCACGTGCCGGACACGCCGCGCACCTGCGCCTGGCCACCGAGCACCCCGTCGAGCCCGACCTCGCGGGCGACGCGGGTGACCTCGGAGGCGAACGAGCCGAGCTGATCGACCATCGTGTTGATCGTGTTCTTCAGCTGGAGCAGCTCGCCGCGAACCTCGACCGTGATCTTGCGCGTCAGGTCGCCGTTCGCGACCGCGGTCGTGACCTCGGCGATGTCGCGGACCTGGTTCGTCAGGTTCGACGCCATCTGGTTGACGTTGTCGGTCAGCTCCTTCCAGGTGCCGGCGACGCCGCGCACCGCGGCCTGGCCGCCGAGCTTGCCCTCGACGCCGACGTCGCGCGCGACCCGCGTGACCTCGTCGGCGAACGAGCTCAGCGTGTCGACCATCGTGTTGATGACGTTCTTGAGATCGAGCAGCTCGCCGCGCACCTCGACCGAGATCTTGCGCGTCATGTCGCCGCGCGCGATCGCGGTCGCGACCGCCGAGATGTCGCGCACCTGGTTCGTCAGGTTCGACGCCATCTGGTTGACGTTGTCGGTCAGGTCCTTCCACGTGCCGCGCACGCCTTCGACCGAGGCCTGGCCACCGAGCTTGCCCTCGGTGCCGACCTCGCGCGCGACGCGCGTCACCTGATCGGCGAACGCCGACAGCTGATCGATCATCGTGTTGAACGTGTTCTTCAGCTCGAGGATCTCGCCCTTGGCGTCGACCACGATCTTCTGCTGGAGATCGCCGGCGGCGATCGCGGTCGCGACCTTGGAGATCGAGCGCACCTGATCGGTCAGGTTCGCAGCCATCGAATTCACCGCGTCGGTCAGGTTGCGCCACGTGCCGAGCACGCCGCGGACATCGGCTTGCCCGCCCAGTCTTCCCTCGATGCCGACGTCACGCGCGAGCCGCGTCACCTGGTCGGCGAACGAGCTCAGCTGATCGACCATCGTGTTGATCGTGTTCTTGAGCTCGAGGATCTCGCCCTTGGCGTCGACCGTGATCTTGCGCGTCAAGTCGCCGCGCGCGACCGACGTGGTGACCTCGGCGATGTCGCGCACCTGATTCGTCAGGTTCGAGGCCATGCCGTTGACGTTGTCGGTGAGCTCTTTCCACGTGCCGCGGACGCCCTCGATCGACGCCTGCCCGCCGAGCCGACCCTCGGTGCCGACCTCGCGGGCGACGCGCGTCACCTCGCTGGCGAACGAGTTCAGCTGATCGACCATCGTGTTCAGCGTCGCCTTCAGGTCGAGCACTTCGCCCTTGGCATCGACGGTGATCTTGCGCGACAGATCACCGGCGGCGACCGCGCGCGCGACATCGGCGATGTTGCGGACCTGGTTCGTCAGGTTCGACGCCATCGAGTTGACGTTGTCGGTGAGGTCCTTCCAGATCCCCGAGACGTCGCGGACCTGCGCCTGACCGCCGAGCACGCCCTCGGTGCCGACCTCGCGCGCCATGCGCGTGACCTCGGAGCCGAACGAGCCGAGCGAGTCGACCATCGCGTTGATCGTGTTCTTCAGCGTGACGAGCTCGCCGCGCGCCTCGACCGTGATCTTGCGCGACAGGTCGCCGTTCGCGACCGCGGTCGTCACCTCGGCGATGTCGCGGACCTGGTTCGTCAGGTTCTTCGCCATCTGGTTGACGTTGTCGGTCAGCTCCTTCCAGATGCCGCTGACATCCTTCACATCCGCGGTCACCCCGAGCGTGCCCTCGGTGCCGACCAGGCGGGCGACGCGGGTCACCTCGGAGCTGAACCGGTTGAGCTTGTCGACCGTCGAGTTGATCGTGTTCTTCAGCGCGAGGATCTCGCCGCGCGCGTCGACGCCGATCTTCTTGGATAGATCGCCGGCCGCGATCGCACCGACGACGTCGGCGATGTTGCGCACCTGCGACGTCAGGTTCGACGCCATCGAGTTGACGTTCTGCGTGAGCTCGCGCCACACGCCGGAGACATCGGCGACCTCGGCTTGCCCGCCCAGGACGCCCTCGGTGCCGACCTCGCGGGCGACGCGCGTGACCTCGGCGGCGAACGCCGAGAGCTGATCGACCATGATGTTGATCGTGTTCTTCAGCGAGAGGATCTCGCCCTTGGCCTCGACCGTGATCTTCTTGCCGAGATCGCCGGCGGCGACGGTGCTCGTCACGTCGGCGATGTTGCGGACCTGGAACGTCAGGTTGTTCGCCATCGAGTTGACCGACTCGGTCAGCTCGCGCCACACGCCGGACACGCCGCGCACGGTGGCCTGACCGCCGAGCCGGCCTTCGGTGCCGACCTCGCGGGCGACGCGCGTCACCTCGTTGGCGAACGCGCGCAGCTGCTCGACCATCGTGTTCATCGTGTTCTTGAGCTCGAGGATCTCGCCCTTGACGTCGATCGTGATCGTCTTCGTCAAGTCGCCCTGCGCCACGGCCGTCGTCACGCGCGCGATCTCGCGGACCTGCGACGTCAGGTTGGAGGCCATCAGGTTCACCGAGTCGGTGAGGTCCTTCCACACGCCGGAGACGCCCTGCACGCGCGCCTGGGCGCCGAGCTTGCCTTCGCCACCGACCTCCTGCGCGACGCGGGTCACCTCGCTGCCGAACTGCGCGAGCCGCGCGACCATGCCGTTGACGATGCGGGCGTGGCGCAGGAACTCGCCGCGCCGCGGGCCGCGCTTGCCGTCGTCGAGCTCCATGGTCTGCTCGAGATCGCCGCGCGCCACGGCCGACACGACGAGCGCGATCTCGTTCGCGTGGCCGGTGAGGTCGTCGATCACGTCGTTGACCGAGTTGACGTAGCTCGACCAGCCGCCGATCACGCCCATCCGGCGCATGCGCTTGCCGGCGACGCCCTCCTTGCCGACCGCCGACGAGACCAGGCCGGCCTCCTCCTGGATCGAGCGCGCGAGATCGACGAGCTCGTTGAACGTGGTCGCGATCTGGCCGTCGACGCCGGCGACATCCTCGCGCAGCTTGATCGCGAACTCGCCGCGCTTGAATGCACGAAGCGCCGCGAGGAGCTCGCGGCGATCGAGGTGCTCGCGGGGATCGAGCTTCACGGTGGTCGTCGTCGGCGTGGCTTTCATGAAACTCCGTGAATGGCGCGCAGGATGCCGTCTGCGTTGACCGGCTTCACGACGTGAGCATCGAAGCCGGCGGCGAGCGCTCGATCGCGGTCGCGGTCCTGGCCGTAGCCGGTCACCGCGATCAGCCGCAGCTGCGTCGGCGCGAGATCGGGGAGCGCCGCGCGGATCGCGCGGGCGACGGCGTAGCCATCCATGTCGGGCAGACCGATGTCGATCAGCGCGACGTCGGGGCGCTCCTCGCAGACCAGCCGCACGGCCTCGGCGCCGCTGCCGGCGGTCGTGACCCGGTGGCCGCGAAGCCGGAGGAGCTCGGCAAGCAATTCGCGCAGATCGGGCGCGTCGTCGACGACGATCGCGCGCAGCCCGGCTGACTCGGCGACCAGCGCGGGCTGCTTCCGGGTCGCGCGCCGCGAGGCGTCGGCGAGCGGGATCGCGACCGTGAACGTCGAGCCGAGATCCTTGCCCGCGCTGTGGGCGCGGACCGTGCCCTCGTGGAGCTCGACGAGCCGCTTGACGAGGCCGAGGCCGAGGCCGAGGCCGCCGGCGCCATCGGGGCTCGTGCGCTCCTGGACGAACATGTCGAAGATCGTCGGCAACAGCTCGGCCGAGATCCCGCGTCCGTTGTCGACCACGCGCAGCTCGCAGTGGTTCTCGACCGTGGCGTACTGCATCGCGATCTTGCCGCCGGGCGGCGTGTACTTCGCGGCGTTCGACAACAGGTTCACGAGCACCTGCACGAGGCGCATCGGATCGCCGAACACCGCGGGGCGAGTGCCGTCGTCGGTGATCTCGACGGAGTGCTTGTGCGTGTCGATCAGGCCGCGCGTCGACGAGACCGCCTCGCTGACGATCGGGGCGATCGCGGTCGGCTCGCGGCGCAGCTCCAGCTTGCCGGCCGTGAACCGCGCGACGTCGAGCAGGTCGTCGACCAGGCGCGTGATGTGGTGGACCTGGCGCTGGATGATCCCGCGGATGCGCGGCGCGACCGGCTTGTCGGGCTCGTGCTCGATCACCTCGAGCGCGGTCTGAAGGGGCTGGAGCGGGTTGCGGAGCTCGTGCGCCAGGATCGCGAGGAACTCGTCCTTGCGACGATCGGTCAGCGCCATCTGCTGCATCTGGTGCTCCATCGCCGCGGCCTCGAAGCGGCGGCGCTGCTCGACCAGCTCGCGCTCGTGCCCGTCCGCCTGGGCCTGGCGCAGCTCCTCGGCCTTGTGGTGGAGCTCGCGGGTGCGGTCCTGCAGATCGACGAACAGGCGCGCCTTGGCGCGCAGCACCTCGGCGCGGACCGGCTTGATCAAGAAGTCGAACGCACCGAGCTCGTAGCCCTTGATGACCTCGTCCTCCTGCCACGACATCCCCGTGATGAAGATGATCGGGGTCGTGCGGTTGCGCGCGCGCGATCGCACCAGCCGCGCGGTCTCGAACCCGTCCATGTCGGGCATCGCGACGTCGAGCAGGATCAGCGCGAAGTCCTGCTCGAGCAGGCGGGCGAGGGCATCCATGCCGGAGCGCGCGAGGACCAGGTTGCGTCCGAGGGGACCCAGGGCAGCCTCGATCGCGACCAGGTTGGTCTGGTTGTCATCGACCAGGAGGATGTCCTGACCGACCGGGAGGTCGAACGTGTGAGCGGGTGTGCGCAGCGCATCGAGCTCGCTGTCCGGCACCGTCAACTCGGGCGGCAGCTCACTGGGTGACATCGCGCGCGTTGATCGCAAGCCACATGCCCGATCTGCGGACCTCGAGAAGCGAACCAGAGGGGTGTGGCGAGCGGTCGCGCTCGGCGAGCGTCAGGGCCCGGGGCAGGGCGGAACGAGATCTCGACCCGCGAAGAACTCGTCGACCAGCGCCTGCCACGCACGCGCATTCTCGGGTGGACCGCACTTGAAAGCTGGTCGGGCCAATTTGTGGTGGGCGAGCATCTCGGTCTGCTCCTTCCAGTAACGGACCGCGAGCTCGGCCCCGTACTCGTGGACGGTCTCGCCATTGTTCGGCTGGAACGCGTAGTACGTGCCGCCTCGCACCGTCGTGACGTTGGGCGCGTACGGCGTCAGGCACGAGAAGTCGGTCTTGCACTTGCCGACGATCGTCGCGTAGTCGCGCGCGAGCGTGCGCTTTGACCAGTCGCCGTGCTCGCCGTCGTTCGAGTGAAACAGCTCGTGAAACAGCGTCTCGCGGACGCCGGCCTCGGACGTCAGCAGCGAGCCCTCCACGTTGTAGGTCACGCTCCAGCCACTCGCGTACGCGCTCGGCGTGCGCTTGCCGACCGAGCGCACGAACCGGAACGTGATCGCGCGCCAGCGATACGCGGCCGCGGCCTTCGGATCGGGGAACAGCTGCACGAACCACGCGTCGATGCCGGTCATCGCGGTCGCGACCCACTGCAGGTGCGCGCGATACCCGGCGATCGGGAGCTGCGGCACGAGGTGGATCTTGCCGCGGTAGCCGCCGTCCATGATCTCGTCCACGCCGACGTCGGCGATGTCCTCGGTCGCGGCGTACAGCGCGGTCGCGACCTTCTGCGCCTTCGGATCCGCGGCGAACCGCTTCGCGATCGCATCGCGCGTGGTGTCGTCGGCGTGCGCGATCGCAGGTGCGACGACTGCGACCGCTGCGACGATGATCGAGCGCAACACGATCTGATCGTAACGCGTGCTAGCGTCCGCGCCATATGAGAATTGCGTCCGTCGTCGTCGCTGCCCTCGCGCTCACCGGCTGCAAGAAGAAGGAGGAGCCGGCGATGCGACCGAAGGCCGACGCCGGCAGTGCCGCGGTGGTGGTGGCCGCCGACAAGCCGCTGCTGCCGACGCCGCCGGCGCCGCGGGTGCGCGACACGATCGCGCGCGCGGACTTCAACCGCCTGGCGGTGCGGCTGAACCTCCCGATCTACTGGGTCGCCGACACCAACAACAACAAGTCGATCGATCCCGACGAGGTCGCGACGCTGTTGTTCTACTCGACGAAGTCGATCGAGCTCGATCCGGCGTACGACCAGATCGTCGCGGCGGCCAAGGCGCCCGAGTCGACCGACAAGCGGCGCGCGCTGGTCGCCAAGGATCTCGATCAGGGTCGCGCGACGCTGATCCTCAACGACCTCACCAAGCTCGACGACGCCGATCGCGCGTTCGCCGCGATCATGCTCGACGTCGCCAAGCAGATCGATGAGCTCTACGCGATCCAGAACGGCTCGGCCGCGGTCGCCGGCAAGGTCGGCGCCGATCCGGAGAGCCAGAGCCTGTATCGCCGCAACTTCGGCGCGAAGTGCGTCGGCCCGCTCACCGAGGGCGATCCGGCGTGCTCGGCGGTCGCCGACGGCACGAGGACGATGGTGTCGGTGTATCCCGACAAGGTCGCCGGCAAGGCGCAGGGCGAGGCTGGCTACTGCGAGGCGATCGAACACTTGGCGAACGCCGCCGACCTCGTGAGCCCGTTCACCGTCGTGCGGGAGGTTGCCGGCAAGCTCTCGAGCGTGCCGTACACCGAGGCGTACAAGGCGCAGCTCGACGCGATCGCCAGCAAGCTGACCGACGCGGCGGGCAAGCTCTCCGGCAAGCCCGACGAGGCCGCGCTGGTCGCGTACCTCACCGCGGCGGCGGCGAGCTTTTCGAGCAACGACTGGGTCCCGGCCGAC
Organism: Haliangiales bacterium; assembly: GCA_038321315.1. Lineage (GTDB taxonomy): Bacteria > Myxococcota_A > Polyangia > Haliangiales > Haliangiaceae > JABFXX01. The sequence goes on along the minus strand of JBBQEX010000003.1, from coordinate 98,692 downwards.
GAGGCGTGGGCGAAGATGAGCGTCGACAACTCGAAGTGGTACGTGCGCGTCGCGCCCGACGAGGTCTACTGGGAGCCGTGCTCGCACAAGGCGGGCTTCCACCTGACGTTCGCGCGGATCAACCAGGCGTCGAAGGACTGGCAGGGCAAGCTGACGCCGGTGCTCCAGGAGATGGAGACGCTGGTCGCGGCCAAGGCCGGGCCGCCGTACGCCGCGCGCAGCGTGAAGGTGCACCTCCCCGACTTCATCGACATCCTGACCAACAGCGGCGACGATCGGAACGCGCTCGGCGGGACGATCGGGCAGAGCCTGCCGAACTTCGGGCCGGTCGCGAACGAGGGCCGCGGTCGCACGGTCGCGATGGTCAACCTGTACGCCGATCCCGACAGCCGCGGCGCGCGTCGAGCGCAGGCCGAAGCGGTGTTCTCCGCCGACAGCGTGAAGCTGTATCCCAGGAGCCCCGAGCCGGGCCTGCTGTCGACGATCCTGCACGAGGCGACGCACAACCTCGGGCCGGCGCACGAGTACAAGGTCGGCGGCAAGGACGCGACCCTCGTGTTCGGCGGCCAGATCGCGTCGATGCTCGAGGAGCTCAAGGCGCAGACCGGCGCGCTCTACTTCGTGGAGTTCGTGCGCGGCAAGAAGCTCGTCACCGACGAGTTCGCGCTGCAGGTCTACGCCGACGACCTGGTGTGGGCATGCGGTCACGTCTCGCAGGGCATGTACAAGGACGGCGGCAAGAAGCGCGACGCGTACAACCAGCTCGCCGCGATCCAGATCGGCTTCCTCATCGATCACGGCGCGCTGTCGTACGACAAGGCCGCGAAGGCGGCGAACGGCAAGGACGTCGGCGCGCTCGTGATCCATCCCGACAAGTTCGTCGCCGCGGCCGACGAGCTGATGAAGGTGGTCGCCGGCATCAAGTCGCGCGGCGACGTGAAGGCAGCCGACGCGCTGATCAAGAAGTACGTCGACTCCGACGCCGTCGTGCCACACAAGCTGATCACCGAGCGCTTCCTGCGCTACCCGAAGCCGAGCTTCGTGTACGCCGTGAAGCTCTGACTACTGCGCCGCTTCGGTGTACGGCGGGCCGCCGGTGAGCTTCTGCATCAGCATGCCGGACGCGGGATCGATCGCGTAGACGTTGCCGCCCTGCGAGACGCCCCACAGGTGGCCGCGGTAACCCGACAGGCCGTTGATGTTGTTGTAGCCGCCGCGGAGGTCGGCGATCGTCGACGCGTTCGCCGGATCGATCTGCACGAGATCGGTGCCATCGGTCCCGCCACCGTTCGCCATCACGTGCAGCGTGACGTACAGGCCGTGACCGTGGACCCACGCGAGGTCGCTGCTGAACGTCGCGCCGCCGGAGAACGTGCCGAGCTCGGTGACGGCGCCGCTCACCGGCGTGATCCGGTAGAGCTTGTCACCGCTCGCGGCAAGGAACATCGGCTGCGCGTTCCCGACCTCGTTCGCCGGGATCACGGTGAGCCCGCCGAGCAGCCCGGGCATGCCGAGCGTCTTCGTCGCGATGATCGCGGCGGTCGTCGGATCGATGACGAGCAAGCTGGTCGAGCCGTGGTCGAGGCCGATCAGGTTGGCGCCGTCGAAGCCGAGGCCGTCGAGCGACTGGACCGGGGTCCCTCCGCTCGTGATCGGCGCGACCAGGGTCGAGGTCATCGCGAGCAGATCGATCTGGTAGAGGCTCGCGCCCGACAGCGCGTAGAGCGGGCGCGCGACGTCAGGTGCATCCGGCGTGATCGGCGGCCCATCGAACAGGCCCGAGTCGACCGGGTTGCCATCGACACCGCTGCCACTGCCGCTGCCGTGACCGGCGTCCGGATCGACGGCGGCCTTGTTGCTCGAGCACCCGATGAGGCCGAGGCCTACCGCGATCGCGATCCCACGCATGGTGCGCAGCATACCGCTACTGCGCCGCCTCGGTGTACTGCGGTCCGCCGGTCACCTTCGCGCTCAGGACGCCGGTCGTGAGGTCGCACTGGTAGACGAAGCCGCCGGTCGACACGCCCCATAGCTGGTCGTGGTAGCCGGACAGGCCGTTGACGTTGTCGTAGCCGCTGTGGAGATCCGCGATCGTCGCGGCGGTGGCCGGGTCGATCTGGAACAGGTCGATGTGGCTGGGGTCCTGCTCGAGCGTGATGTAGAGCCCGTGCCCGTGGACCCACGCGAGATCGGTGTGGAACTTCCAGGTGGCCTCGAGGTCGCCGACCTTGACGACGTTGCCGGTCGCCGGCGCGATCGAGTAGAGCGCGGTGCCACTCGCGGCGAGCACGATCGGCGAGGTGTTGCCGATCTCGTTCGGTGGGATGATGGTCAGGCCGCTGAGCCCGACGACCTGGAGCGACCTCGACCCGAGGATGTTCGCGGTGGCCGGATCGATCGACAGGAGGTTCGTGCCGTTGCCGTCGAGCCCGACCAGGTTGGTGCCATCGAACGCGAGCCCGTCGAGCGCGGCGATCGGGACCGAGCTCTGCGACACCTTCCCGATCGAGGTCGCGGTCTGCATGGCGAGGTCGATCTTGTAGAGCGTCGTGTCGGCGGCGACGAACAGCGGCCTCGCGACCGCGGGTGGCGTATCGATCGTCGCGCCCATGTCGATCGTCCCCGAGCCGGCCGCGTCGATCGCGGAGCCGGCGGCGGCGTCGCCCGCGACCTTGCTCTGCCCGTTGAACGAGCAGGCCGGTAGAGCGGCCGATAGCACGACGATCGCGATCCCACGCATCGATCACGACCTTACCCAACTGGTAGCGTCAGGTGAATGCGAAACGTCTGGCTCGCGATCGTCTGTGGGCTCGCCGGGTGCGGCGACAACGCAGCGGTTCATGGCCGGTTCGAGCTCGTCGGCCACGCCGACCTCGGCGCGCGGGGCATGAACGCCGCGCTGGCCGTCGCCGACACCGTCGTGTACGTCGGTGCGCGTAATGATCACCACGGGATCTCGATCGTCGATGTCGGCGACCCGACCCACCCGACGGTCGTCGGCGAGATCAACGATCCCGAGGGGCTGGCCGGGATGTCGTCGCGCGAGCTGCGCGCCATCCCGGACCTCGATCTGCTCGTCGTGCTGAACCTGCAGTGCTCGCCGAGCCTCCACGGCTGCGACGCGACCCGCGGCGAGCCCGAGAACCTCCGGTTCTACGACATCCACGATCGGCGCCACCCGGTCGTGCTGTCGACCTACGTGGTGACCGGCACCACACTCGCGCCGCGGTCGCCCCACGAGATGTATGTCCGGCGCGATGGGCCCCGCGTCCTCGTCTACCTGACGACCCCGCCAGGACCACCCGCGCTCGAGGTGATCGACGCGACCGATCCCCGCGCGCCGGTTCGCGTCGTCGCGTGGGATCCGGTGCACGACGGCGGGGTCAAGCGCGGCGGCGCCGACGACATCTTGCACTCGCTCGCGCTGTCGCCCGACGGGACCACGGCCTACCTCGCGCACCAGCAGGGCGGGCTCGTGCTCGCCGACGTCTCCACCGTGCCGCCGACCCTGATCACGCCGCCGGCGAACGCGGTGACCTGGCCGGCACCGACCGGCACGTCGGTCGCGATCGGCCCGCACTCGGCGGTCAAGGTGCCGACGCGCGACCTCCTGGTCGTCACCGAGGAGATCTATCCGCAGCCGTTCGGCACCGGGTGTCCGTGGGGTCACCTGCGGCTGGTCGACATCGCCGATCCGACGACCCCGACGATCGCCGGCGAGTTCGCGCTGCCCGAGAACGACGCGGCGAGCTGCGCCGGGGTCGCGCCGCGCGTCGCGTTCACCGCACACAACCCGACCGTGATGCGCGACGTCGCGCTCGTCACCTGGTACGCGGGCGGGCTCCAGGCGATCGACATCTCGGATCCGGCGAATCCGCTGGCGCTCGCCGAGTATCGGCCCGAGCCGATCCCGCACGTCGACGCCGAGGATCCGGCGCTCGGCGGCGCGCTCGTCGAGATGTGGAGCTATCCCGTCGTGGTCGATGGCCTCGTCTACGTGGTCGACGTCCGCAACGGGCTCTACATCCTGCGCTACGTCGGCTATCGCGAGGACGAGATCCGCGCGACGAAGTTCTCCGAGGGCAACAGCAATCGGTAGACTGGAAAGGGGGGACGACCATGCTCACACCGTTTTCGATCCCCGACGATTTTCGCGCGTTCATGCGCACCGTCGCCGAGCACCTCGATCGCCCCGAGGACGAGAAGTTCCTCGACGCCGAGGATGCGTTCCAGCACGAGTGCGGCCACGGCGGGCGCACGTTCGGCGGCACGACGAACTACAACTTCACGTACATCTCGACCGACGGGCAGTCGCGCTGGGAGCTCAGCCTGCGCGAGCAGCAGATCCGCGACATCGCCGACGGCACGATCACGGAGGTCGAGGGCATCCGCGACGACATCGTGCGCACGCATCGCCGGCAGGCGCGCGGCGCGGCGTTGCTCGTGTGGGGCGAGTATCGCGAGGACGCGTTCCGGATCCGCAGCCCTCACGAGCTGACGGACGCGATCGAGACGCTGCACCTCGCGGCCGCCGAGGAGCCGCAGATGCTGCGGCTGTGGTCGACCGGCGACGATCAGCTCGTCGCGTTCGTGTGGCGCGAGGACTGCGCGATCTATGTCGTCGAGGCCGTCGAGGGCTACGGCACCTCGGAGGGCGACCAGATGCGCACCGGCGGCTTCGCGGCCAAGGATCACGAGAACCAGGCGTTCTCGGTGCCGTGGGCCGACTGCATCGACTGGGCGATCGCCAAGCGCGCGCTGGTCCGGTTCGTCGAGACCGGCGAGCTCGGCCCCGAGGTGCCGCTGACCGGCTCGATCCCGAGCGGCTTCCTCATGCTCGGCGACTTCGATCGCGCGAGCGTCGTCGCGGCGCGCGGCGAGCCGCCGCTCGAGCTCCAGGCCACCAGCCTGCCGCAGATGGTGCCGGCCACACGCCACGATCCCAACGTCGCGTGGGCCGAGCGGCTGATCGACGCGCTGACCCTGCACGGCCTCGTCCAGGTCGGCGACGGCGCGACGCGCGACCTCGTCGTCGAGAAGCTCTCGGGCTTGCTCCAGGCCTACGGCGACGAGGCGATCGCGCAGCCGCAGACGGCCGACTGGCTGGCCAACGAAGTGATGCGGATTCGCGGCGTCGACAAGCTGATCGCGACCGGCGGCGACCTCCAGATCGCGCTGCGTCGCGCCCGGTAGAAAGCTGACGCTGTGACCGCGCGGCCACGCTTCACGCTCGCGCGTTGACAGTGACCGCGGGTTGACCGACCCGAATGCACGTCGCGGGGGTTCGCGTGTTGGCCTTCGAGCTGCACTGGTCGGGTCTCGCAATGAATAGCTTCCCTTACGCCTTCGCCCTCGCTTCGCTCTCGCTCGTCGCCTGCGCCGTCGATGCCGCCCCGACGACCGACCCGGACCCGACCACGGACACCTACGGCACGATCCGGCAACCCGGACAGGGCCGGATCAGCGACGTGCCCGCGGTGGCACCGGTCGGGATCGCGAACGCGACCGATGCGCAGCGGGCGCGCCTGATCGAGGCCGCGCTCGGCGTCGATGTCGATCGCGCCATGATGCGCGCCGAGTCGCTGCGCGGCGAGCTGTGCCCGGTCTCGAGCCCGACCGCGAAGGTCGGCCAGACCGTGCTGACCGGGTGCACCGGCGACGTGCGCTCGATCTCGGGCAGCGTCGCGATCGCGGTCGACCTGCACGGCGTGACGACCTACACGTTCCATGACTACGACCTCGTCCTCGATCGCGGACACGAGCACTACGATGGCGTCGTCGTGAACGAGAACAGCGCGTCGGCGCCGACGCTGCGCGCGGACAAGTTCTCCGCGCTGCGCTCGTACGACCACGACGCCGACGGCATCGTCGCGTGGTCGCGGGGCACGTGGGAGAACGTGCACGGTCGCATCATGGCCCTCTCGATCACGCCGACGATGCCGCTCGAGAACGTGTTGGTCGGGATCGCGGGCGTCGGTGGCTACCAGATCACCGCGGGGCTCGAGCTCGCGACCGATCGCGGCTCGGTGCAGTTCTCCAACGGCGTCGGCAGCCTGGTGAACGCGACCAACGCGGGCAACGGCGCGTGCTGGAAGCTCGAGGTCGACGGCCTCGCGTTGCCGGACGCGTGCGACCTCGACACCGGGTTCACCGCGCTCGACCCTCGCTGATCCGGCGGCGGCGGGCGGGTGCGGTGAGCGCGAGGGCGAGCGCGACGAACAGGCCGAGGCCGAGGCAGCCGAGCCACAGCGCGAGCGGCGAGACGTCCTCCCAGATCTGCGTGCCGAGGCGTGGCGCGACGAGCGCGCCGGCGCCCCACGTCATCACGAACGCGCCCTGGTAGCGGCCGCGCGAATCGGCGGGCGCCATCGCGGCGACCATCGCCGAGCGCGTCGGCGACTCGAGCAGCTCGGCGCACGTCCAGATCGCGACGGCCCCGATGTGCGCGAGCGCGAACGGGGCGAAGCCGTGCGCGGCGATCCCGACGCCGTAGAGCAGCGCGGACGCGACGAGCACGCGGTCGCCGTCGCGCTTCATGATGAGGCCGAGCACGATCGGCTGGAACACGATGATGAGCAGGCCGTTGACCGCCATGATCCCGCCGTACACGATCGGCGACATGCCCTGGCGGATGATGTGCGCCGACAGCACCGCGCCGGTCTGCATCGGCAAGAGCACGAGCAGGAAGTTGAGCCCGACGAAGATCGCGAACTCGCGATCGCGCCACCAGCCTGCGCTCGGCGGCGGCGCGTCGGGGAGCGTGGCGGGCTTGGTCTCGGGGACGTAGATCGCGACGATCGCGCCGAACGCGGCCATCGTCGCGGCGTCGCCGACGAACAGGTAGTGGAAGTTGACCCGCGCGAGCAGCCCACCGATCGCGGCGGCGAACGCGAACCCGAGGTTGACCGCCCAGTACAGGAGGCCGTACGCCTCCACGCGGTGCGCGGGCTCGACGACGTCGGCGATGAACGCGGCGACCGCGGGCCGGTAGAGCTCGCCGACGAAGCCGAGCGCGAGCACCGCGATCGCGATGTGCGAGACCTCGGAGACCTCGCCGAGCACCAGCATCGCGACCGCGCCACCGAACAGCGAGATCAGCATCGTGACCCGGCGACCGAGCCGATCGGTCATCTGCCCGCCGACGATCGACGCGACGACCTGGCCGGCGCCGAACGCCGAGACGACCGCACCCGCGGCCTTGAGATCGACGTGGCGGACGGTCGTCAGGTAGATCGTGAGCAGCGGCACGACGAACCCGCCGAGCCGGTTGACCAGCGTGCCCCACCAGATGAACCAGTAGACGCGCGGCGCGTGCTGCGAGACCGCGGCGAACCGCCCGCGAAGCGCGCCGAAGATCTTCATGACTGGTCAGGGCGTCGCACGGCACTGCAGCCGACCCACGGTGGGTCGACCGCTACCCTTGTCGAAGCCGTTGCACTCGTCGCCGGTCTGGCCGCGGAACCCGAACGCGCTGTAGTCCTGACAGACGCGACACTCGTAGACGCCGCCGCGTGCGGCCTTGTCGGTGCGGTTGAACCCGCGGCACGGCTCGCCGGCATGGTGGCCGAGCTGGTTGAAGTTCGCGTAGCCCGCGTTGTCGGGGCAGCTCTCACCGGCCATCGGGCCCGGGCAGAGCGCGTCGATATTCGAGAAGCAGCTGCAGCGCGACTCGGCGTTGGTGCGGCACAGCGGGCCGGGGCCGGCATCGCAGCGGCAATACATCGCGTCGGTCTTGGGCGAGCTGATCGGCAGACCGTTCGGATCCCGCAGGGTCGCGTCGATCGCGAGCGCGACGGGCGCGTCGGGCGTGGGCGCGTCGGCGACGACCCCGGCGTCGAGCACCGCATCGAGGTTCGCGACGAGCTCCGCGATCGCGGCCTTGTCGGGCGCGTCGGGCGCGATCCGGAGGTACTCGCGGTAGTACGTCGCGGCGTCGGCGTTGTGATGGGTCGCGACCGCGAGCGCCGCGATCTCCTTGGCGAGATCCGGCGTCGGCGCGAGCTTGAACGCGTCGGCATACGCGGCGATCGCGAACGCGTAGTTGCCGTCGGTGGCGGCGCGGCGCGCGATCGCGAGTGACTGCGCGGCCGTGGTCGGCGCGTCGATCGCGATCGGTGCATCGGTGACGACCGGGCTTCCGGGAGAGCGTCCGCGCAGGCCGAGCACGAGCGCGACGATGCCGAGCACCAGCGCGACGCCGACGATCGCGGCGATCAACGGCATCTTCGACTTCGCCATCGGTGCCACCGGCTCGTCGATGATCTCGGCGCGGGCCTTCGGCGGCACGAGCGCCTTGGCGAAGCTGCGCGCGTCGGGGAACCGCTGCTCCGGCGTCTTGGCGAGCGCGCGATCGATCACCGCGGTCAGCCACCCCGGCAGGCCGGCGATCGGCGGCGGCGGCTCCGACAGGTGCATCGCGACGACGCGCTCGAACGCGGTCGCGGCGAACGGCGGGATGCCCGCGAGCATCGCGTACAGCGTGATGCCGACCGCGTAGAGGTCGCCGCGGTGATCCGCGTCCTGACCGCGCAGCGTCTCGGGCGCGATGTACTCGGGCGTGCCGATCACGTTGCCGGTGCCGGTCAGGGTGAGGCCGTCGTCGCCGGCGATCGACTTCGAGATCCCGAAGTCCATGATCTTCACGAAGTCGCGATCCTCGCCGCGCGTCGTCAGGAGGACGTTCGCCGGCTTGATGTCGCGGTGCAGGATGTTCGCGTCGTGGATCGCGGCGAGCCCGGCGAGCATCTGGCGCGCGATCGCGACGCTGCGCTCGAGCGAGAGCCTGCCGTCGGCGAGGACCTGCTTGAGGTCCTTGCCCTCGAGGTACTCCATGACGATGTAGTCGCCGCCGGTGTCCGAGCCGACGTCGAAGATCTGGACGACGTGCTCGTGGACGATCTTGCTCGCGACCCGCGCCTCGCGCCGGAACCGCGCCAGCGCGTTGGGGTTCTTGTTGTCGCTCGTGATGAACTTGATGGCGACGCGCTTGTCGAGCCCGACGTGGTCGGCCTCGTAGACCTCGCCCATGCCACCGCGCCCGAGCATCCGGCGCACCAGGTAGCGTCCGTCGATGGTCTGGCCGACGCGCGAGCCGGCCTCGGCCTCGACCGCCTCGACGATCGCCCCGGCGTCGCTCGGGCAGAACCGTTCGTTCCCCGAGTACACCACGTGGCATACCGAACAGCGGCGGACGCTCGCGGGCACGACGCGGCATCCTAAGCGAGATCAGGGGTCTAGAGATCGTGACGCAGGTAGAACTGACCCTGCGCGGCGAGATCGGGCGACGCCGCGAACACGTCGCGCGCCGGTGGCGGCGACACCCACTGGTTCGACATCTGGAGCCGGGTCGGGTCGTAGTTGAAGTTGCCCATCACGAGCGTCCGGAAGCTCGCGCCGAGGTACGTCGCACTCCCGACCTTCACGTCGGCGCCGACGCCGAAGAACCCCTCGGGCAGCGCCTGGTCGTCGCGGATCGTCGAGCCGTCGCCGTACGGCACCGCGACCCGCGTCAGCTCGACGCCGGCGCCGAGCTGGGCATAGCCACGCAGCCAGCTCGTGAAGTTCGTGCGGACGCCGGCGGCGGTCGACAGGAGGCCGCTCATCCGGCTGATCGGCAGGTCCGAGGCGGTCGGCGCGACCGGGAAGTTCTGCGACGTGTAGACGTCGAGCCCGACCTCGATGAAGAACGGACCGGGCAGGGTGCGACTGCCGAAGATCCCGACGCCGTTCATCCGGCACTCGGTCCAGCTGCCCGAGCTGGTGTCGCCCTCGCGTTTGAAGCCGTAGCCGCCGACGCGAGCGCCGAGGTCGTAGGTGGGCTCCGCCGCGGCCGAGCCGGCGGTCGCGAGGAGGACGAGGAGGGAGGCAAAGCCAGCGGTGCGCATGGCTGGTCACCTCATCACGCCCCGCGCCAGCGCCGATCGCGACCGCCGGTTGCCACTCCGTGAACGCGGGGAGACAGCCCGGTGGTGGATTTCGCGACGCGTGTCGCGGATCGCGGCGGCGTTTGATACAGACAGGGATGCGCTGGACCGTGATCGTGGTGCTCGCGGCGTGTCGCGCGCCGGCGCCGGCACCGCCGGTCGGTCACGCGGCGGCGCCGAGCCCGGCGGCGTCCGTGGAGAAGCCGCCCGCGCCGACTCCGGCGACCCCGGATGACGCGATCGCCGCCGCGAACCGGGCCTACGACCGCGGCGAATTCGACGAGGCCGCCGAGGACGCGGTGCGCATCCTGCGGACCGATCCGCAGAACGTGCGGATGCTGCGCCTGATCACCTCGGTGGCCTGTATCCAGGGCAACGTCGACGAGGCGCGCGAGTACTACGCACGCCTGCCGGCGCGCGATCAGGCGCAGATGGTGACCCGCTGCGCGCGCTACGGCATCGCGTTGCCGTGACTCACGGCGGCGGGTGCGGCGGACGCGCGTGATCGAGGTAGGCGCGCACCGATGGGCGCGCGATCGCGGCGTCGACGAACGCGCGCGCGGGCGGCGATAGCGGGAGGTCGGTCGGGCGCAGGCGCTGGAGGCAGAGCGCGAGATCGGCGTGCGCGATCGACCAGGTGGCGAGCTCGCCGGCGGTCGCGAGGTGCGAGGTGAACTCGATCAGCTCGCGGGCGTCCCGTTCGGCGGCGGCGGTCAGCGGCGGCACGGTGGCGGGCCAGATCGTGGTCCACCACGGGCGCTCGAAGCGCAGGGACGGGACGTCGGTCCGCACGTACGCGAGGATCTGGCGAGCCCGGGCGCGGGCGCGCAGCTCGACTGGATACAGCCGCACGTAGGTCGGCGGCGGGAACGCCTCCTCGAGGTACTCGGCGATCGCGATCGACTCGGTGAGGTAGAACTCGCCGTGGCGCAGCGACGGCACACGCGCGAGCGTCGTGCGGCTCTGCAGCCCGGCGGGCACGCCCTGGCCGTCGCGCAGGAGCGCGCGGGTGATCGAGAAGTCGAGCTGCTTCTCGGTCAGCGCGACGAAGCACGTCGCGTCGTACGGATTCGCGAAGTAGCCGTCGACGTAGAGCGAGAGCTCCACGCTACGTCGACGGGCCGATGAGCTCGCGCGCCGCGGCGAGCAGGTTGATGTCGGTGGTGCCGGCGCCGAGCTCGAGGAGCTTGCTGTCGCGCGCGAGCTTCTCGATGCCGAGCTCCTCCATGTAGCCGTAGCCGCCGTGGATCTGGATGGCGGTGAGCGCGGCATCGACGGCGAGCTGCGCGGCCATCGCCTTGCTCGCGTTGATGTACGGGCCGTCGGAGATCTTGTTCTGCTGCATCCACGCGAGGCGGAATACGATGTTCTCGACGGTGCGGAGCTTCAGGAACAGATCGGTGATCTTGAGCTGCACGGCCTGGAACTCGCCGATCGGCCGGCCGTACTGCTTGCGCTCGCGGACGTAGGCGAGGCTCGCGTCGTAGCAGCGCTCGATGATGCCCCACGCCATCGCCGGGATCCCCGAGCGCTCGTTCGACAGGCTGTCCTTGGTGTCGGTGCGACCGGCGCGACCCTTCTCGCGCCCGCCGAGCAGGTGCTCGGGACCGAGCCTCACGTCGTCGAAGAACACCTCGCTGGTCGGCGAGTCGCGCATGCCCATCTTCTTGAACGGCGGGCCGACCGTGAGGCCCGGTGTGGCGCGGTCGATGATGAACGACGCGATGCCGCGCGCGTCGTCGGATTCGCCGCGATCGATCTTGGCGTAGACCAGGAACACGTCCGCGCCCGGGCCGTTCGTGATGAAGGTCTTGCTGCCGCGCAGGACGTAGGTGCCGTCGCTCTGCGGCGTCGCGGTCGTGCGCATCGAGCCGAACGCGTCGCTGCCGGCGTCGGGCTCGGTCAGGCACCAGGAGCCGATCAGCTGCATCGTCGAGACCGGCAAACCCCAGCGCTCGATCTGCTCGACCGTGCCCTTGGCGACGATCGCGCCGCCGACCAGGCCCATCGAGACGCCGAACCCCATCGCGAACCCGGGCGACACGCGCGACAGCTCCTTGACGACCACGTGCATCATCATCGGGTTCCCGGTCGACATCGCGAGCGACTCGGGATCGCCGACGTCGCCGGCCTTCAACTTCGCGATCCGCTTCTTGATCGAGCCCCCGAGCATCGCGTCGAAGCCGAACGACTTCGCGAGGTGCTTCATGAGGTCGAACGGCATCTCGGTGCCGGCCTCGAGCGCCGGGATCTTGGGCACCAGGTTGGTCTGGCACCACGACCGGATCACGGTGCCGACCATCGCCGCCTGCTCGTCGAGCTTGAACATCCGATCATCCTAGCGTGAACACCGCGAGCCCGGTCCAGATGAACGCGAACGGCACGAGCTGGCCGGCGGAGAACGGCTCGTGGAACGCGATCACCGCGATCAGGAACTGCCCGGTCGGCGCGAGGTACTGCAGCATGCCGACGGTCGACAGCGGCAGGAGGCGCGCCGCGCTGGTGAACAAGACGAGCGGCACCGCGGTGATCACGCCGGTCGCGAACAGGAGGCCGTGGGTCGCGAGATCGGCGTGACCGAGCTGGCCCTCGCCGCGCGCCGCGAGCACGCCGAGGTAGATCGCGGCGACGACCGCGAGCAGCGAGGTCTCGATCATCGAGCCGACCACCGAGTCGACCTTGGCGCGCTTGCGCACGAGCCCGTAGGTCCCGAAGCTCGACGCCAGCACGAGCGAGATCCACGGCACGTGGCCGGCACGAACGCCGAGCAACACGACGCCGATGATCGCCAGCGCGATCGCGATCCCCTGCGCCGGCCGCAGCCGCTCGCGCAGCACGATCATGCCGAGCCCGACCGAGACCAGCGGGTTGATGAAGTAGCCGAGGCTGGCGTCGAGCAGGTGGCCGGTCGACACCGACCACACGAACGTGCCCCAGTTGATCGCGAGCAGCGTGCCCGACAGGAACATCACGGCGAGCGTCCGACGATCGCGGATCGCGAGGCGCAGCGCCGGTCCCGCCTTGGCGAGTCGCACGATCACCGCGAACGCGAGCACGCCCCACACCGCGCGGTGCGCGAGGACCTCGACCGGATCGACGCCCGCGAGCAGCTTCCAGAACAAGGGGACGATGCCCCACGACGTGTACGCCGCGATCCCGTACAGCAGGCCGCGCCGATGTTCGGTCACTCCACGGCGAGCTTACAGCGCGTGCCAGGTCGAGCAGTTGCCGAGCGGGCCTGACTTCGCCGCGGTGTCGACCGGCGTGACCCAGCCCTGGCCGTTGCACTGGAACCAGCTGCCGCTCGAGGCCGACTGCACGCAGGTCCGTGCGGGCACCGAGGTGCCGAGCGTCGCCGATGCGCAGTAGCCATAGGTCTCGACGCATCCCGCGGTGCCAGTCTTCGCGACCCACGCGCCGGCCTCGCACTGGTACATCGCGGCGTCGGTCGACGACTTCACGCAGACGCCCTCGTCGACGTCGCGGTCGAGCGTCGCCGAGTTGCAGCCGGTGCCGGTCGACATCCCGGGATCCGGCGTCGGATCCGGCGCCGGATCGGTCGCGCAGATGCCGAGCGGCGTGGTCGCCGGGACCTCGGTGACCGTGACGTGGAACCGGTCGCTCCAGCCCGCGCTCGACGTCCCGAACAGGAGGCGCGACACCGCGGGCGACGCGTCGATGATCGGGGCCCCGGCCGCGCGCTCGACGCACGCGTCGGGGCCGTAGTCCTTGGTAGCGACGACCGCACACTTGCCGTTGGCCTCGATCTTCACGCGCCCGCCGCAGCCGTAGCGCTGGCGCGACGCCGCGTACCAGCCGGTGCCGTCGGCCGTGCCGCCGCACGACATCGGCTGGGTGTCGCCGCCGCCGCCGAAGCTGGTCAACACGTACTTGCCGTCGCCCGGGATCGCCGTGGTCGCCGTGCCGTGGCATCCGCTCAATTTCTGGTCGAACGAGATGCTGGCGCCGGCCGTCGCGCCGTCGTCCTCGGGCAGCGTGGCGACCTCCGCGGTGCAGGCGCCGACGAGCGTGGACAGCGACAGGAACAGGGCGGGTTTCACGAGTCCGGCAATCTGCACCCGGTGTGCCGTCGTCGTTGGTGACCACGGGCTGCACGATCGATCGCGAGTCGCGCAGGGTGATGCACAACGTGCGCAGGGTCTGTCGTCGGTGACGTGGGGCGCGACACGCCGGGCGTGCACGACAGGTTGCTACGGTGGGGACGTCGCTCCCACCGGGGGCTGGATCACGTAGACCTCGGAGGTCTCGATGATCAGGCTGTAGGCGATCGCGCCGGCGTTGCCGTCGACCACGACCGACATCAGCTGCGGCTTGTCCTCGGGCGCGATCGTGACGATCGGGGTCTTCTGCCCGGTCGCGCGATCGATCCGGTCGATCTCTCTCGGGTACTCGTGGAGCGCCATCGTGTACAGCGCGGCGTCGTCCTCGGAGAACCCGATCGCGGTGCTCTCGTCCTTGTTGTTCGCGGCGAGCTTGGCATCGGTCGCGACGTGCTGCGATGGCTCGCCCGCCGTCGAGACCAGCACGATGCCCTTGCCGCGATCGACCATCGCGATCCACTTGCCGTCGCTCGAGATCGGGTGGCTGCCCTCGACCGCGGTGTCGGGGCCGACCGGCGTGGGCGCCGCGGCCGGATCGCCGAGATCGTAGCGCCACAGCCGCATGCGCTTGCCCGCCGCCGCGGCGCGCACCACGAGGTACTTGCCGCTCCACGAGATCGCCGGGCGATCGGCGAGGTCGAACTTGTCGATCGCGCCGAGCGGGAGGTCGGTCGAAGCGCGCGCGTCGCTCGGGATCACGCGGATCGGCGTGCGCTCGCCGGTCACCGCGATCGCCGCGCTCGCGTCGGGCAGGAGCGCGACGGTGAACGCGCTACCGATCGACACCGGTGCCTCGCTCGCGGTCCGCCGGAACGCCTCGAAGCCGTTCGCGTCGCGCTTGCCGGTGCTCTCGATGAACGTGATCGTGCCGCCGTCCTTCGAGATGCTCGTGACCTCGGAGCCGTCGAACCAGCCGACGTTCTTCATCTCGCCGTTCGGCACGCCGACCAGCGTGCGCGCGCGAACCTGGCGCGGTGCCGCGAGGATCCGGCCGTCCTTCGCGACGTCCTTGATCCCGATCGGCAAGACGCTGCGGAACAGCACGCGCTCGCGGCCGTCGCGGGTCAGCGCGTGCAGCGTCGTGCCCTCGGAGAACCACACCTCGTGCTGGTAGGTCCACGCGACGCCATCGATCTTCGTGTAGTCCTTCGACGTCGAGATCACCTTGCCGGCGGTGTCGACGATCGCGACGTGCCCCGAGGTCTGCGGCGGCGCCTCGGTCTCGACGACCGCGACGAAGTTGCCGTCGCGCGACACGTGGAGCATCGCGAGCCCACCGGTCTTGGGATGCAGGAGCACCTTGCCGATCGGATACTCGAGCACGATGCCGGCGTCGGGCACGGCGCGCAGGATCGCGAACGTCTTGTCGGTGCCCCACGCGGCCTCCTCGACGTGGACCGCGACGAACCGCGGCGCGCCCATGCCGGAGCGGCCGACCTGGAGCGTGCCGCCTTCGCCCTCGCCCTTGTTGCGCAGCGCGAGCTCGCCGTCGGGCGCGACGTCGAGCAGCCGCCCGGAGAGCGCGAGGTCCGTCATCGACGGCATCGAGATCCCGGACGTCATCACGTGCCACACCTGGTCGCTCCGACGCAGCGACCACACCACGCCGGCCTCGTCGTTGGTGAACCGCGCGAACGTCGCCGGCTGCGGCAGGAACGTGACGCGCTTGTACTCGACGCCGCCGGGCACGACCTCTGGCCAGCGGCCATCGACCCGGGTCGCCGCCGCGGCGGTCGCGGCCGGGGCGCGTGGCGCGCCGCGCAGGAACCACACGATCGCGACGCCGCCGAGCACGACGAGCAGCACCGAGCCGAGGATCCACGGGCCGAGCTGGCGCGAGCCCGGCATCACGAGCTGCGCGGTCGTCGCGGCCGGCTGCGGCGAGGTCGGATGGGGCGCCGGGGTCGGGGGCGCGACGATCGCGATGCCGGGCAGCGTCTTGACCACGCCATCGCCGGTGATCGCGGGCTGTGCCACGGTCGCGGCGATCGCGTCCTCGGAGACCCGCTGCGCGCGCTGGTCGCTCGCGCTGTCGGTGCCGCCGACGTCGCCGAGGGCGAACGCGAGATCGCTCGCCGACTGGAACCGCGCTTCGGGCCGCTTCTCGAGACAGCGGCGCACGACGCGCGCGATCGCCGGCGGCACGTTGGTCGGCAGCTCGGTCGGGACCTGCTTGAGGATCGCGTAGCTCTCCTCGATGCCGGGTGCGGTGCCGTCGTTGGTCGGGTTCGCGAACGGGCGGCGTCCGGCGAGCATCTCGTGGAGCACGACGCCGAGCGCGAAGATGTCGGTGCGCGGGCCGACCGCGCCGCCGCCGAGCTGCTCGGGTGCCATGTAGCCCGGCGTGCCGACGACGATGCCGGTGCCGGTGTGGGCCGTGCCGCCGTCGGGCCCGACGCCGGCGAGCGTCGAGGCCGAGCCGGCATCGTCGTTGTCGGTCAGCTTCGCGATGCCGAAGTCGAGGACCTTCACGCGGTCGTCGGCCATCACGAAGATGTTCTCGGGCTTGATGTCGCGATGCGTGATGCCGGCGCCGTGGGCCGCGGCGAGGCCACGCGCGATCTCGCCTGCGATCCGGACCGCCTCGCGCGACGCGAGCTTGCCGTCGCGCATCTTGTCGCGGAGCGAGTAGCCGTCGAGCAGCTCGGTGACGAGGAACGGCGTCTCCTCGTACGAGCCGACGTCGAACAGCGTGACCAGGTTCGGGTGGTTGAGCCCGCCGACCGTGCGCGCCTCGCGCTCGAACCGCTTGAGCCGCTCCGGCTCGTGCTTCATCGACGCCGGCAGGACCTTGATCGCGACGGCGCGACCGAGCCGCGAGTCGAGCGCGCGATACACCACGCCCATGCCGCCGGCCCCCAGCTTGCGCTGGATCTCGTATGGCCCGAGCTTCGTGCCCGCGGCGAGCTCCATCCCGAACGCGATGTTACGCGGAAAGCTGACGGATCTCGCGCTGCGGGAACGGCATCGTGATCTTGTTTTCGCGACAGGTCCGCTCGATGCAGAACCGGATGCGCGAGGCCAGGATCGCCTCCTCGCGCGCGTCGACGATCCAGACCACGACCGAGACCTGGATCGCGGAGTCGCCGAAGCCGTCGATCCGGACCTCGGGCGGGTGGCCGTCGAGCCACACCCCGGCCAGCTGGGACACCGCCTCGACCTGGGATTTCTGGAGCAGGTCGAGGTTCGTGCCGTAGGCGACCCCGAACTTGATCGACATGCGGCGCGTCCGCGACGGTACGGTGTGGTTGATCACGACGCCCGACACCAGGTTCGCGTTCGGCACGATCACGACGATGCCGTCCTGCGTGATCACGTGGGTCGCGCGCAGGCCGATGTCCTCGACGGTGCCGAGCACGCCGCCGACGTCGATGTAGTCGCCCTTGCGCACCGGGCGCTCGACCAGGAGCAGGAGCCCCGAGATGAAGTTCTCGGCGAGCTTCTGGAGGCCGAACCCGATGCCGACGAGGAGGACCGCGCCGCCCGCCATCACCGCGCTGGTGTCGATGCCGCAGGTGCCGAGCGCGACGATCACGCCGATGATCGTGACCGCGTAGCGGATGATCTTGCCGAGCGCGAACCGGAGGCCGCTGTCGATCCCGCGCGCCGCGAACAGCCGGTCGAGGCTGCGGCCGAGGATCGACGCGATCATGCGCGCGCCGATCACGATCGCGATCGCGGTCAGCACCGTGAGGATGGTCACCTGCTTGCCCGACAGGAGGACCAGCGGCGTGCGGAGGTAGGACAGGATCGTGTCGAGCATCGCGAGCATCACTGCTACCATGATCGGGATGAGGATCGCGGTCGTCGCCCTGGTGCTGGTCGCCGGGTGTAGCTCGCGGCAGGGCGCGTACCTCGCGATCGAGGGCGGCAAGGCCGGCCTCGCGTTCGACCACGTCGAGCTGTACTTCGGCTCGGGCAACGCCACCGTGATCCCGCGGACGCCGGCCACGGCCGCCATCCCGACACCGCCGCCGCCGGGCAAGCGGTTCACCCGCCAGTTCTCGCCCGCCGATCGCTACGATCTCGGCGCCAAGGCCAAGCGCCTCGACTACTTCCTGCCCGCCGAGGCGCAGCCGAGCGGCGGCAAGTACGTCGCGGTCGTCGCGTTCGCCGGCTCGACGCCGGTCGGGGTCGGCGAGCTGTTCGATTACGTCGTGCCGACCGACAAGCTGTTCGAGTACGCGATCGAGCTCGAGGCGTTCGATCCGGCGCGCGTCGAGCTGTGGGGCGACGGCAGCGAGCCGGGCTGCCTGCGCTACAACCGCTCGCGCAGCGGCCCGGGCACCATCGCCGTCGTGCGGGCCGACGACAACGACTGCGACGCGGTGACCGGTCACCTCGACTGTCAGGACCTCAGCTACTGCACGGCCGGCTCGGCGTGCAGTGCCGACACCAAGGGCCGCGCGTGCATCGTCACCGATCATGGCGACTGCAGCCTCGGCGCCTGCATCGACGGCCAGGGGTGCGTGCCCGCGACCTGCGAGATCGCCGGCGTGTGCGCCGACACCTGTGTCGGGATGCCGGACGTCGCGTCGCAGCTCGCGTGCGGCCTCGCGCAGCCGCTGTCCCACCAGGATATCGTGGTCGACTGCACGCTCGCCGCGATGAACAACGTGCTGCGGCCGCTGTGCGACCCGTACGTCGCGATCATCCCGGTACCGCCGGTGAACGGCACGGCGGTCCCGTGCACGCTGCCGGCGATCGACTCGCCGGCGAACGGGATCTCCGACAACTACCAGTTCGCGATCACGACCGATCTCGCGACCGGGAACTGTTTGATCTCGGTGACCGGGATGGACTCCACGACGGCGTTCGATCACACGCCGGATCACCACCTGCTCATCTCGATCGCGAGCACCAGCGGGCCGCGGTGGACGTTCGTGCTCGGCTTCGTCGGTCGCGAGACCACGGCGACCGCGTGCAACGTGGACGCGCAGCCGATGGGAACCGGATCGGGCGCGACGAACTCCTGTACACATTGAATTCGCGCATACTCCGCGGCCATGAAGCTCCTCGTTCTTGCCGGGATCATGATCGCTGGGCCCGTCGCCGCCAAGGGTCTAACCGTCGACGACATGCTCGCGATGCAGCGCGTGAGCGACCCCGCGATCTCGCCCGACGGCAAGCGCGTCGCGTTCGCCGTGCGCGACACCGACCTGGACGCGAACCGCGGCCGGCTCGACGTCTGGATCGCGAACGTCGACGGCACCAACGTCAAGCGCCTGACGACGCACCCCGAGAACGACGCCGACCCGACGTGGTCGCCCGACGGCAAGTGGATCTATTTCACGTCGAGCCGCTCGGGCACCGACCAGGTGTGGCGCGTCGATCCGAGCGGCGGCGAGGCCGAGCAGGTCACGCACCTCCCGCTCGACGTCGGTGGCTTCAAGCTGTTCCCCGACGGCAAGCGCCTCGTCGTCTCGATCGACGTGTGGCCGGTCGCGAAGTCGCTCGCCGAGTCGGTGAAGCTCGATGGCGCCAAGGCCAAGGCCAAGACCAAGGCGAAGATCTACGACCACCTGCTGTTCCGCCACTGGGACAAGTGGGAGGACGGCCGGTTCTCGCACCTGTTCGTGTGGACGCCGCCCGAGCTCGGCGGCAAGGCCGACGACGCCCGGGACCTCACGCCGGGCATGGAGACCGACGCGCCGACCCATCCGTTCGGTGGCATGGCCGACGACGTCGACGTGTCACCCGACGGCAAGTCGATCGCGTACATCATCCGCAACTCGGGCCGCGAGAACGCGTTCCGGACCAACACCGATGTGTTCCTCGTGCCTGCGACCGGCGGCGCCGCGGTCAACCTCACCGCGGCGAACAAGGCGTACGACTTTCGCCCGACGTTCTCGCCCGACGGCAAGTCGCTCGCGCTGTCGATGATGGTGCGCCCGGGCTACGAGGCCGATCGCGAGCGGCTCGCGATCGTCGATCTGGCGACCCGGAAGCTACGCATCGTCACCGAGGCGTGGGACCGCTCGGTCGGCGAGCTCGCGTGGGCCAAGGACCAAAAGACGATCTACACGTCGTCCTACAACCTCGGGCGCCACGCGCTGTTCGCGCTCGACGTCGCGACCGGCGCCGCGAAGACGCTGGTCGACAAGGGCGCCAACGAGGCCGTGCACGTCGCCGGCGATCGCCTGGTCTACCTCCACGACGCGCTCGACCAGCCCGCCGAGCTGTGGTCCGCCAAGCTCGACGGGAGCGACGCGCACGCGATCACGCACCTCAACGACGCGCGCACCAAGGCGATCACCTGGGGCAAGGCCGAGCAGTTCTCGTTCAAGGGCGCGCACGGCGACACGGTCTACGGGTGGGCGGTGCAGCCGGTCGGCGGCGCCGCCAAGGCGCCGCTCGCGTTCCTCATCCACGGCGGGCCGCAGGGTTCGTTCGACGATCACTTTCACTACCGGTGGAACCCGCAGGCGTACGCAGGCCACGGCTATGGCGTCGTGACGATCGACTTCCACGGCTCGACCGGCTATGGCCAGGCGTTCACCGACGCGATCAACGGCGACTGGGGCGGCGCGCCGTACGACGATCTCATGCTCGGCCTCGACGCCGCGATCAAGAAGTTCAGCTGGATCGACGACAAGCGCATGGTCGCGCTCGGGGCGTCGTACGGCGGCTACATGATCAACTGGCTGAACGGGCACACCGATCGGTTCAAGGCGCTGGTCTGCCACGACGGCAACCTCGACGAGCGGATGGCCTACTTCGACACCGAGGAGCTGTGGTTCCCGGAGTGGGAGCACGGCGGCACGCCATGGGAGAAGCCCGAGGGTTACCTGAAGCACAACCCGATCGACTTCGTGAAGAACTGGAAGACCCCGACGCTGGTCATCCACGGCGGGCTCGACTACCGCGTCCTCGACACCCACGGGATGTCGACGTTCACCGCCCTCCAGCGCAAGGGAATCCCGAGCCGATTCATCGAGTTCCCGGACGAGAACCACTGGGTGCTGAAGCCGCAAAACTCCAAGCTGTGGCACGAAGAAGTGCTCGCCTGGCTCGACCGGTTCACCCGGAAGTAAAAACGCTTCACCGGGCGCTCGGGGGCTCTGTTATAGAGCCGCGGATGAGGACGACGATCTGGGTTGTGATGCTCGCGCTCGGCGCGTGCGCGTCGGCAGACAAGCCGGTTGGCGGCGACAAGACCGCGATTCGCCCGGCGCACGAGGTGGTCAGCGGCGGCGCGCGGATCCGCGGCGGCAACATCCGCATGGATGTCACCGTCGGCGGCCCGGTCGCCCCGCACGCGCCGACCGCCAGGCCGGCCGGGGTGGTGACGCCGTGATGCGCGCCGTCCTCGTCGCGCTGGCGCTGACGCTCGCCGCCGGCGTCGCCCGTGCCGAGATCCCGCAGACCGTGCCGTTCGCGGCGCGCCTGGTCGACGACACGACCGGCGATCCGATGACGGGCACGCAGCACCTGACGTTCGAGCTGTTCGACGCGGTTACCGCCGGCAGCTCCCTGTGGTCCGAGCCGCGCGATGTCGACGTGAGCGACGGCGGCCTGGTCTACCTCGAGCTCGGCGAGCAGAAGCCGTTCGGCGACGTGTTCACCGGCAAGCGCGTGTGGCTGTCGGTCAAGGTCGGCGACACCGTGCTCGAGCCGCGCGTCAGCCTCGCGAGCGTGCCGTACGCGATCAAGGCCGGCGCGTCCGACTCGACCGTCACGATCGGCGGCCTCACCGCGGATCAGCTGCAGAAGCGCGTGAGCGGCACGTGCGCGAGCGCGAGCTTCGTCACCGGCGTCAACGTCGACGGCACCGTGACCTGCACGCTCGGCGCGACCGGCACCGGCGACATCACCAGCGTGATCGCCGGCAGCGGCCTCGCGGGCGGTGCGGCCGGCGGCGACGCGACGCTGTCGCTGCTTCCGTGCGGCGCGAACCAGGTGTTGAAGAGCGACGGCACGACGTGGTCGTGTCAGGCCGACGCGGTCGGCACCGGCGACATCACGGGCGTGATCGCCGGCACCGGCCTCGCCGGCGGCGCGGTCAGCGGCGACGCGACGCTGTCGCTGATCACGTCGTGCGCGGCCAACCAGCTCCTCAAGTGGACCGGCGTGGCGTGGGCGTGCGCGAACGACATCGACACCAACTCGGGCGGCGACATCCTCAGCGTGACGACGGCGCCGGCCTCCGGCCTGATCGGCGGCGGCCTCTCGGGCGATCTCGCGATCTCGTTGACCACGACGTGCACGACCGGCCAGGTGCTCAAGTGGAACGGCGTCGCGTGGGTGTGCGCGAACGATATCGACACCGACACCAACTCGGGCGGCACGATCACCGGCGTCACCGCAGGCACCGGACTCACCGGCGGCGGCACGACCGGCGGCGTCACGCTGACCGCGGTGCTCACCACCGGCCTCGCGTTCGTCGGCAACGCGATCGGCCTCGACACGAGCTACACCGACACGCGCTACATCAACACGGCCGGCGACACGATGACCGGCGCGCTCACGATGGCGGCGACGATCAACATGAACCAGAACGTGATCACGAACCGCGGCTGCCTCGCGGGCTACACGCGCCACGGCCCGGGCCTGTGCGTCCAGTCGGTCGATGTCGGAAGCACGACGTTCTCGGTGTGCGCGAACCAGTGCCGCGCCGCCGGCACGCACGTGTGCAGCTCGGGCGAGATGCGCGGCATCCTGCAGTCGGGCGTCGCGGTGACGGGCGGCCTGATCGATGACTGGATGGATGACCAGGACGCCGACGATTCGGCGCTGTACATCGACTCGGTGACGGTCGAGAATCCCGAGGGCGCGCGCGCGACGACGACGACCACGCTCGCGTACTGCCGCTGCTGTCAGTCGACCGAGTAACGCGTGACCCGGCTGCAGCTCGCGCTCGTCGGGGCCGCCGCGGTCGCGCTCGTCGCGATCGGGTACGGCTTCGGGCGGTCGACCTCGACGACGTCGTCTCCCGCGATCGCGCCGGACGTCGCGACGCCGGTACGCGCGTCGGCGATCCCGACGACCGCGGCGCCGACGCTCGCGACGCCGCGACATCCGCCCGATCGCGAGCTCGCGCGCGACCTGAAGGACGCCGATCCGCGGGTGCGGACCACGGCGCTGCGCGACTACCTGAAGGATCCGTCGCTCGATCCGCAGGTGTTGCTCGCGGCCTCGCGCGATCCGGATCTCGGGGTCGCGTTCCTCGCGGTCGACGAGCTCGGTCGGCAGTACGCCGCCGGCAACGTCGCGGCGAGCGAGCTGATCGCGCGCGCGACCGATCGCAGCCTGCCCGAGAAGGTGCGGATGGCCGCGCTCAACGGGGTCGCCGCGGTCGCGACACCCGAGACCGCGCGCCTGTTGATCGGGATGCTCGCGAGCGCCGATCCGATCGAGCGGCGGGCGGCGGCGGCGCTGCTTCGGAACCAGGATCGCGAGCTCGCGGTGCCGGCGCTGATCGGCGCGGTCGCCGACTCTGACGATACCGTGCGCGACACCGCGGTCGCATCGCTCCGTGGGTTCTCGCGCGGGCGCGACTTCGGTACCGACGCGGCCGCCTGGCGCGGATGGTGGCAGAGCCGGTGACGTGCGCGAGCGCGCGCTGGTGAGGCCATAGTGAGCCCGCTTCGACGCGTGACAACCGCTGCACATCAAGTGCAATATCGGCCGCGCTGATGGGGCATCTCGACGAGAAATCGTTCGAAGCGGCGATCTCGGGTTGCAAGACCTGCGATCGCAAGGCGTTCGAAGTATCGACGTACATCGACCGCAAGGTCTCGCTGATGCTCGCCGACGCCAACGACGCGGGGCAGTGGGCGCACGACGGCGAGAAGTTCATCGACGGCGTGTTCCTCGTGAAGTGCATGGGCTGCAGCACCGACGCGTATGCGTCGACCGACTGCCCGCGTTGCCATCGCAAGGACGGTCTCGCCGACGTGCTCGACACGATGTCGCGCCTCGCCGTGCCCCAGCGCTGCCCGTCGTGCCGCGGCACCGAGACGACGATCATCGGCTTTTCGCGCGCGACGATCCGCGCCGGCGAAGGTCGCCCGGCGGCGCCGACCCCGGTGACCCTGTTCGGTGATCCCGGGTTCCACGTCGTCGCGATCGCGTGTGACACGTGTGACTGGGCGCAGGTCGCCGAGGGCTGCCCGCTGTGCGGGAACACGGCCGGCCCGCTCCGCGTCCGTCCCTGAGTCGCATCCCTCTGTTGCGTCCCTCTGTCAGTGGCTCTGGAAGAACGCGGTCGCGCGATACAGGTACAGGAGGCCCTCGTCGCCGAGGTTCAGGTCGACGACGCGGCCATCGAGCTGCATGGCGAGCGCGCCGAGCTTGTCGACGGTCTTGTCGTCGAGCTCCTGGATCAACATCGCCGGGCCGAGCGCGCGTCCAGCGAGCTGCCCGATCGCCACGCGTAGATCGGCGAGCGCTGGCGGCACGCGGTCGCCGAGCACGGCGCGCGGGACGTCGAGCGCGGTGATCGTGAAGCGCCGGCCCTTGCCGCCGGTGCCGCTCGTCGCCTCGGCCTCGGAGAGCGGGACGTAGACCAGGTCGTCGTTGAACGGCTCGCCGGCCTCGCTCGCCTTGGCGGGCGACGCGAACACCGCGATCGCGCGCGTCGTGGTCGGCGCCGCGAGAATGGCGCGCACCTCGGGCATCGCGGCGAGATCGAACGTGATGACGTGCTTCATCGCGCGCGTGCCGGCCTTGGGGATCTTCGCCTTCGCGAGCCCGACCGGCGCGGCGCCGATCCAGTTGACCTTGCCGGTGATGTCGTCGTCCGAGACGTCGACGTCTTCGTCGTCGGTCTCGTACGGCGCGATCGCGTAGATCCGCGCATCGCACGCGTGCCCTCCCGCGAGTCGCGCGATCCGGTCGACCGGGGTCTCGTCGACGACGAGGCCCCGGAGGTGTGGCGGCACCGCGGCGACCAACTTCTTCTGCACATTGCTGCGCTCGAGCGCGAGCCAGGACTTCACGATCGCCGCGCCGCGCTCGGCCGGCAGCTTCGCGAGCACCGTGCCGAGGAGGTCGCCGTTACACAGGAGCTCGGCGTAGTCGTGGTTCCGCACCTCGTCGTCACCGCCGAGCAGGGCGTCGAGCGACGGTGGGATCTCGGCATCGCTGCGTGCGAGCTCCGCGGCGATGCCGAGCACCGCCGCGCGGATCCCGATTCGCACCTTCGGTAACTTGGCGGCGGCGAGCTCGTCGAGCAGGAGCGGAAGCACGCCAGGGCCGGCTTCGCCGAGCGCGATCGCTTCGCGAATCTGGACCTCGGTCGACTTCGCGATCCCCTCACACATTCGCTTGACCCAGCGGCGCACGAGCGCGTCGTCGTTCGCCGCGCGCAGCATGCCGGCGTGCAGGTGACCGTTCGGCGTCTCGAGCGCGGCGGTGAGGAACGCCTGCAGGCGCTTCGCCGGGATCGCGCTCGCGAACGGCACGATCGTCACGCGGCGGATCCGGTGATCGTAGATCGTCCCGGTCAGCAGCGCCTCGGTGCCCTCGGGCGCCGGCTTGCCAGCGCGATGGGCGCGCTCGAGCGCCAGCGCGCCGATCGCCTCGACCAGCTCGGCGAGATAGCGGGCGTCGTCGTGCTTTGCCTTGGCAAGCTTGCCGACGAGCGCGACGAGCCACGCCGCGCCGTCGTCGCGCCGGCGCAGGAAGTCGAGCACCGTGTGCGCGGTGCGGTAGCCGCACGGTCGCACACCGAGCACCATCGCCTCGGCGAGCTTCGCCGGCGAGCGCGCGGCGGCGTCGAGGAAGTGCCACGGGTCGGCATCGGGATGCTTCGCGAGCAGCGGCAGCGTGCGCTCGCCCCACGCGGCGCCGGCGAGCCCGAGCGCGGCCGCGACGCCGGTCGGATCCTGGCTCGAGCCGTCGAACGCGAACCCGAGCAGCTCTTCGATCATGCGCGCGCGATCGGCCTCGGGAATCGGCAGCTTCGCGTCGCCGCGCGCGAGCAAGATCGCGTCGCGCTTGCGGCCGGTCGCGACCACCGCGTCCCACGCCGCAGGCGCCACCGCGTAGGACGCGCTCACGATCTTGCGGATCGGCCACGCGAGGCCGGGCAGGCTTTCCCCCCAGTCGTCGTCGCCGACCACGGTCAGCCCCTCGAACCACGCGATCACCGCGGCGACCTCGACGGTCTTGGCCCAGTTTCCAAACAGGAGCAGCGCGCCGGCGCCGGTCGACAGCGGCAGGTGACCGCCGCGCGCGAGGGCCGCGAGGAGCGCATCGGGGTCACCGACCGCTTTCAACACCGCCATCGCGTCGTTGGCGGTCTCGACGGTCGCGAGCTTCTTGGCGAGCTTGGTCAGCACATCGGCCTTCATGGTCGGCGCGATCAAAACAGCCCACGCCCCGCCGGTCAATCGCCGGTGTTATGGTCTGCGGGTGAAGTGTCCAGGTTGCGCCACCGAGATGGTCACCAAGCGGGTGATCACTGTCGATATCGATATGTGCCCGGCCTGCCACGGCATCGTCCTCGACAAGGGCGAGTCCGAGGCGATCGAGGCGCTCGGCGTCGCGCGGATCATCGAGGGCACGATGAACCGCAGCAGCTCCGAGGCCGCGACGATCCAGGCCAGCGGCATCATCGCGCCCCCGCGGATGGGCGACGCGCGCTGCCACGAGTGCAACAAGGACATGGTGGCGCTCGTCGGCGCCGGCGACGTCGAGTACGACTGGTGCGACTCGTGCGAGCGGCTGTTCTTCGACCGCGGCGAGCTGTCGGCCCTCGAGGCGTTCAAGCCCGAGTGACGCGCGCTCGCGAGGTCCATCCGCGGAGAGCGCCGAGCGAAGCGAGGTCCCGCGCGCTCGAACCAGTGTTCGAGCGGAGAGCGCCGAGCGAAGCGAGGTCCCGCGCGCTCGAACCAGCGTTCGAGCGGAGAGCGCCGAGCGAAGCGAGGTCCCGCGCGCTCGAACCAGTGTTCGAGCGGAGAGCGCCGAGCGAAGCGAGGTCAAGACGATGAAGTGTCCGGCGTGTAGCAGCGAGATGGCCACGTTCGAGGTGCACTCGATCGAGATCGATCGCTGCACCCACTGCGGTGGCATCGTGCTCGACAAGGGCGAGTCGGAGCTGATCGAGTCGCTCGGCCTGTCGAGCATCATCGAGCGCGGCGTCCCCATCCCGCTCCACCTGCGCACCACGCCGGCTCGCTGTCACGTCTGCGAGCGCGAGATGGTCGCGCTGATGGGCGTCAACGATGTCGAGTACGACTGGTGCGAGGGCTGCGAGCGGCTGTTCTTCGACCGCGGCGAGCTCTCGATCATCGACGCCTTCGTCGACCTGTAGCGATTCAGATCGGGGCGAGCGAGAACGTGACGCGGACGCGCGAGCCGTCGCCGGTGAGCGTCATCGTGACGTCCTTGCGCCAGCCGGCGTCGAACGGGTTGATCGAGACGTCGTTGCCGATGTTGTCGTCGGGCGAGGTCGGGTCGTAGTCGGTCAGGTTCGCGAACAACTTGATCGAGTTGCCGGTGTGCGGTGCGACATCGATGACGGTCTCGGCGATCGGCGCCGAGCCACCGAACTGCTCGCCCTCGTGGACCGAGACGTAGTGGTTCGAGTCCTTCGAGAACAGCGTGATCGGGCCGCTCGCGCCCTGCGCGGTGATCGAGCCGTAGAGCTCGAGATCGTTGCCGGCGTCCGAGGCGGTGTCGACCGCGATCGCGGTCAGCGTGACCTTGACCTTCTGCGACACGCGCGCGCAGTCCTTGACGTCGTAGTCGATGGTCTCCGACATCCGCGCCGGCGAGTTGTCCTTCAGGTAGCTCAGCTTGTACGCGATCGGTGCGCCGGGCGACGTGCGCGAGTAGTTGCCGCCGGCCTTGATGAAGTTGATCAGCGCGTCGTAGCTGTCGATCGTCTGGGTCGCGGTGCCGGCGTCGCCGCCGAGGATGAACGCGGTGATCTTCGACTGCGAGATCATGTCCTTGTAGGTCACCGAGACCTGCCCGGAGACGTCGACGCCGCCGGAGTAGGCGAACTGCAGCGCGGCGCCCATCTCCTGATCGGAGTACTGCGACTCGAACGTGAACAGCACCATGCGGCCGTAGGTCACCGACGACACGTAGACCGGCGGGTGCGCGGCGTCGATCTTCGCCGACACGGCCTCGAGAGTGGTGCCGGGCGCGAACACGGCGCTCGGGTTCGCCGGCGCGTCGAGATCGACCGTGTAGTACGACTGCGTGAACTTGACGACGTAGCGCGAGCGCGTCTGCGTGTCCGAGAAGTTGAAGTTGGTCTTCAGGCTGGCGACGCCGAGCCCCCAGCTCGCCTGGACGCCGAGCGCCATGTTGAGCTGCTGCTCGGAGTGGACCTGCTCGATCTCCGACGCGATGTCCGCGGCGGTCGAGCCGGTGACCTCGGCGTCGAGGATGCTCGACAGCGCGTCGCGATACCCCGACAGGCTGGGCTCGGCGACGACCGCCTTCTTGGTGCCGCCGAGGTTCTCGAGCGAGACCGAGATCGTCTCGGGCGAGCGCGGCAGGACGATCTGCGTGAACAACCCGGTCAGCACCGAGTCGGCCGACAGGATCGCGCCGGGATACATCGAGTCGGAGTTCGCCGCGAACGCGACGATCGAGTCGTAGTCGCGCGTCTCCTTGAGATTCTGCGTCGTGCACACGTAGTCGCCATCGGTCTGCGGCCCGCTGACGCTGCCCATCTGGAGCGACGGCGGATCGACCGGCAGGTACGGCAGCCCCGCGATGTAGTCGTCGATGCTCGGGCCCGGGTCGGGCGTCGGCGCCGGCTCCGACACCGTGGTGGCGCAGGCCGGGGCGAGGGCGAGGAGCAGGGCGGCGGCGAGGTTCGAGCGCATGGCGACGCATGGAGCAAGCGGCTGGCCAGCCCGCGAATCGGCGGGTTCTCGCTAGTTGCGCGATGTCCGGGATAGGGCCAATCGTTCCTCGGGAATTCGCGACCCGGCTACTCGGCTTGCCGGTCGCACAGGGCACCATCATCTGAGTGCTGTTCCACCTGTGTTCCCGGGCGAGCTGGGAGCTCGTCGTCGACACCTACGCGCCAGCGTCGCTCGCCTCCGAGGGCTTCATCCACCTGTCGACCGCCGATCAGTGGCCGCGCACGCTGGCGCGGTTCTTCGCGGGGCAGGCCGATCTCGTGCTCCTCGTGATCGATCCCGCACGACTCGGAGACGCGGTGCGCTACGAGCGTGCCGACGGTGAGGACTTCCCACACCTGTATGCCGCCCTCGATCGAACATCCGTCATCGAGGTGCGCACCGTGAGATGATGGGGGCATGGTCGAGATCCGCGATCTGGGTCAAGCGCAGCTGTACGCGCGTGCCCTCGTCGCGATCGCCCGCGCCGACGAGCACATCGGCAGCGAGGAGGGCCTGCGGCTCGAGAGCTACATCACGGCGCGCACGCCCGACCAGCCGTTCCGCATCGACGACCTCTTGCTGACCGAGCCGCTCGAGCCGGCGCAGGTCGCGCGCGATCTGTGGACGACGCCGAGCCCGTTCCGCACCGTGGGCCTGCACTCCAGCGAGCTCGCCAAGCTCATCGTGCTCGACTCGATCGCGGTCGTGCTCGCCAAGGGCTACGTCTCGGAGGCCGAAGGCAAGGAGGTCATCCGGTTCGCGATCGCGCTCGGCTGCACGCTCGACGAGGTGCGTGCGATGAGCGATCACCTGCTGCTCTGGATCGTCTAGAAGATCACAGGTGCAGCGGTGGTGACCGCGGCGCCCCACCACGCGGGCCCGTTGCTCTGGATCAGCGTGCCGACGCCGGTCGTCGGATCGATCGTCACGAACTCGCCAGCGTTGGTGAAGCCGAAGATCTTGTTCTTCCAGAACGCGATGCCCCAGATCTCCCCGAAGCCGATGTCGGTCCCGACCACGGTCGCGGCGAACGTCTGCGGCGCGAGGCGCACGAGGCGATCGGCCGACACGCCGTTATCGGCGGTCTGCACGGTGCCGAAGTTGGTCACCGCGACGAGGTCGCCGCTCGAGCTGAAGCCGCCACCCATGTCGCCGATCTGCGTCGCGTGGCCGGTCATCGGATCGATCGAGAACACCGCGCCGTCCTCGTTGCGCGTGCCGACCAGCACGTCGTCGCCGGTCTGGCCGAGCATCTGCGCCGGCACGAACGACAGGCCGTTGAACAGGCCGGTGAGCCCGTTCGACAACCGCGTCGCGTGCGCGTTGGTGACGTCGACGCGATAGACCGACGATGCCGACACGCCGAGCATCTGGCCGGCCTTGTCGATCGCGATGTCGGTCATCGAGTCGCTGCCGTTCGACCACACGAACGGGCCGACCATCGAGATCGCCAGCGTGTCGGGATCGACCTGGTACAGCGTCGACGCCGTGTGCGCGTAGACGAACGTCGCCTCGCCGGTGATCGAGCCGTCGCCGCCCGCGCCGGCGTCGTTCGATCCGGATCCGGATCCGGATCCGGGCCCACCGCCGTCGCGGGTTCCGGGACCACAGGCGGCGATCGCAAACAAGACAATGCCGAGCCTCATCGCGCGGACGATAGCAGCGCCGGGAGGCCCTGGATCGACATTCCGCCGTCGACCGCGAGGTGCTGGCCGGTGATGTACGACGCGGCCGGCAGGCAGAGGAACGCGACCGCGCGGGCGACCTCGGCGGGCTCGGCGATCCGGCCGAGCGGCGTGGCGCCGAGGATGGCGGCGAGGCGATCGGGGTCGGCGAGCACCGGCTCGACGAGCGGCGTGCGCGTGTACCAGGGTGCCACGGTGTTGACGCGGATCGCTTCGCGGGCCCACTCGAGCGCGAGCGTGCGCGCGACCTGACCGAGCGCGGCCTTCGCGGCGGCGTAGGCGACCCCGGTCGGCAGCGCGACCAGCCCGGCGACCGAGCCGACGTGGACCACGCTGGCACCGCGGGCCGCGACCAGCCGCGGGTGGAGGTCGCGCGACAGCAGCAGCGGCGCGGTCAGGTTGGTCGCGAGCAGCCGCTCGATCGTCGCATCGTCGTAGCCGGTCAGCGGGCCCCGCACGTTGGTGCCGGCGTTGTGCACGAGCACGTGGAGCGGGCCGTCGAGCGCGCCGACGATCGCGGCGCGGCCGGCCGCGGTGCCGACATCGGCGACGAAGCCGTCGACGTCGCCGCGGTGGGCGAGGGCGGCGACCGTGGCGGTGACGTTGGCGCCGCTGCGGGCGACGAACCGGACGCGCGCGCCGAGCTCGAGCAGCTCCTCGACGATGGCGCGTCCGATCCCGCGCGTGCCTCCGGTCACGAACGCGGTGCGGCCGTCGAGTCGCCAGGGCGTTTCGGTCATGGCGTGTATGATCGGCCAATGCGAAGTCTCGCGCCAGTCGTCGTGCTCGGGCTGCTGTTCGGGGCGTGCGGCGACGACGGGGGCGGCGTCCACGTGATCTCGACGATCGCGGCGGACTCGCCGGCCTACGGCAGCGTGCCGTTCCCGACCGACGCCGTGCGCGACGGCGACCACCTCGGCATCATCGGTGGGCTCGACGCGATCGCGCGCGGCCACGCCGATCTGATCGCGCGCCACGTCGCCGCGCTCGACGGCTTCGGCCTGCGCCCGGCGATCGAGTTCTTCATCGCCGGCGGTGCCCTCGATGCCACGACGCTGCCCGCGGCGACGACCGCGCTCGGCGACGGCGTGTTCGTGCTCGACACCGAGCTCGGCACCGTCGTGCCGTTCGACTGGCGCTACGATCCCGATCGCAACGTCGTCAGCGGCTCGCCGCAACACGGCACCGAGCTGCGCGAGGGCACGCGCTACGCGGCCGTGCTCACCACCGATGTCCACCCGCTGACCCGGCTCGCGCCGGTCGAGGCGGTCGCCGACCGCTGGCAGTCGACCGCCGACGCCTACGCCGCGTTCGACCCCGAGGTCCGCGCCCGGATCGCCGGGCTCGCCGTGTTCACGACGGGTCACCCGAGCAAGCCGCTGCTCGCCGCGCGCGAGGTCATGGCGACGCTGCCGAAACCGACGCTGGTATTCGATCGCCCCGCGCTCGTGTTCGACACCCCGGCGAAGCTGCAGAAGCTGCTCGGCGACGCGACGCGCGAGACCACCGGGCCGCGCGCCGGGCTCGAGCACTGGGGGACCGACGACCCGAACGGCATCGCGCGCGATCATCTCGGCGTCGTGGCGACCGGGCGGTTCTCGATCGCGCGGTTTCGCAGCGACGACACCGCGACCGACGGGCCCGAGGACGAGACGTTCCACCTCGATGCCAGCGGCACGCCGCAGCTGATCGCGATGGAGACCATCCCGCTGACGATCGTGCTGCCGAACACCGCGATGCCGCAGGCCGGCTATCCGGTCGTGATCTTCGCGCACGGCCTCGGCAGCAGCCGGACCGCGATGATGAACCTCGCCGAGCCGCTCGCGGCGCAGGGCTACGCCACGGTCGCGATCGACATCTGGGATCACGGCTCGCGCTACCAGGACAGCGATGCCGGGAACAACTTCGGCGGCAAGTCGGGCTTCACCGGCGACAAGACGTTGATCGACGGGTTCGGTGACGACCCGGGCTACGCGGCGTACCTCGACTTCTTCGAGAACTTCCTGAACGTCGCGGCGATCCGCGACTCGATCCGCCAGTCCGCGCTCGACTTCTCGCGCGTCGCCACGCTGATCCAGGATCCGACGCTCGATCTCTCGCTGCTCGCCGCGGGCGGCGCGACGCCGAAGCTCGATCACGCGCGCGTCGCGTACCTCGGCGAGTCGTTCGGCACGATCGTCGGGACCGACGTCGCCGCGATCGAGCCGAGCATCGGCCTGTTCGTGCTCGACGTGCCGGGCGGTGGCCTGCTCGATCAGATCATGACGGCGAGCCCGCAGGTCGGCTCGCTCGCCATCCCGATCGTCCAGCAGATCTATCGCACCGACGGCGCGCTCGATCGGTTCCATCCGCTGCTCGCGCTCATGCAGGCGGTGTTCGACGGCGGCGATCCGCTGACGTTCGCGCCGCACGTGATGCACGATCGGTTCGCCGTCGCGGGCACGGTCCTGCCGCCGCGCGACGTGATCGCGATCGAGGTGATCGGCGACGAGGTCATGGCGAACCCGGGCACCACCGCGCTGGCCCACGCACTCGGGCTCCAGATGCTCGTGCCGTACTACGACACGCTCGAGGGCTTCCAGCCGGTCGCGTCACCAGCCTCGGGCAATGTCGACGGCCAGACCGGCGTCCTCGTGCAGTACGCGCCGGCGACGCACGGCTACAACTGGAGCGCCGAGCACGGCAAGCTCGACTACATGCCGGGCTTCCCGCAGGCCGCCGGCGATCCGTATCCCAAGCTGCCCGCGTCGGTGCGGATCGCCGAGCCGATCTACCCCACGCTCGCGCAGGTCACCGCAGCCCTGACCGCGTACCACGCGACCGGCCTGACGGTCGTGACCTCGACGCTGGCGCCGGTCCATGACTTCGACGGCGACGGCAAGCCGGACGCTACCGACCCCGATCCACTCGATCCAACAAAGTAGGCAACAGCGCGCCGGCGCGGGCGTCGACCAGCAGCGTCGCGAGCGGATCGCCGCGCGTCGGGCCGCGGTTGACGATCGCGACCGGGACGCCGCGCTCGTAGGCGCGCCGCACGAAGCGGTAGCCCGAGAACACGTGGAGCGACGAGCCGACGACGAGCAGCACCTCGCCGCGATCGAACAGCGCCCACGCCGCGTCGAGCACGTCGCGCGGCACGCTGCCGCCGAAGAACACGACATCGGGCATGAGCACGCCGCCGCACGCGAGGCACGCGACGATCGCGAAGCCGGCGACGTCGGCGAGCTCGGCGTCGCCGTCGGGGGCGATCGCCGCCGCGCGCTCGGCGAAGTCGGGGTTCGCGACGCGCAGCCGGTCCTGGAGCTCGTGGCGGGAGGTGATCGCGCCGCACGCGAGGCACCGCACGCGGGCGAGCGCGCCGTGGAGCTCGACGACGGTCCGGCTGCCGGCGGCGCCGTGCAGGCCGTCGACGTTCTGGGTGATGAGGCCCTCGATCTGCCCGCGCGCCTCGAGCTGCGCCAGCGCGTGATGCGCCGGGTTCGGTCGCGCGCCGGCCATCCGCGGCCAGCCGAGCATCGAGCGGGCCCAGTAGCGATGGCGGATGTCGTCGTGGTCGACGAACTCGCGGTGCTGGATCGGCGGGCGCGCGCGGGGTGGCGTGTCGGGGCCGCGGTAGTCGGGGATGCCGGACTCGGTCGAGCATCCCGCCCCGGTCAGCACGACGACGCGCTTGCCGGCGAGCAGCTCCGCGAGGGTCACGGCTCGGGAGTGACGGGCTCGACGGGCTCGGCAGGCGCGACCGGCGTGACGCGCTCGACCGTCGCGATGTAGGCCTGCTTCGCGGCGTCCTTGGCGAGCCCGCGCTTGCCGGCCCAGGCGTCGTACTTGGCGCGGCCGCGCAGATCGATCATCCCGGGGCGCTGGCCGAACACGTCGCCGACCGTGGCCTGCTTGTAGAACGCGTAGAGCTCCAGCATGACGTCGTTGCCGAGCCCTTCGACCGCCTTGACGCGCGTGCGGGCCGCGAGGAACAGGGTTTCGAGCGCGTCTGCCATTACGCCACGAAGCTTATCTGCCACTCGCGAACTTCGCCATCGACGGTGACATCGACGACATCGCCGGTCTTCTTGCCGATCACCGCGCGGCCGATCGGCGACACCGGCGTCACCACCGACAGGAGGCCATCCCCGCCCGGGCCGGTCAGGGTCATCCCGGCCCCACACGGGGCCAGGAAGAAGGTGCGACCCTCGCCGCTGTCTTCATCCTCGATCTCGACGATCGCCCCGAGCCCGATGCGGTCCGAGATCGGCCCGGGGCGAAAGCGGGTGAGCGCATCCACCTCGGCGAGCGCCTGTTGCGCACGCCGCTGGTTCGCCTTGCCCAGCGTGCCCAGCTGGTGGGCCGCCCGGGCGTCTTCGCGCTTCTCGTCAGGTGTGGCGCCATCGCGCGCTTCGCTCGCTGCGGCGTCGCGCGCGGTGAGCGCTGCGCGCGCACTTGCTTCGAGCTGGCGAACGAGCTGGCTGACCAGATCGTGCTTATCCATCGCTGGCTATCGTTTCGCGGCTCTGGGCCGGGGGCAACAAATGGCACGCCCGATGCTTCGTTAGCTCGTCATCATGGACATCATTACCTGGCTCATCGTCGGTCTCGTCGCTGGCGTTCTCGCGTCGATGGTCGTTGGCTCCGGCTACGGCATCCTGGGCGACATCGTCGTCGGCATCGCGGGTGCCTTCATCGGCGGATGGCTGTTCACGCGCGAGGCGTGGCACGCGCCGATCTCGGGCATCGGCGGCACGATCGTGGTCGCCTTCGTCGGCTCGGTGATCTTGCTGGTACTCCTGCGGGTCATCCGCAGGGCTACGGGCGGATCACGAGCGGTCTGAGCTTGTAGCGGGCACGGACCTCGTCGAGTGGGAGGTCCCACAGATCTTCCCAGATCACGCCGAGCAGCGGCGCGGCGTCGCGTCCACTGCGATACGCCTCGAGCAACGTGTGGCGCAACGCGGGCCACCGGCGCTCGAGGACGAGGTGCTTCAGGGTGCCGAACACCATGATCAGCGCCGACACCGGCAGTCGCAGCTGGCCGTACGAGAACCAGTGGATGATGACCTCCTCGTGCCCGGTGATCCCGAGGCCGAGCAGGGCATGCCACACATCGTGCGTCTGGCGAAACCGCCGCATGAGGTACGCGAGATCTGGGTCGTCGACGTGGCGAGTCGCCGCGGCCTGATAGTCGGCGGTGATGCGGTTGCCGTCGAGGTGACGCACGTAGGCACCCCCGAGGGTCGACGCGGGCAGCGTGCGCAGCCGGTCGTAGTCGACCAGCTCGGTCGACAGCTCGGGTCGATCGGCGAGCATGCGCTGACCGTCGGGCGTGCGCTCGAGCATCGCGAGCTCGGCGCGCAGCCGCGGCCGGCCGGTGATCTCCTCGACCCGGTGGATCTCGTGGGTCTTCGTCGAGTCGCCGAGCACGCGCGCCGTGGCGAGCGCGACCCGGTAGCCATCCTTCGCCAGCGCCGCGAGCTCCATGCGGGAAGCCTACTACGGGCAGTCGCCGGGGCACGTCGCGTGGGTCTCGGGAGCGTCGCAGAACGTGTCGCCGCACAACGCCGCGGTACACGCGCAGTCCATCGGACAGCCGTGACAGGACTCGAACGGGTCGCACGTGCCGTCTCCGCAGTGCGCGACGCTCGCCGTGCAGGTCACGTCGGTGCCCGGCGGGCAGGCGGGATGGCAGGTCGCCCAGCAGTCCGGATCGTCGCAGCCGGCCTTGCCGTCGAGATCGTTGTCGGCGACGGCCTCGCAGCGTTCGGGTGGGGTGGTCGATTCCGACCGCAGCAGCCACATGTCGCCGAGCAGGGAGGCATCGGCGCCCGTCCTACCACCGAAGATGTAGACGCCGGCGCGGGTGGCGAACGCCGCGTGGGCGACGCGCGCCGGCGGCGTCTGGAGCGGGAAGATCTGCGCCCACGTCCGCTTCTTGCCGTCCCACTCCCAGGTGTCGGCGAGCCCGATCGCGAATCCGCCGCCGAACTGCACCGCGCGCTCGCGGGTACCATCGTACGACCACACCTGAAAGCCGCGCGGCGTGGTCGCCGATGGTGACAGCAGCGTCCAGTCGGTGCCGTCGTAGCCCCAGGTCTCGGCGAGCGTCAGCGGATCGAGCCCACCGCCGACGAGGACGAGGTGCGTGATCGGATCGTAGGTCGCGCCCGCTGCGGCGCGCGGCGACGGGCTGTGCGCCGTCGTGATCTGGCTCCACGTCGCGCCGTCGAATTCCCAGGTCTCGGCGAGCGCCCCGATGTCGTTCGCCCCGCCGAACAACACGACGCGTTCGCGCCGGGCATCCCAGACCATCGCCATCGCGCTGCGGGTCGACGGCGATGTCGGCGGCACGATGAGCTTCCACTTGGCGTTCGCGTACACCCAGGTATCCGCGAGGACCTTGTCGGCGTTGTCGTGACCACCGAACAGGACGAGCTGGGCATGCTTCTGGTCCCAGACCATTCCAGCGTCCTGGCGCGCCGACGGCGGGCCAGCCGGGGCGATCTTGGTCCAGCGACTGTCGTGGAACGACCACAGCTCGTCGAGCGTGATGTTGCTGCTGCGGCCGCCGAACATGTAGGTCGTGTCGGTGTCTGGATCGGTCGCGGTGGCCGCGCTGCTGCGCGCGAGCGGCATGCTCGGCGCGGTCGGCACCGCGGACCACGTCGAGCTCGTCCAGATCGCGGTGTCGGGTAGCGCGGTCCTCAGGATGTTGCCGGCCATGTCCGGCACGGCACCGCCGAACGTGAAGATCGCGCCGTCCGAGCCGGCGACCATCATGACCTCGCTGCGTGGCGGCTGGACATCCTGGGTCGCCTGCACGAGGCGCGTCCAGACCAGCCCGTCGAACCCGTAGGTCCGTGGCGAGGCCGTCGTGTACGTATTGTCCGACTGGACCGTCTCGTCGAACCGATCGCGACCGCCGTAGCCGATCAGGCGGCGCTCGATCGGCGAGTAGGCGAGGCCAGCGAACGCCTCGGCGGCGAACGCGCGCGAGTCCGACGTGGTCGCGGTCGCGATCGGGCTCCAGGTCGTGCCGTCGTACGCCCAGGTCGCCGCGTCGATCGTCGGTGTGGTGCCCTCGCTGGTGAAGCCGCCGACCATCACGATCCGCGCGCGCGTCGGGTCGTACGCCATCGCCTGGCCCCACCGCGCCGGCGGCTTCGTCGGCGTCGCGATCTGCGTCCAGGTCGTGCCATCCCACTCCCAGGTGTCGTCGAGCAGCGTGACCGTGGTCGAGCTGTTCGTGTAGCGCCCACCAAACAGGACGATCACGTGGCGCGCGGCGTCGTAGGCCATCGTGTGGCCGGCGCGTGGCGACGGCAACACAGCCGGCGCGATCGGGCGCCAGCTCGTGCCGTCCCAACCCCACATGTCGCCGAACGGCTCGAACTCGCTGCTCGCCTGACCACCGAACAACAGGGTGCGCTGTCTGATCGGGTCGTACGCCATCGCGGCGTTACTGCGCGCCGTCGGCGCGGTCGGTGCGATCGCGCGCGCCCAGCCGTGGCCATTCGATTCGTACGTGTCCGAGTGGACGACGAACTTCGAGCTGACGTAGGTGCCGCCACCGAACATCACCATGCGGTTGCGGCCGACGTCATAGGCGACGCTCCCGCCTGCGAGCGGCCCGGGGCCGGTGAAGTCGACCTGGCGCCAGATGTCGGTCTCGGACAGGCACGTACTCGAGCAGCCGTCGCCGCTGACCAGGTTGCCGTCGTCGCACTGCTCGTTCGCCTGTGGCTCATGGTTCGCGTCGAGCTTGAGCGGATCGAGGTGGCCGTTACCGCAGGCCTCGACTGACATGCAGTCGCCCGAGCAGCCGTCGCCGGTGCGCGTGTTGCCGTCGTCGCAGACCTCGCCCGGCTCGATCCGATCGTCGCCGCACAGGATCGGGAGACAGACGCCGCCGTTGCAGTAGCCGCTGGCGTGATCGGGCGTCGTGCAGGTGTCGTTCGGCCCCGGCATCTTGCACGCGTCGAGCTGCGGCTGGGTCGCGCACTCGACCTCGCCGGTGTCGAGCATCGCGCAGTGCGTCCCGGCGGCGCAGACCCGATCGCCGCATGGCTCGACGCCGGACGACACGCATGCACCCGACATCACCAGCACGACGAGCCACTTCATCACGGGCGAGCGTACTACGATGCGCGCATGACCCAGGACGTGAAGTCGCGCGTGAGTCCCGAGGAGTGGAAGCTGCGTGTCGACCTCGCCGCGGCGTATCGCCTGGTCGCGCACTTCCACTGGGACGATCTGATCTTCACGCACATCACGGCGCGCGTACCCGGACCCGAGCACCACTTCCTGATCAACCCGTACGGCTGCACGTTCGACGAGATCACCGCGTCGAGCCTCGTGAAGATCGACCTCGATGCCAGGAAGGTCCTCGACAGCCCGCACCCGATCAACCCGGCAGGCTTCACGATCCACTCGGCGATCCACGCCGCGCGCAGCGATGCCAAGGCGATCCTACACACGCACAGCCTGAACGGCGTCGCGGTGTCGGCGACGCGCGATGGCATCCTGCCGCTGTCGCAGCAATCGACCTTCGTGCTGTCGTCGCTCGCGTATCACGACTACGAGGGCATCGCGCTCAACGCCGACGAGAAGCCGCGCCTGGTCGCGGACCTCGGCGACAAGAACTTCCTGATGCTGCGCAACCACGGCCTCCTGACGTGCGGGCCATCGATCGCCGATGCGTTCCTCATGATGTATCAGTTCGAGGCGGCCTGCACGATCCAGCTTCGCGCGCAGGCGACCGGCGCGCCGCTGATCGCGATCGAGCCGAAGGTGCTCGCGACCGCGGCGCAGATGGCGAAGATGGTGCTGCTGTCGGGCGGCGGCGCCCTCGCGTGGCCGGCGCTGCTGCGCAAGCTCGACCGCGCGAACCCGAACTACGCGGACTGACCGAGATCGGGGAGCAGGTCGGGTCCGAGCGGCACGATCCGCGACGGGTTGATCGAGTCCTGGCTCCAGTAGTAGTGCGTCTTGATCGACTCGAGATCGCAGGTCGCGCGGATCGCCGGCATCGCCCACATCGCGCGCACGACGCGCCAGATGTTCGCGTGGTCGCGCAGCCGGCGCAGGTTGCACTTGAAGTGGCTGTAGTACACGAGGTCGAAGCGTAGCGACGTCGTGAACAGCGCGACATCGGCCTCGGTGATCGCGTCGCCACACAGGAACGGCCGCGTGGCGAGCACCGCATCCCAGTGCACGAGTGCCGCGAACACGTCGCGCACCGCGTGGGCGTGGGCGTCCTGCGAGCTCGCGAACCCGGCGCGGTAGACGCCGTTGTTGTACGTCGGGTAGAGCGCATCGAGCGTCGCGTCGATCTCGGCGAGCAGGGCCGGTGGTGCGAGGGTGTCCACGAGCGGCGCGCGCGCGAGTGGCGCGAAGTCGACGTCGAACATCCGCATGATGTCGCGCGACTCGTTCGAGACGATCGTGCCGGTCTCGCGATCGAACAGCACCGGCACGGTCGCCTTGCCGGTGTAGCGCGGGTCGCTTCGCGTGTAGACCTCGTGGAGGTAGCCGCCACCGGCGAGCTGCCAGCCGTGCTCGCCCAGGTGCGGATCGGCGAGCGTGACCTCGACGACGTCGTCGAGCCCGCGCAGCGCGCGCGTGATCAGCGTGCGGTGCGCCCATGGACACGCCGCCGCCGCGTACAGGTGATAGCGACCGGCCGCGACCGGATGCGCCGGCGTGCCAACGCGATCGCGCAGCAGCGCGGCATCGCGGACGTAGCTGCCCGTCGTCGCGACCAGCGCGCCGGGTTGCCACACACCTTCGACGAGGCGACCCATCGTCCCGACCATACCGCGATATACTGGAGCCGGTGTCCACCGCTGCCTCGAGTACGTCTCTATCGTCCGTGGACGCGATCGCCGAGCTCGCGAGCGTCTGGCGGCAATACGAGGGCGATCCCGACGGCGCCATCCGCGCGATCACCGAGACCGCGGCCCGCGCGCTCGGCGTCGCGCGTGCGAGCGTGTGGATGCTCGAGTCGGACGGGTCGGCGATCACGTGCACCGACCTCTACGAGGTCGCGACCGACGCGCACTCGTCCGGGATCGTGCTGCGGGCCTCCGACTTCCCGCGCTACTTCGCCGCGATGCTCCAGGAAGAGACGATCGCGGCAGGCGATGCACACACCGATCCCGCGACCTCGGAGTTCTCGGCGCCATACCTCACGCCGCTCGGCATCGGCGCGCTGCTCGATGCCCCGATCCGCACCGGCATGCGCCTGGTGGGCGTGCTGTGTCACGAGCACGTCGGCGCGGCGCGACCGTGGACCGCCGCGCAGCGCAAGGACGCCGCGTTCCTCGCCAGCCTCGCGAGCCTGACGCTCGAGCTCAAGCACAGCGCGCTGCGCGAGGCCCTGCTGGTCGCGACGCTGGAGTCGACCGCCGAGGGCATCATCGCCTCCGACGAGTCCAAGGTCCTCGCGTTCAACCAGCGGTTCGTCGAGATGTGGAAGGTCGACAACGATCAGCTGCAGACCTTCGCGGCGGTCCGCAGCCACATCGCGTCCAAGACCAGCCTGTCGGGGCTGATCTCGGATGCCAACGAGGCCTTCGCCGGCACGACCGACGCGGTCGACACGCTCGAGCTCGACGATGGCCGCGTGTTCGAGCGCTCGAGCCGCGCGCAGGTCATGGGCGGCAACGTGATCGGCCGCGTGTGGAGCTTCCGCGATGTCACGTCGCAGCGCCGGGCCGAGTCCGCGTTGCGCGCGAGCGAGGCCAAGATGCGCGATCTCGCGATCCGCGATGGGCTCACCGGGTTGTTCAACCGGCGCTACGTGCTCGAGCAGCTCGCCGATGGCATCACGCGCGCGCTCGCGATTGGCGAGCACCTCGCGATCGCGATGATCGACCTCGACTACTTCAAGAAGATCAACGACACCCACGGCCACGCCGGTGGCGACGCGGTGCTCAAGGACTTCGCGAAGCAGGTCACCCAGCGCATCCGGCAGACCGACGTCGCCGGGCGCTACGGGGGCGAGGAGTTCGTGATCGTGTTTCGCGGTGCGACCGCGGCGGCCGCGGTCACCGTGGTCGAGAAGATCCGCGGCTCGTACCACGCGCGCGACTTCGGCGATCTGCCGCGCTATGCGTTCTCGGCCGGCGTCAGCGAGCTCGGTGTCGATGGTGGCGATCCGGTCGCGCTGCTCGACGCCGCCGACAAGCGGCTCTACGAGGCCAAGCGGCAGGGCCGCGACCGCACGGTCTCGTGACGCCGGCGAAGCACCTCGCGCGGCTGCGCAAGCTCTGCATGGCGCTGCCCGACGTGACCGAGAAGGTCAGCCACGGCGCCGAGACCTGGTTCGTCGGCGCCGGCAAGACCACGCGATCGTTCGCGACGTTCTCGAACAACCACCACGGTGACGGCCGCGTCGCGCTGGTGTGCGCGGCGCCCGACGGCGTGCAGGCCCAGCTCGTCGCCGACGATCCCGATGCCTACTACGTGCCACCGTACGTCGGGCCGTCGGGCTGGATCGGCATCCTGCTCGACGCCGTGCCGGTCGCCGATCTGCAGCGCGCGATCGAACATGCCTACGCGGTCGCCGCGGCCAAGCTCGCGCCCCGACGGCGGTGACGACGCGTCGGCCACCCGCTACGATAGCGTGTGGGCTACGAAGGCACGGTGGTGGGGGGCCGATTCGCGATCGATCGCCTCGCCGGTCGCGGCGGGATGGGCGCGGTCTATCACGCGGTCGATCGGCAGACCGCCGGCGTCGCGGCGATCAAGATCCTCCACGACGGCACCCACAGCGACGCGACCGAACGGTTCGCGCGCGAGGTCGCGCTGCTCGCCGACCTCACGCACCCGGGCTTCGTGCGCTACCTCGGGCACGGCACCACCGACGAGGATCAGCCGTTTCTCGCGATGGAGTGGCTCGAGGGCGAGGACCTCGCGACGCGGCTGCGGCGGGTCGGCATCGGCGCGAACGAGGCGGTCCAGGTGATCGCGCGGGTCGCGAGCGCGCTCGGCATCGCGCACGCGCGCGGCGTGATCCACCGCGACATCAAGCCGAGCACCCTGTTCCTCGTCGACCTCGATCTCGCGCGCGTCAAGATCCTCGATCTCGGGATCGCGCGGCTCGCGAACGCGTCGTCCGACATGACGCGCACCGGCGCCGCGATCGGCACGCCGCGCTACATGGCTCCCGA
The DNA here is from genome assembly GCA_038321315.1 of Haliangiales bacterium. GTDB lineage: Bacteria > Myxococcota_A > Polyangia > Haliangiales > Haliangiaceae > JABFXX01. The sequence continues at coordinate 55,995 of JBBQEX010000003.1, read as the reverse complement.
GCAGGCGCGCGGCAGCCGCGACCTCGACGCGCGCGCCGACGTGTTCTCGCTCGGCTGCGTGCTGTTCGAGTGCTTCGCCGCGCACCCGCCGTTCACCGGCGACACGCCGATGGCGGTGCTCGCGAAGATCTTGCTCGAGGACGCGCCGCGGCTGTCGTCGGTCCGCCCGGATCTGCCACAGGCGCTCGAGGATGTCGTCGCGCGCATGCTCGCCAAGGAGGCCGTGGCGCGCCCGCGCGATGCGACCGCGGTGGCCAACGAGCTCGCGGCGCTCGGCGAGATCACCGGACGCGCCGGGGCGCCGGTGCGGTCGCGCGACTCGGCGGTCACGATCGGCGAGCAGCGGCTGGTCTGCGTCGTGTTCGCGCAGGCCGCGGTCGCCGGCACCGGCACGCTCGAGGCCGGCGATCTCGCGCGCGACACGCTGAAGGATCCGACGATGAGCGCGAACACGCTCGCGGCCGACGGCGCCGAGGTCGTGTTGCCGGCGCTGTCGGCGACCGTGTCGGCGCACGGTGGGCGTGCCGAGGTGCTCGCCGATGGCTCGGTCGTGGTGACCGTGCTCGGCCAGGGCACCGCGACCGACCAGGCGGCGCGGGCGGCGCGGTGCGCGCTCGCGGTGCGCGATGTCGTACCGCGGGCCGCGATGGCGCTCGCGATGGGCCGCTGCGTGGTCGCCGATCGCGTCCCGTTCGGCGAGCTGATCGATCGCGCGGCCAGCCTGCTCGGTCCAACGCCGACGCTGCAGCCCGGGCGCGCCCAGCCGATCCGCGTCGACGAGATCTCGGCTGGCCTGCTCGACATCCGGTTCGCGATCGCCGGCGACGAGCGCTCGCTCGTCCTCACCGGCGAGCGCGACGTGACCGATCCGGCGCGCATGCTGCTCGGCAAGCCGAGCCCGTGCGTCGGCCGCGAGCGCGAGCTGGCGATGCTGTCGGCGATCTTCGACGAGTGCATCGACGAGCCGATGGCGCACGTCGTCGTGGTGACCGCGGCGGCCGGCGTCGGCAAGTCGCGGCTGCGCCACGAGTTCCTCCACCGGCTCGCCGAGCGTGGCGTCGAGGTCTGGATCGGGCGCGGCAACCCGATGTCGGCGGGCGCGCCATTCGCGATGCTCGCGCAGGCGCTCCGGCGATCGGCCGGCATCGTCGATGGCGAGCCGCTCCACGTGCGCCACAGCAAGCTCAAGGCGCGCGTCACGCGCAACGTGCTGCCAGGAGACGCCGCGATGATCGGCGAGTTCCTTGGCGAGCTCGTCGGCGCACCGCTCGCCGAGGGCGGCAGCATGCAGCTGCGTGCCGCGCGCCAGGATCCGCAGCTGATGGGCGATCAGATGCTGCGCGCGTGCGAGGACTTCGTCGCCGCCGAGTGCGCCGCACACCCGGTCGTCCTGGTTCTCGAGGATCTGCAGTGGTCCGACGTCGCGACCGTGCGGTTCGTCGACTCGATCCTGCGCCAGCTGCCGGATCGTCCGCTGATGGTGCTCGCGCTCGCGCGCCCCGAGGTCGACGCGACGTTCCCGCGACTGTGGGCCGATCGCCACGTCGAGCGGGTCGCGCTCGGCGAGTTGACCCGGCGCGCGGCCGAGAAGCTGGTGCGCGAGGCGCTCGGGGAGCGCATCACCGAGCCGCTCGTCGCCCGGCTCGTCGAGCGCGCCGCCGGCAACGCGTTCTATCTCGAGGAGCTCGTACGCGCGGTCGCCGAGGGCAAGGGCGATCAGCTGCCCGAGACGGTCGTCGCGATGGCGCAGGCGCGCATCGAGGGGCTCGAGTTCGAGGCGCGCCACGTGCTGCGCGCGGCCAGCGTGTTCGGGCAGGTGTTCTGGCGCGGTGCGCTCGCCGCGCTGCTCGACGGTGGCGCGACGCGCGTGCACGACTGGCTCGACGAGCTCGTCCGCCGCGAGTTCGTCGTCGCGCGCCGCGAGTCTCGGTTCCCCGGCGAGGTCGAGCTCTCGTTCCGTCACGCGCTCGTGCGCGAGGCCGCCTACGCGATGCTGACCGAGAAGGACCGCCGCTCGGGCCACCGGCTCGCCGGCGAGTGGCTCGAGACCCGCGTCGGCGTCGGGACGCTCGCGAGCGCCGCCGATGCGGTGATCCTCGCCGAGCACTTCGAGCGCGGCGGCGAGCCGCGGCGATCGATCGGCTGGTATCGCCAGGCCGCGGCGCAGGCCCTCGAGAGCGACGATCTGCCCGCGGCGATCGAGCGCGCCGAGCGCGCCATCGCGTGCACCAAGCTCGGCACGTCCGAGGACACCGGCGACACCGACCGCTACGTGATCGGCGCGCTCCGCCAGCTGCAGAGCGATGCGCACGTCTGGCGCGGCGAGTTCGCGCTCGCGGCCGAGCGCGCCAGCGAGGCGATGGCGCAGCTCGGGGCCGGCAGCGAGCTGTGGCTGACCGCCGCCGCCTCGCGGATCGACGCGCTGACGCGACTGCTCGATGCCGATCAGGTCATCGCGCTCTGCCGCGTGCTCGGCGACACCCCGACGACGCCGGCGACCCACCGGGTCTACGCACAGGCCGTCGCGATGACGATGTCGACGTTGCTGTGGCAGGCCGACGCGGCGTTGATCGCGCGGCTGTTCGGTCGGCTCGACGCGATCGCCGACGCGATCGCCGCGACCGAGCCGGCGACGCTCGCGTGGATCCTGCACGCGCGATCGTGGCGCGCCATGAGCGAGGGCGACTTCGGCGGGTGCCTCGCGCTCGATACCCGCGTCGTCGAGTGCTTCGAGGCCGTCGGCGATCTCCGGCACGCGTGCCAGCAGCGCGCGAACGTCGGCTACGACCAGCTGCACCTCGGTGCGTTCAGCCTCGCCGAGACCTCGCTGCGTGACGCGGTCGCGATCGCGATCCGGCTCGGCGTGCACCTGGTCAGCGCGCAGGCGCTCCACAACCTCGGCCTCGCGCTCGCGTACCAGGGGCGACTCGCCGAGGCGCGCGAGGTCGAGACCGAAGCGCTCGGCCGGCTCGGGGCCCAGGGCAACCGCCGGCTCGTCGCCGCCGCGCAGAACTACCTCGCGGTGATCGAGACGCTCGCCGGCGATTATCCGGCCGCGATCCGCTGCGCGCGCGAGTCGATCGCGCTGGCGATCGACATGCCCGCGCTGCGCACGCAGTTCGAGGCCACGCTGTCGAATGCGTGCCGGCTCGGCGGCGATGCGCGCGAGGCCCTCGTGCACGCGAGCACGGCGCTCGAGCTCATGGAGGAGCACGGCCGTCCCGAGGAAGGCGAGCAGCTCACGCTCCTGGCCTACGCCGAGGCGCTGCACGCGACCGGCGCGCATGCCGAGGCGCGGAGCGCGATCGCGAGCGCCGAGCTACGGCTGCTCGCGTGCGCCGCGCGGATCAAGGATCCCGCGTGGCGCGCGAGCTTCCTCGAGGCGATCCCGGAGAACCGCCAGACGATCACGCTCGCGCGAAGCTGGTGCTAATTCGGTTCGTCGACGCTGACGATCGTGAACCACAGCGTGCGCTCGACGCCGCAGTGGCGGCAACACACGTCGAGGCGGCGCAGCTGCGGCACCGGTCGCTCGTGCTCGAGCACCCGATACTGGCCGCCGCACTGCGGGCACGGCATGGCCTGGGTCGCGCGTGGCTCGATCACCGAAGCCGATGCGACCACCACGGGGCGCTCCGGCGAGCCACCGCGCGACAGGGAGGCGAGACGTTCGCGACGCTCGGCGATCATGCGATCCAACGTAGCGTCGCCGTGGCGCGACGTCGCCTCGTCGATCGGGTAGCTAGCTAACGCGCCTGGATCTGGTCGGCCGCCTCGTCCTGCGCGTCCTGACGGTCGTTCCGGACCTTCACGATGAGCAGGATGAAGCCGACGACGATGAGGGCGAAGACGAGGGCCGTTCCACGCATGCCGGCTGTGTTGCAACGCCCGTGACAGATCGCCGTCGACGAATCCCGCGAGGTTAGCGCCGGCGAGCGCGACCTCGAGTCCCCAGGTGGTGAGGGCGACGCCCGAACGACGCGAACAGTTCGCGTCACGAACGAGTCGGGATCACGTGGATGTCATATTCATCACGTCACTTCATGACGCGAGCTGCTCGCGTCGTGAGGGCGCTGCCCTCACTTGTCCGGGCAGCCGTCCTCGTCCTGGCGACCGTTGAAGGTCTCGGGCTCGTTCGGGCACTTGTCCTTGGCGTCGGGGATGCCGTCGCCGTCGTTGTCGGGATCCGGGCAGCCATCCTGATCCTGGAAGCCGTCCTTGTCCTCGGGGTCGTTCGGGCACAGGTCGTCGACGTCGAGGACGCCGTCGCCGTCGTTGTCCGGATCGGGGCAGCCGTCGTCGTCCTGGAAGCCGTCCATATCCTCGGGATCGTCGGGGCACTTGTCGTAGCTGTCGAGGATGCCGTCGCCGTCGCGATCGCCGCCCTTGCTCTCGGGACAGCCGTCGTCATCGTCGACACCGTCCTTGTCCTCGGGCACGTTCGGGCAGCGGTCGCGGACGTCGGGGATGCCGTCGCGATCGTTGTCGGGATCCGGGCAGCCATCCTCATCCTCCCAGCCGTCCATGTCCTCGGGATCGTCGGGGCACTTGTCGACGTCGTCCTTGATCCCGTCGCCGTCGCGGTCGCCGCGGGACAGCTTCAGGTCCTCGTGGCCGATCGGGGTGGTCGGTTTCGCGGCCGGGCAGGCCGTCAACAACAGGGTGGCGAGAAGGAGGGAGACACGCATCACCCCGGTTGTAGCGTGGTAGACCTGGCCATGGCCAAGCCGACGTTGAAGGAGCGCCTCCGCGCCCACTTCGCCGAGTACGGTCGCGTCGCGATCTACGTCTACCTGGTGATGTCGCTCCTGACGATCGCCGGGTTCTCGATCGCGATCGGCGCCGGCGTCGAGCCGTCGACCGCGACCGGCGTGCTCGGGGTGATCGGCGCGGGCTGGCTCGCCGCCAAGGCGACGATGCCGATCCGGATCCTCATCACGCTCGCCGTGACGCCACCGATCGCGGCGCTGATCGTGCGCCGCAAAACAAAGAAGTCGCCGCCGGCCGTCGAAGTCGACGCCGTGGTCGAAGCGACCGAGCCGCCCGCGACGACCTAGCTCGACCAGCGCCAGCGGACGCGCGTCTTGCAGCCGAGCTGGAGCTCGCTGTCGCCGGTGATCGCGATCACCCGGGCGTCGTCGGCGCCGACGTAGCGCGATCCGTTGCGGCTCGCGGTGTCGACCAGCAGCAGCCGATCGTCGGTCAGCAACAGCAGCGCGTGGACGCGCGACAAGGACGCGTCGCCGCCGAGCCCGGCGCCGTCGCAGCGCGCGTAGCGACCGAGCAGCACGCCGTCACTCAGCGCGCGCCGGCTGACGTGGAGCCGGCCGGCGCCGCGCGGGCCCGACACGAACAGCGTGCCTGCCGTGTCGCCCTGGTCGATCGCGGGCATCTCGACGCTCGAGTCCCACGGGCCGCGCGTGCGGCTGACCATGCTGCTCGTCGGGTCGCGCATGATCGGCACCATCGCGGAGCCGTCGGGCGCACGCTCGAGCTCGTCGAAGTACACGCGCTGCGGCAGGCAGGCCCACGCGTCCTCGGCGTCGGCGGGCCACGCGGTCGGGTCGCCGATCGGCAGCGCGAAGATCACGTAGCCACCGCAGCGCACGACGGCCGGGCCCTCGGCGCGCAGGCCGCGGAGCTCGCGGTTCTCCTCGTCGACCAGGCCGCTCGACGTCCGCAGATCGAGGATGCGGAACGGCGCGATCGCGTCGCGCGCGAACGACTGCACCGGATCGACGACGACCGCGAAGTGGCGCAGCGCGAGCTCGCTGCGCGACAGGAACAGATCGCAGCGATCGTGGCGACCGACGATCGCGGCCACGTGGCGATCGATGCGCGCGCGGATCGTCGCGATCCCGGCCGCCTGGCCCGAGACGCCGTCGATCGCGATCAACGCGACGCCGGGCTCGTCGACCGCGCGACACGGGCCCGCGAACTTCGCGTACGCGCGGACGAACAGCTCGCGGACCGGGCGCGTCGCGAGCGGGAGCTTGGCGCGGGCGTAGAGCGTCGGCGCGTTGCCTCCGGCTCCGCGCACCTGGCCGTCCCACAGGTCGACGCCGATCGTCTTCACGTGGCGGTATCCTAGCAAACCTCCTCGGAGATCTGGGGTAGCGATCCGTGCGCCCGGACCCACTGAAAAAGGGGGTGCCGCGGGCCGGTCGACCCCGCATGGTTGAGCGATGCGAACCGCCACGCTCGCGTCGGCTCTCCTGTGCGCTCTCGTCGGTCCCGCCGCAGCCGACACACCCGAGGCCAGCCTCGAGCTCGGGCCGGGCGGGCTCCACGCGACGGTGACCGGGGTGCCCCACCTGCCGGCGGCGAGCATCGTGCTTCGCGACGCCACCGGGCCCGCGATCCATCCATCCGACATCGTCGCCTACCGCGACGGGACCGAGCCGATGGCGCTCGCGATCGTCTACGAGGGCAACGAGATCTTGCTCGGCAACGACGACTTCGAGCTCGACGACAACGCCCGCTACACCGGGATCCTCCATGCGCTCGAGGCCGCGATCGACGGCGCGCGCCTCGACCACCTGTACCCGGCGGCCAGCCGGATCCTGGCGATCTCGTACGCCGACGCGGTGCAGCTCGAGGCGTCCGGCTCGCCGGCCGAGCTGACCGGCACCCGGCTCGGCGACCAGCGTCACTATCGCAACCGGCTCGGCACGAACCTGGTCGGTGGCCTCGAGCTCGCGATCTCGCAGCTCGAGCAGCAGGACGTGCCGCGCCGTGCCCTGATCATCATCGGCGACGGCAACGACACCAACAACGAGGCCGCCGCGGTCGCGCTCGCGAACCTCAAGAAGCGCGCCGCGATGGATCGGATCGAGACGTTCTCGATCATCTACAAGGGCGCGCTGTCCGATCCGGAGAGCGTAATCAGCCGGATGATCTCGCGGTCGCGCACGATCGCCTCGGCCGAGGCGCTGCCATCGGCGTTCGCGACGATCGCGACGCAGCTCGCCGACCGGTTCTACGTCACGTTCCCGATCGACTCGCTCGCGCGCGACGGCCGCGCCCACGAGCTCGTGCTGTCGCTCGGCGCCGATCAGCTCGACCCGATCGCGGTCGTGATCCCGGCCGCGCCGAGCGGGCCGTACTTCACCTGGTGGCGCCAGCTCGCGATCGGCGGCCTGCTCTCCAGCCTGTTCGTCGTCGCGCTGTTCCTGCGCGCGCGCCTCGCGCGGGTCAGCTCTGGCGAACCGCGCTGAAGTACGTCGCGCTCGGGTGCGCGAAGTACAGGCCCGAGACCGCGGCGGTCGGATACATCGCGTAGCTCTCGGTCAGGATGACCTGGTGGTGTGCGGCGTTGTCGAGCAGCGCGAACAGCGTCGTCTTCGGCGCGTGATCGGGGCACGCCGGATAGCCGAACGCCGGGCGGATGCCGCGATAGCGCTCGGCGATCAGGTCGTCCTTCGAGAGTTGCTCGGCGGCGCCGTAGCCCCACGCGACGCGCGCCTCGTGATGCAGCCACTCGGCGCTCGCCTCGGCGAGCCGGTCGGCGAGGGCCTTCACCATGATCGCCGAGTAGTCGTCGTTGTCGCGGACGAACTCGTTCGCGAACTCGTCGGTGTGGATGCCGGTCGTCGTGATGAACGCGCCGAGGTAGTCGCGCGGCTTGCCGTCGACCAGCGGGGCGATGAAGTCGGCGAGGCAGAGGCAGGTGTCCTTGTCCTCGAGCTGGCGCGGCATCGGGAACTTCGCGATCTCGGTCGCGCCGTCCGGCGAGAACACGTGGATCACGTCGTCGGGTGTGGTGCCGGCGGGGAAGAAGCCGTAGGTCGCGCGGCCCTCGAGACGCTTCAACACGTCGACCAGGAGCTTCTGGCCATCGGCGAACAGCGCGCGGGCGGCCTCGCCCTTCTCGGGGTGCTCGAGGATCGCGGGATAGCGCCCCGACATCTCCCAGGTGTGGAAGAACGGCGACCAGTCGATCCACTTGGCGACCTCGGCGAGATCGAGCGTGACGTTCTTGGTGCCGAGGAACGCGGGCGTCGGGACAGTGGTGGCGTCGAACCGCAGCACCTGCTTGCGGCTGCGGGCGTCGTCGATCGACAGCAGCGGGCGCTTCTGCGCCTGCGCGTGCTGCGCGCGCTGGGTGACCTGCTTCTGCGCGATCTCGGCGATGTAGGCGTCGCGCTCGGTCGACAGCAGCTTGCCCATCACGCCGACCGCGAGCGACGCGTCGGGCACGTGCACCGTCGGACCGCTGTAGGCCGGCGCGACCTTGACGGCGGTGTGCTTGCCGGAGGTCGTCGCGCCACCGATCAGGAGCGGCATGGTCATCCCGCGGCGGGTCATCTCGGTCGCGACCGAGATCATCTCGTCGAGCGACGGCGTGATCAGGCCCGAGAGCCCGACGAGGTCGGCGCCGAGCTCGATCGCGGTGTCGAGGATCTTGTGCTGCGGCACCATCACGCCGAGATCGGTCACCTCGTAGCCGTTGCAGCGCAGCACGACCGCGACGATGTTCTTGCCGATGTCGTGGACGTCGCCCTTCACGGTGGCGATCACCATCTTGCCCTTGCTCGACTTGTCGCCCGACAGCGCCTTCTCGGCGTCCATCAGCGGCTCGAGGATCGCGACCGCCTTCTTCATCACGCGCGCGGACTTGACGACCTGCGGCAGGAACATCTTGCCCGCGCCGAACAACCCCCCGACGACGTTCATGCCGTCCATCAGCGGGCCCTCGATGATGAGGAGCGGGCGCGGATACACGGTCAGTGCCTCGGCGACGTCGACGTCGATGAAGTCGGTGATGCCGTTGACCAGCGAGTGCGTGACGCGCTCGCCGAGGGTGCCGCTGCGCCACGCGAGCGTGTCGACCTGCTTGGTCGCGTCCTTGGACCACGACTCGGCGAGCTTGATCATGCGCTCGGTCGCGTCGGCGCGGCGGTTGAGCACGAGGTCCTCGCAGTACTCGCGAAGGACCGGATCGATCTGCTCGTAGACCGCGAGCTGACCGGCGTTGACGATCGCCATGTCGAGCCCGGCGGCGATCGCGTGATACAGGAACACCGCGTGCATCGCCTCGCGCACGCGCGGGTTGGTGCGGAACGAGAACGACAGGTTCGACACGCCGCCCGAGATCTTGACGCCAGGACATGCGGCCTTGATCGCCTTGATCGACGCGATGAAGTCGACCGCGTACGGGTCGTGCTCCTCCATGCCGGTGCCGATCGTCAGGATGTTCGGATCGAAGATCAGATCCTCGGCCGGGAACCCGATCTGCTCGACGAGGATCTTGTACGCGCGCTTGGCGATCGCGACGCGGTGCTCGACCGTCGTGGCCTGGCCGGTCTCGTCGAACGCCATCACGACGACGGCGTGGCCGTGGGCGCGCACGAGCGTCGCCTGGCGGATGAACGAGGCCTCGCCCTCCTTGAGCGAGTTCGAGTTGACGACGCCCTTGCCCTGCAGGCACGCCATGCCTGACTCGATCACGCTGAACTTGCTCGAGTCGATCATCACCGGGATGCGCGCGATGTCGGGCTCGGCCGCGATCAGGTTGAGGAAGCGCCGCATCGCGACGAGGCCGTCGAGCATGCCCTCGTCCATGCAGACGTCGAGGATGTTGGCACCGCCCTCGACCTGCTGGCGCGCGACCGCGACGGCCTCGTCGTACTTGTCGTCCTTGATCAGCCGGCGGAACGCGGCCGAGCCAGTCACGTTGGTGCGCTCGCCGATGATGACGAAGTTGGTCTCCGGCGTGATCGTCAGCGGCTCGAGGCCGGCGAGCCGCATGACGTGCGGCGGCTTGGCGATCGCGCGCGGCGTGACGCCCTCGGTCGCCTCGCGGATCGCGCGGATGTGCGCCGGTGTCGTGCCGCAGCAGCCGCCGACCAGGTTCAGCATGTGCTCGCGCGCGAAGCTGCCGAGCACCTTGGCCATGTGCGCCGGGGTGTCGTCGTACTGGCCGAACTCGTTCGGCAGGCCGGCGTTCGGGTAACACATGACGCGCGTGCCGGCGATCCGCGCGAGCTCGGCGACGTGCGGGCGCATGTCCTCGGCGCCGAGCGCGCAGTTGATCGACACCGCGAACAGCTCGGCCGAGCCGAGGTGACCGATCGAGTTGTAGAACGCCTCGACGGTCTGGCCCGACAGCGTGCGGCCGGAGCGATCCGGGATCGTGACCGACGCGATCACCGGGACGCGGCGAACGCCCTCGGCGAACAGCTCGGCGATCGCGAACAGCGCGGCCTTGCAGTTGAGCGTGTCGATGTGGGTCTCGGTGAGGATGAGGTCGACGCCGCCCTCGATCAGCGCGCGGGTCTGCTCGGCGAACGCGGCGACCAGCTGCTCGAACGTGATCGCGCGGGCGCCGGGGTCGTTGACGTCGGGCGACAGCGACGCGGTCTTGGTCGTCGGGCCGATCGAGCCGGCGACCCAGCGCGGGCGCCCGGTCTCCTTGGCGACCCGATCGGCAGCCCGCCGCGCGCACTCGGCACCGGCGAGGTTGAGATCGCGGACGATGTGCGACAGGCCGTAGTCGGCGAGCGCGATCGACGTGCCGCCGAACGTGTTGGTCTCGACGATGTCCGCGCCGGCGCGCAGGAAGTCGGCGTGGATGCCCTCGATCGCGCCCGGCTGGGTGAGCACGAGGAGATCGTTGCAGCCCTTCAGGCTGTGATCGTGGTGCTTGAAGCGCTCGCCGCGCCACGCCGACTCCTCGGCGAGCCCGATGTCGAGCCCCTGGATCATCGTGCCCATCGCTCCGTCGATCACGACGATGCGCTGGTCGAGGATCTCGCGGAGCTGGTCGACGGTGGACATCGGCCCTCCTTACCATGTTGATGTACAATCAGGTAGATGGCGCAGCTGGTCGGTATCCTGGTGGCCCTCCTCGGGGTCGGGATCTGGGCGATCGTCAACTCGGGCAACGCGGCGGCTCACAAGCGGGCCCAGCTGAGCTTCGTTCCGCCGCCGGCGCCGCCGTTCTGCACGACCTGCGGCACGCCGGGCTACTGGAACGCGTCGGCGAACCTGTGGGGCTGCGATCGCTGCAAGTCGTGGATCGTCCCGGCGGCCGCGACGTCGAGCGCGCCGCCGCCGATCCAGCCGGGCATGCTGCCGATGCAGGCGCCGGTGTTCGGCGGCGTGCCTGCCGCCGCGCCCTCGACGTTCTGTCCCACGTGTGGGAGTCCGGGTCGGTGGATGCCGGAGACCAACGCGTACGGCTGCGATCGCTGTCGCAAGACGATCGCACGCTGAGTGCTCGATGCTGTCGAGGCCGCGCTCGCGGCGGGCGATCGACCGGCGGCCCTCCACGCGCTCGTCGCGGGGTGGTGCGCGCGGCGCGACCCCGCGATCGCCGAGCTGATCGACCGGATCTCCGACGCGCACACCGCGACGCTGCCGCCGATCGCCTCGAAGACGGTCGCCGAGCGCGTCGCGGCCTGGCAGGCGATCGCCGAGCTCGGGGATCCCGCCGATCTCGGACGGCTGATCGCGACGCCGTGGCCGCGCACGATCCACGAGCTGACCGTGATGGTCGATGTGTTGCTCCGCTGGCGCGACGATCCGCGGATCGCGATGGCGCTCGTCCGGTTCGTCGACGATCAGGTGATCAACACGAACGCCGGCCGCCGGCTCGAGGGTCGGGCGCTCGCGCGGATCGCCGCGCTCGGGGACGTCCGGTGCATCGCGCGGCTGCGCAACCAGCAGGTCACCGCGAGCGTGTGGCGGACCGGACTCGGCTTCGCGCCGGCGATCGCGAGGCTCGAGACCCTCGTCGCGCCGCCGGCAGATCCGGCGCTCGACGACGCGGTCGCGCGGCTCGCCGCGGTCGCGTCGCTGCGCGAGGGCAGCACGACCGAGGCGTCGCTGGTCGCGGCGATCCACGAGGAGCCCGACGACCGCACGCTGGTCGCGGTCTACGGCGACTGGTTGAGCGAGCGCGACGATCCGCGCGGGGAGCTGATCGCGCTCCAGCTCGCGCATTCGGCCGGCACCGCGACCTCGGAGACCCGGCGCCGCGAGGTCGAGCTGATCGCCGAGCACGGCCGCCGCTGGGCGGGCTCGCTCGGCCGCTGGTTCGCCGACGATGGTCGCTGCTGGGAGGACGGCTTCCTGGTCGGCGGCCGCGTGCTGCGCGTCGAGCCGCGCGAGCTCGATCAGCTGCTCGCCGACCCGGCGTGCCGGCTCGTGCGCACGCTGGTCGCGACGCCCGACACCGAGGACTTCGTGATCGAGCTGCTCGATCGCGCCGAGCTCGCGAACGTCCGCGCGGTCGGCGTCGTGCGCGGGGCGCTCGCCGAGTCGCTGGCGCGCGGGCGGCCGCGGCCGCTCGTCGAGCTCGCGTGGCGGGCCAACGCCGACGACGCGAACCCCGAGGCTGCACTCGCGACCTGCGCCGCGCTCCCCGCGTTGCGCGCGATCGGCATCTCGCCGACCAACGCGCCCGAGCTGGTCGCGTGGTGCACGCGCGCCGCGGTCGTCGAGCGCGTCGCGCGGATCGCGCTGCCGGTGCGCGAGCGGACCGAGCTCCTGCTCGACGCGCTCGCCGCCCGCGGCGGGGCGCTGCGGACGATCGAGCTGACCGCGCGTGTCGGCCTCCAGGCGAGCGCGTGGGAGGTCCTGCTCGTGCGCACCGTGGCCGGTCCGTTCCCTGACGTCGTGGTGCGCGCGTGCGACGAGCGCGCCCGCAAGTCGCTCCGCGATCTGGCCGAGCGACTCGCCGCGATCCCGGCGGCCTGGGTGCGCTCGATCGCCGTCGACATCGGGCCGCGCCAGTGGATGCTCGCCGCCGAGGAGCGCCGCATGATGGTCGCCGCGATCGCGCGGTTCGCGAACGCGACGCGGGTCGACGTGCCGTGGGACATGCCGGGCACCGTCGGTCCGGAGACCAGGCAGCAGCTCGCGATGGTGTTCCACGCGCGCGAGGACGTGTTCACCGCGGCGCGCTTTCCGGCGCTGTGGGCGCTGCTCGTCGACGACCTCGGCCAGCGCTACGACCAGTTCTCGCTCGCCACCAACACGACGATCCGGAAGCTCGGCAAGAAGCCGCTCGAGCGCCTGCTCGGGTGGGCCCGGAACGGCTCGTGGGTTCGCCTCGCCCGCACCGATCACGACGAGGACTGCCGGATGTTCATGGGTACGACCGAGCTGCGCGCGCGACTCGACGAGCGCGAGCCCGACGCGATCGTCGACTGGGTCGCGCGCTATGTCGTCGCGACCGACGCCGCGGTCGGCTCGGTCCACGCGCCGCACGTGCCGCGCCGCGAGACGTACTTGCCGCTCGGCGACATCAACGCGCCGCGGGAGGGCTGGATCATGGTGCTCGGCGCCGAGATCCTCGAGGCGTTCGATCGCGCGGCGCTCGCGGCGCTACCCTCCGCGCTCGCGCTGCCCGGCTTCGCGATCCGGCTGCTCGACCACCACGCGCTCGTGATCGCCGCGGACAACCCCGAGGGCGCCACGATCGAGCGCGTCGCGGCGATCGGCGACGCCCTCCGCGCCCTGGTCTCGCGCGAGCTCGCGCGCCGGCTCGGCTGCGATTTCGGCGAGGTCGTGCGCGCCGTCGTCGGCCCGGTCGCCGCGGCGCTCGGCTTCGACTTCGTCGACTATCCGACCGAGCCGCACGCGCTCCGGTATCGCCACGCGACGAAGGACCTGTTGATCTCGTTCCAGATCCGGCGTCGCGAGGGTCGGCCGCACCTCACCGTCATGCTGACCGGCAGCGGCGAGGCCATCGCGATCGAGTCGCGCGCCGAGCTCGAGGCTCAGCTCGCGCTCGCCGTCGCCGCGCTCCCCGCGATCGTCGCCGGCTCTAGCGACAGGCCGCGGTGAGCTCGTTGGTCTGCAGCGCTGGGATGAAGACCTGCGCCTCGGCGAGGACCTTCTTGGCGACGTCGCACTTGTCGCGCCGGCTGTAGCAGGTCGCGATGCCGGCGAGCAGGGATCCGACGGTGCGCCGGTCGGAGTCCGAGGCCGCAACCTTCGCGGCCTCGCGCGTCGGGCCAAGGTAGTAGTCGCAGTCGAAGTTCGAGAACATCGACATCTGTTTCGACAGCCGGCGCAGGCGCACGTCCGGCGCGACGCCGGTGATCGGGCAGTAGATGTCGGCGATGTACTTCGCCGACGACGGCGGCGAGCCCTCGCGGGTGTACAGCGCCTCCTGCTCCTTGGTGCCGGCATCGCAGTTGCCGGCGACCATCTCGCACACCGCGTGGAGGCTCGCGACGCGGAAGTCGGTCGGTGGCGGTGAGGTCAACGCTGCGAGCGCGGCGCGGCAGGCCTTGCCGTCGTGGCGCTTGATCGCGTTCTGGACGTCATCGGTGGTGACCGAGCCGGGCGCGGGCGGCGGCGTGTTCACCGTCGGTGTCGGGGCTGGCGGTGTCGGTGACAGCGGCACTGGTGCCGGGGCGGCCGCGACCTTCTTCGGCGCGGGCTTCACCGTCTTGTCGATCGGCGACGGCGTGGGCGGCTTCTCGGGCGTCGCGACGGCCGGTACCGGCGCCGGGACCGGTGGCGCGACCGGGATCGCCGTGATGGTCTGCTGCGACGGCGGAGGCGCGTCGGGTGTCGAGCGCCCGGTCAAGAGCACGGTCAGCACGACGGCGCCGACGACGACCGCACCGCCGACCGCGGCGAGCACGATCGGGAGCGACGACCGCTTCGCCGGTACCAGGGGCTGCGTGTGCGGCATCCCGGTCGGCCGCTTGAGCGAGCTCGGCATCGCGACCGCGGGGCCATCGCCGCTGTTCATCGTGCGATCGAGCGCGATGGCCGCCGACTGCTGCGCCGAGTTGCGCGCCGACTCGCCGCCGAGCGCCGCGGCGAACGCCTCGCACGACGCGAACCGCGCGGCCGGTTCCTTCTCGAGCGCGCGGTGCACCGCCGCGACGACCGGCGGCGGCAGGCCGGGGCGCACGGTCGACAGCAGCTCGGGATCGACGGTGAGCAGCTTCACGACGAGCACCGGGTACGTGACGCCATCGAACGGCGGCTTGCCGCCGAGCATCTCGTACATGATCACGCCGAGCGCATAGATGTCGGCGCGCTGGTCGGTGACCGTGCCCATCGCCTGCTCGGGGGCCATGTAGAGCGGCGTGCCCATCACGGTGCCGGTCGACGTCAGCTTGGTCGCCGCGAGCTCGGCCGCCTGATCGACGACCTTGCTGATGCCGAAGTCGAGCAGCTTCACGAAGTCGCGATCGTCGTCCTGCGCGACGAGGAAGATGTTGTCGGGCTTGAGGTCGCGATGGATGATGCCCTTGGCGTGGGCGGCGCCGACCGCGCGCAGCGTCTGGCGCATGATGTCGATCGCGCGGGGCGGAGCGATCGCGCCGCCGCCCTTGATCAGATCGGCGAGCGAGCAGCCGCGCAGCAGCTCCATGACGACGAACGAGCGGCCGTCGGGCGCGATGCCGATGTCGCTGATGTCGATGATGTGCGGGTTGCCGATCCGGCTCGCCGCGAGCGCCTCGCGCTTGAACCGCGAGATCGCCTCGCGATCCTCGGCGTACTTCTCGAGCATCAACTTGATCGCGACGCGCTTGCCGAGATCGATGTGCTCGGCCTCGTAGACCACGCCCATGCCGCCGCGCCCGATCTGGCGCACGATCCGATACTTCTCGGCGAGCGTCGAACCGATCAGCGTGTCTTCGGCAACGGCTACAGACATCCGTGGACCCAGTGTAGCCCCTACTGCGGGAGGCAGACGTTCCGCGTGACGCCGAGCTGGCCGTTGCGCGACGCGGTCCCACATGTCATGTCGGATGGGCACTCCGACGCGTTCGACGACGGCGTGCACTGGCGCACACAGCTGCCGCCGGTGCCGAGCGCGGGCAGGGCGGCGCAGAACGTGTCGGCGTAGCCGGGCTGATCGGTGCAGTAGGTCTGGCAGCCGATCGAGCACACGCCGGGTGCGAGGTCGGTCGCGCCGCGACAGGTCGTGCCGCCGCCGCACTCGGTGTCGGCGAAGCAGTGATCTCCGACCCAGCCGCGCGAGCCCGGCACGCAGACGTCCGCCTTGACCGCGGCGTTGCCGTGGCGCGACTTGCCGAACGCGACCGCGAGCCCGGCGAACGGCCGGCACTGCTGATCCTGCGCGACCGCCTTGGGCACGCACATGCCCTGGCCCGCTGATGCCGGATCGTCGACGCAGAACGTGCTCGGCGCGCCGGGGCGATCGGTGCAGTACGTCGCACAGTGCGCGCTGCACGTGCCGCCGGGCGCGTACGCGTTGGTCGCGCAGAACCCGTCGGGATAGTTGCAGTCGGCGTCCGCGCTGCACGACGCGCCGACCCACTTCGACGCGAGGTCGACGATGCTGCCGTCCGAGCGGCGCTCGCGCTCGCGCTGCAGGTGGACCGGCACCTTCGCGACGCCCTTGATGCGGCCGTAGACCTCGAGCACGTCGGCGGCCTCCATGCGAAAGCAGCCGTGCGACACGAAGCCGCGCCGGAGCGAGCCGCCGTTCGCCGCGCGGTAGTTGTCGATCGGTCCGTGGATCGCGAAGTTGCCGTACCAGCTCATGAACGGCAGGCCGGCGAACACCGGGATCTTCGCGCCGGTCTCCGGATCGGTCCACCACGTCTTGCACAGCTGGGTCGTCGCCGGGGTGATCGCGAACTCGTGCTGTGCGGTCCTGATCGCCGGGTAGTACGACAGCGACTCGCCGAACTCGGGATCGGTGGTCTTGGCGTCGATCGCGCCGGGGCCGACCGGGAACACGCGGTCGTAGCCGCTCGCCGCGTCGGTCAGGTGGAGCGTGAGGCCGTCGATCGAGAGCGTGATCTTCGGCGCGACCAGCGGGGTGACGACCGGGATGTCCTTGCACTCGAGCGCGTGGCCCCAGGCGCCGTCGGCCTTCTGGTCGGCGGCGGACAGGTCACCGAGCGGGAGATCGTCGCCCTCGGGATCGGTGGGACGCGCGTCGTCGTTCGCGCACGACGTGATGGCAACCAGGGCGACGAGGAGACGGAGCTTCAGCACTTGTCGCCGCGCCTGGTGCAAGGGCCGATCCTCGTCGATCGCGCCGTAACCGCTTGCCGGTGCACGCGATGGACTCGCCAGGCAACTCGAGTAGCCAGGTCGGCAGGTCCCTACCGCAACGTGATCGCCGATTCCGGACACGCGACGACGCACATCCCGCAGGCCTGGCACGCGTCGAGCCGCGGCGTGTACGCGGTCTGGCGGCGGTGCGCGAGGCTCTTGATCTTGCCGACGATCGTGAGCGCCGCGAAGTCGGCCGCGGTGATCCGGCCGACCTCGAACACGCCGTACGGGCAGACCTCGACGCAGTCACCCTTGCCCTCGCACTTGCCGCGATCGATCGCGACGCGGCGTGTCCCGGGTGCGGCGCGGCAGGCTTCACCCGGGCGCTGCGGGTGATTCGCGGCCTTCCGGGCCTTTGCGGGATTCAACGAGTCGGGCTGCATCCGCGAAGCGTGACGGGTTTCCGCGGACGCAACGATGAAGAAGCGTGACGTTTTCTGTCAAGATGCCGGCGCGATGTCCGAACAGATCCACGACTCGATCCTCTCGACGACCGGCCACACCCCGCTGGTCCGGCTCTCGCGTATCGGCAAGGGCCTGCCGTGCGAGCTGCTCGCCAAGTGCGAGTTCATGAACCCGGGTGGGTCCGTCAAGGATCGCATCGGCGTCCGCATGCTGCTCGATGCCGAGAAGGCGGGTCGCATCAAGCCGGGCGACACGCTGATCGAGCCGACGTCGGGCAACACCGGCATCGGCATCGCGATGGCCGCGGCCGCGAAGGGCTACCGCGTGATCATCACGATGCCGGAGAAGATGTCGCAGGAGAAGCAGGTGGTCCTCGAGGCGCTCGGCGCCGAGATCATCCGCACGCCGACCGAGGCCGCGTGGGACGCGCCCGAGAGCCACATCATGGTGGCGCGGCGGTTGAAGGAGATCATCCCGAACTCGCACATCCTCGACCAGTACTCGAACCCGTCGAACCCGGCGGCTCACGAGGAGGGCACCGGCGCCGAGATCGTCGAGCAGTGCGGCGGTCGGCTCGATGCGGTCGTGATGACGGCAGGCACCGGCGGCACGATCACCGGCGTCGCGCGCGCGATCAAGAAGGCGGTCCCCGGCTGCATGATCGTCGGCGTCGATCCCGAGGGCTCGATCCTCGCCGGCCCCGGCGAGATCAAGAGCTACAAGGTCGAGGGCATCGGCTACGACTTCATCCCCGACGTGCTCGATCGCCGGCTCGTCGATCGCTGGATCAAGAGCAACGATCGCGAGTCGTTCCTCGTCGCGCGCCAGCTGATCCGCCAGGAGGGCCTCCTGTGCGGCGGCTCGTCGGGCTCGGCGGTGTGGGCGGCGATGCTGATCGCCAAGGAGCTCGGCGCCGGCAAGCGCGTCGTCGTGATCCTGCCCGACTCGATCCGCAACTACCTCAGCAAGTTCGTCGACGATCGCTGGATGCGCCAGCAGGGCTTCACGAAGGGCGACTGGGAGATGGGCACGGTCGCCGATGTCATGCGCTCGACCGGTCGCCGCGAGGTCATCTCGCTCGACGTCAACGACAAGCTCGGCCGCGCGACCGACCTGTTCAAGCGTCACGGGATCTCGCAGATGCCGGTCAACGACACCGGCAAGCTCGCCGGCATCCTCACCGAGAGCGACCTCCTGCATCACCTGGTGTCGGGGCGCGCGAACAAGGACACCATCGTCGCCGAGGTCATGGAGCGCAAGGTCTCGACCGTCGCGACCCACGCGAGCTCGTCGGAGCTGCCGCGGATCTTCGAGCGCGGCGAGGTCGCGGTCGTGGTCGACGACCATCGCGCGGTGCTCGGCATCCTGACCAAGATGGACCTCATCGAGATGCTCGCCGCGCGGACGCCCGCGCTGCCCGACCTGTCGAGCGATCGCTCGGGCTGATGCCCACGCGGACCGAGCTGAGCGGGCGCGTCCTCGGCGAGCGCTGGGCGATCGGCGACATCTTCGAGTTCGCGCTGTCGAACCAGTCGAAGCTGTGGACGCACGACGCGATCGATCGCCAGACCGGCGAACGGGTGCTCGCGATCGCGCTGCGCCCGGCCTGGGCGCGCGATCCGGCGGTGCGCGCCGAGTACGAGTTCGGGCTCGACGCGCTCGGCCGCCTCGATCACCCGGGCATCCTGCCGATCCGCGCGCGCTTCGTCGATGCGGTGGCCGGCGAGCTGGTCTACATCACCGATCCGCTGCCCGCGACGACGCGCTCGCTGTCGCGCCTGGTGATCGAGGGCGCGGTGTTCAGCGAGGCCGAGATCGTCGCGATCGCGAGCCGTACGCTCGATGCGGTCGGTCACGCGCACGCGCGCGGCGTGATCTTCGGCAACGTCAAGCCGGCGAACATCATCGTCGCCGCCGGACGCGACGCGATCCTGCTCGACGGCTTGCCCAAGCCGCCGTTCGTGTTCTCGTCGATCATGCAGCTCGCGTCGTACCTCGGCAAGCCGGCGACCTGCGCGCCCGAGCTGATCGCGACCGGCAAGTTCGACGCGCGTGCCGACATCTACGGCGTCGGGCTCGTGCTGTACGAGTGCGTCGCCGGGCGGCTGCCGTTCCGGCTGACCGACAACCTCGCGGTCACGCTCGCCGGCATCGTCCACGATCCGCTGCCGCCGATCGAGGAGCTCGTGCCCGACGTGTCGCCGCGCCTCGCCGCGGTGATCGCGTGCGCGACCGCGAAGGATCCGGCGGCGCGCTACCAGACCGTCGAGGCGATGCGCGCGGAGCTCGAGCGCGCCCAGCCGCGCCACGTCGCGGTCTTGACGCGCGAGCGGCTGCAGGCCGCGATCGTGCGCACGATGCCGTCGCCGATCGCCCACGCATTCGCCGCGATCGCGCGCGAGGCCAACCCGAGCGCGCAGCTGCAACACGCGGTCGACGCGGCCCACACCACGATCACGCTGGTCGGCGCGATCGTCGCCGGCGCGCGGCTCGACGCCAAGCTGCCGCCGATCGCCGACGCCGCGGCGGCGAAGGCGTTCGCGCGGATGTCGCTCGGCCACTGGGCTGGCCTGATCCGCGAGGGCGCGCGCGACGTGCCCGAGTTCGCCGCGTTCGTGCGCGCGAAGCCCGGCCGCGCGATCGACGCGCTGGTCGCGCTGCGCAACGACGTCCGCCACGGCGCGACGCCGACCAGCGGCAACACGCAGAAGCTGCTCGCCGACTGCGTGCCGAGCCTCGAGCGCCTGCTCGCCGATCTCCTCGCCCTCGCCGAGCAGCGGTTGGTCGTGCCACGCGCGCTCGACTTCGTCGACGGCGCGTTCGCGTGTGACGCGCTGGTGTTTCGCGGTGGCCGCCCGCCGGTGCGCGAGGCGCTGGCGCTCGCGCAGCCCCTGACGATCGGCCGGCCGTACCTGGTCGGCACCCGCGCGATCCCGCTCGCGCCGTTCGTGGTGTTCGCGACCTGTCCGACCTGCGGCGACGACGAGCTGTTCTGCTACGAGTCGGCGTCGGGCTCGACGGTCGACTACGTGTCGTACGGCCGCGGCCACGCGCTCGCGGTCGCCGATCGCGCGCCGTTCGTGAAGCTCGGCCTGCTCTAACGAAGCCGCGGCTTGGTCTTCGGCGCGCCCTTCGGGAGCGCGGTGCCGTCGAGCGCCTGCCACGGGAACCGTGCGTGCGACGGATCGGCGTCGGCGCGAAACGCGCGCAGGTGGAGCTGCTCGATGTCGCGCTCGACCATCTCCCACGCGTAGTCGAACAGCGGGTTGTGCGCGTTGCCGCGGCGATCGTAGATCCGACGGCGCTCCTCGAACGACACCCGCATCCAGGTTCGCGGGATCTGCTCGGTCGCCTCGACGCCGCGGTGCACGCAGTAGCAATCCATCACGGTGAGCTCGCCCGCGCGAGGCTGCCAGCGGTGGGCCTCGGCGGTGTCGGCGACCTGCGCATTCAGCTCCCAGAAGAAGTCGTGCTGCAGCTCGTCGAGCGCGGTCAGATCGAACGGCTGCACGTAGTACGCGGTCGGCAGCACGTCGCTCACGGTGTACGAGTGGTTCGTGTGGCAGCGCGGGTGCCAGCGCCCGCCCTGGAACCCGTCGACGTGACACGGCGCCTCGCGATGGAGCTGGGCGGCCTCGACGACGCCCTGATCGACGGTGAGGTACGCGTGGTAGTCGGCGTGGTGCGGGTTGATCCGGTGCTCGACGTCGATGATGCGCTGGAGCGTCGGCGCGAACTGCGCGAGCGCGCGGGGCAGGCGGTACTCCGCGCGGTCGGGCATCTTGATCGGCATGTCGAGCACGCGCGGCGTGCCCGGCGTCGCGAACGTGGCGAGCTCCGCGTCCGACAGCATGCCGAGCGAAGCCGGCCGGCGCGGGCGATCGCGCAGCTCGAGGATGTCGAACACCCCGTGGATCCCGGCGACGACGCGGCCGTCGGGCGAGCTCGGCTCGACGGCGTGCTCGGGTCGCGCGTGCAACACGACGCCATCCGCGGGATCGAAGATCGGCAGCCGGAACGTCTTGCCGCGATACGTGAGGACGTCGGTGCGCAGGATGCCGGTCATCGAATCAGCTCCAGAATGGTGAGGTTGTGGATCGCGTCGCGATCGACGCGCGGCCCGCCACCAGCGCAGCGCGCGGCGAACGCGCGCAGCTGACGGAGATAGGGATCCTCGACCGCGAACGGCAGATCGACAGTGCCGGCCTTCGTGGTCCATGCGATCGCGCCGGCGCCGCGCGCGCCGAGCGTGCCGACGCACGCGACCGTGCCGGTCTCGCCTTCGATCGTCAGGCCGGTCGGGCTGCGATGGGTGATCGCGCACGAGACGTGGGCGAGCGCGCCGGTCGCGAACCGCAGCGTCACCTCGGCGGCGCGGTCGATCCCGTCGGGCGGCTCGCACAAGCCGACGACTCGCGTGACCTCGGCATCGGCGAACCACAGCGCGAGATCGATCGCGTGGGTCCCGAGCGCGGCGAGGCTCCACCACCGCGCGCGGTCCCCGTTCGCGCGCCATCCGGTCGTCGCCGGATCGGGCCACGCCCACCGCGCGGACACCGCGCGCACCGGGCCGACGAGCTCCGCCAGCCGCGCGCGGATCGCCACGTGGCCCGCGTGATGCCGCAGGTGGTAGCCGACCTGGAGCACGCGATCGTTGGCCGCGGCGACCGCGGCGAGCTCGCCGGCCTCGGCCGCGGTGAGCGCGATCGGCTTCTCGACGAGCACGTGCTTGCCCGCGGCGAGCGCGCGCATCGCGTGGGCGTGGTGCAGCCCGTCCGGCGTCGCGAGCACGACCGCGTCGCACGCGTCGCCGGCGAGCGCGTCGGCGGTCGGGATCGTGCGGGTCGCGTCGCGCAGCCCGAGCTCGGCCCGGCGCGCCTTGGTCGCGGCGACGTCGCGGGCGCCGACGACGGTCCACGCCAGCTCGGTCGCGGTGGCCAGCGCCCGCGCGTGGTGCTTCCCGGCATCCCCGGTCCCGACGAGCCCGATGCGCAGCATGGCGTGACGTTACAGGCGCGCGAGGACGTCGTCGAGAACCGGCTACGCGAGCTCCAGGATGTAGACCGGCTGGATCGGGTCGTCGCGCCGCGCGACGGTCGCGAACCCAGCGGCCTCGGCGAGCCGCGCGATCGTGGCGGCGGTCGGCGCGGTCCGGCAGACCAGCGGCCCGAACGCGTGGCGCAGGAGGACCGAGTCGATCCGCTCGGCGTGGTTCGCGATCCGCGTCGCATCGGCGGCCGGATCGAGCTCGACGACCACGACGCGCGATCGGACGACCCGGCGCAGCTCGCGGAACGTCGCCGCCCGGTCGCGCACGTGGCGGATCGACGAGAGGCAGACCGCCACGTCGACCGAGCGGTCGGCGAGGGGCAGGGCCTCGCCTGCGGCACGGATCACATCGAGCCCGTCGATCCGGCGGGCCAGCTCGCGGCTCGGATCGACCGCGATCACGCGGAGCCCACGGGCGGCGGCGCGCCGCGAGAACACCGCCGGGCCACACCCGAGGTCGAGCAGCGAGGTGCCCGTCGCGAGGGCCAGCCCGTCGAGGAGCCGGTCGTCGAGGTCGCCGAACGCGGGCCGCTCGCTCCGCGCGTATCGCCGCGCGCTCCGGCCCTCGAAGGGGTAGCGGTACAGCCAGCGGTCCAGGACGTCGAGCACGGGGGGGACACTACGGCCGAAAATGCCGGGCGTGGGCGATTCGGACCGGTGATACGGTGCCGCCGATGATGCGCAGTTCCCTGGCTCTCGTGCTCCTGATCGTTCCCGCGTTCGGTGGTTGCGGCGACGATGGCGGCAACACGTCCGGCATCCCCGATCAGTGCAACCCGATGGGCGGGCAGGCCTGCACGATGCCGTGGCCGTCGATGACGTACGAGAAGGCGAACGACTCGACGTGGACCGGCATGCAGGTCGATCTGCCCGCCGAGGCGATGCCGATCAACACCGACGGCATCGCGGTCGATCCGGGCTTCCTCAACCGCTACGACGGGTTCTCGCCGACCGGGCCGATGCTCGCGGCGTTCCCGACCGGCGTGTCGGGCGCGAACCTGCCGAGCTTCAAGGATCCCGACGCGTCGCTCGCGGCGAGCTCGCCGATCGTGTTGCTCAACGTCGATACCGGCGTGCGCGCGGCGTTCTTCGCCGAGGTCGACCAGAACGTCCCCGACCCCGCGAAGGCCGACCTCATCATCCGGCCGCTCCAGCGGCTCGACGCCAAGTCGCACTACGTCGTCGCGATCCGCACCGCGGTGAAGGCCAAGGACGGCTCGGATCTCCCGGTGCCACCCGGCTTCAAGGCGCTACGCGACGGCACTGGCTTTGGCCACCCGCGATTCAACGCGATCAAGGCGCGGTTCGACGACGTGTTCGCCAAGCTCGCGGCCGCCGGCGTCGACAAGTCCGACATCGTGCTGGCGTGGGACTTCGTGACCGCGTCCGATCAGTTCCTCCAGTCCGACCTGACGACGATGCGCAAGGACGGCCTCGCCGCGATGGGCGCGAACGGCGCGAACCTCGCGTTCACCGTCACGACGGTCAAGCCGAACACCGCGGTCAGCTACAAGAAGTACGTCGGCACCTACAAGTCGCCCGACTTCCTGACCAACAAGGAGGCCGACGACTCGGTGATGACCCGCGATCCGGGCACCGGCGCGCCGATGGTGCACGGCCTGCGCGACGCGCGGTTCGCCGCGATCATCCCGAAGTGCATCGAGACCCAGCCGCTGCCGCGCCCGACGGTGATCTTCGGCCACGGCCTGTTCGGCTCGGCCGAGGAATACCTCGACGACGACTTCGTCGCCAAGCTCGCGGAGGAGCGCTGCTTCATCGTGATCGCCGGCGACTTCATCGGCCTCACGTCGCGCCAGCTCCAGCTCGCGCCGCTCGCGATCAATGACATGAACCGCGGCAACCAGATCTCCGAGAAGCTCGCGCAGTCGATCGTCGACTTCATGGCGCTCGAGACCGTCGCGCGCGGCGTGATGGTCAACGACCCGCAGTTCGAGCGCGACACCGACCAAGCAAAGCTGATCGATCCGGCGAACACGTTCTATCTCGGCGGCTCGCTCGGCGGGATCATGGGCAACACGTTCATGGCGTACGACCCGAACATCAAGCGCGGCGTGCTCGCCGTGCCGGGCGGTGTGTGGTCGCTGCTGTTCGAGCGCTCGAACGCGTGGTCGCTGCTGATGGGCGCGGCCCAGGGCGCGTACGACCTGTCGTACTACCAGCTCAACATCGCGACGCTCGGCATGCTGATGGAGCAGTACGATCCGATCACGACCGCCGCGCACGTGATCAAGGATCCGCTGTTCGCCGACCAGCAGCCGAAGTCGATCCTCATGTGGTACACGCTCGGCGATTGCCTCGTGAACAACATCACGACGGAGATGGTGCTGCGGACGATGGGCATCGGCGTGATGGGCCCAGCGGTCAAGTCGCCATGGGGCCTGACCCCGAACCCGGCGCTCACCGGCGACGTCAACGGCGTCGTGATCTTCAACGATCACCCGACGCCGCTGCCACCCGACACCAACGTGCCGCCGGCCCAGGACAACGGCACGCACTCGGGCATCAACAAGAAGCCCGCCGCGCTGCGGTTCGCCGAGGGTTTCATCATCGACAAGCAGCTGACGAACCAGTGCCTGGTCAACGGCCAGCCCGCACCGTGCGACTGCCAGACCGGCGCCTGCAACTGATCCCGCGATGTCGCGCAAGAAGGACGAGCTGCGGCCGAGCGAGGCGGCGCGGGCGGCGCGGGCGGCGCTCCTCGACGCAGGCTTCCCGATCAGCGAGCTCACCGGCAAGGCGCTCGCCGAGGCCGCGACCACGGCGGTCGGCAAGCTGAAAGCCAAGACCGCCGCGGGTCTCGCGAAGGCCGACGCGCTCGGCGTGCGCGCCGCCAAGGCGCTCGCGGGCTGGACGCCGAAGACCAAGCTGACCGTCGAGACCGCGGCGATGATCACGTCGCTGCTCGGCTCGACGGCCGAGGACAAGATCATCGCGCCGTTCCTCGCGTTCCTGCTCGAGACGCGCGGCATCGACTTCCTCGTGCAGGTCACCGTCGCGATGTGGACGATGGCCACCAACTCGAGCGATCGCGCGGCGTGGCTCCACGCCATCGACGTCGAGACCACCGGCGCCCACGACGCCTCGGTGTCGTACGGCAAGGGCGACATCGTCCAGTTCCTGTGCAAGCTGCGCGAGCGCGGCCCGCGCGCGTCCGAGATCATCGCCGCGGTCGGCGCGCACTACGACACCGCGCCGCTGCCCGCCCGGCCGCCGCTCGCGGTGATCGCGGCCGACAGCGTGCGCGCGACCGCGCTCGCCAAGCAGTTCCTCGCCGACAAGACGGTCTACCCGCACTGGGGCTGGCGGCACTTGCCCGGCGTCGTGCGCGACTTCCCGACGATGAAGAAGCTGTTCGCGAAGCTCGAGCTCACCGCGTGGGCCGAGCTGTTCGAGACCGTGGGCGTCGCGCGCGCGATCGAGCTCTACGAGCTCTCGTTCGCGCGCAAGCTCGACGGCTACACGCGCGACCGGCTACTCAAGGACCTCGCCGAGCTCCACGGCCCCAAGACCGCGCGGATCATGGCGCGCTACCTGATGAACAAGTCCAACCGCGACACCGTCGTCGCGTACTTCAAGAAAAACCCCGGCCTCCTCGACGACGTCCTCGCCGATCCGGCCTGCGCCGAGGATCACGAGTACCTCGTGACCTACTGCAAGCCCTGAGTCGCGGAGCTGACCGACGCTGACGCGACCACGATCGCCGCGCTCGTCAAGCGCGCGATGCACTGAGCCGGCAGTCGGCGGCGTCTGCAGTCACTGGGTGCTACGGTCGCAAGATGATCCGAGTCCTCGCCTGCATCGGGCTCGTCGCGTGCGGCACGAACGGCGATCGCACCAACGATCCTCAGATCCCACCGCGTGGTGATCGCGACCTGTCGGCATGGCTCGACGCCGGTTACTACCTCGCGTGGCGATGTCAGCCCGATCGCCACATGCCGCAGGGTCCATCGCCGCATCCGTCCGCGCGGATCTGCAGCAACGAGCTGATCTATGCCGCCAGTGGTGACGCGCCGTACGCGGTCGGTGCGGCGACGGTCAAGGAGCTCTACGACGGCGACGCGATCACCGGGTTCGCGGTGAGCCACAAGGTCGCGGCCGACTCGCCGGGCGGTTGGTACTGGTACGAGGCCAACCCGGCCGCGGTCGTCGACGGAACCGGCGCGCCGGTCTGTCTCGAGTGCCATGTCGGAGCCGCGCACGACTACGTCTGGACGATGGCACCGTAGCGAGGATGCAGGTCACAGCCCGGAGATCATCTCGACGGTCGTGATCCGTACCTTGTAGTCCTCCGCCAGCCAGCGCTTCTCGATCGTGCCGTCCTTGCCGACCACGAACACGGCGGGCCAGGCGATCTCGTTCTCGGGGTCGTAGACGCCGTACGCGCGGATCGTCGTCGCGCCAGGATCGGAGAGGATCGGGAACGTCACGCCGAGCTTGTCGGCGAGCACGCGATTGTGGCGCACCGGATCGATCGACACCGCGACGACCCCGACGTCGTGCGCGGCGAGGACCGCGAGACTGCTTTGCAGCTCACCGAGCTGCTTCTTGCAGTAGGGTCACCAGTCGCCGCGGTAGAACACGAGCATCACCCGCGTGTGCTTCGCGCGCGCGTCGGCCAGCGTCCACGGCGTGCCCGCGGCGTCCGCGAGGGCGATCTCGGGCGCCGCGACCCCGACCGCAAGGGCCGTCGTCGCGAGCGAGGCTGGGGGACCCGCCCGTCGGGCGCTCGGGGGAATCTGCGACGTCGTTCGGTCGCTGCCATGGGCCTGCGAGCCGGATGGTGAGGCGTGGCAGGCCGCGAGGAACAGCACGAGCACGGCCAGGCGATCCATCCATCGAGCATGATCTCGTGACGCGCGCTTGTCTAGCAGCTCCCGACCATCGACCCGCTATCGCGCGACGAACGCGGCGACGATGCCGGCGAGCTCCTCGCCCGCGTCTTCCTGGACGAAGTGGCCGGCCTTTGCGATCGTTACGTGCGGCTGACCTTCCGCGCCCGGGATCGACGCCTGAAGGACGCGGTCGGCGCCGCGCGTGATCGGATCCGAGTCGCCGAACGCGGTGAGGAACGGACGCGTGAACTTGCGGAGTTGCTCCCACGCAGCGCGGTTCGCCCCGCTCGCCGGATCGTCGGGGCTCGCGGGCACGAGGGTCGGGAACACGCGCGCGCCGGCCTTGTAGCGCTCGTCGGGAAACGGCGCGTCGTACGCGGCGATCACCGCGGCCGAGACCGGGCGCGCACAGCCACGCGAGATCACCCCGCCGATCGGAAACTCGGGCGTCGTCTGCGAGAACGTTCGCCACGCGAAGAACGCGTCGGGCGGCTTCTGATCGCCGGTCGGCAAGAACGTGTTGCTCGCGACCACGCGCGCGAATCGGTCCGCGTCCTCGGCGACGAGGCGGAGCCCGATCAGGCCGCCCCAGTCCTGACAGAACAGCGTGATGTCGCGGAGGCCGAGGTGCCCGACGAACGCCGCCATCCAGTCGACATGCGCCTGGTACGAGTAGTCGCTGCGCGCGGCCGGTTTGTCCGAGCGCCCGAAGCCGACGAGGTCGGGCGCGATGACCCGCAGCCCGGCAGCGACGAGGCCCGGGATCATCGTGCGGTACAGGTAGCTCCACGACGGCTCGCCGTGCAGGCACAACACGACCGCACCGTCGCGCGGACCTTCGTCGACGTAGTGCACGCGCAACGCGCCGAGCTCGGCGTAGTGCGGCGCGAACGTCCAGTCCGGTAAGGCGGCAAACCGCGCGTCGGGGGTACGTAGGATCTCCATACCCTCAGATACCGCGAATCGATCAGCCGATCAGCGATTCGATCGTGTCGAGCAGCTGGTCGAAGCCGATCGGCTTCACGAGGTGGCCGACAAAACCGGCCTCGCGACCGCGGCGGATGTCGGCGTCGTGACCGTAGCCGCTCATCGCGATCGCGAGCTGCGGCTGGATCTCGCGGATGCGCTCGAGCAGCTCGTAGCCGGTGCCATCGGACAGGCCGACGTCGCTGATCATGAGGTCGTAGGCGCCGCTGGTAGCGAGCGTGAACGCGGCGGTCGCGGTCGCCGCGACGCTGACCTCGTAGCCGTGCGACGTCAGGATCGTCGACAGGATCTCGGCGGTGTCGGCGTGATCGTCGACCACGAGCAGGCGGCGGACCGACGTCGTGGCGCGCACGACGGCGACGCGGTTCGAGCGGCGCACCGGTTCGTCGATCCGCGGCAGCGTGAGCGTGAACGTCGCGCCGCGATCGCGGCCTTCGCTGGCGACCGCGAGGGCGCCGCCGTGGAGCGCGACCAGCGTGCGGCTGATCGCCAGGCCGAGGCCGAGGCCGCCGAACTGGCGGGTGATCGCGGCGTCGGCCTGCTCGAACGCGTCGAACACGCGGCCGAGCGCCTCGGCCTCGATGCCGATGCCGGTGTCGCGCACGCTGACCGTGGCGAGCTCCTTGGTGGCGTCGGCGCGGATCGTGATCGTGCCGCCCGCGGGCGTGAACTTGGCGGCGTTCTTGACCAGGTTCCACAGGATCTGGCGGAGTCGGCCGGGGTCGGCGCTGACCACGCCGTCGCCGTCGTGCGAGAACCGGATCACGAGCTGCTTCTGCTCGATCTGCGTCCGGCAGATCTCGAGGACGTCGTCGATCGTCTCGGCGATCGCGACCGGCTGGAGATCGAGCACCAGCTTGCCGGACGTGATCCGGCTGACGTCGAGCAGGTCGTCGATCATCTTGGTCTCGAGCTCGACGTTGCGGCGGATCATCGTGACCCGGCTGCGCAGCTGCGGCGGCAGCTCGGGCGACACCTCGAGCGCGGAGGCCGCCATCAGGATCGGTGACAGCGGGGTGCGGAGCTCGTGCGATAGCGCGGCGAGGAAGTGATCCTTGGCCTTGCTCGCGGCCTCGGCCTCCTCCTTGGCGAGCGCGAGCGCGATCGCGGTCTCGCGCTGCTCGGTGATGTCCGTGCTCGTGCCGAACCAGCGCGCGACCTTGTTCTGCGCATCGCGGATCGGTTGCGCGCGCGACAGGAACCAGCGCCACGTGCCGTCGGATCCGCGCAGCGGGAACGTGTCTTCCCACGCGACGCCGGCGATCAGCGCCTGGTTCAGCGTCGCGGTCACGCGGTTGACGTGGTCGGGGTGATGGACCTGCGCCCAGCCCCACCCGGTGACCTCGGACATCTTGCAGCCGGTGTAGTCGAGCCAGCGCCGGTTGAACCAGATCGCCGAGCCGCGCTCGTCGGAGATCCACGCGAGCTGCGACATGTTGTCGGCGAGCAGCGCGAGGCGCTCGCGGTCGCGGCCGGCCTCGATCGCGTCGGCCGCGTGCAGCGCGCACATGTCCATCAGCCGGAGCTGGAGCTCGCTCGGTCGCCCGGGGCGCGTCGCGTGAAGCGAGAGCACGCCGAGCAGCTCGCCGCCGCGCGTGAGGATCGGCGTCGAGTGGACCGCGCGGAACCCGACGTCGCGCGCGATCCTGCGATAGCCGACGAACCGCGGATCGATCTCGGTGTCCTCGACGATCGTTCGCGTCGAGCTCGCGAAGGCGCTGCCGTGCGGCATGCGGGTCGGGCCGCCGGTGATGTCGCGGATCGCGGCGATCGCGCGCGCCGGGAACGCGAGCGTCGCGGCGGGCTCGAGCGCGCCGGTCGCCGGATCGTAGACGCTCAGCATCCCGCACGTCGTGCCGTGCAGCTCGGCGGCGGCACCGAGGATCTCGTGGAGCTGTGCGCCGAGCACGTCGATCTGCGCGAGGCGCGTCGCGAGCACGTGGAGGCGCTGCAGCGCGCTGACCTGGTAGGCGAGCTCCTGCTCGGCGGCCTGGCGGACGCGTGCCTCGCGATCGCGCTCGATCACGAGCGCCGCGGTGCGCGAGATCAGCTCGACGAGCTCCTTCTCGGACGCCGACGGGACGCCGACCTCCTTGTGATAGAGCGCGAACGTGCCGAGCAGATCGCCGCTCTTGCCGACGAGCGGGATCGACCAGCACGCGCGCAGGCCGTGCGCGAGCGCGGTGTCGCGATAGTTCGCCCAGCGCGGATCGTGCTCGATGTCGCCGGCGTCGACCGCCTGCCGGGTGAACGCGGCGGCTCCGCACGAACCCGCGGTCGGCCCGATCTCGATACCGTCGAGCGCGGCGGTGTACGCGTCGGGCAGGCTCGGCGAGGCGGCGCAGCGCAGCCGGCGGCCATCCTCGAGGAGCTGGATCGCGGCGAGCCCCTTGGACTCGGCCTCGACGGTCGCGATCAACACGTCGAGCACGTCGCCGATCGGGGCGCGATCGAGCGCGAGCTCGAGGGCTCGGGTCTGACCGGCGACCGTGGTCCGAGATTCCTGCACGCTCGAACAGGGTAACGCTAGTCGAGCGAACGCGCGACGACTTCGAGCGCCGCCGCCATCGCGAGCGCGTCGGGGAATCGATCCTTCTGCTGCTTGGCGAGCGCCCGGGCGAGGATGTCGTCGAGCGCCGCGGGGATCGTCGGGTCGAGCGGCGCGAGCGGTGTAGGTGTCGCGCTCAGGTGCAGGTCGATCAGCTCGAAGTCGTCCTTGCCGACGAACGGCGGGGCGCCGGCGAGCAGCTCGTAGGTGATGACCCCGATCGCGTAGAGGTCGCTGCGGGCGTCGATCGGCTCGCCGCGCAGCCGCTCGGGGGCGATGTACAGGAGGCTGCCGACGACGCTGCCCTGCTGGGTCAGCTTCGGGCTGCCCTCGAACGTCGCGAACCCGAAGTCGATCAGCACGATCCGCTCGATCGGTCCGGGCGACGGCTCGAGCATGATGTTCGCCGGCTTGAGATCGCGGTGGAGCACGCCGGCCGCGTGGACCGCGGCGAGCCCCTGGAGCGCCTGCCACGCGTAGCTCGTCGCGCGCCGGACCGGGACGCGCTTCTCGGCCTTCAACACGCCTCGCATCGTCTTGCCGCGCAGCAGCTCGACCACGAGGTACGGCTCGTCGAGCTCGGTCAGGCCGGTCGCGAGCAGGGCGGCGACGTTGCGGTGGCGCAGCCGCGCCTGGACCTCGCCCTCGCGCTCGAACCGCAGGCGAGCCGAGGCGTCGTCGAGGTGCTGGCGGAGGATCTTCAGCGCGACGAACGCGCTGGTCGTCAGGTCGAGCGCGCGATAGACGTCGGCCATCGCGCCCTTGCCGATGAACGCCTCGATCCGGAATCGGCCTCCGACCATCTGCCCGACCCGATCGGTGCGATCCTTCGGCGGCACCTGCTCACCATAACATCTGCTATATCGACGCGGTGCCGGACCGCAGCGATCGCCGCCACCTCGTCAGCATCGCGGACCTCGACGCGGCCGAGATCATCCGGATCCTCGACGCCTCCGATCAGTACCGCGCCCTCGCCGATCAGCCGATCAAGAAGCTGACGACGCTTCGCGGGCGCACCGTGATCAACCTGTTCTTCGAGAACTCGACGCGCACGCGCACCTCGTTCGAGCTCGCCGCCAAGCGCCTGTCGGCCGAGGCGATCAACATCGCGGGCTCGTCGTCGTCGACGACCAAGGGCGAGACGCTGGTCGACACCGGCAAGAACATGATGGCGATGTACCCCGACGCGATCGTCGTGCGGCACTCGTACGGTGGCGCCGCCGCGATGCTCGCCGCCGCGGTCGACTGCCCGGTGATCAACGCGGGCGACGGCCAGCACGAGCACCCGACCCAGGCGCTGCTCGACGCCGCCACGATCCGCCGCCACAAGGGCAAGCTCGAGGGCCTCGAGGTCGCGATCGTCGGCGACGTCTCGCACTCGCGCGTCGCGCGCTCGAACATCCTGTGCCTGACCAAGCTCGGCGCGCGGGTCCGCCTGGTCGCGCCGTACACGCTGATCCCGCGCGGCATCGAGGAGATCGGCGGCGACCTCACGCGCGAACGCGTCCGCGTGTGCCACCGGCTCGCCGAGGGTCTCGACGGCGCCGACGTCGTCATGATGCTGCGGGTCCAGCACGAGCGCTACGTCGGCGAGGCGCCGCGGTTCCCGAACACGCGCGAGCTATCGCGGACGTTCGGGCTGTCCGAGCGCACCCTCGAGCTCGCCAAGCCCGACGCGATCGTCATGCACCCGGGACCGATCAACCGCGGCGTCGAGATGATGCCGCAGGTCGCCGACGGCAGCCGCGCCGTGATCCTCGATCAGGTCAGCTGGGGCGTCGCGCTGCGCATGGCGGTCCTCGAGCGCGCGATCGTGGGGTTCGCATGACGCCGGCGCTGTCCGTCACCGGCATCGTCAAGCGGTTCGGCAACCACCTCGCGGTCGACGAGATCTCGTTCGAGGTCCCGCGCGGCTGCGTCTACGGCATCCTCGGCCCGAACGGCGCAGGCAAGTCGACCTGCCTGCGGATGATCAACGACATCATCGCGCCCGACGCCGGCTCGATCACGATCCTCGACGGCCTCCGGCCCGGCAGCGATGCCGCGCGTCGGATCGGCTACCTCCCCGAGGAGCGCGGCCTGTATCCCAAGATGCGCGTGCTCGACATGATCCAGTTCATGGGCGAGCTGCGCGGCCTGTCGGTCGCCGAGTCGAAGAAGCGCGCGATGGCCTGGCTCGACAAGCTCGGGCTGTCGGCATGGGCGAAGAACCGCGTGCAGGACCTTTCGAAGGGCATGCAGCAGAAGGTGCAGTTCGCGACCGCGCTCATCCACGAGCCCGAGCTCGTGATCCTCGACGAGCCGTGGAGCGGCCTCGATCCGATCAACGCCGACGTGCTGCGCGAGACCGTCGAGGAGATCCGCGCGGCGGGCCGCACCGTCCTGTTCTCGACGCACGGCATGGAGCAGGCCGAGAAGGTCTGCGACGCGGTGTGCATCATCGCGCGCGGCAAGAAGGTGCTCGACGGCAAGCTGCCGGAGATCAAGCGCGCGGCGGCCGCATCCGGCGCGATCGCGCTCGGCTTCGACGACGCCGCGGCGCGCGAACGGGCGACCCCGGTGCTCGCCGATCGCGCGCTGGTCGCCAGGGAGCGCGCGCCGCGTGCGGGCGACGTCGCGGATCTCGAGATCGAGCTCGCGGCCGGCGCGACGCGGTCGCAGCTGCTCGCGGCGCTGCTCGCCGCCGACGCGGGCCTGCGGCGCTTCGAGGTCGTCGTGCCGACGCTCCACCAGATCTTCGTCGACGAGGTCGGTCACGACGCCGCGGTCGCCGCGCGCAACCCCGAGGAGCCCGCCCATGCGTGAAGCGTTCGTGATCGCGCGGCGCGAGTTCCTCGAGCGCGTGCGCAGCAAGTGGTTCGTGATCGTGACGTTGCTCGGGCCGCTGATGATGATCGGCATCATCGTCGTGCCCGCGGTGCTCGCCGGCAAGGGCGCCGACAACGTCAAGCTCGCGGTCGTCGATCACGGCAGCGGGCTCGGCGACACGCTCGTCACCGCGTTCAACAAGGGCGGCTGGACCGCGACGCTCGCGCCCGCGGACACGCCCGACAAGACGCTCCTCGCGCAGGTCCACGACAAGGCGATCAACGGCTTCCTCGACGTGTCCGCGACCGCGACGACCGGCGGCAAGGTCGTGTACTCGGGCGACAACGCGACGAGCGCGCCGGTGTTCGGCAAGATCGCCGAGACCGTCAAGGACGCGATCTACACGGCGCGGGCAACCACCGCCGGGATCTCGAAGGAGCAACTCGACACCGTGCTCGCGAAGGTCGACCTCAGCACCGTGCACACGACCGGCGAGGCCGGCGGCAAGAGCGGCTTCGCCGTGTTCGCCGTCGGCTACATCCTGATGTTCATCCTCTACATCGGCATCCTCCTGTACGGCGTCGCCGTGATGCGCTCCGTCGTCCAGGAGAAGACGTCGCGCGTGATCGAGCTGATGGTCGCCGCCGCCAAGCCGC
Source organism: Haliangiales bacterium (assembly GCA_038321315.1). GTDB lineage: Bacteria > Myxococcota_A > Polyangia > Haliangiales > Haliangiaceae > JABFXX01. The sequence continues at coordinate 21,682 of JBBQEX010000003.1, read as the reverse complement.
GCTCGCTGATGGCCGGCAAGATCTTCGGCGTCGGTGCGGTCGGGCTGGTGCAGCTCGGCGCATGGCTCTTGATGGCGCTCCTGGCCCTGCATTTCCGCGCCGCGATCCTCGGCGCGTTCGGCGTCGCCGGTGGCGGCCCCGAGCTGCCCGAGCTCGGGCTCGATCAGATCGCGATCGCGATCCTGTACTTCCTCGGTGGCTACTTCTTCTACGCGTCGATGTACGCCGCGGTCGGCGCGATGGTGTCGTCCGACCAGGAGGCCCAGCAGGCGCAGGCGCCGGTGATGATGCTCATCATCATCCCGATGACCTGCATGCAGCTGGTCGCCAACGACCCGCGCGGCAGCACCGCCCAGGCGATGACGATGATCCCGTTCAGCTCGCCGATCCTGATGCCGATGCGCTACGTGCTCGGCGGCGCCTCTCTGTTCGAGGTCGCGATGTCGCTCGCGATCCTCGCGGTGTCGACCTACCTGATCGTGCGCGTGGCCGCGAAGATCTACCGGGTCGGCATCCTGCTCTACGGCAAGCGCCCGGGGATCCGCGAGCTGTGGCGGTGGATTCGCTACTGAGGGGACGATTGCGGTCCCTGCAGTGGAAATCAGGGCCGTCTGGGCTCTACAATTTTCGGTAATGCGACGCTTGACCCTCGTTCTCGGGCTACTCGGGGCAAGTAGCGCAGCGCTCGCGCAACCCGCGGGTGGCGAGGTCACCGGGTCGTCGTCGCCGGCGCCCGCTCCCGAGGCCGCGGCGCCGATCGTCGGCTACGCCGCGTTGCCCGGCGCGAACCACGTCGCCAGCGCCGAGACGCTCCCGGCGGGCATGATCTCGGTCGCGCTCCTCGGTGGTTACGGCTACCGCAAGGATCTGCTCGCCAAGGACGAGACGCTCGACCGCGGGATCGGCGACTTCGCGATCGCGTTCGGCATCACCGACATGCTGGCGGTCGGCCTGTCGCTCGACGGGCGCTACGACAAGCACTTCCACCTCGGCCCCGCCGACGACGGCTACGTCGGCGACCCGCACCTCGTGCTGCGGTTCGGCAAGCGGGTCGGCAACAACACGTTCGGCGCCCAGGCGGGCGTGTGGGTCCCCGGCAAGGACGCACCGTCGATCGCCGGCTCGGCGATCTCGGTCGACGTCCGCGCCAACGGCACGTTCGCCGCCGGTCCCGGCACGCTGTCAGCGTCGGTCGGCTTTCGGCTCGACAACAGCGCGAAGTCCGTCGACCACCCCGAGATGCTGTCGGCGCAGGATCGCGTGTCGCTCGGCGTGTCCGACTACAACGCCGTCGTCGGTGGCGTCGCGTTCGCGGTGCCTGCCGGCAAGGCCTACGTCCAGGCCGAGCTGTCGACCGATCTGTTCATCGGCAGCGGCGCGCCCGGGCCGATCGTGCGCGGTGGTGTCAGCGGTGGGCTCCGGCTCAACGATTCGTTCACGCTGCTCGCGTTCATCGAGGGCGCCAAGGTCCCGGGGTTGTCGTACGCCTCGGTCGCGGCCGGCAACATCACGCTGATCCCGTACGAGCCGGTGATCACCGGCGGCCTCGGCCTGCAGGGGCACTTCGGCGGCCCGAGCAAGGCCAGCGCGGGCACGGTGACCACGAACGTCGTCAAGGAGAAGGTCGAGGTCATCGAGTACGCCGACGTGTCCGGCGAGGTCTCCGACGAGAATGGCAAGCCGATCGTCGGCGCCAAGGTCACGGTCAAGCTGAAGAACCACACCGGCACCGGCGTCACCGACGACAAGGGCCTGTGGAAGGTCGAGAAGCTCCCGGTCGGCAAGACCATCGATGGCGCGACCAACCTCGACGACACCGGCGCCGAGGTCTCGGTCGAGGTCGACGGCAAGAAGCCCGCGAAGACCACGCTCGTGCTCCAGAAGGGCTCGAACACCAGCCCGAAGATCGGGCTCGAGGCCGTGCTGCCACCCGGTCAGCTGCGCGCGATCGTGAAGTCGCTCGTGACCGGCAAGCCGATCACCGGCGCGACGATCAAGATCGAGCCCGGCGGCAAGACGGCGACGTCCGACGCCGAGGGCAAGTTCACCGTCGACCTCGCGCCGGGTCAGTACAAGATCACCGTGACCTCGCCGGGCCTCGCCGAGCAGCAGCTCGACGTCACCATCGATCCCAACGGCGTGGCGATCAAGAACATCGACCTCCACAAGTGAGGGCCATTGCCGCGGTCGTCGCCATCGTCGCAAGTTGCGCGATGGTCGGCTGCGGCAAGAAAGCGAGCCCGCTCGCCGAGCTCGTGAAGACCGACGGCCCGGTCGATCGGCAGACCGGCAGCGGCGGTTGGGCGGCGGCCAGCATCGGCACCGGGTTCTTCCTGAACGACGCGGCGCGCACCGCCGACGGTGGCGCGCAGCTCGCGATCGCGGCCGGCACGGCGAAGATCGCGATGCAGCCGCGCACCGTGTTGCGGTTCGGCGCCGGCGGCAAGACCGGCGGCAACAAGATCTCGGTCGAGCTCGGCGCGATCGATCTCAGCGGCACCGGCTCGTACGCGCTCGATATCGGCGACGTCAAGCTGTCGCGCAACGGGTCGGTGCGGATCACCGCGAAGGGCCGCGGCGAGAGCACGCTCGAGCTCACCGGTGGCGAGGCGCAGGTCACGTCGAACGGCCAGACGCTCGACCTCGCGGTCGGCAAGACGATCGAGCTGTCGCTCGACGTGCCGACGCCCGGCGACGCCGGCATCCCGATCGACGCCGGCGCGCCCGACGCGCCGCCACCCGACGCGCCCGAACCGATCGCCAGCGGCGACACCAGCGTCGAGATCACCGGCAAGAAGGTCGAGATCCAGGATCCCGGCGACAAGGTCTGGAAGGCGTTCACCGCGAGCGGCCCGATCGCCAGGGGCACCAAGCTCCGCGTCGGCGCCGGGTCGACCGCCAAGGTCACGTCCGGCGGCGCGACGATCGAGCTCGTGCCGGGTAGCCGCGTCGAGATCGATGCCGATCTCGCGATCAGCGTCGAGGCCGGCGGCGGCAAGGCGACGACCCCGATCAACGGTGCCGCGAAGATCATCGTGCCGGGTGGTGGGCTCGCGCTGAAGGGCAACGCGCAGAGCGGCGCCGAGGTGCACCTCGATCTCGCGCGCGAGACCAAGGTCACCGACATGCACGCGACGGTGAAGCTGACCGGCGCGACCGGCGCCGAGCTCGAGCTCAATCGGGGCGAGAGCGCGACGATCGCGAAGAACGGCCAGATCCATCCGCTCGAGGCGATCCCGACCTACGTCGACTTCAAGGTCGCGGTCGGCGAGACGCTCGCGATCCACGATCCGAAGGGCGCGACCGCGGTGCAGTTCGAGTTCGGCGGCAAGTGCCCGAACGGCGGCGTCGTCGAGCTCGACCACGACCAGCGGTTCCGCTCGTCGAAGCTGTCGGCCGGCAAGGACGCCGCGAACCTGATGGTCTCCGGGGGCTCGTGGGCGTATCGGCTGCGCTGCACGACCGGTGGTGACGAGGGCAACGCGGTCGCCTCGGGGCGCATCGCCGTCCTGCGCGACGACGGCCGCCGCGCGCTGCCCAAGACGCAGCCGACCAACGACATCGACGCCGACGGTCGCAACTACCGGATCTCGTACCAGAGCGCGATCCCGAGCCTGCGCGTGCTCTACAAGGGCCCGAGCGGCACCGCGTTCAAGCTGCACTTCGCGTCGGGTGGCAAGGAGGACACGTTCGATGGCGGCGTCAAGATCGTCGTCCCCGGCACCAAGCTGCACGAGGGCACGTACACCTACTGGTTCGATCGCGACGGCGAGAAGGATCCCAAGGTCTCGACGCTGAAGATCGACTTCGATCAGACGGCGCCGCAGGTCTACATCGAGTCGCCGGTGAACGGCGTGGCGTGGACCGGTGACGTCGACGTGCGCGGTGCCGTGCTCGTCGGCTGGACCGCCGCGGTCGACACGATCACGATCCCGATCGACGGCCAGCGCCGGTTCGCCGCCAAGGTCGCCCCGCCGACGGGACAGAACGCGCTCGCGATCAAGCTGAGTCACCCGCAGCGCGGCGTGCATTATTATCTGCGTCGCGCCAAGTAGTGCGATGATGGCCGCATGCGTGCTCTCCTCGTTTCGTTGGTGATCCTCGCCGCCTGCGGCGACGACGGTGGTGGTGGAAACGGCGGCGTGTTCGGCGCGCCCGGTCCGTACTTCGATCACCCGATGTTCTTCAACCTCGATGTCACGGATGCCGCGGTGGCACCCGACAGCGGCTCGCTGATCGCCTCGATCGATGGCCACGGCGGGTGGGGCAACGGCAACACGATGCAGATCGACTTCTCGTTCGACATCCTCGCCGCGCCGGCCGACGCGCCGATGCGGACGTTCACGCCGACCGGCGACTTCTACGATCCCGACTGCGATCACGTCGCGATGCCGGTGCCGGTCGGCGGCAACATCGAGGGCGAGCAGGGCTATGCGTGCACCGGCGGCGACGACTGTCACCTGCTGGTCTACAGCGCGAGCCAGGGCAAGCTGTTCGAGATGTGGCGCGCCAACATCGTCGGCAGCGACTTCCAGGGCGGCTGCCTCGCCGTGTGGGACACCCACAAGGAGTACGACACCACGTTGCGTGGCGAGCAGTGCACGAGCGCCGATGCCGCCGGGTTTCCGATCTCCGGGATGCTGTTCACCGCCGACGAGGTCGCGGCCGGCCACATCGATCACGCGATCCGGCTGATCATGCCAAACGACCGCATCGCGCACAGCTTCGTGCCGCCAGCGACGCACGGGACCGACACGACGGGAGGCTCGGGCGCGCCGTCGTACGGCTTTCACCTGCGGTTGAAGAAGTCGTTCGACGTCGAGTCGCTGCCGAGCGCCGGCGCCAAGGTCGTCGCCCGCACGATGCAGAAGTTCGGCATGTACCACTCCGACGGCGGCAACATCGCGCTCACCGGCGCCAGCGACCGTTACACGACCGCCAAGTGGGACGGGTTGCTCGATCCACACGACCTCGCGGCCCTGACCGTCGACGACTTCGAGGTCATCGACCACGGGGACCCGATCGCCGTCACGAACGATTGCACGCGTTGATGGTAGGCTCGCCGCGTTGCGCTGGCTGTCCCACCTGATCACGATCGTCGTCCTCGTGGCCGTGACCGCGGGGCTGGTCGTGTTCATTCGCAGCCGGTTGCCCAAGACCGCGGTCGGCCAGAAGTTCGAGACCTACGCGAAGTTTCGCGACGCCAGCAAGCTCGTGATCGGCTCGCCGATCGTGATCGCCGGCGTTCGCATCGGCGAGATCACCGGCATGGTGATCGAGGGCCGGTTCGCCCGCGTCGACATGCGGCTGCGCGACAACACGGACATCGGCGTCGACTCGCTGGTGACCAAGCGCGCACCGTCGACGTTCGGCGACAGCTACCTCGAGATCCTGCCGAGCGGCGGCGAGCCCGGCGCGGCGAACGAGCAGCGGCTGGTCTCCGGCGAGCCACTGACCCACGTCCTCGAGGGCGCATCGACCGACGCGGTGCTGCGCGCGACCGAGCGATCGATGCCGCGGCTCGAGGCCGGCGTCGCGTCGCTCTACGCGTTCATGACCGGCGGGCGCGCCTGGGTCAACGGGATGATGGTCGGCGGCCTGACGACGATGAACGACTGGCTCGAGCAGGGCACGCTCGACAGGCCACTGCGCAAGACCGACGACGCGCTCGACAAGATCGAGGCGGGGACCGAGCGCGCGACCCGAGCCCTCGGCGGCAGCAAGGGCGACGACGCCGCGGTCAAGCTCGGCGAGCTCGACGCCAAGATCACGACGTTCCGCGCGAAGCTCGCCGACGCCCGAGTGAAGCTGGGCTCGGGCTTCGCGGACACGCGCTCCGGCCTCGATCGGGTCGACGAGCAGCTCGCGCAGGCGCACGACGTGATGGCGGCGATCAACAACGGGAGCGGCGACGACTGGAAAGGCAAGCTCGGCCGACTGGTCAACGACCCGGAGCTCGCCGACACGATCCTCGACGCGACCGAGAGCGCGCGCGACTCGACCGCGAGCTTCGATCGATTCAAGGCGTATCTCGGGGTTCGCATCGAAGCCAACGTGATGTCACGGCTGACGCGGATCTACGTCACCACCGAGATCCGCGCGCACGACGACAAGATCTATCTCCTCGAGCTCGAGAAGGGCCTGCTCGGGACCGTCCCGGGGGACACGATCTCGGACGCCGCCGGGACGACCGCCTATACCCGGACCCAGGCCATCCAGGACAAGCTGCGATTTACCGCACAGTTTGGCCGCGTGTTCGGACCGCTCACGATCCGAGGCGGCATCAAGTCGTCGACGTTCGGCGCTGGGGCAGACCTCCTCACCGGCCGGCTGACGATGTCGGCCGACGTGTTCGGGTCGTACCAGAAGACCCCGAACGTCAAGCTCGCGGTCGCGCTCATGATCTACCGCTCGGTCTACCTCGTCGGTGGCGTCGACGACATGCTCAACAAGCCCGGGTACCTCCAGGTCGAGCGCGGCAATGTCGACGTCCCCGCGGGCTTCGACCGGCTGCGCTATGGCCGCGACTACTTCCTCGGGGCCCAGCTCCGGTTCAACGACGAGGACATCACGACGCTCCTGCGGGTCTACGGCGCCCTCCTCGCGACCGCCTTGTAAGTTGTGGTCCGAGCCTGGGGGGCTGTATCGTCCGACCATGAGGCTCGGTACTTTCGTCGTCGCGGCGTGGCTCGCGATCGTGAGCTCGGACGCATCGGCCGCCACGGTTTGCACCACGAACACCCAGTGCGATGACAACGACGTCTGCACGATCGACGTCTGCACGAAGCCTGCCGGCAGTCCCACCGGCACCTGCACGATCACGACGATCCCGAGTTGCTGCTCGACCGCCGCGCAGTGCAACGACGCCGACGCCTGCACGACCGATACGTGCAATCCGGCGACCCACACGTGCGGTCACGCCGACCTGCCGAACTGCTGCACGACCGACACCGACTGCGACGACAACCAGACCTGCACCGCCGACCACTGCAATGTCGCGACGCACGCGTGCACCCACGCCGCGATCGCCGGCTGCTGTACCGATACCTCGGACTGCGACGACGGCGTGTCGTGCACCTTCGATCGCTGCGACATGGCCACCCACAGCTGCCGCAACGTGCGCTTCCCGAACTGCTGCACCGATGATGCGCAGTGCGCCGACACCAACGTGTGCAGCATCGATCATTGCGACCTGACGACGAATCAGTGCCAGCACGATCCGGTCGCGGGCTGCTGCAACACGAACCCGCAGTGCAACGACGGCAACACCTGCACCGTCGACACCTGCAACACGATGACGCACACCTGCATCGAGAACCCGATCCCGGGCTGCTGCACGACGGCCGCCGACTGCAACGACAACGACGCGTGCACGACCGACAGCTGCTCGACCGGCCCCGGGCCCCACACGTGCTCGCACCAGGATGTCCCGAGTTGCTGCACGACGAACTCCGACTGCACGGATGCCGACCTGTGTACGGCCGACGTGTGCAACACGACGACGCACACCTGCGGGCACAACCCGATCGCCGGCTGCTGCACGTCGAACGGGCAGTGCGACGACAACGACACCTGCACCACCGACACCTGCGATGCGACGTCGCACAGCTGCATGTACATGCCGGTCGGGGGCCCGATGTGCGGCGGCGGCAACGACTGCCAGACCGACAACGACTGCGGCGACAACCGGATCTGCACGCTCGACCGCTGCGATCCGATGACCCACGAGTGCCACCACGACGACATCAGCACGTGTTGCACGCGCGACTTCGAGTGCTTCGACGCCGACCTCTGCACGTTCGATCGGTGCGACGACGACACCCACACGTGCACCCACCAGGGCTTCCCGAACTGCTGCACGAGCGACGCGCGCTGCGACGACCAGAACCCGTGCACCGCCGACACCTGCGACTCGACCGGCACGTGCAGCAACACGCAGATCGCCGGCTGCTGCCTCGGCCGCGGCGACTGCGACGACAACAACAGCTGCACGTCCGACCGCTGCTCGATGCAGACCCACACGTGCACCCACACCGCGCCGCCGGGCTGCTGCGTCGATGCGGCCGGCTGCGACGACCAGAACGACTGCACGACCGACACCTGCGACGACGGCACCTGCGGGCACGCGCCGATCGCGAACTGCACGCCGCGCGACGGCGTCGCCAACGGTGACGCGATGTCGGGTGACGCCGGCCCGCACGGTGTCGACCTCGGCGGCGGCGGCTGCGGCTGTCAGTCGAGTGGCGGCCCGGGCGGCGCGCTCGCGCTCGTCCTCGTCGTCGGCGCGGTGCTCGGTCGCCGCCGGCGCGGCCTCGTGATCATGGCACTCGTCCTCGCGCCGATCGCGGTCGCGTCGACCGCGCGCGCCGATGGTTTCGATGCCGACCTCTACCAGGCCACGACGTCGAGCAGCGGCTACCTCACCCAGGAGAGCGCCGACGTGCTGCCGGTCGATCAGTTCGATGCTGGCGCGTCGTTCGACTTCGCGCGCGATCCGCTCGTCGCGCGCGACGCGGTCACCGGCGAGACCGTCGCGAACGGCCGCGTGATCGCGAATCGCGTCGGCATGCAGCTGGTCGCCGGCTTCGGCCTCGCACGCTGGGTCGAGGTCGGGCTCGCGGTGCCGGTGATCCTCGCGCAGAACGGCGACGCCTCGCCGATCATGACCTCGGGTCGCGCGCTCGCGACCACGACGCTCGGTGATATCCGCCTGTTCGGCAAGGCCCGGGTGTGGTCCCGCGGCAACCTCGCGCTCGCGGGCGCGCTCGATCTCACGATCCCGACCGGCAACACCGACAGCTTCGCCGGCGGTTCGGCGCCCACCGTGCGGCCGCGCGCGATCCTCGGATGGCAGGGTCCGCGCGTCGGGTTCGCCGCCGACCTCGGCTACCGCGTGCAGGGTCGCAACGAGGTCGCCAACATCATCGTCGACGACGAGATCACCGTCGGCATCGGGGGCGCCGTCGCGCTGCGGCCCGCGAAGCTGTGGTTGCTCGGCGAAGCGTTCCTCGCGGCTGGCGTGATGGGCCAGGGCCACGACGTCCCCGCCGAGCTGTTGCTCGGGTTGCGCGCCGCGGTGCTCGACGGCTGGCAGGGTCAGGTCGCGCTCGGCGAGGGCGTCGGGCACGGCTACGGCACACCCAACTTCCAGGCCGTCGCGTCGCTGCGCTACAGCGCCGACTTCGCGAAGCTCGACACGCGCGAGCCGGTCAAGCCACCGGTGCACGTGGCACCACCGCCGGATCCCGATCCGGATCACGACGGCATCCTCGGCAGCGCCGACCAGTGTCCGAACGATCCGGAGGACAAGGATGGCTTCCAGGACGAGGACGGCTGCCCCGATCTCGACAACGATCTCGACGGCATCCCCGACGCGATCGACAAGTGTCCGAACGAGCCCGAGGACATGGACAAGTTCGAGGACGAGGACGGCTGCCCCGAGCTCGACAACGACGGCGACGGCATCGCCGACAATCGCGACGCCTGCCCGAATGATCCGGAGACCAAGAACGGCTACCAGGACGACGACGGCTGTCCGGACGAGATTCCCGACAAGGTGAAGCACTTCGCCGGCGAGGTGCAGAAGATCGCGTTCAAGCTCGGCTCGGCGGACCTCCTGCCGGTCTCGAAGAAGGTGCTCGACAAGGCCGTGTTGCTGCTCGTGGAGTTCCCGGATCTGACGCTCCAGATCGTCGGCCACACCGACGATCAGCCGCTCGGCAAGACCGCAAAGTTCGCCGACAACGAGGCGCTATCTCAGGCCCGCGCCGATAGCGTGAAGGCGTACCTGGTGAGCAAGAACGTCGACGAGAGCCGGCTGATCTCGCGCGGTTTGGGCGCGACCCAGCCGGTCGTCGATCCCGAGGGGCTCACCGGCAGCAAGCTCGCCGCGGCGCGCACGAAGAATCGTCGCGTCGAGTTCATCGTCGGAAAGCCCTGACCGTGTTCTGCAACCTCGACAAGATCGACAAGGTCGCGACCGCGCCCGGCGAGAAGCTGATGATCCAGACCGATCATCGCGAGCCCGCCGAGATCATCGCGCACGGCGCGATGGCGCACCTGTTCGCGCTCGCGAAGATCGGGGGCGCTGCGGAGTACGGCCGCACGTTCCCGGGCTCGGTCGTGGTCTACCTGTGCCAGGACGAGCCGCCCGACGCGTTTCGCCAGACGATCGCGTCCGCCGAGGCCGAGCTGCACGTCGGCTCGTTCGGCAATCGGGTCGACGCCGACGATGTCGAGAAGCTCGACGTCGATGCCATCATCAACCGCGCGATGACCGAGGTCGCCGAGCTGTCCGGCATCGAGACCTGTGCGCAGCTCGCGATCTACGAGACCTCGCTGGCCAAGGAGCTCGCCGCGCACCGCGCCGACTTCGAGGACGAGCCCGACGTCACCCAGCTCCAGTACTGGACGTCGGTCCTCGAGCTCGCCGCGATCGCCGGCAAGCTGGTCGGCGCCAAGGCGCGCAACGGTCGCTGGCGGATGATGCGCCTCGAGCATCAGGTCCTGCCGTTCCTCTACACGGCCGATGACCCGCGGGATCCGACCAAGGTCCGCGCCAGCTTCATCGTCGAGAAGGCGATCAAGTTCTTCGAGACCGGCCCGGTCGAGAGCGTCGAGTTCCTGGTTCGCGCGTACGGCTAACTGTCAGCCGCCGGCGATCGGCGCGAGCAGGTAGATCTCGTCGCCGTCGGCCAGCACGCGCTCGGCGTTCTCGGTGAACGGGCAGCGCTCGCCATTCATCATCATCGTGTCGACGAGGTGCGGACTCTTGTCGAGCGCCTCGCGCAGCGGGATGCGCGCCGCGTCGGCGGCCTCGACGAGCTTGCCGAGCGTCGTGCCGTTCGGCAGGCGCAGGTGCTCGTCGATGTCTTTCCAGCCGTCGCCGATCCGCCCGCGGATCACGATGTGGACCCGGACCTGGTCGCCGCGCATTCGATCGAAGATGCCCATCTAGGTTCCTATCGACAAGAGAAGCGCTCGGCGCCGAGGTCGAGGTGTTTGATCAAGGTGTCGAAGTCGCGCTGGATCGCGCCCGGGCAGACGGTCGCGCCCTTGGCTGCGAGATCGCCGGCGGTGTACTCGGTCTGGAACACCGCCTTGTGCTTCGCGATGAACGGCGCGAGCGTGTCGCACTCGGTGTACGTGAAGCACTGCTCGTTGACCGCGAAGTCGACGAGGTCGACGAGCTCGGCGACCTGATCGAGGTCGTTCTTGAGCGCGACCGCGAGGCCGCGCGCGTGACCGGCCGCCGCGATCATCTGGATGAACGCGAGCTGCTCGGCCGGCGTGATGTGGAGCATCGTGTCGTTGGTCGTGACGTCGACGTCGTCGGGCTCGACGCCGTCGCACTGCTTCTGCTTCGCGAGATCGAGGCGCGCGAGCATGACGTCCTGCACCGCTTTCACCCGGATATCGAGCCAGAACTGGCCGGGCCAGCCGTCGATCGGATCCCCGCGATACGGCTCGAGCATCGCCGAGTCGGGTCGGTTCGGCTCGTACGCGGTGTCGAAGTAGCAGACGACGTGCTTTCCGGCAGCGTGCAGCGCGTCGATCGTGGCCTGCGGTGTGTCGAACACATCGAGATCGAACACCGCGGCATCGACGCTCTGATCGATCGTGCCCTGGATCTGCCACTGCCACGACGTGCCGGGCGCAGGCATCCAGCGATCATGCGGGTCGGGAGGTCCCGCGTCGGGGGTGACCTGCACCGCGGTGCCGCCGCCGCCGCACGCGGCGATCAGCGCGAGCACGATCGCGGATCTCATTCGGTGAAACCCTCGAGGATCTCGGTCATCCCGAGCTGGTCGGCGCGCGCGCGGGACAGGTTCCCGCTCTGCTTGTTCCACGCCATGTGGTCGAAGTAGTCATCGCGCAGGACGGGCAGGGGGACGCGGATCGCCTTGAGCGGCCCGGCCTCGAGGTTGCCGTCGCCCTCACCGAGCATGCGCGGGTGCGGCTTGAAGTCGGCCGGCACGATGCCCTCGCGGCGGTTGAACGCGGCGCGCAGGTTCTGGATCCGCTCGCCGCACGCGAGCAGATCGGCGTCGGTGTAACCCCAGCCGGTCGCGGCGTTGACCAGCTCGGTCCACGGCAGCGAGCCGGTCAGCATCGTGAACATGCAGAGGCCGAGGCCGTTCATCGCCTGGTGCGCGTTGGAGTGCAGCGCCTGGGCCTTGCCCTTGCCCTCGGTGCCCTTCCACTTCACGTTCCAGTCCTTCTTCTCGGCTGCCGCGGGCAGCGAGAAGCCGGCGCCGAACGTCTCGTTCCACGACGCCGAGCCGGCGGTGTGGCGACCGGGCGTCGGATCGGCGATGTAGGTCACGCCCATCAGCGAGGTGAAGCGCGAGTCGTGATAGGCGGGCTCGCCGCCGTGGATGTGGATCGCGAACGCCTCGGAGCCCTTGCCGAGGTGCTCGGCGGCGCGCTTGACGCCGTGGCCGAGCCATTCGCCGCAGCCCTCGCCCTTGCCGATCTTGATCGTGAGCTCGAGCGCGGCCTCGCCGTTGCCCCACTTCATGTCGATGCCGTCGAGGTCCTTGGCCGACAGCAGGCCGAGCTCGACGGCCTCGCAGACCCAGCCGAGCGTCATCGACGAGCTGACCGCGTCGATGCCGAGCCGGTTGCACGCGTCGTGGCAGGCGGCGATCAGCTCGATGTCGTCGTTCAGGATGTTCGCGCCAAAGCCGATGATCGTCTCGTAGTCGGGGCGTCGCACGTCCGCGAGCTTGCGCTTGGGCACCGCGACGATGCCCTTGCACGGCATCGGGCAGTCTCCGCACGACAGCTTCTTGATGACGTACTTGTCGACGACGCTGCCGTCGATCTTCATGCCGCGCTTCGACAGCGCGAAGTCGCGCGAGCCGACGCCTTTCCAGTTCTTGATCGGCGCGTCGCCGTTCTCGATCGACAGCGCGACCGCCGCGGTCGTGCCGCGCTGCGACCACATCTGCCGCATCGCCGCGGTGGGCGCGGTGACCTTCATGCCCATCTTGGTCATGAAGCGGTACATCCAGCCAAGCCAGCCCTTCGGCTTGCCCATGTACGCCATGAAGCGCGCGAACAGGCCGAGGTCGCGCTTGTACTCCTTCGTGATCGCCGTGCAGATCTTCTTGAGCTCGGTCGGGTTCGCGACCGGCACCACGCCGGTGCCGGCGACGACGATCGCCTTCAAGTTCTTGCTGCCATAGATCGCGCCGAAGCCCTGGCGGCCGAACGCGTGATAGCGATCGTTCATCACCGACGCGATGCGCAGCTGCTTCTCGCCGGCCGGACCGATCGCGCTGACGCCGACGTCGCGCTTGCCGCCGAACTTCGCCTTGAGCGCATCGAACGTCTCGGGGATCTCCTTGCCCCACAGCTCGCCGGCCGGCTCGACCGACACCTCGGCATCGCGGATGACGAGCACGCTCGGCTCCGCGGCCTTGCCGGTGACGACGAGCGCGTCGTAGCCGGCCTGACGCAGGTGGATACACACGCTGCCACCCGAGTTCGAGTCGCCCCACGTGTTGGTGAGCGGTGACTTGCCGACGATCTGGATGCGGCCCGAGAACGGCGTGTGCAGCCCGGTCATCAGGCCCGAGCAGATCGCGAAGCACGCGTCGGGCGCGAGCGCATCGGTGCCGACCTTCCAGTGTTTCCACATCAGCCACGCGCCGAGGCCGTAGCCGCCGAGGTAGTCGCGATAGACCTGCTCGTCGATCGTGTCGATCCGCGTGGACTTGGTGGCAAGGTCGACGAACAGCACCTTGCCGTGATGAGCATTGCGCGGCTTGGTCAGCGCGGTGTCGGCCATGTGGCAAGCATAGCGCCTATTGCAGCAACAGCGCGGCGCCCTCGACGGCGACGACGCTGGAGGTCGCCGGATCGAACGCCGAGGCGACCAGGAGCTTGCCGCCGGGTGCGGCGACCTGATCGCCGGGCTCGATGATCTCGCCGGTCGCGAGCGTCTGGGCGAGATCGCGCAAGACGAGCGCGGCCTCGGTCGCGCCCTCCGGATCGACGCCGAGCAACACGAGATCGGGGCGCCCGAACTTCTTGCAGCCGAGCGACCAGGCGGCGAGGGTGCCGTCGGGCTGCTCGTCGAAGAACAGCGTGACCTCGTGCATCACGTCGAAGCCGCGATCGGGCGCCAGCGCGGCGATCTCGACACCGAGGTGCGCGCGCGCCGCATAGACGTCGATGATGATCGTCGCGCCGGCCTCGCAGGCGCACTTGGCGAGCGCCCACGCGGCCTGGACGTGCCCGAGGTCGTCGGGGTCGTCGAGCTGGACCTCGATGACGTAGGCGTGATCGGCGGCGAGCGCGGCGGCGGCGGCGTTGGGGCCGAGGTCGCTCGCGATCAGCTCGGCGAACGGCGCGATCACCGACTCGGCGAACCACGCGGGATCCTCGGCGCGGTCGCGCGCGACCAGCGCGATCGCGTCGGGGCCATCACCGGCGTCGGGCATGCCGTGGAGGCGCCGCGAGATCGGCAGCGGATCGGGCAGGCGCGACATCGACAGCGCGATCAGCGCGACCTGCGCCGGACCGCCACCGGCGACGTAGTTCTCACGCGGCCACGGCGCGACCATCAGGTGTCGTCGGCGTCCGGACGCGAGCTGCTCGCGTCCTTGTCTGCGACGGCATACATCGCGTCGATCTCGCGGGCGTACATCTGCGCGATCACCTTGCGCTTGAGCTTCATCGTCGGCGTGAGCTCGCCGGTGTCGATGCCGAACGGCTTGGGCAGGATCGCGAACTTCTTGACCTGCTCGACGCGCGCGAGGCTCTGATTGACCGTGTCGATCTGGCTCTGGATCGCGACGCGGATCTCCGAGGCGGTCGCGAGATCGCCGGCGGGCGCGACCTTCCGGGCCGCGACATCGTCGAGCGTCACGAGCAGGGTGAGGAACTTGCGGCGGTCGCCGATCACGACGGCCTCGCCGATCAGCGGCGACTGCTTGACCGCCGCCTCGATGTTCTTCGGCGCGATGTTCTTGCCGCCGGCGGTGATGATGATCTCCTTCTTGCGCCCGGTGATCGACAGGAAGCCCTGCTTGTCGAACGCGCCGAGATCGCCGGAGCACAGGTAGCCTTCGCGCAGCGCGTCCGCAGTGGCCTCGGGCTCCTTGAAGTAACCGAGGAACACGTTCGGACCCTTGATCAGGATCTCGCCGTCGTCGCCGAGCTTGACCTCGAGCCCGGGGAGCGGCGGACCGACGGAGCCGATCTTGGTGCGGCCGGTCGTGTTGCACGAGGTCGGGCCGCTGTCCTCGGACTGGCCGTAGATCTCGTGGATCGGCAGGTCGAGGCTCGCGAAGAACTCGAGCACGTCGGGCGCGATCGGCGCCGCGCCGGAGAACAGCTCGCGCACGCGGTCGAACCCGAGCGCGGTCTTGAGCTTCGTGATCACCAGGCGCTGAGCGAGCGCGTACTGCGCGCCGAGCACGCGCGGGATCGGCTCGCCGCGATCGCGGTGCGCGTTGACCCGGGCGCACACGCCGCGCGCCCAGGCGACGAGCCGCTTCTTCACGCCGGTGACCTCGCCGAGCTTGGCGGCCAGCGCGGCGTGGAACTTCTCCCAGATCCGCGGCACGCCGAAGAACGCGGTCGGTCGGCAGTCCTTGAGGTTCTCGGCGACCTTCTCGATCGACTCGGCGAACCACACGGTGCCGCCCGCGGTCGCGGGCATGTGCACGGTGCACATCTGCTCGGCGATGTGCGACAGCGGCAGGTACGACAGCGACGTGTCGGCGACCCGGCCGCCGAGATCGAGCAGCGCGCGCGACGTCCAGCTGAGGTTGCCGTGCGACAGCATCACGCCCTTGGGCGGTCCGGTCGTGCCCGACGTGTAGATCAGGGTCGCGAGGTCGGCCTGCTCGATCGCGTCGAGCCGCTCGGTCAGCTGGGCTTCGGTCGCGCCGTCGGCCTTGGCGAGGAACTCGGCCCAGGTGATCGCGCCGTCGGTCGCCGCGGCGCCGTCCATCATCACCAGGTGCTTGGCGAGCGGCATCTCGGCGCGCTTCGCGATCACCTTGGCGAGCTGCGCGGCGTTCTCGACCAGGACGAGGTGCGCCTCGGAGTGGTGCACGATGTACTGGACCTCTTCGGCCGAGCACGTCGTGTAGATGCCGGCCGGCACGCCGCCCGCCATCATCGACGCGTGGTCGAAGATCACCCACTCGGGCCGGTTGAACCCGAGGATGGCGACCTTGCCACCGCGCGGCAGGCCGAGCGCGATCATCGCGCGCGCGGCCCGCTGGACCTCGCCGACGAACGTCTTCCAGGTCGTCGGTTGCCAGGTCCCGGCGACCTTGGCCTGATACGCGATCGACGACGGTCGATCGACAGCCTGGCGAAGGAGCCGATGAGGAATGGAGTCGCGAGCCATGTCGCGATCGGTATATCGGACTTCGGACTACGGGCTCCGGGCTTCGGCCAGAATTTCGGAGGCCAAACCACCTTCAGACTCCGACCCGAAGTCGGCAGTCCGAGGTCGGAGGTCTGTTACTTCTTCTTCGCGCGGCGCTTCGGGGTGCCTTCACCCGGGAAGTACTGCGTCGAGCGCTTCTCGCCCTTCGCCTTGACGGCGCCGTCGGCGATCAGCTTGCGGATCGGCAGCTGGAGGTCCTTGGTCGTCGTGCCGAGCTGCTTGTTGATCTGCTCGATCCGGAGGCCAGGATTGCTCTTCACGTACTCCTGGAACTTCTCGGCGAGTCCGTCGAGCTCGTCGGCGGTCCGCTTCTCACCCTTGCGACGCGACGCGCTCGATGCCCCACCCCCAACCCGCCGAGTCTTCCCGCCGCCACCCCCGCTTCCCACACCGGTGAGCGCCTCGGACACCGCGCGCTTCCACGCATCGGTGATCTGGGCGACGAAGTCTTGGACGAGGTTCTGGATCTCGGATTGGAAGTTGCTCATTGGATCATGGATTCCTTTTCAAGTGCTTTAGAGGGCGCATTCCAGCACACAATCATTCCATCCACAATGCTCCGACCGTTCTAGAGATCTCACTGGCGAGGAAAAGCCGGAAGCACGTCGGAGAGGTTGATGTACACGACCGGGCCCAGATCTGCAGTCGCGAGGTGTTTGTCGGCGAGAGACAGAAAATCTTGGACACGGGTGAACTCGGCTGCGGAGAAGTCTTTGGATGGGTGAAATCCCATCATCATTGTGGTCGACTTCGCGAGCGGCAACCCATCGGGGAAGTTCTCGTTGAAGATCTGGGTGATCTGCGGCGTCGTCGTGTAGTCGATCATCGCGCCGTTGTCGGGAACCTCGAGGAGGCCGAGGGCGCCGGGCTGGAGGATGTCGGTCTCGTTCGGGTGATACGGCTGGCTGGTGTCCCCGATCGGCGCCCAGTGCATCATGTTCCAGGCATAGAGCACGCCATTGCCGATGTTCTTCCAGCTGACGATCTTCGCCCAGTTGAGCGCGCTGGTATCGACGACATAGCCCTTGTCATCGAGTGCCTGCAACGTCTCGATCGTCGCGGTCCAGCCACCCGCACGAAACGACTTCGGGTGTGGCAGGCCGTGTGCGGTGAACAGCGCATCGGCGTGATCGAGCAGCGTGCCGAGCCCGGTGCGCCCGTAGGCCGATAGCTTGATCGTGTAGCCGCTGGTGTCGCCGGCGGCGTAGACCGTCGATTGATCGGTGATACAGGCCATGCCCGCGTCGACGACGAAGTTGCAGTACGGGTGGATGTGCAGGCCGATCTCGTCGCCGAACGTCGCCTGCTGCTGCTTCACCCACGTCGCGATCGCGTTCGCGCGGTCCGCGGTGACCACCGGATCGGTGAACGTGTACGGGCCGACGAAGTGCGTGATGTGCATCCCGGGATGCGCCGCATGCATCATGTCCTGATACGTCATCGCCTGATCGCTGGGATCGGAGAAGTCCCAATCGGTCGTGACGAACACGTAGTACGGCGCGCTGCGCTTGATCGCCGCAGAGGTGAATCCGGTGTCCGAGCCATTCGCCGCCATCACGAACGGGTAGGTCCCGACGGCGAGCGACGATAGGTCGACGGTCGCGACGAACTCGTTCGCGGTGGCACCCCTGGCGAGCCGCACGCCCTTCAGCGATTCGATCCACAGATCGACGGACTCGGTGCCGGCCGGCGCGTCGACGACGACCTCGACCGACGCATCGTCCGGCGTCACGCCGTCGCCGACCAGGTGCCACTGTTTCAGGTGGACGACGAACGCGGGGTCGTCGGTGTCGGGCGGCTGCGCCGGCGAGTCGCTGATGCCGCCGTTGCCACATGCCGAGACCGCGACCGCGAGCGAGATGATCGAGAATGTCGAGCGCATCGCGGCGGACCCTATCACGCGAGCCGGAGCGTCAAACATGCTAGTTTGCGCGGCACTATGCGCCTCGTTTTACTCGTGATCGCACTCGCAGGATGCGCGAACACCGCCGCCGATCATCCACTCACGGTGCACCTCGGCGGCACGCGCGAGCTGACAAACCAGCGACTCCGCGACCACGCGTACTGCCATCACCAGGATGGCCCGCCGGTGAAGAACGAGAACTATCCGCGCTGCGATCGCCCGGGACCCGAGTGGGGCGAGTCGTGGGTCACCGCGATCTACGATGGCGACACCGTCGTCGAGATCCGTCGCTGGGAGCGGCTCACCGAGGATGCCAAGGCGGTCGAGCGGTGGAACCAGCTGATCCGCGAGCGGAACGCGATCTCGCCCGCCTCGACCGAGGCGCTCGCCGCGCTGCGCGCGAGTGGCTTGCTCCAGCCGGGCACGCGCTCGGTGCAGGCGTTCCGCGATGGCGACGAGGTGATCGGCATCTACCTGCTGACGCCGTCTCCGCCCGAGGACGCGAATATCCTCGAAAAGATCGTCAAGCTGCCGATCAAGTGAGCCGAAACGCCGAACGGCCCCACGTGGGGCCGTCGATCGCGGGAGGGTCAGGGAACGTTCAGCGCGGGCCGACGTCGAGCAGCGGGGTCGCCGATGGCGTCGCGAAGATCATGCCCATCGTGCCGGTCGGGATCGTGCCGCGCGAGAAGTAGCTGCCGGTGAAGTCGGCCGGGCCCTTGTTGCCGGGCTCGACGTCGACGTTCGGCGCCGTCGAGATCCAGTTGTTGTGCGTGAAGTCGGCCGAGGTCGCGTAGTACATGAGGCCGAACGGCGAACCCTGGTCCACGTTGTGGGTGAACTTGATGGTCGTCGCCTTGTTGAGGTGCATGTTGCAGTGGGTCGTGTCCCCGCTGAGCAGGCCGAGGGTCGAGTACTGGACGTCGAGCGCGCCGCCGTCCATGACGAGGTAGTCACCCGAGGCGCCGTACATCTCCGAGTCGACGATCGTCGTGGTCGAGCCGTCCTGGGTGATGATCGGGCCGCCGAACTGCTTGCCGTACGACATCTTGTACGTGCCGCTGTTGGTCACGCCGCCGAAGTGCCCGGTCGCGGTCGCCGGGCCGATCGTGGCGATGTTTCCCTTGGTGCCCTGGACGTCGAGGGTTCCCTTGATGGCGATCGAGGCGGCTCCGGCCATCTGGACCGTGGTGCCGGCCGCGACCGTGACGGTGACGCCAGCGTTGATGGTGACGGTGCCGGAGACCACGACCGTGCCGGTCCAGGTGGTGTCCGCCGTGATCGCGCCGGTCAGGCCGCCGCCCGGATCGCTGCCCGACCCGGGATCGCTGCCGGAGCCCGGATCGCTGCCCGAGCCCGGATCACCCGTCGGGCTTCCCGCGTCCCCGACAACGCAGGCTGCGAGGGACGACGCGAGGAAGAGCGCAGACAGCGTGAGGACCTTGTTCATGTAATGATTGTAAAGCAACGGTTGTGCCGAGCCGCATTTGGGCGCCATCGCGTGGGTATGCGAGATCATTGAGAACGGATCTGCACGATCTGTCCCTCGGATCGGGGTGATCGGGGGATCCAGTCCCAGGGGGTGATGCCTGGCTGCCCCGCGGGCGAAACTTCGGTAACGCGGACGCTACCGGTTACGGCGCTGGGTAGAGGAACCGGAGCGCGCGCCAGACCCGGGCTTTCCACGCCAGCTCGTCGTGGGTGGCCCCGGGCTCGAGGTGGTAGCAAACCGCGCTCGGCCCGGGCGTACACGCCGGCGAGTCGTTTGTTTGCCAGCCCAGCCCGACCAGCCGGTCGCGGACGTCGATCGTGTCGGCCGCGCCATCGCTGTTGTCGGTCGGGTTTCCGCCCGAGTCGACGTAGATCGCGAGCGCCTGCTTGCCGAGCAAGGTGACGTCGTCGCGCACGGCTTGGTGGGTGCTCTGGTTCGGCCAGAACGCGCCCGACAACGAGGCCACGCCGGCGTAGGTCTCGGGGTGGCGGAGCGCGAGCTCCATCGAGACCAGGCCGCCGAGCGAGCTGCCGGCGATCGAGACCTTCGCGTGATCCCAGCGCACCTTCGCGAGCTCGGCCGGCTGCAGCGTCGAGACCTGGAAGTCGATGAACGTCATCATCGTGTTGATCGTGAGGCCGTACTCGTCGTTGCGGGCCGCCGTGTTGTCGGCCGCGATCACGATGATCGGCCGGACGTGCCCGCCGGCGATCTCGCTATCGAGCGCGCCGTCGACCTCCCAGCCGGTGTGACCGAAGCAACAGCTGTGATCGCTCCACACGTTCTGGCCGTCGTGCATGAACAGCACGGGGTACGTCGTCGTGGCCGCGGTGGGCGCGTCGTACCCCGGCGGCAGATACGCGGTGACCGTGCGGCAGTTGGCGAGCGCGGTCGAGCACGCGCGATCGAGCGTGACGACGCGGCCGCGCCCCGAGTCCCAGGTGTCGAGCACGCTGTTGCGACCATCGGCGTTGCCGGCGAAGTCGTCGTACGCGAACGCCGGGTTCGCCGGATCGAGTGACCACGTGCTGCTGGCGACCAGCTTGTATTGCCAGTAGCCGGTCGGCACGCTGCCGACCGCGACGATCAGATCGGAGCCGCACAGCGCGGTGGACGGCATCGCGGTCTCGGACCAGCCGTTCCAGCCGCCGGCGACAACCGTCGGCGCGCTGGTGCGCACGAGTGCACGACCATCGGCCCACAGCGGCCCGAGCCCGGCGCGGGCGTCGAGCTCGATGCGGAGCGCGGCGATGTCGACCGCGTCGCACGACGCGACCGCGCGATCGTAGAGCCCGAGGACGCACGGTGCGCCGGCGAGCCCGGCGACACAGCCGTTCGCCGACACCGCGCTGTCGGGCGCGGCGCCATCGATCGTGGCGGCCGGGGCATCGGGAGTCGGACCTCGCTCGTTGTGCGCCGAGCCGCAGGCGGCGAGGAGGCCGAGGACGAACGGGGCGAGCTGGGTCGGGCTTGGGGTGCGCATGTCGAGGTTCGCAACGTCGTCGGCGGTAACCCCGCGAACGCTCGTTGGTCCGACCGCTCCGAGCAAGCAACGTGCCCGCCATGCTACGGATGGGTGTGGACCGCGAGGAGGCCGCCCGCGCGATCGTCGAGTCGGCCAAGGCCGGCCGGACGCCGTTGCCACGTGGCGTCTGGGTCCTCGGCATCGCGATCGGCGTCGCGGGCGCGATCCTCGCGGCGATCGCCCTGACCCGGACGCCGGGCACGGCACCGGCGCATGTCCCGGTGGCGGACACGAGCTCCGGCCTCGGCCTCGGCCTCGCCATCGGCCTTCTCGCCGGCGTCGTCGTCGGCTACGCCCTCGGCCGCCGTCGCCTGTGAATTAGGGACGCTTTTCCGAGTTGCTCGAGTT